>NZ_JBAJEX010000001.1 GCF_039822265.1 Thiobacter sp. AK1
ATGAGCGCGGCTGGGTTGCCGCCGCTCTCCCGCAAGGCCTTCTTCCAGCGGTAGAGGGTTCTGCGGGAGACGCCGAACGCATCCATCGTGGCGGCCAAGCCGTGTTTGTCGAAGAATTGGAGAATCTCGAGTCGTTCCTGGGCATCTTTCGGTGTCATCCCCCAAAGATGCCCCAATCCGGCTACCCGGTAAAACCCCCTAATCCTGTACCCAATGTGCTGCACTTGCATGGCATTCCTCCGTCATCGAAGGCGTGCCAAAGGTTTCTGAACTTATGCATAACACCGCGTCGCTTCGACCCATTGGGGCTCACGAGAATACGTGACACGCGACGCCATCGGACCGCCACTCCTGCGCGGGCGCTCGTGGCGTATTCGTGGCCGTCTTCCTGGGTTGCCGCTTGCGCGAGGACGTTGCGAACCGGTCACAAACTTACGTAATTCTCGATGGAACGGCACCATGAAAGCCATCAAAACGCTGGCTATCACAATCATCCTGTTGCTGGCGCTCGCCTTGTCGTTGCCAGTCCTGATTCCCCTCGAACGCTATATTCCGCGGCTAGCGAGTGTGGCCGCAGAGAAACTGGGTGAGCCGGTTGCCATCGGTCGTCTGGGCTTGCGGTTGTTACCGCTGCCAGTGGTGACTTTGGAAGACATTCGTATCGGGCCGCAGGAGGACGTGCGCGTCGGCACGGTGCGCGTGTATCCGGACCTATGGAGCCTGGCGGCGCCCGTGAAAGTGTTGCGGCGGGTGGAGGCGGATGGCGTGACGCTGGATGCACCCCTTGCCGAGCGGCTGATGCGCTGGTCGCGGGAAACGGCAGGGCCAAAGACCGTTTTCGTGCGCGAGGTTGAGCTACACAACGTGAGACTGGTCTTCGGCGATTTCCAGTGGGGCCCGTTGCGGGCAGACTTGGGTCTCGATTTGCAAGGGCTGCGGCGGGTGGACGCGGGCACGGAAGATGGGAGCCTGCGTGTGAACCTGGTGCCGGAAGGCGAGCAGTATGCGTTGACGCTCACGGCGTACAACTGGACGCTGCCGGTGAGGCCAGCACTCCGTTTCGACCAGCTGCGAGGGCAGGGTAAACTGGATGCCACGCAACTCGTGCTGCCAGAACTGGAGGGCCGGCTCTATGGGGGTACACTGCGTGCCGCCTCGAGGATCGGCTGGGAGGACGGCATCCGCAGCGAGGGTGAGGCGCGCACGGCAGGCGTGGAGATCGAGCCCATCGCGCGCCTGCTGGGTCAGGTTGCCGCGGTGAGTGGTCAATTGTACGCCGCGGGACGTTACCGTCTGGGGGCAAAGGAGGCGGCGCAGCTTGCCGAGAGTCTACGCGCCACGTTCCACTTCGAGGTAAAAAAGGGCGTGCTTTATAACTTCGATTTGGCCGGGGCGGTGCGTTCCCTGGCGCGTGAAGGCACGCGCGGAGGCCAGACGAGTTTCACCGAACTGTCGGGCACGGTGCATCTGGTGGGTAAGGCCATTGAGCTGCGCGACATCAAGGTGGCCTCGGGGCTGCTCGCGGCCGATGGCAACGTGGACATCGCTGCCAATCGCAATCTGTCCGGGCGGCTCTACGTTAAGATGAAGGGGACGGCCGGTCTGGTGAGCGTGCCGCTGGAGCTGGCTGGCACGCTGCGCGAACCTGTCTTGTTCCCCAACCGGGCTGCCCTGGCCGGCGCGGTGGTGGGCACAGGCCTGATGGGACCGGGTCTTGGCACCACGGTGGGTGCCAAAGCCGGCGCGGCGCTGGACAGATTGTTCCGGTGAGCGCGGCACCACCTGCGTGCCAAGCAAGCGATCGACCGAATGCCTGCCTGGATTTGTCTGAGCCTTCAGGCCAGCGCATGCTGCATGCGCGCCAAGGCCTGTTGCAGATTCTGCATCGAGGTGGCGAAGGAGAGGCGGATATAGCCCTCTAGTCCGAAGGCCGAGCCCGGTACCACCGCCACGCCGGCCTTTTCCAGGAGATAGTTGCTGAGGGCGATGTCGGTCGCTTCGGGGATCGCCCCCTTGCCGTACAGGCCACAAATTGCCTCGCGCACGTCCGGGAAGGCATAGAAGGCACCACCCGCGGGCAGACATTTCACCCCCGGGATACGGTTGAGCTGCTCCACCACGAAGGCATGCCGTTCGCGGAAGGCCGCAACCATGGGCGTGATGCAGGTCTGGTCCCCGTTCAACGCCGCTTCCGCTGCCACCTGGGAGATGGAAGTGGGATTGGACGTGCTCTGTGACTGCACGTTGGTCATCGCGGTGATGATAGCCTCCGGCCCCGCCGCGTAGCCGATGCGCCAGCCGGTCATGGCATAGGCTTTGGACACACCGTTGAGCACCACGGTGCGGTCATAGAGTTCGGGGCAGGCATTGAGGATGTTCACGAAGGGGGCATCGGTGAGGCGGATGTGCTCGTACATATCGTCAGTGGCGATGAGCACCCGCGGATGGGCCTTGAGCACGGCACCCAGGTCCGCCAGTTCTTCAAGGCTGTACACGGCGCCGCTGGGGTTACTGGGGCTATTGATGACCACCAGCTTGGTACGCGGGGTGAGGGCGGCTTCCAGTTGCGCGGGTGTGATCTTGTAGCCCTGTTCGATGCCCGCCGGCACAAACACGGGCTTGCCGTCAGCGAGCAGCACGATGTCCGGATAGGACACCCAGTAGGGTGCGGGAATCACCACTTCATCGCCGGGATCCACCACCGCCTGCACCAGGTTGTAAAAGCTCTGTTTGCCCCCACATGAGACGAGGATCTGGCGTGGCGTGTAGTCCAAGCCATTGTCACGCCGGAACTTGCCGATGATGGCCTGCTTGAGCGAGGGGGTACCGTCCACCGCCGTGTATTTGGTGAACCCCTTGCGGATGGCTTCGATGGCTGCGGCCTTGATGTGGTCTGGCGTGTCGAAGTCGGGTTCGCCCGCGCCGAGGCCGATGATGTCCTTGCCTTGCGCCTTGAGGCTGGCGGCCAGAGCCGTCACGGCAAGGGTGGGTGAGGGCTTGATGGCCTGTACGCGTCTGGAGAGTTCCACTTGGGTTCCACCGGGGTCGAGAGGGAATTCTTGAAGTCGGAGATGGTTGGGCGCTCCCACCCCAAAGCAGGGGCGGAAACGGCCGCATGCTAGAATCCAACGCTTTGCAAAAACCGCGATTTTACCCTTGATCGTCACCTTCCCCAATAGTCCCTACCAGCTCTACCAGCCGTTCCCGCCGGCAGGCGACCAGCCCACCGCCATCGAGCAGCTGGTGGAGGGAATCCGGGACGGACTGGCGTTCCAGACCCTGCTGGGGGTGACTGGCTCCGGTAAGACCTACACCATGGCCAACGTCATCGCCCGGCTGGGGCGGCCGGCCATCGTCATGGCACCCAACAAGACGCTCGCCGCCCAGCTTTACGCCGAGTTTCGGGAGTTCTTTCCCCACAACGCAGTGGAGTATTTCGTTTCCTACTACGACTACTACCAGCCCGAGGCCTACGTGCCCGCGCGCGACCTGTTCATCGAGAAGGATTCCTCCATCAACGAGCACATCGAGCAGATGCGCCTGTCTGCCACCAAGGCGCTGATGGAGCGGCGCGATGCGGTGATCGTGGCGACCGTCTCGGCGATCTACGGCATCGGCGATCCGGTGGACTATCACGCCATGATCCTGCATCTGCGTCAGGGCGAGAAACTCTCGCAACGCGACGCCATCCGGCGCCTTGCCGAAATGCAGTACGAGCGCAACGAAATGGAGTTCCGACGCGGCGTGTACCGGGTGCGTGGCGATGTGATCGACATCTTCCCGGCGGAAAACGCCGAGCTAGCGGTGCGCCTGTCTCTGTTCGACGACGAGATCGAAAGCATCGCCCTGTTCGACCCCTTGACCGGACACATGGTGCAAAAAGTGCCGCGCTTCACCGTCTATCCTTCGAGCCACTACGTCACGCCGCGTGCCACCACGCTGCGCGCGATCGAGGCGATCAAAGCGGAGCTGGCCGCGCGCATCGAATGGTTCCAAAGCCAGGGCAAGCTGGTGGAAGCCCAGCGCATTGCCGAACGCACCCGCTTCGACCTGGAAATGCTCAACGAGCTGGGTTTCTGCAAAGGCATCGAGAATTATTCCCGCCACCTCTCTGGCCGCCAGCCGGGGGAACCGCCACCCACTCTGATCGATTACCTGCCGCGCGATGCCATCATGTTCATCGACGAATCCCACGTGACCATTCCCCAGATCGGTGGTATGTACCGGGGCGACCGCGCGCGCAAGGAAAACCTCGTGGATTACGGCTTCCGCCTGCCTTCCGCCTTGGACAACCGACCCCTGCGCTTCGACGAATTCGAGAAGCTCATGCCCCAGACCATCTTCGTCTCCGCCACGCCGGCGGAATACGAGGCGCGGCACGCAGCCCAGGTGGTGGAGCAGGTGGTCCGTCCCACCGGCCTCGTGGATCCGGAGGTGGAAGTGCGGCCGGCCACCACTCAGGTGGACGATCTGCTCTCGGAAGTGAAGGCGCGCGTGGCCGCTGACGAGCGCGTCCTGGTGACCACGCTCACCAAGCGCATGGCTGAGGATCTCACCGACTATCTCCTGGATCACGGCGTGCGCGTACGCTACTTGCACTCGGACATCGACACGGTGGAACGGGTGGAGATCATCCGCGACCTGCGCCTGGGCGAGTTTGACGTATTGGTGGGCATCAATTTGCTACGCGAGGGGCTGGACATTCCTGAAGTGTCACTGGTGGCCATCCTGGACGCGGACAAGGAGGGCTTCTTACGTTCCGAACGTTCCCTCATCCAGACCATCGGCCGCGCAGCGCGGCACATCCACGGCAAGGCCATCCTCTATGCGGATACGGTGACGGAGTCCATGCGTCGCGCCATCGATGAAACTGAGCGTCGGCGCGCCAAGCAAATCGCCTACAACCAGGCCCACGGCATCACGCCCAAGGGTGTGGTCAAACGCATCAAGGACATCATCGAAGGGGTGTACGACTACGAGCAGGCCCAGGAAAAACTGCTCGCCCAGCAGGAAGCCGCAGGCTATGCCCACATGAGCGAGAAAGAACTCACACGCGAGGTGAAGCGGCTGGAAAAGGCCATGCTGGAAGCGGCCCGCAACCTGGAATTCGAGAAGGCCGCCCAGCTACGGGATCGCATGAATCTGCTCAAGCAGCAGTTGTTCGGAGTCGTGGAGCATGACCAAGGTTAAGGTGCTGTTCGTGTGCATGGGCAACATTTGTCGCTCCCCCACGGCGGAAGCAGTGTTCCGCGCCCACCTGGAACAAGCGGGCCTGCACCGCCACGTGGAAGTCGATTCGGCAGGCACCCACGCCTACCACGTGGGCGAACCGCCGGATGCGCGTGCCCAGCAGGCGGGCCTGAAGCGAGGCTACCGCATGGCCCATTTGCGCGGGCGGCAGGTGAACCGCCGGGATTTCGAGGAATTCGACTACGTGCTAGCCATGGACATGGACAACCTCACCCGCTTGCAACAGCAGTGTCCACAGGAGCACGCCCACAAGCTCTCCCTGTTCATGGAGCACGCACGCAACTTCGTGGAACGCGAAGTGCCGGACCCTTACTACGGCGGGCCCGCAGGCTTCGAACGGGTGCTGGACATGGTGGAAGACGCAAGCCAAGGCCTGATTGCACACATCCGCCGGCGGCACTTCTCCGGCTGAGCGCCGGGGCTGTGGCGAGGCACGGCTTGGACTGTGGCTTGCTGCGCCGCTGCCAGAAAGCGCCTCGCCATGGGCAACGCCCCCAAGAAAAACGCCGTGCCTCGGAAAGGCACGGCGTTTGGTCGGGCCGACAGCCCCTCAGGCGTCGCGTCGGGTTTCCACCTGTTGCAGCGGCTCATCGCTCACCGGAAGCACCTGCTGGGCCCAGGCCGGCTTGGGTCGCGGGCCGCGCGGCTTGGGGGCTTCCTCGCTCCGTTCCGCCTGGATGGCGGCGAGGGCCTCGGGACGGGTCTCGATGAGGACGAGCCCCGCCGCTGCCAGGTCCACCGCCACGGGGGCCGGCTGCTCCACCTTCACCGGTGCGGGCGCGGGCTTTGCCGGCGCAAAGGGCAGTTCGGTCTGAGTGGCCACGGGCACCGGCGCAGGCGCAGGGACTGCCGCGGTCTGCGCCTCGGGGGTTACGGCAGCCTTGGTGTGGGCCTCGCGCGCCGCACGCGTCATCGCCGCATCTTCGATGATGGCCTCGATCACGGGCGCCACGGCCTCCCGCGGTGCCCGTTCAGGCGCCCGCTCTTGCCGACCGTTGCGTTCCACGCGTTGGCCTTCGGCCGTGCGGCGGGGTCGCGCCTCGACCTCGGGACGGGTTTCACGGGCCGACGCGCCTTCGCCCGCCTTCGCCTCACGGGCCTCGGTCGCGCCTGCTTCTTCCCGCCGCTCGCCACGCCCACGGCCACGCCGTCCCCGGCGATTGCCGCGCTCCTGGCCCTCGGCCAAGGCGGCAGCCGGTGGTTGGGCCGCGACCTCAGGCTTCTCGCCGCGTTGGACTTCCGGTCGGGGCGGCTGCGCCTCGCCGCGCGGCGCCTGGGTCTCGGCACGCGTCTCGCGCCGCTCGCCGCGATGGCGACCGCGGCCGCGCCCCCGACCACGCTCGGTGCGCTCGCTGCGTCCCACAGGACGGGTTGGCGCAGAAGGGGCAGTCGGCGCTTTCTTCTCGCTCCCGAACAGACCGGCGAACCATCCCGCCACCTTTGACAGCCAAGCTTCCTTCTTTTCCTCTTTCTCTGGCGTCTTGTCCGGGACCACCGGCGCCGGCTGGGCAGGGGTGATGTCCCGTACCACCGCAACCTGACGCGGTTTGGGCGGCTCGGCCGCGGTTTCTGGCTCGGCGGCCTCCGCCGGCGCTTCCACCAGCTCGTAGCTGGGGCGGTCGATGGCGGCAACGTCGTCGGCCTTCAGGCGGGTCACGGTGAAGTGGGGCGTTTGCAGGTGCACATTGGGGATGAGCACCACGCTCACCTTGAAGCGGGCCTCGATTTTCCAGATGTCGGCGCGCTTCTCGTTGAGCAGGAAGGTGGCCACGTCCACCGGGATCTGGGCATGGACGGCGGCGGTGTGTTCCTTCATCGCCTCTTCCTGGATCAGGCGCAGGATGTGCAGCGCCGTGGATTCCGCGCCACGGATGTGACCGGTGCCGTTGCAGCGTGGGCAGACCACGTGGCTGGTCTCGCCGAGGGACGGCTGTAGCCGCTGACGGGATAGCTCCAACAGGCCGAAGCGGGAGATCTTACCCATTTGCACCCGCGCCCGATCCAGGTGCAAGGCGTCAGCCAGACGTTTTTCCACCTCGCGCTGGTTGCGCTGGCTTTCCATGTCGATGAAGTCGATGACGATCAGGCCGCCCAAGTCGCGCAGGCGCAGTTGGCGGGCGATTTCGTCCGCAGCCTCGAGATTGGTGCGGAAGGCGGTTTCCTCGATGTCCGCGCCCTTGGTGGCGCGGGCCGAATTGACATCGATGGCGGTGAGCGCCTCGGTGTGGTCGATGACGATGGCGCCGCCGGAGGGCAGATTCACCGAGCGCGCATAGGCCGACTCGATCTGGTGCTCGATCTGGAAACGGGAAAACAGGGGCACGTCATCCCGGTAGAGCTTGATTTTGTTGACGTTCTGCGGCATCACGTGGCTCATGAACTGCCGCGCCTGCTCGTAGATGTCTTCGGTGTCGATCAGGATCTCGCCGATGTCCGGCTGGAACAGGTCGCGGATGGCGCGGATCACCAGGCTACCCTCCTGGTAGATCAGGAAGGCGCCCGACTGGCTCGCCGCGGCCGCCTCGATGGCGCGCCACAGCTGCAGCAGGTAGTTGAGATCCCACTGCAGTTCTTCCACCGTGCGGCCGATGCCGGCGGTGCGGGCGATGATGCTCATGCCGGGGGGGACGTCCAGCTTGGCCATGGTTTCCCGCAGCTCGTCGCGATCCTCGCCCTCGATACGACGGGAGACCCCGCCGCCGCGCGGGTTGTTGGGCATGAGGACGAGATAGCGACCGGCCAGGCTGATGAAGGTGGTGAGCGCCGCGCCCTTGTTGCCGCGCTCATCCTTCTCCACCTGGACGATGAGTTCTTGGCCTTCCTTCACCGCATCCTGGATGCTGGCGCGCCCCACCGTGGCTCCTTCGCGGAAATAGCTGCGGGCGATTTCCTTGAAGGGCAGGAAGCCATGCCGCTCTGCCCCGTAGTCCACGAAGCAAGCTTCGAGACTGGGTTCGATGCGGGTGATAACGCCCTTGTAGATGTTGGACTTACGCTGTTCCTTGGCTGAGGATTCGATGTCGAGGTCGATGAGCTTCTGGCCGTCGACAATGGCCACACGCAGTTCCTCGGCCTGCGTGGCATTGAACAACATACGTTTCATTTTCGTGGTCTCCCGCGCTCAGGACACGGGCAGGCCAGACCGCGCACATCACGGGGATGGGCGATTCCTGGTCAAACGACGGAGAAGAGGGAAGGTCCGGGTTCGTTTAGGGCCATGGAAAAGACTGGTCTGGTGAAAATATCGGCGATGGGATGCATCTAGAGGCATCGCCAGCCCGGGGCATGGCCCGAGCTGCTTCACATCGCGAGCGGGGCCCCATGAATGGGGCCCCCAGGCTTCGGGCCGGCGCGCGGCGCGCGTCGGCGCAATCCCAAGTGCTCTGAGCGCGCAATTCAAGTACTATCGCTGCTTTTGCCGCGGCGGTGAGCGAGATAACCGCCTGCTGTGCGACGCCGGTCTGGGAGTGCCGGGCGCTTTCACTCAAAGCACGCCGCCAACGCCGTTACGGGGACCGGATCACCCGCCGGACCCGAGGCCCGGAGCCGCTTTGGCGTCTCCGCAGCCATGGCCGGAAGCGACAGTATATTGAAAATGAAAGAGTTAAGCAAAGAAACCGTCACCTGGCTGACAATCGGCGATCAGGCCGCTGGGCAGCGCATCGATAATTTCCTGTTGCGGGAACTGAAGGGCGTACCGAAAAGCCACATTTACCGGATCCTGCGCAGCGGCGAGGTACGGGTGAACAGCCGGCGGGTGGAGGCCACCCATCGGCTGGCCGCGGGGGATCGGGTGCGTTTGCCACCCCTGCGTCGGCCGCGCCCCGCCGCCGCCCAACGGACCGGCCGCTTCGCCGGTCGCGTGCTCTACGAGGACGAGGCGCTGCTGGTAGTGGACAAACCGGCGGGCATCGCGGTGCACGGTGGCAGTGGGGTCTCCTATGGCCTCATCGAGCAGCTGCGCCAAGCCCGGCCGGAACTTCGCTTCCTGGAACTCGTGCACCGCCTGGACAAAGAAACCTCGGGCGTGTTGCTGCTCGCCAAGAAGCGTTCGGCTCTCACCCGATTGCATGCCATGCTGCGCGAGGGGCGGGTGGAAAAGCACTATCTGGCGCTGGTTAAAGGACACTGGCCGCACGCGCGCCAGCACGTAAAGCTCGCCTTGCACAAATTTCTCACCGAGACCGGGGAACGGCGGGTGCGCGTGAGCGAGGAGGGCCAGCCAGCCCATACCTTCTTCACCTTGCTGCGTCGCTGGCAGGATTTCAGCCTGGTCGATGCGGAACTCAAGACCGGGCGCACCCATCAGATCCGTGTCCACTTGGCGCATCTGGGCCATCCCATCGCCGGCGACGACAAGTACGGGAATTTCGCGCTCAACAAAGAGCTCGCGCGGCGAGGTCTCAGGCGCATGTTCCTCCATGCCAAAAGCCTGGCCTTCGCGCACCCGCTGACCCAGGACGGGATGGTCTTTGAGGCACCCTTGCCGGTGGAACTCCAGCGCTTCCTCGCCATGTTAGAAGGCACGCACCCGCAAAATCGAGGCGCTGATGCGTGATAGGCTGCCTTGGTCCCCGGGCAAGCGGCGCGCCGTGCAAACGGTCGTGAAATATTCTGCTCCCGCCCCCGCGGGCGTGTTGGTCCACGCTTAGCCTGTGACCCACTCTTGCAACCTTGAGTAGCACGTAAAAGATGGCAAGACGCTTCCACCTCATCGTCTTCGACTGGGACGGCACGCTCATGGATTCGGCGGGTGTGATCGTCACCTCCATCCAGCGCGCCGCCCAGGATCTGGGGCTTGAGCCCCCGCCGGAAGCAGCCTGCCGCCACATCATCGGCCTGGGCCTCACCGAGGCGCTGGCCCAGCTGTTCCCCGCGCTGCCAGAGGCCGAACATCCTCGCCTGGTGACGCGCTACCGCTACCATTACCTGGGTCGGGATGCGCAGATTCCCCTGTTCGCGGGGGTGGATGCGCTGGTGCGCGAGTTGCATGCGCAGGACTATCTGCTGGGCGTGGCCACGGGAAAAAGCCGCAAGGGGCTGGATCGGGTTTTGGGCTATACCGGGCTTGGCGCCTATTTCCACGCCACGCGCTGCGCCGACGAGTGTTTTTCCAAACCCCATCCGCAGATGCTGGAGGAATTGATGGGGCAATTGGGCGTCCGTCCGGAACGGACGCTCATGATTGGAGACACCAGCCATGACCTGCAGATGGCGGCTAATGCGGGCGTGCCGGCGCTTGCCGTCAGTTACGGCGCCCACCGGCGCGAGGATCTGCTGGCCCACGGGCCGCTGGCTTGCGTGAACAGTGTAGAGGAGCTTAGGACATGGCTGATGACCTGCGCCTGATCTGTGCCAGCGACGAGCTGGAGGAAGGTGGGCGCGGCGTGCGCTTCGCCATCCTGCACGAGGGCGCGCTCAAGCCAGCCTTCGCGGTGCGCTTCGAGGGTCTTGCTCGCGCCTACCTCAACCAGTGCGCCCACGTGCCGGTGGAGCTCGATTTCCGGGAAGGGGAATTTTTCGACGACTCGGGCCTCTACCTGATTTGCTCCACCCATGGCGCCCTCTACGCGCCCGAGTCCGGTGCCTGCTTGGGCGGGCCTTGCAATGGCAAGGCACTCACGCCCCTGCAAGTGGTGGAAATGGATGGACATGTTTATGTGAGGGAGGAGACTGGCCATGGCGGAAGGTGAGAACTGGGAGCGCAAGACACTGGAGAAAATCGCCCTAGCGGCGGTGACCGAGCAGCGCCGCGCGCGGCGCTGGGGGATTTTTTTCAAGAGCCTGGGCTTTCTCTATCTATTTCTGCTGCTGGCTGCCTTCATGGGCTGGCTTACGCCGGAGGAGTTGCCCGCAGGGCGCAAGCACACCGCGCTGGTTGAGCTGGAAGGCGTCATCGCGCCCGGTGCGCCGGCCAATGCGGACCGCATCATCGAAGGTCTCAACAAGGCCTTCAAGGACAAAAACACCCAGGGCGTCATCCTGCGCATCAACAGTCCAGGGGGTAGCCCGGTGCAGGCTGGCCGCATCAACGACGAGATCCGCCGCCTGCGCGCCCAGTATCCGCACATTCCGCTGTACGCGGTGGTGGACGACCTGTGTGCTTCTGGGGGTTACTACGTGGCTGTGGCGGCAGAGCGCATCTACGTGGACAAGGCATCCATCATCGGCTCCATCGGCGTGATCATCAACGGCTTTGGCTTCACCGGCGCCATGGACAAGCTGGGTGTGGAGCGGCGCCTGCTCATTGCGGGCGAAAACAAGGCCTTCCTCGATCCCTTCTCCCCGGAAAACCCCCAGCAGAAGGCTTATGCTCAGAACATGATCGAGGAAATCCATCAGCAGTTCATCGAGGTGGTGCGCAAGGGCCGCGGTAGTCGCCTCAACGAGACGCCGGACATGTGGAGCGGGCTGGTATGGCACGGCGCGAAGGCCATTGAGCTGGGGCTGGCCGATGCCCTTGGCAGCGTCCAGTCCGTGGCACGCGACGTGATCAAGGCAGAGAACGTCGTGGACTTCACGCCCCAGCAAAGTCTCGCCGACCGGCTGGCGCGGCGTTTCGGTAGCGCGGCGGCTCAGGCGTTGTTCGATAGCAAACTGGAGCTGCGATGAGCGAGCCTTACCGACCCATCGCTTGCGCCGACCACGAGCGGTTGGAATTCGCCGTACTGCGTCGTCTGCCCCTCACGCTGCGCCTCCTGGATGGCCGTAGCCTCAGTGGCAAGGCGCTCGACGTCTTTACCCGCGAAGGCGCCGAATGGCTGCGGCTGCGGGAAGCCAATGGCAGCGAGCATGTGCTGCGTCTGGACGAAATCGCCACGATCCATGATTCCTGACTTCCTGAGGGGCCCCTCGCCGCTACGGTGTTCCGCTCGTGGGGCACGCCACTTCCCCATGATCTCGATAGCGGCATGCGTTTCAGCGGCGGCCTTGCATGGACCGATGGCTGCAACGTAACGGATGGGCACCTAGCGCCGCGGCCTGACCTCTGGCACATCGACCATCGGCATGAGTCTTCAGCCAGCCTGCAAACAGAATACTGCGGGCAGTTTCTCCAACAGAGGTGCCGATGCCTTCCAGGCGGCGATACTGCGCGTGACGATCCGCTGCTGCGGCGTGGTGAGGGCCATCGCCACGCACAGCAGGGTGTCGTCGTGGCAGGCTTCCAGGACCGCCTGCAGAAGCGCTGTGTTGCGGTAGGGTGTCTCGATGAATAGCTGGGTTGCCCGCTGGCGGCGCGAGGTGACTTCCAGTTCCCGCAGGGCTTTCTTGCGCGCGCTGCCCGCGACGGGTAGATAGCCGTGGAAGGTGAAGCGCTGTCCTTCCAGCCCGGAGGCCATCAGGGCAAGCATCAGAGCGGACGGCCCCACCAGCGGCACCACCGGAATGCCTTCCTGGTGGGCGAGTCTGACCAGCGCGGCACCCGGGTCGGCCACCGCGGGACAGCCGGCCTCGGACATCAGGCCCACGTCGTGGCCAGTGCGCAAGGGCGCAAGCAGATGCGGCAGCCGGTCCGGTGGCGTGTGCTCGTCGAGGATCGTGAGGTGCAGGGTAGAAAGGGGTACCGTCGTCCCCACGCGTTTCAGAAAGGCGCGAGCGGTCTTGGGATGCTCCACGATGAAATGACCAAGCCGCGCCGCTACCTCCTGCACCTGCTGTGGGAGGATCCAGTTGAGCCCGCCCTCGCCCAAAGGCGTGGGGATGAGATAGAGCGTGCCGGGGTTCATGGGCGTGCCCCTTTCTGCAAGACGATCAGGGCCACCCCTGCCACCATCACGCCGCCGGCGAACAAATGGCGCGGCAGGCGGCGGTCACCGAACAGGAGCGCGCCGAATAGGATGCCAAATAGGATGCTCACGCGCTTGACTGCGATCATGTAGGCGGTTTGGATGCGCTCCAGTGCGAGGAAATGGGTGACCACCATCAGCCCCATAAGGGCGGCCACGATCAGGGCGCCTGGCCCCGGGCGCATTAGCACCCGCAGGGAAGCGGGCTCGCGTACGCCGAACAGCAAGAGCGTGAGCGTCCCCAGCAACACGAAATACAAGGCGCCGAATTCCATGGCGCTCATGTACTGCATGGCTGCCTTGCCCTGCACCGAAGTCACGCTGTAGATCAGCGCCACCGCCAGCATCAGGCGCGAGCCCCGCTCGCGTAGCATCGCCGCGAAGGGCGCAAGCCAGGATCTGGGTTCGGCCAGACGGGCGTGGTCCAGGTTGAGCACATAGGCACCGCCGGTCACCAGCAACACCCCTACCAAGCCCTGGGTCGAGAGTTTTTCTCCCAGCAGTAGCCAGCCCACCGCGCTTGCGAACACTGGTGTGAAGGCCATGTAGGGAAGGGTGAGCGCGAGGGGTGTGTTGCGAATGGCCCGCACGTAGAGCACCATGGCCAGTATCTCCAAGGGCAGAGCAGTACCCACCCAAAGCCAGAACGTCGGCGCGGGCCGATGGGGCGGGTGCAGCAGCAGCCACGGGACGAGCCATACCGCGGCCAGCGTGAAGCGCACCAGAACCAGCTCTGCCGCCGTATGGCGGGCCAGCCATTTCTGGGTGAGGGCATCGGCAGCGGCGAGGCTTGCCGCGCACAGCAGGGCCAGGACAAACCAGCTCAACGCCGACTCCCGAAGATGACATCCATGACCCGGCGCAGCTTACGGAAAGGGTGCGCAAAGGGCAATCGGGCACGGGTTATGTGCCAGCTTTGCGTCAAGAAAACGCCATGGGCGAAACCAGCGCCGCCCTCGTGGGGCTGCGCGTCTTCGGAGACGACGCAAACCCATCACGCACCCACGTCGTCCTGGGCAAGCAGCGCGCACACCTCGGCTGCGTGGCGCGCACGGCAGGCTGCCTTGGCGAGCTTAGCCGCCTGCGCGACGTTGACCTTGGTGATGCGCGCGGCAAGCCAGGGCAGCAAAGCGGGATCAACCGAAAAGCGGCGAAAGCCCAGACCCAAAAGCAGGACGATCACGCCCGGCCACTGGCTGAGCAGGCCATTCACCTGCAGTCGTTCGGCATTTCCTGCATGCTCCACCACATGGGCCAGGAAGCGGTAGAGCACCGGTGAGTGAAAGTCGAGTTGGTCGGCCACCGCCGCCTCGTCGCGATTGGCCGCGAACAAGCATTGCATTAAATCGTTGCAGCCCAAGGCGGCGAACGCGGCGACTTCCAGCAGACTATCCACGGCGAGGGCGGCGGCCGGTGTCTCCAGCATGGTCCCCACGGGGAGCTTGTCTGCATCCAGCCCCGTTGCCTGCCGCACTTCCTGTACCCAGGTTTCCACCTCCTCACGGCGCGTGACATAGGGCAGGAGAATGCGCAGCGGAAACATCGGCGCGAGGCGAGCGATGGCGGCGAGTTCGGCTCGCACAACGCGCCGGGCCAGTTGGTACCGGTAAAGACGCACGCCCTGCACGCCCAGGGTGGCGCTCACACCCGGCAGGTCCGGTAGCCACGGGGGGTGCTTGTCGCCGGCCACGTCCAGCAGCCGCACCGTCACCGGGCATCCGGCGGCGGCCTCGCACACGGCGCGCAGCCGCGCCTCGAACAGGCTGGCATCCGGTGCTTGCCCGTCTTGCGCCACGACGTATTCCGAACGAAACAGGCCGATACCCCGCGCGCCCTGGGCCATGGCCAGACGCGCTGCCTCGCCGCTACCAACGCTGGCCAACAGCGTGACTGCGCGCCCGTCGGCGGTGCAAAGATCCGCTGGCGCAGGGGGAAGAGCGGGGGGTGAGGGCAGGGGCGTGGTAGCGAGCCGACCTTGTGCCGCATCGAGCCACACCATTTCGCCCCAGGGAAGATTCGTTTCGCGGGCCAGCACAATGGGCAAGCCCCAGCCGCGCAGTCGCAATACCGGATGGGCAAGAGGCGCGGCCTCTACGACGACCAGGCCGCGCAGGTGCGGCGTGGGCGCAAGCCCCGGTGCCTCGAGGGACCGTGAATCCAACACGGCGATATGGGGCTCGCTGATGGGGGCAAGGCCGCGCACCAGGCGGCCATGAGCCTGGCCAGGCACGAAGGGGATCAAGGCGAGTTTCATGCCGGCATCTCCGGCACTGCATCATGGGAGGCTTACGCCTTCCTCACGCAACATGTCCACCAGGGCGATCAGGGGCAGTCCCACCAGGGCGTTGGGATCGTCGCCGTAAAAGCGCTCGATGAGGACGATGCCCAAGCCTTCCGACTTGGCGCTGCCGGCGCAGTCGTAGGGCTGCTCCCGTTCCAGATAACGTTCGATCTGGGCCGCCGTGAGGGAACGGAATTTCACGGTGAAAGGCACCACCCGCGCCTGGATGCGGCCAGTTGCGGCATTGAGCAAGGCAAGGGCGGTATGGAACACCACTTCCCGCCCGCTGGCGGCAAGCAGTTGTTTCTTTGCGTTCTCGAAGCTGCCTGGCTTGCCCAGGGGCGCTTCATCCAACACTGCCACCTGGTCGGAACCGATGATGAGTGCGGCGGGATGGCGCCGCGCCACTGCCTCGGCCTTGAGTTTCGCCAGCCTAAGTGCTGTGTCCCAGGGCTTCTCGCCGGCCAGGGGCGTCTCGTCCACGTCGGGCGACATCACATCGAAAGGCAGCATCAAGCGCGCCAACAACTGGCGCCGATAAGGCGAGGAGGAAGCGAGGACCAGGCGCATGGCGGTGGCCTATTCCGGCTGGATTTCGATCAAGGCCTCGTGGGGCTTCACCGCATCACCCTTGGAGACGAAGATGTTGGTCACCGTGCCCGAGACCGGGGCCTGGATTTCGTTTTCCATCTTCATCGCCTCGATCACCAATACCGGATCACCTGCTTTCACCTTCTTGCCGGTATCCACCAGTACGTCCACGATGGTGCCGGGCATGGCGGTGGTGACGTGGCCCTTGTGCGTGGCCGCAGGACGACCCCCAGAAGGCGCCGCCTTTACCTTGGGCCGGGCCTGCTCCGCACCCAGCGCACCGCCACTGACTTCCACTTCCGCCAGCGTCTCGATCACCACTTCTTCGCTCACACCATCCACCAGCACGTAGTAAGGACGCGGCTCGATGCCGGGCGCGCCGCTGCCGGTGAGCTTGATGTGATAGGTCTCGCCGTGCAGGGTGATGTTGAACTCGTTGGGCGCGAAGCGCTTGCCACCGGGTTGAGCCGCTTCGCGCGGCAGCAAAGGCTCCGGCTTGAGGGTGCCGGCGGCGCGTTCCTGGAAAAAAGTGCGCGCCAGCTCCGGGAACATGGCATAGGTGAGCACGTCTTCTTCATTGCGTGCCAGCCCTTCGATCTCGCCGCGCAGCTTGTCCAGCTCGTCTTGCAACAGATCGGCAGGCCGGCAGGTGATCACCTCGGCGTTGCCGATGGCAAGGCTTTTGACCTGTTCGTTCACCGGGCCCGGTGTCTTGCCGTAGAGCCCCTGCAGGTAATGCTTCACCTCGGTGGTGACACTCTGGTAGCGTTTGCCGGTGAGCACGTTGAGCACTGCTTGAGTGCCGATGATCTGGGAGGTGGGTGTCACCAGCGGCGGGAAGCCGAGGTCAGCACGCACGCGCGGGATTTCCGCCAGCACCTCGTCCATGCGATGGAGCGCGCCTTGCTCCTTGAGCTGGTTGGCCAGGTTGGAGATCATCCCGCCCGGCACTTGATTGACCAGCACGCGCGTGTCCACGCCGGTGAATTCGCTCTCGAACTGCCAGTACTTCTTGCGCACCTCGCGGAAGTAGGCGGCGATTTCCTGGAGCAGGGGTAGATCGAGACCGGTGTCGTATTCGGTGCCGGCCAGTGCGGCGACGATGCTTTCGGTCGTGGAATGACTCGCGCCCTCGGAGAACGCGGACAGGCAGGTGTCCAGCATGAGGGCGCCGTTCTCCACGGCCTTCAGGTGGCACATGCTGGACAGTCCCGAGGTGGCATGGCTGTGCAGATGGATGGGCACGCGCACCGCCGCGGTCAGCTCGCGTACCAGCTCCGCCGCAACGTAGGGCGTGAGCAGACCTGCCATGTCCTTGATGGCGATGGTGTCACAGCCCATGGCTTCCAGTTCGCGCCCGAGCGTCACGAAGTGGGCGATGTCATGCACCGGGCTCGTGGTATAGCAGATGGTGCCCTCGGCGTGCTTGCCTACTTCCTTCACGGCCTCGATGGACACGCGCAGATTGCGCATATCGTTCATGGCATCGAAGATGCGGAACACGTCCACGCCATCGTTCGCTGCACGCTTGACGAAGGTGCGTACCACGTCATCGGAATAATGGCGATAGCCCAGCAGGTTCTGGCCTCGGAGCAGCATCTGGATGCGTGTGTTGGGGAGGGCGCGGCGCAGGGCCTTGAGGCGTTCCCAGGGATCCTCCTTGAGGAAGCGCACGCAGGCGTCGAAGGTGGCGCCCCCCCACGCTTCCAGCGACCAGAAGCCGACACTGTCCAGCTTGCCGCAGATGGGCAGCATGTCTTCGGTGCGCATGCGGGTCGCGATCAGGGACTGATGGCCGTCGCGCAGGACGAGCTCGGTGATCTGGATTTTCGCCATGCTGTGTGACCTGTTTTATAAACCTTCATGCGCCGCGATCGCGGCACCGATGGCGGCGGCGAGCAGCTCCTTGGGCCGTGGCACCTGGTAGTCGATGAGCTCGGGATGCTTTTCCACGAAGCTGGTGTCGAAGCGACCGCTGCGGAAGTCCGGGTTCTGCAGGATCTGCTGGTAATAGGGGATGGTGGTCTTTACGCCATAGACCACCATGTCGCTCAAGGCACGCCGACCCCGTTCGATCACCCCCGGCCAGGTGAGATTCCATACCGTGAGCTTGGCACACATGGAATCGTAGTAAGGCGGAATGACATAGCCCGTGTAAATGGCCGCATCGGTGCGTACCCCTGGCCCGCCCGGCGCATAGTAGCGGGTCACGCGGCCGAAGCTCGGCAGGAAATCATGCTTGGGATCTTCCGCATTGATGCGAAATTCCATGGCGTAGCCGCGGTAGTTGACGTCCGACTGCTTGTACTGCAGCGGCAGGCCGCTGGCGATGCGGATCTGTTCCTGGACGATGTCCACACCGGTGATGCTTTCAGTGACCGTGTGCTCCACCTGCAGCCGGGTGTTCATTTCCATGAAATAAAACTGGTTGTCCGCATCCAACAGGAATTCGATGGTGCCTGCATTGACGTAGCCCACGGCGCGCGCCGCCTGGACCGCGAGTTTGCCGATGTAGTTGCGCTGCAGTTCGGTGAGCTGGGGAGAGGGGGCGATCTCGATCAGCTTCTGGTTGCGGCGCTGGATGGAGCAGTCGCGCTCGAACAGGTGGATCACGTTGCCGAAGTTGTCACCCAGCACCTGCACCTCGATGTGGCGCGGGTTGATCACGGCCTTTTCCAGGAAGACTTCCGGTTTGCCGAAGGCCTTGGTCGCCTCGGAGACGACCCGGTCGTAGTTCTTGCGCAGCTCATCTTCGCTGTTGCAGCGCCGGATGCCGCGCCCACCCCCGCCGTTGGTGGCCTTGAGCATGACCGGATAGCCGATCTTCTTGGCCAGGGCCACCGCTTCCTCGACTGATTCCAGATTGTGGTCGGAGCCCGGCACAACGGGGATGCCGGCCTTGATCATGGCCTGGCGCGCCGCGATCTTGTCGCCCATCTGGCGGATCACCTGGGCCGAGGGCCCGATAAATTTCACGCCACGCCGGGCGCAGATTTCAGCGAGCTGCGGATTTTCGGAGAGAAAACCATAGCCCGGATGCAGGGCATCGCAGCCCGAGGCCACCGCCAGGTTGACGATGTTGTGGGCGTTGAGGTAGCCCAGAACGGGATCGGAACCGATGTTGTAGGCTTCGTCCGCCTTCTTCACGTGGAGCGCGTGGCGGTCGGCATCGCTGTAGATGGCCACCGACTTGATACCCATCTCGGAGCAGGCGCGCACGATGCGCACCGCGATCTCGCCCCGGTTGGCAACGAGTATTTTCCTGATCACGCGCGTGAATCCGCTTTGACAGTCAAAGCTTGCGATTGTATCATGCGCCCCTTATGTCTGAACAGGTTACGGTCGATAGCCTGGAATTTGCGCGCAGTGGGAAAACCCTATCTGGCAATTTCCAGTTGGCCAGCTTGGCACGTCTGCACGACCAGCTCGCCTCTCTGGATGCAACCCTGGCCTATGAGCTGAACGGGTGCTTGGACGAGAAAGGGCAACCCGGCTTGCACTGCCGGGTGCGAGGCACGCTCAAGCTCACCTGCCAACGCTGCCTCGAGCCCATGGACTGGGAAGTGGTGCTGGATTCCCAACTGCTTCTAGTTACCACCGAAGCCCAGTTGGGTGAGGACGAGGATGAGCTTGACGGCCCCGACCGCCTGCTGGCGCAGAAAGAGATGGACGTGCGCGCGCTGGTGGAAGAAGAAGTGCTGCTGGGCCTGCCGCTGGCGCCCCGACATGGGGAAGGGCGGTGCCGTATGGCGGTAACCCAGGCGGGGACGGCCAGCCACCCCCTCGCCGTGCTGGCGCAGCTTGCGCGCCCAGACACCGACAAACGAGATCGAGAGTAAAGGAGTCATCAACATGGCCGTTCAGCAGAACAAGAAGTCGCCGTCGAAGCGTGGTATGCATCGCGCCCACGACTTTCTGACCACTCCTCCGCTCGCGGTGGAGCCGGCGACGGGTGAGGTGCATCTGCGGCATCACATCAGCCCTAGCGGCTATTACCGCGGCAAGAAAGTCCTGCGCAGCAAGGGCGAGTGAGACACCGGGCGCGATCGGCGCCCGAATGTTTTTTTCCAGCAATGGACATCACGGTCGCAATCGATGCCATGGGGGGTGATCATGGCCCCCATGTCACGGTCCCCGCGGCGCTTGCGGTCCTCGACCGCGATCCCCAGGTCAACATTGTTCTAGTGGGTCTGCGTGACGTGCTGGAAGCCGAGTTGCGTCAGCGCCGGCGCCACACGGATAGCCGCTTGCGCATTCACCACGCATCCGAGGTGGTGGCCATGGACGAACCACCCGCCCAAGCCATGCGCAACAAAAAAGATTCTTCCATGCGGATAGCGGTGGAGCTGGTGAAGACCGGGGAGGCCCACGCCGCTGTCAGCGCCGGCAATACCGGGGCGCTGATGGCCATTTCCCGTTTCGTGCTGAAGATGCTGCCGGGCATCGAACGGCCGGCGATCTGTACCGTCCTGCCCTCGCTGCGCGGCTCGGTGTACATGCTCGACCTGGGCGCCAACGTGGATTGCACGCCAGAACATTTGCGCCAGTTTGCCGTCATGGGCGCCATGCTCGCCTCGGCGGTGGAGGAGAAAACCAATCCCAGTGTGGGCCTGCTCAACATTGGTACCGAGGTGATCAAGGGCAACGATGTGGTGAAGGAAGCGGCCGAGCTGCTGCGCCACAGTCACCTCAATTTCCACGGCTACGTGGAAGGGGACGACATCTACAAGGGCACCACCGACGTGGTGGTGTGCGATGGCTTCGTCGGCAACGTAGCGCTGAAGACCACCGAGGGTCTGGCGCGCATGCTGGGCGCCTTCCTGCGCGAGGAATTCAAGCGCAGCCTCCTCACGCGGCTGATGGCGTTGGCCGCCTGGCCGGTGATCCAGCGCTTCAAAAAGCGAGTCGATCCCCGCTGCTACAACGGCGCTACGCTGGTTGGCTTGCGCGGCATCGTGGTCAAGAGCCATGGGGGGGCCGATAGCTTCGCCTTCCGTTTCGCCATCGAGCGGGCGGTGTCGGAGGCGCGCCACGGTGTGCTGCGTCGCATCAGCGACCAGATGGCGCTCATCCATCCCGAGTCCACGCAGCAACGCGCGGTGGCGCAATGATCCACGCCCGCATCGTTGGCACCGGCGGTTACTTGCCGGAGAAGATTCTCACCAACGCCGACCTGGAAAAGCTGGTCGAGACGTCGGACCAGTGGATCGTCGAGCGCACCGGGATCCGCGAGCGCCATATCGCCGCCGAGGGCGAGTACACCAGCGATCTCGCGGTGGCGGCCGCGCGGCGCGCCTTGGAAATGGCGGAAGTGCCACCGGCCAGCGTGGATCTCCTGATCGTTGCCACCACCACTCCCGACCGGGTGTTCCCCAGTACCGCCTGTATCGTCCAGTCCAAACTTGGTATTGCCAATGCTTCGCCCGCGTTCGACGTGCAGGCCGTCTGCAGTGGCTTCATCTACGCCTTGGCCACCGCCAACAATTTCATTCGGGCAGGACAGGCGCGCACCGCGCTGGTGGTCGGGGCGGAGACGCTATCTCGTATCACCGATTACACCGATCGCACCAACTGCATCCTATGGGGCGATGGCGCCGGTGCCGTGGTGCTGGCGGCTGCAGACAGTCCCGGCATCATCTCCACCCATCTGCATGCCGATGGCCGCCACCAGAATCTACTCTACGTGGACGGCGGACCGTCGATGGGCAACTGTGGTGGCGCCGGACCGCACATGCGCATGCAGGGCAACGCCGTGTTCAAGATGGCAGTGAATACGCTGGATGCCATCGTGGACGAAACGCTCGCGGCGAATGGTCTGCTCAAGAGCGACATCCACTGGCTCGTGCCCCATCAGGCCAACATTCGCATCATCCAGGCCACTGCCAAGAAACTGGGCATGAGCATGGAAAACGTGGTGCTGACGGTGGACAAGCACGGCAATACGTCCGCTGCTTCCATTCCCCTCGCGCTGGACACCGCCGTGCGCGATGGCCGCATCAAGCGCGGGGAAACCCTGCTCATGGAGGCCTTCGGTGGCGGGTTCACCTGGGGTTCGGCCCTGGTGCGCTATTGAGGCCACGACACTGTGCTCCCTGCCAACTATGCAACCCCTCTCCAGGACAGCCACACCATGAAATGCGCCTTTCTCTTTCCCGGCCAGGGATCCCAGTCGGTGGGAATGATGGCCGGTTTTGCCGACCGTCCCGTGGTCCGAGAAACCTTCGTCGAAGCCTCGGACATTCTTGGCCAGGACTTGTGGGCCCTAGTGAACGAGGGCCCCGCCGAGGCCTTGAACCAAACGGTGCACACCCAGCCGGCCATGTTGGCGGCGGGCATCGCCGTGTACCGTGCCTGGCGCGAGGCCGGAGGATCGGAGCCCGCTCTAATGGCTGGCCACAGTCTGGGGGAATACACCGCGCTCACCGCTGCCGGTGTGCTGAGCTTCGCCGAGGCCCTGCCCCTGGTGCGCCTGCGCGCCCAGGCCATGCAGCAAGCCGTGGCGGAAGGCGAGGGGGCGATGGCCGCCATCCTGGGCTTGGATGATGAAGTGGTGCGTGAGCTCTGCGCGGAGGCAGCCCAGGGCCAGGTCCTGGAGGCCGTCAATTTTAATTCCCCCGGGCAGGTGGTGATCGCCGGTCACCGTAGCGCGGTGGAGCGGGGGGTGGAGCGCGCCAAGGCGCGAGGCGCCAAGCGTGCCGTGTCATTGCCGGTGTCCGTGCCTTCCCATTGCGCCCTGATGCGCCCGGCCGCCGAGGTGCTGGCTAAGCATCTGGAACGGCTGAGCCTGCAGGCACCGCGCGTGCCCGTGGTGCAAAATGCGGATGTGACGGCCTTCACCGACCCCGCGGCGATCAAGGCCGCTTTGGTCCGCCAGCTCTACAGCCCCGTGCGCTGGGTGGAGACCATCCGCCACATGGCGGCGGCGGGGATCGACATGGCCCTCGAATGCGGGCCCGGCAAGGTGCTGGCGGGCCTCGTTAAGCGCACCGTGCCTGAGATGAAATGCCTTGCGCTCACCGACTCGACGGCGCTTTCTGCTGCGATAGACGAATGTAAAAACAGTAACTTGTAGATGTAACTTCATGTAATTTATAACTAAGGAGCGAGCATGCTGGACGGACACATTGCCTTGGTCACGGGCGCAAGCCGCGGTATCGGCCAGGCCTGTGCCCTGGAGCTGGGGCGTATGGGGGCCACCGTGGTGGGCACTGCCACCACCGAGTCCGGCGCAGAAGCCATCAGCCGCTACATCGGCGAGGCCGGGTTCAAGGGGTGCGGCTATGCGCTCGACGTCCGGGATGGCGCCGCCATCGAACGGGTGCTAGGCGCCATCCGATCGACGTTCGGTGAGGTGAGTATCTTGGTCAACAATGCCGGGATCACCCGCGACACCCTGCTTATGCGCATGAAAGAGCAGGAATGGGACGAGATCATGGATACCAATCTCAAGTCCGTGTTCCGGCTTTCCCAAGCCGTATTACGTCCCATGACCAAGGCTCGCTATGGCCGCATCATCAGCATCGCCTCGGTGGTGGGGGCCATGGGCAATGCCGGCCAGACCAATTACGCGGCCGCCAAGGCCGGTATCATGGGGTTTACCAAGTCTTTGGCCCGGGAAGTGGGTTCGCGCAACATCACCGTCAACTGTGTGGCGCCAGGCTTCATCGACACCGACATGACGCGCGCCCTGCCGGAGGCCCAGCGCGAGGCGCTGCTCGCCCACATCCCCCTGGGCCGGCTCGGCACGCCCGAGGACGTGGCTGGGGCCGTGGCTTTCCTGGCCTCGCCCAAGGCAGCCTACATCACCGGGGTCACGCTCCATGTCAATGGCGGTATGTACATGATTTGAATCAAGAAATGAGACCTGCCCCGGGTTTGGTCGGGGCAAGGGATTCTGATACAATGCGCAGGTTTTTTGCGATCTCACCCACAGAAAGGTAAGGAGCCCCAGATGGAAAACATCGAACAACGCGTCAAGAAGATCGTCGCCGAGCAGTTGGGCGTGAACGAGGCCGAGGTGAAGAACGAATCCTCCTTCGTGGACGATCTGGGCGCGGATTCCTTGGATACCGTGGAACTGGTGATGGCCCTGGAAGAGGAATTCGATTGCGAGATCCCGGACGAGGAAGCGGAAAAGATCACCACTGTGCAGCAGGCCATCGACTACATCAACGCCCACCTCAAGAAATAAGCATCCTGCTTTTCCCATTGTATCCGGAGTCATTTTGTCCAGACGCAGAGTAGTCGTAACCGGCCTGGGCATCGTCAGCCCGGTAGGCAACACCGTGGACGAGGCCTGGGCCAATATTCTGGCCGGCAAGTCCGGCATCACCCGTATCACCAAGTTCGATGCCTCGGCCTTCGCTTCCCAGATCGCGGGTGAGGTGAAGGGCTTCGACGTCACGCAGTACCTATCCGCCAAGGAGGCCCGGCGTATGGATACCTTCATCCATTACGGCATGGCGGCCAGCATCCAGGCGCTGCGCGACGCGGGCATCGACCCCAAACCCACCGATGCGGAGCGTTTCGGGGTCATCGTCGGTTCCGGGATCGGTGGCCTGCCCATGATCGAGGCCACGCACGGCGAATATCTGGCCAACGGCCCGCGGCGCATTTCGCCGTTTTTTATTCCCGCCACCATCATCAACATGATTTCGGGCAACCTGTCCATCCTGTACGGTTTCCAGGGTCCCAACCTCGCCATCGTCACCGCTTGCACCACGGCCACCCACTGCATCGGCGAGGCGGCGCGCCTCATCCGCTACGGCGATGCCGACGTGATGGTCGCGGGTGGCGCGGAAGCCACGGTGAGCCCCCTGGCCATCGGCGGCTTCGCCTCGGCCAAGGCCTTGTCCACCCGTAACGACGACCCGGCCACCGCCAGCCGACCGTGGGATGTGGGGCGCGATGGCTTCGTGCTGGGCGAGGGGGCCGGTGTGCTGGTGCTGGAGGAGTACCAGCGGGCGCTTGCGCGGGGCGCCAGGATCTACTGCGAGATCGCCGGCTTTGGCATGGGCGCGGATGCCCACCACATGACCGCGCCCTGCGAGGATGGTGCCGGTGCGGCCCGTTGCATGCGCAACGCCCTGCGGGATGCGGGTATTACCCCGGAAGAGGTGGACTACATCAACGCCCACGGCACTTCCACCCCTCTGGGCGACAAGGCCGAGACCCTCGGCGTGAAAGTGGCCTTGGGCGATCATGCGAAGCGCATCGTGATGAGCTCCACCAAGTCCATGACCGGCCACCTGCTGGGTGCCGCGGGCGGCGTGGAGGCGGTGTTCACCGCCCTGGCCGTGCGCGATCAAGTCGCCCCGCCCACCATCAATCTGTTCCAGCAGGACCCGGACTGCGATCTCGATTACGCGCCCAACGCCGCGCGCAAGATGAAGATCGATGTGGCCCTGTCCAATTCCTTCGGTTTTGGCGGCACCAACGGCACCCTGGTCTTCCGCCGGCTCTGAGCCGCCGGGACAGGCGGCTTCGTTTGCGTCGCCGGCTCGCCCCTCGTGATCGCCGTCCCCTTGCCGGCCATACCGGATCTGGTGGCGCTGCATGCCACCCGGCCGGCGCACTATCCCTATCTGTTACACACCGGGGGCGGTTACGCTGGCTGGGATATCTTGTTCGCCCATCCCCGCGTCACTCATGTCTTCGCCGCCCACGAAAGCGGGGTACTCGATGCCCTGCGTGCCACCTGGTACGCCGAGGGGGGCGTGGCGAACCCACCCAACCATTTGCCATTTACGGGCGGCTGGTTCGTCTATTTGGGTTATGAGGTGCTAGAGGAGATCGAGCCGCGTGTGTCGCCCCGGTCCGGCTGCTCAGCCTTTCCCAAAGCGGTGCTAAGCCGAGTGCCTGCCGCCTTGCTGGTGGACCAAGCCAACGTCCAGGCCTGGCTCGTGGCGGAAACGCAAGAAGCCCGCGAGGCGATCGAAGCCGATCTCGCCGCTCCCGTTGCCTGGCAGCCGAGGGCGTTGGCGGCGCAATGGGTGGCGGAAGAAGAGCCGGAGATTTTTTTAAAGGGGGTGGGGCGCATCCTCCGTTACATCCGCGAAGGCGACGTATTCCAGGTCAACCTGGCGCGCCGCTGGTGGGCCGCGCTAAATGGCAACACGGGGCCGGCGGATCTGTTCGCGGCGCTGGCCCGGCACAATCCCGCGCCCTTTGCGGGCAGTGCGGTGTTCGGCAGCCAAGCCATCGTCAGCTCCTCGCCCGAACGGCTGGTGCGAGTGCGCGACGGTCTAGTCGAGACGCGCCCCATCGCGGGCACGCGCCCGCGTGCCGCCGACCCGCAGGCCGATCTGGCCCTGCGACGGGAACTTTTGGCCACCGTCAAGGAACGCGCGGAACACATCATGCTGGTGGATTTGGAGCGCAACGATCTAGGGCGCGTGTGCGTGCCGGGCAGCGTGGAAGTACCTGCGCTGCTGGAGCTCACCAGCTACGCCCACGTCCACCATCTGGAATCCACGGTGCGCGGGCGGCTGCGCCCGGGGGTGGATCCGGTCGCGGTGGTCCGGGCGCTGTTTCCC
Source organism: Thiobacter sp. AK1 (assembly GCF_039822265.1). Classification (NCBI taxonomy): domain Bacteria; kingdom Pseudomonadati; phylum Pseudomonadota; class Betaproteobacteria; order Burkholderiales; family Thiobacteraceae; genus Thiobacter; species Thiobacter aerophilus. Next base: position 26,445 of record NZ_JBAJEX010000001.1, read on the forward strand.
GGCGGGACCATCACCGGCTGCCCCAAGGTGCGGTGCATGCAAATCATCCGCGAACTGGAAAACGCGCCGCGTCAGGCCTACACCGGGAGCATGGGTTACCTGAACCGGGACGGCAGCCTCGACCTCAACATCCTCATCCGCAGTTTCATGGTGCGGGGTGCAGAGCTGGAATTCTGGGCAGGCGCGGGCATCGTCGCCGATTCCATCCCGGAGCGAGAGCTCGCCGAGACCCGCGCCAAGGCTCGGGGCCTGCTGCGCGCCCTTTCCCCCCCAAAGGCGCCATGACCATAAGCCAACCTCTGGCCACAATGCTGGTCAACGGTGTCGCCGCCGACACGGTGGCGGTGCTCAACCGCGGGCTGATGTACGGCGATGGCGTCTTCCGCACCCTGCGCGTTGTGGGCGGCCGCCCCCGTTACTGGGCGCGCCATTACCGGCGGCTCGTCGCCGACTGCTCACGGCTTGCCATCACGCCACCTGAGGAGGCATTGCTTAAGGAGGAACTCGACCGGCTCATCCGGAGCGCGCCGGATTGCGTGGTCAAGATCGTGGTGACCCGGGGCGAAGGGGGCAGGGGCTATGCCCCACCGCGCGAGGCCCACCCCACCCGCATCCTGCTAAAGACCGCCTTGCCCACCTACCCGCCGCATTATTGGGAAACCGGGGTGCGTTTGCACCTGTGCCGCCTGCGGCTTGCGCACCAGCCGCGGTTGGCGGGAATAAAGCACCTCAACCGCTTGGAAAACGTGCTGGCACGAGCGGAATGGTCGGACCCCGACGTCCCGGAAGGCTTGTTGCTGGATGTCGAGGGCAACGTAATCGAGGGCACCATGACCAATCTCTTCATGCGGCAGGGTGCGCGGCTCATCACATCCGACCTGAGCCGCTGCGGCGTGGCGGGGGTGACGCGGGAGTGTATCCTGGAAGTCGCGCCGCATCTGGGGTTGACCAGCGAGGAGCGCAGTTTTGGGCTTGCCGAGCTGTTCGCCGCCGACGAGGTACTGGTGTGCAACAGCCTGATCGGCCTGTGGCCGGTGCGGGCCTTGGAAGGACGCCAGTGGCAGCCTGGGAGCTTGGTCGCGAGACTCTCCCAGAGCCTGGAGTCGCTCGATGCTTAGACGTCTGCTGATGCTTCCTCTGGTGGTGGTCTTACTGGCAGCGGGCTGGCTGGCCTGGTTTGCGCTCGCGCCGCTTGCCCTGCCGCAGGTGCCCTTCGCTTTCGAGGTCCTACCAGGCAGCAGCGTGAAGACCGTAGCGCGCAACCTCAGTGCCGCTGGCCTGTTACGCGAGCCCTGGAGCCTGGTGATGCTAGTACGTCTCACGGGCAAGGCAGGGGAGGTGAAGGCGGGCAATTATTTGCTCGAACAACCCCCTACCGGGCTGGAACTCTACCGCATGCTCACCCGCGGCGAAGTACGGCCCAGCGAGATCCGTTTCATCGAAGGCTGGACTTTTCGCCAGTTGCGGCAGGCGCTGGATGCCCATCCCGCCCTGCGCCACGAGACCACGGGTTTGAGTGACGCAGAAGTGCTGAGTAGGCTGGCGATTGACGCACCCCATCCGGAAGGCCTGTTTTTCCCCGATACCTACTATTTCGGCGCGGGCGTGAGCGACCTCTCCATTTTGCGGCGGGCGCACGCAGTGCTGGAAATGCACCTTTCCCGGGAGTGGGAGCGGCGCGATCCCGGGCTGCCATATAGAACGCCCTACGAGGCCTTGATCATGGCCTCCATCATCGAGAAAGAAACCGGGGCCGCTGCCGAGCGTCCACTGGTTGCCGGCGTATTCGTCAACCGGCTGCGGCTAGGCATGCGTCTGCAGACCGATCCAACCGTGATCTACGGGCTTGGCGAACGTTTCGACGGCAACTTGCGGCGTGGCCATCTGCAAGACGATGGCCCGTACAATACCTACATGCGCGCGGGATTGCCGCCGACCCCCATCTGTTCACCGGGCCTGGAGGCCATTCGGGCCGCCCTGCATCCCGCCCCTACCCGAGCGCTCTATTTCGTCAGCCGGGGTGATGGTACCCATGCCTTTTCCGCCACCCTGGAAGACCACAACCGGGCCGTTGCCCGTTACCAACTGAGGTGAGGATGCCGGGAAAATTCATCACGCTGGAAGGACTAGACGGCGCGGGCAAGAGCACCCACCTGGCCTGGATTGCCGACTGGCTGCGGGTGCGCGGCCACCAGGTGGTGGTCACCCGCGAGCCGGGTGGCACACCCCTAGGGGAAATGCTGCGCGACTTGCTCCTCTCCCAACCCATGCACCGGGAAACCGAGACGCTGCTCATGTTCGCAGCACGCCGGGAACACATCGACAAGGTGATCCTGCCCGCCATGGAAAAAGGACACTGGGTGGTCTGCGACCGCTTCACCGATGCCACCTTCGCCTACCAAGGTGGCGGCCGCGGCATTCCCTTGGCCAAACTCGAGGTCCTGGAGCAATGGGTGCAGGACGGACTGGAGCCCGATCTCACCTTGTTGTTCGACGTCTCGCCGGAAGTCAGCGAGGCGAGGCTGGCGCTCAACCCCACCCGTGACCGCTTCGAACAGGAGAAGCGCGATTTTTTTGCCCGGGTGCGCGAGGCCTACCTGGTGCGCGCACAGGCCCATCCGCAGCGCATCCGGGTCGTGGACAGCAGCCGCGCCATCGCCGCTATTCGGGCCGAGCTGGAGACGATTCTTAAGGAACTGGCCTGATGCCCGTGTATCCCTGGCAGACCGAGGTATGGCAGCGCCTCACTGGGGCAAGGCAGCGGCTTCCCCATGCGCTGTTACTCCAGGGCCGGCGCGGCATCGGCAAGCGCGACTTTGCCTTGGCCCTGGCCAATTGGCTCCTGTGCCAGGCGCCGACTCCCCATGGCCCCTGCAGGCACTGCCGCGCCTGTCATCTCCTCGCGGTGGGCAATCATGCGGACTTGCGTCTCATCGAACCCCTGGAGGGGGAGGAGGAGGGCAGAGCGGTGCGCCAGATCGCTATTGCGCAGGTGCGCGAGCTGGAGGATTTCGTAGGGCTTTCCACCCACCAAGAGGGCGCGCGGGTAATCGTGATTCATCCCGCGGAAGCCATGAACCCCGCGGCGGCCAACGCGCTCCTCAAGACTTTGGAGGAACCGGCCGAAAATACGGTATTCCTGCTGGTAAGCCATAAGCCTCGGCAGCTCCTTCCCACCGTGGTGAGCCGCTGCCGCACGGTGGCCATGCCGCTACCAGATGAGGAGATGGCGCGCGCGTGGTTGGAAAGCCAGGGCGTGATCGATGCCCGACTGTGTCTGGCCCTTGCCGGCGGGGCACCGCTGGAGGCGCTGCGCTACGCCGATGGCGAGTATCTGGCGGCACGTGGGGTGTTCCTGGCCGCGCTAGGCGAGCCGGCGAAGCTCGATTGGCTGAAACTCGCGGAGCAGGGCGCGCGCCAGGACCTCGCCAGCCAAATCGACTGGCTGCAAAAATGGCTGTACGATCTGGTCGCGGTGCGCTTGGCTCGGCGCGTGCGCTACAACCCCGATTTCGCGCCGCGCTTGCGGGAACTGGGAGCAGGCGTTAAGGTTGAGGCCCTGCTGCGTTTCGTGCGTGAGCTGGAGGGGGTGCGCCGGCATCTTGACCATCCCCTCAACCCGCAGCTTTTGTTGGAAACGGTCTTCTTGGCGTACCAACGGGCGGTGATGACACAAAATGGCTGATGTCCCGAACAAACCCGCTGGCGGGGCGCGTCCTGGCGTGCTCTCCTTGAGCATCAAGGAAAAATCCGCGCTCTACGCGGCCTACATGCCTTTTCTTAAGCACGGTGGCATTTTCATCCCCACCACCAAGCCCTACCGGCTCGGCGATGAAGTGTTCATGCTGCTCGCCCTGATGAACGATCCCAGCAAGATTCCCGTGGCCGGTCGCGTGGTGTGGATCACTCCCGCCGGCGCCCAGGGAGGCAAGGCCCAAGGCATCGGCGTGGAATTCGCCGCCAACGAAAGCGGTACCGCCGCCCGTAACAAGATCGAGGGGCTCCTGGGCGGCTCCCTCAAGTCGAGCCGCCCGACCCATACCATGTGACTGTGCCAGCCGCGCCCCCGCCCTGGGGACGTTGCCGGTTTTTTTACCCTATGTTCGTCGATTCCCATTGCCATCTGGATTTTCCCGAGCTCGCAGCGCAAACCGAGCAGGTGCTAGCCCGCATGGCGGCCAATGACGTCACCCATGCTCTGTGCGTCGGCGTGGACCTACCCAACTTTCCCAGGGTGCGTGCGCTGGCCGAAGCCCACCCCAATCTCTTCGCGTCCGTAGGCGTGCACCCGGACTATACGGACACCCCTGAACCCAGTGTGGCCGAGCTGGTGGCTTTGGCGGATCACCCGCGGGTGGTGGCGATCGGCGAGACGGGGCTCGATTATTTCCGGCTTGAAGGCAATTTGGAATGGCAACGGGCGCGGTTCCGCACCCACATCCGCGCCGCGCGCGAGGCCAGCAAGCCGCTCATCATCCATAGCCGCGAAGCTTCGGCGGACACCCTGCGCGTGCTGCGCGAGGAGAGGGCGGACGAGGTGGGCGGCGTGATGCACTGCTTCACCGAAACCTGGGAGGTGGCCGAGGCAGCGATGGAGCTGGGTTTTTACATTTCCTTCTCCGGCATCGTCACCTTCAAAAACGCCAGCGCCCTCAAGGAAGTGGCCCGGCGGGTGCCTCTGGATCGCATGCTGATCGAGACGGATTCTCCCTACCTCGCGCCCGTACCCCTTCGGGGCAAGACCAACGAACCGGCCTATGTGCGCCACGTAGCCGAGGAAATCGCCCGCCTGAAGGCCATCGACGTGGCCGAGGTGGGGCGCGCCACTTCTCAAAACTTTTTTAAGTTATTTCTCCAATCACTTGTCACTCAATAGAAATCTAGTCCTGTTCCTAAGCCTAGTGAGCTTCCTTCCGCCGGCCTGGGGAGGCGACATCGTTGATGACATCCGTCAGGCCATCCAGATCGACGATGCTGCCGAGGTGGAAACGCAGCTTGGCCGCGGTGCCGACGTGAACCTTGCCGACGAACAAGGCAACACCCTGCTTCTGCTGGCCGTGCGGGAGGAGAGCCCAGCGTCCGTCTCGCTGCTGCTTGCCGCTGGGGCGCGCGTCAACCAGGCCAATGCGGTGGGCGATACGCCTTTGCACCTGGCCGCCTGGAATGGGAACGTGCCCATTCTGCGCATGCTGCTGGACCGGGGTGCCTCGGTGGCGGCCAATGCTCGCGGCTGGACGCCGCTCATGTATGCAGCCTACGCCGGTCACGAGGCCGCGGTGGACTTGCTTCTGGAGGCGGCATCACCTGTGGATGCTGCTACGCGCGCCGGTCTCACCGCGCTCATGTTGGCCGCCATGAAGGGCCACGAGGGTATCGTGCGGCGGCTGCTCGCCGCTGGCGCCGATCCGGCCCAGCGATCGCGCGACGGCAAGACCGCGCGCGACTTGGCGCGGGAAAATGGCAACACGGACGTGGCAGAGATCCTCGCGGCCGCGGCAGCTCGGGGCGCTAACGATCGTGCCGATGGCTCGCATGAGCCGCCAGCCCCCAACATCGTTCCGTGAGCCGCGCCGTCTCCAGGAGAGAGCAAGTCGCGGTCCCGTTTCTGGCGCGATAACAGAACCTCGGCCGTGAGGTTTCACTGTGGCGAAGCGCCATGCCGCCCATTGCCTAGCCGCTAAAGGCGTCATACACTGCGACTGCGCATAATGTATATTATGTCAAGTCAGCGACACCCGCCCAGCCGCGCACTACGCTTCCCTGTGGTAACGGTCAGCCTGTTTCCTTGTCAGGTGGAGATTACGGCTGTGCACCCGTCGTTTGCCCGGGGCGCGCAACTTGAATCGCGACCGTCGCCTCAGGCGAGAGGCGTGTGCGACGCCGGGGCGAGCAGCGCGATGAAATAGCGTTCCAGTAAGGCATCCACGTTCTGCGCCTCCCGGGCAAGACTATGGGCTGAAACGCCCGCTCGAGCGCCCTCCAGCACTGCATTCAGAGCCAGCAGCCGTGCCATGAAGAGACGCTCTTCGGCGCTCGGCCCCCCTAGATTGGGGGCATACGCGGGAAAAAAGGGAAAACTCATGGTTCTGGCCAATGGACCGTGACGCAACCTATATCGGCACGTCATGCCAGAACTTGAGCCACATCAGCCCCGGTAGGGGCAAGTGGCCTTTCGTGCGGTCCTGCTGGGCCCGGAATTGCCATGGCACCCGGGGAGAACATTAGTCGAGAAGGATGAGGCGCACAGGCCAACCGGATGGTGCCCGGAACCGGACTCGAACCGGTACGCCTTGCGGCGAGGGATTTTAAGTCCCTTGTGTCTACCTGTTCCACCATCCGGGCGGATGTGGAGGCGGGGGTCGGAATCGAACCGGCGTCCACGGCTTTGCAGGCCGCTGCATAACCACTCTGCCACCCCGCCCTGCCGAACCCAGGGATCACGCAAACTGCGAGACAGGCGCGCAGTGCGCGCCCGATTGAAACTAAAAAGGGAAAACGAAGGGAGTGCCTTCGCTTTCCCTGAATCTGGAGCGGGAAACGAGTCTCGAACTCGCGACCTCAACCTTGGCAAGGTTGCGCTCTACCAACTGAGCTATTCCCGCGTAACAGAGAGGCGCCATTTTACTGAACTTCGTCCCCGTGTCAACACAACGTGCCCTAACGCCCGACGTTTGCCGGGCGCAGTGCCTGCACGAGGTAGTACACCATGGAGGCGATGGTGAGTACTGCCGCCAGGTAGATGAGCCAGGTACCGATTTCTCGCACCGGCAGGCCCATTACGGGCTCGTGATAAAGCAGTAGCAGGATGGCCACCATTTGCGATGCGGTTTTGATTTTGCCAATCAGGGCCACTGCCACGTTCTTGCCCTGCCCTGCTCCGGCCATCCATTCGCGCAGGGCGGAAATGGCGATTTCCCTTCCGATGATGATGAGGGCGATGAAGCCCTGCACTCGTCCCAGCTCCAGCAGCACGATGAGGGCGGCAGCGACCATCAGCTTGTCCGCTACCGGATCCAGGAAGGCACCGAAGGGCGAGGTCTGGTTGAGGGCGCGCGCCAAATAGCCGTCCAGCCAGTCGGTAACCGCGGCGGCCGCGAAAAAGGCCGCCGCGCCAAGGTTGAGTAGATGGCTGTCAAGCCACCCCGCCGGTAGATAAAACAACAGAACAAATACGGGGATGAGTACGATGCGCAGCCAGGTGAGGAAATTGGGCAGGGTAAGTGGCATGAGTCAGTGGAGTTCGGCGTAGATTTTTTCCGCCAGGGCGCGGCTGATGCCTTCCACCTTGGCCAGTTCATCGATGCTGGCGTTACGCACCCCCTTCACGCCGCCGAAGCGGGTGAGCAGCATCTGCCTGCGTTTCGGTCCCACGCCCGGAATCCCGTCGAGCAGCGACTGGATGCGTGCCTTGCCACGCCGCGCCCGGTGTCCGGTGATGGCGAAACGGTGGGCTTCGTCTCGGATTTGCTGTATCAGATGGAGGCCGGGATGATCCGCACGCAATTGTAGCGGCTTTCGCTGGTCGGCAAAAACCAGTATTTCCAGGCCCGGCTTGCGTTGCGGGCCCTTGGCCACGCCGACGACTTCCACGTCGTTCACGCCAAGATCTGCCAGCACCTCGCGCGCCACACCGACCTGCCCCTTGCCGCCGTCGATGAGCAGGAGGTCCGGTAGCTTGCCCTCCCCTGCCGTAAGCCGGCGGTAGCGCCGGGTGAGTGCCTCACGCATAGCAGCGTAGTCGTCGCCGGCCGCCGCTTGCCCGATGTTGAAACGACGGTATTCCGAGGGCTTAAGGGCAAGCGCGTCATAGACGACACAGGCGGCGACGGTGGCTTCCCCCAGGGTATGGGAAATGTCGAAACATTCAATGCGATGGACGCTGTCGGGCAACTCCAGCACTTCCCGTAGGGCGGCTAGCCGTTCCTGCTGGGCAGTCTGCTGCGACAGGCGCTGATGGATCGCCAACTGGGCATTCTTAGCCGCCATCTCCAGCCACACCCGCCGCTCGCCGGCGGGCCGGGATACGATCTGCACCCGTCGGCCCGCTTGGCTGGTAAGAAGCTCCGCGAGGACGTCGCTCTCGAAGGCCTCGTTTACCAGGATCAGGGGCGGTGCGGCCTGCTCCGCATAATGCTGGGCGAGGAAAGCCTCGATTATCTGGCTCGGCGCGTGGCCCGCCGCGTTCTGGGGGAAGAAGCTCTTGTCGCCCAGATGACGCCCTGCGCGGATCATGGTCAGATTCACGCACACCACACCGCCCTCGGCGGCCACGGCCACCACGTCCGCGTCCAGCCGGCGACCGCTCTCCACGAACTGGCGTTCCTGGACGGTTCTGAGTTTCTGAATCAGATCGCGGTAGAACGCGGCCTCCTCGTAGGCCTGGGTCTCGGAGGCGGCGAGCATCAACCGTTCCAGCTCGCTCAACAGCTGCTGCTCGCGCCCCAGGAGGAACTCGCTGGCACGTTCCACGTCGCGGGCATAATCGGCCTTTGATATCGCGCCGACGCACGGTCCACTGCAACGTTTGATCTGGTAGAGCAGACAGGGCCGGGAACGATGGCTAAAGACCCCGTCCTCGCAGGTGCGCAGGCGGAACACTTTCTGCAAAAGCTGCAAGCTCTCGCGTACCGCGTGCGCGCTGGGATAGGGACCAAAGTAGCGATCGCCTTTTCTCTGCGGACCGCGATGCAAGGCGAGGCGGGGAAAAGCATGACCGGTTAGGACGACGCTAGGATAAGATTTGTCGTCCCGGAACAGGATGTTGTACTTGGGCGCAAGACCCTTGATCAGGTTGTTTTCCAGTAGCAGCGCCTCGGCCTCGGATCGGGTGACCGTGACCTCGATGCTGGCCACCTGAGTCAGCATGAGCTGGATGCGGGGCGAGAGCTGGGTTTTCTGGAAATAAGACGAGACGCGTTTCTTGAGGTCGCGCGCCTTGCCCACGTAGAGCACTTCCCCACCGACGCCCAGCATGCGGTAAACGCCAGGCAGATGGGGTAGTCCAGCCAAGCATTCCGTGGGATCGAACATTTAACGTGAAACGCGAACTACAGTTCGTAACTTACTGAAATTACTCATCGTCGTCGAGGAGCTTGCCACCGATGGCCCATTGTTCGTGCGGCAGCTCGTCAAAGGCGATGTAGGTATAAGACTTGGGTTTGTGGGCAATGCGTTCAAGGGTGTCCGTGATTTCCTCGGCGATTTTGCGCTTTTGCTCCCGCGTCAGGGTGCCGCCGAGGCGGATGTTTACGTAGGGCATGTCAGCTCCTTTCCAGATGATGACGAATGGCCTTAAACACGGCGTCGAACATGGCCGGTGTCAGGCGCCGCGTCTGGGTATTGTAGCGGCTGCAATGGTAGCTATCGAACAAGGTGAGCCCGGATAAGCGGTGGATGGCGCCGTGGGCGAACGGGAACGCCCGCCTTCGCAAATCCAAGGCGCGCAGCACCGCATCGTGAGCGATGGCGCCCAGGGCAAGCACCGCCGCATCCTGATCCAATGCTTGAAGTTCAGTACGTAAATAATTGTTACAACGTAATATTTCATCAGGAAGCGGTTTGTTCTGCGGGGGCAGACACTTCACGGCATTGGTAATGCGGCAGCCCGTGAGGACCAACCCATCGTCCACACGCTCGGATACCGGGCGACTGGCGAAGCCGTGGCGGTAGAGGGTTTCGTAGAGCAGGATGCCCGCGTAGTCGCCCGTGAAGGGCCGACCGGTGCGGTTGGCGCCATGTAAACCCGGCGCCAGTCCTACCACCAGGAGCCGCGGGCGTGGGTCACCAAAGGCAGGCACCGGGCGTGCATGGTAGTCGGAGTGGTCGCGGCGGATGCGGGCAAGAAACGCCGCCAACCTGGGGCACGCGGTGCAGTCGGGTGCAAATGCGCTCATGGCGTGGGTGGTCCCGAGCGCGGGCTTGGCACCGGCGTCACCGCCCGGGCCGGCGGGCGCAGTTCCGGCTGCAGGGTCACGTGCTCGATGCCGAAGCGGTCATGGAGGAGTTGCTGCATGGCGGCCAGGATGCGCGGCCAGCGGGCGAGATCCGGCAGCACCACGTGGGCCGACAGGGCGTTGCGGCCGCTGGCGAGGGTCCAGATGTGGAGGTCGTGCACGGATTCCACGCCTGGCACCTGCGCCAGGGCCTGACCCACCTGATCCAGGTCGAGGGAGGCCGGCACGCCTTCCATGAGCACGTGCAAGACCTCCCGTAGCAGGCGTAGGGTCGCCACCAGGATCAGTCCCGCCACCACCAGGGACAGAATGGGGTCAGCCGGCGTGAATCCGGTGAAATAGACGACAGCCCCAGCGGCCAGGGCGGCCACGGAGCCGAGCAGATCCCCCAGCACGTGCAACAGGGCCGCGTGCACGTTGAGCCCCGCTCCACCCCGGCTCAGCACCCAGGCCACCAGCCCATTGATGCCCAGGCCGATCAAGGCAATCAGCATGACCCAACCCCCGGCGACGGCTTGCGGATGGCGCAGCCGATCCACGGCTTCGATGAGGATGAAGGTGATCACGCCCAGCATCAGGAGGCCATTGACCAGACCGCCAACGACTTCAGCGCGGGCAAGGCCGTAGCTGTGACGGGCCGAGGGCGGCTGGCGGGCGATTCTGGCCGCCAGGGCCGCGAGCCCTAGGGAGAAGGCATCGGTGAGCATGTGCCCGGCATCGGAGATGAGAGCAAGGGAGCCAGCCCACCATCCCCCCACGGCTTCCACCACGGCGAAACCCAGGGTGAGCATGAGGGCCCAGGCCAGTGCGCGGCCGTTTTCCGGCAGCGGGTGATGATGGTGCGGGTCATGCCCGAAGTGGGTGGATTCAACGTTGGGCACAGGGATCGTTGCTGGCGTTCAAGGGTAGCTCGGGCGTCTTCCCGCCGATGCTGCCCACAGCATGCATGGCCGCAGCATACCGGGGATCTTCGTGCAGGCGGGTGAGATCGCGCGCCCCGGGACGGCCATGCAGCCGCGCCAGACGCGCCAGACTCACGGCGGGCTGGGTCCAGTCGAGCCGGTTGAGCACGGCCTGCGCCGCCTGCGGGTCGTTGCAAACCAACACCATGTCGCAACCCGCGGTGAGGGCTGCGCGTGCCCGTGCCACCACGTCGCCGGCCACGCTGGCCCCTTCCATGCTCAAGTCGTCGCTGAAGATGGCACCGGTAAAGCCGAGCTCGGCGCGCAGAATTTGCTGCAACCACACCGGCGAGAAGCCCGCCGGGCGGGCATCCACGCGGGGATAGATGACATGGGCAGGCATGATGGCGGGCAGCCCATAGTCGATCATTTGGCGGAAGGGGATGAGGTCTGCCAGGTCTAAATCGGCGCGCTCCCGCTCGTCCACTGGCACGGCGAGGTGGGAATCGGCGGCCACATGGCCGTGCCCTGGGAAATGCTTGCCTACCGCCGCCATCCCGGCTGCCTTCATGCCTAGCATGAGGGCGTGGGCGAGTTCGGAGACCGCCTGGGGATGCCGGTGAAAGGCGCGGTCGCCAATGACGCCGCTTGTGCCCCAGTCCAGGTCCAGCACCGGCGTGAAGCTGAAATCCACGCCACAGGCACGCAGCTCGGCGGCCAACACATAGCCCACCTGATGCGCCAGCCGGCGCGCCGCCTGGGGATGGGCATCCCAGACCTCACCCAGACGGCGCATGGGTGGAATGGGCGTGAAGCCTTCTCGGAAGCGTTGCACCCGCCCGCCTTCGTGATCCACGCCGATCAAAAGGCGCGGCTCGCGCAGCGCGTGGATAGCGCGCGTAAGTTCGGCCAGCTGCGCGGGCGAGGCATAATTGCGTGCGAACAGGATCACGCCACCAACCAGGGGATGGCGCAGCCGCTCGCGTTCCTCGGGGCCGAGTTCGGTGCCGGAAAGATCCAGCATCACGGGACCGAGGGGCGTCACGGCGCACGCTCCAGTATGACGAAGGCGGCGACCAGTTCCTTTTCGTCGCTCACCGACAGATGACAGGCAAGGATGCCGCGGGCGGCAAGCCATTCTCCCAGGGTGGCATCCCAGGCGAACCCGGGCTTGCCCAAGGCATCATGGGTGATACACAAGCGGCTCAGCGACACGGGATGACGAAACCCCGTGCCGGCGGCCTTGGCGAAGGCTTCCTTGGCGGCGAAGCGTTTGGCGAGAAATCGTTCGGGAAAGGGCGCTAAAGCGAATTCCGGTAATTCGCTGGGGCTGAGCAGGCGACGCGCGACGCGTGCCCCATGACGCGCGAGGATGGCGGCCATGCGCCGCACGTCCACGATGTCGGTGCCGATGCCGTAGATGGCCATGGATGCTTCACAGACCGCGTGCCGCCAGCATCAGCCGCTTCATTTCCCGCACTGCCGCCTCCCAGCCGGAAAACAGGGCTTTGGCAACGATGGCATGGCCGATGTTGAGCTCTCGGATTTGCGGAATGGCGGCGATGCGCTGCACGTTGTGATAATGCAGGCCGTGGCCGGCATTGATCTGTAGTCCCAGGGCGGCGCCGAAAGCCGCAGCGCTGCGGATGCGCTCGAACTCCGCGTCGCATGCCGGGCCCGGTTCCAGATTGGCGTAGTGACCGGTGTGGATCTCGATCACGGGCGCGCCCGCTTCTTTTGCTGCGCGGACCTGTTCTTCGTCGGGCGCGATAAACAGCGAGACGCGAATGCCGGCGTTGAGCAAAACGCTGCAGGCATGCCGCACGCGATCGAACTGACCTACCACATCCAGCCCACCCTCGGTGGTGAGTTCCTCGCGCCGCTCCGGCACGAGACAGACATCCTGCGGACATACCCGCTGGGCGATGGCCAGCATCTCCTCGGTCACTGCCATCTCCAGATTCATGCGCGTTTGCAGGATCTGGCGCAGGATCTCCACGTCCGCGTCTTGAATGTGGCGCCGGTCCTCGCGCAGATGCAGCGTGATGGCATCGGCACCCGCGGATTCGGCGACCAGCGCGGCTTGCACCGGGCTGGGATAGCGTGTGCCACGCGCCTGGCGCACGGTGGCGATGTGATCGATGTTGACGCCGAGGTAGATCATAGTTCCTGCAGATCCATGAGCAATTGGCGGGTTTGCAGGGCATCGCTGCCCAGTTGGTGGGCAATGAGCATGCGCATGAGCTGCTTGGCCTGGGCGAGCGTGACGGGATCTGAGTAGTCGTCGCGGGCCAGATCCAGCAGCGTGCGCCCACGCAATTGTACACCGCCCTCCCCCGCCGTTCGGCGCACCGGACCACGTTCTGGCTCATAGACGTAAAAGGCATTCGGGTCGATGGGAACATCGCCCTGGGCTTCGTGTTCCAGCATCAGCGCATAGCCCAGTTCCTGTAGCAGCGCCTTCTCGAAGCGGCGCAACACAGGCGCTTGCGGCTGTTGATGGCCCAAGGCCATGAGTGCCGTCTGGTAATGGCCGAACAGCGCTGGATGCGGGTCGTCGCGGGGCAACAGACGCAGCAACAGCTCGTTTAGATAGAAGCCGCACATGAGCGCCGAACCCGTAAGGGGAAGCTGGCCGCCCTGCCACTCTGCCTGCTTGAGCGTCCGCAGTTCCCCCTTGCCGAACCAGGACAAGCTGAGCGGCTGAAAAGGCAGAAGCAAGCCACGCACCGCCGAGCGGGGCCGGCGCGCGCCGCGCGCCACCAGGGCAATCCGGCCCGCATCGCGCGCGAAGGCCTCCACGAGCAGGCTGGTCTCCCGATACGGACGGGCGTGGAGCACGTAGACGGGCTGGAGCGCCTGCGACCGATGGGCTGCCGTCATGGCTCAATCGGTGTAGCCGAGGCTCTTCACCGCCCGTTCGTCGTCCGCCCAGCCGCTGCGCACCTTCACCCACAGCTCCAGATAAACCTTGCCGCCGAACAGACGCTCCATGTCTTGGCGTGCCTCGCTGCCGATGGCCTTAAGCTTCTCACCGCCCTTGCCGATCACGATGGCTTTCTGGCTTTCCTTGTCGATGATGATCGCGGCATAGATGCGACGCAGGTTGCCGTCCTGCTCGAATCGTTCGATCACCACCGTGGTGGAATAAGGCACTTCATCGCCCAGCAGACGGAACACCTTCTCGCGCACCGTCTCGGCAGCCAAGAAGCGCTCGCTGCGGTCGGTGATGTCCTCCTTGTCGTAGAGAGCGGGCCCCTCCGGAAGATAGGAACGGATGGCACCCAAAAGCTCGTCGGTCTGGCTACCGGTGCGGGCGCTGACGGGCACGATTTCCGCGAAAGGAAAAGTGGCGGCTAGGCGTTCCAGGAAAGGCAGCAGTTGCCCTTTGTCCTTGACCGTGTCGATCTTGTTCACCGCCAGGATCACCGGCCGATCGCGGGGCAACAGCTTCACCACTTCGGCATCACGCTCGTCGTAGCGTAGGGCTTCCACCACGAACAACACCACGTCAACGCCCGCCAACGCATCGGTGACCGTCTTGTTCATGGTACGGTTGAGGGCATTGCGGTACTGGAGCTGGAAACCAGGTGTATCCACGAACACCCATTGCGCCGTGTCATCGGTATGAATGCCGACGATGCGGTGGCGTGTGGTTTGCGGCTTGCTAGAAACGATGCTGATCTTCTGCCCGACGAGGGCGTTGAGCAGGGTGGATTTGCCCACATTGGGACGTCCGACGATGGCAATGAAGCCCGCGCGAAACCCGCTCGCGTCAGTCATCCGCGCACTCGCCCGCCCTGGACGGTCTCATAGGCCAGACGCGCGGCCTCCTGCTCCGCCTTGCGCCGGCTGGAACCTTCGCCCAGGACGCGGATGTCCAGTTCCGGAATGTAACACTCCACCCTGAAACGCTGCTCGTGAGCTTCGCCCTCGGTGGCGACGATGGTGTATTTGGGCAGGCGAAGCTTCCGCCCCTGGAGGAATTCTTGCAGCCGCGTCTTGGGATCTTTCGACAGCGTGTGGGGATCCAAGCGCGCGATCACCGGGGCATAGAGGGCGTGGAGCACACGTTGCGCCTCGGAGAAACCGCCATCGAGATAGATGGCGCCGACAATGGCCTCTAGCGCATCGGCGAGGATCGATGGACGGCGAAAGCCGCCGCTCTTGAGCTCGCCTTCACCCAGGAACAGATAATCACCCAACGACAGGCTTTGAGCAATTTCGGCAAGCGTGGACTCCTTGACCAGATGTGCGCGCACGCGCGAGAGTTCCCCTTCGGTCAAGCGCGGGAAATCGTGAAAAAGGCGCGTCGAGATGGCCAGCGACAGCACGCTGTCGCCGAGGAATTCCAAGCGTTCGTTGTGGGGCGTGCCGTAGCTGCGATGGGTGAGTGCCTGCTGCAACAGCCTTGGCTCCTCGAAGGCATAGCCCAGCTGGCGCGCAAGACGTTTGAGATCGCCCGTCATTCCACCATTTTGGCCGGCTTGCTGCCGGCGGTACTGGCCGAAAAATCCAGCAGCACGCTGACGTTGTAGAAGAGGGGAATCTTCTGGGAATATTCCACGCTCACCACGTTTTCTCCGCCTTCCTTGCGGATGTCGAGATCCTGGGGCGTGACGGCACTAACGTAGTCGATGGCGAGCCGACGCTCGAAGGATTTGCGGATCTCGGCGGGCGTCATGGTGGCAAAGCCTGGCTCTTTGGCGATCGTGGCGAGGATCTTCTTCACGGAAAAGAATTCGATGTAGGCCGGCACCACCTTGATGCCGATGTAAACGTAAGAAAGGACAAGGGCCAGCACCACGACCCAGCCGATGAACGTCATCCCCCGTTGATGTTTCATCCCAGTTTCCCTCATTCGATGGATTTGCCGATGCGGCCGAAGTCGTCGAAGTTCATCCAGATCAGAAAGGCGCGACCGACGATGTTCTCGTCCGGCACGAAGCCCCAGTAACGGCTGTCGGTGCTGTCGTCCCGGTTGTCGCCCATGGCGAAGTAATGACCCGGCGGCACCACGCAGGTAAAGCCACGTTCATTGTAATCACAATGATCGCGGTATCGGAAGACACGCACCCCTTCCAGCCGCACCGGTGGCTCATCCGGCTGGATCAGCACCTGGTGTGGATGATGGCCGAGATGTTCCAGAAAGAGCTGCGCTACCACGTTATTCAGGCCGGGTTTCACATAGTCATACGGACGCAGGAAATCCATCTTCACCGGTTGTCCATTGATGCTAAGCTGCTTGTCGATGTAGCTCACGCGGTCACCTGGCAGACCGACGATGCGCTTGATGTAATCCAACGAGGGATCCACCGGATAGCGGAACACGACCACGTCACCCCGTTCGGGTTGGCTGATGTCGATGATCTTACGGTTGATCACCGGCAGGCGGATGCCCCAGGTGTATTTGTTGACCAGGATGAAATCGCCGGCCTGCAAGGTGGGGACCATGGAGCCGGACGGGATGCGGAACGGTTCCACGAGAAAGGAACGCAGCAGGAACACTATCAGGATCACCGGAAAGAAGCTACGCGAATATTCCACCAGCAGCGGTTCCTTCTGCCCCTGGGCACGCCCCGGTTTGAAAAAAAGATGATCGGCCAGCCAGATGAGTCCGGTCACCACCAGGGCAATGAACAAAATGAGCGCGAAGTTCATGGTCCAGAAAGCCTCGTACGAGAAAGGTCGGAAGCAGGGATCAAGGCAGATTGCGGCACCCGACCGGTTACAGAAGTCGAACCAAGCGGCGGTCCCAAATCATTTTCCTTCCACCTGCAGCACCGCGAGGAAGGCTTCCTGGGGAATTTCCACGTTGCCCACCTGCTTCATGCGCTTCTTGCCGGCCTTTTGTTTTTCCAGCAGCTTCTTCTTGCGCGTGATGTCGCCACCATAGCACTTGGCCAGTACGTTCTTGCGCAGCGCCTTCACCGTCTCGCGGGCGATGATGTGACTGCCGATGGCGGCTTGGATGGCGATGTCAAACATCTGGCGCGGAATGAGCTCACGCATCTTGGCCGCCAGCTCCCGACCCCGGGCCTGGGCGTTGGAGCGGTGCACGATGGTGGACAGGGCATCCACTCGCTCACCGTTGACCAGGATGTCCAGCTTCACCAAGTCTGCCGCACGGAATTCCTTGAAGTCATAGTCGAGAGAGGCATAACCACGGGAAGTTGATTTGAGCTTGTCGAAGAAATCCACCACCACCTCGTTCATGGGCATCTCGTAGGTGAGCATCACCTGCCGCCCCATGTACTGCATGTTCTTCTGCACGCCCCGTTTCTGCGTGCACAGGGTAATCACGTTGCCTACGTAATCCTGCGGGACCAGAATGGTGGCGGTGATGATGGGCTCGCGAATCTCCTGGATCCTGGACGGATCCGGCAGGCGAGAAGGATTTTCGATCTCCTGCACCGTGCCGTCGCGCAATACGACCTCATATACCACCGTCGGGGCGGTGATGATGAGATTCATGTCGTATTCCCGCTCCAGGCGTTCCTGCACGATGTCCATGTGCAGCATACCCAGGAAGCCGCAGCGGAAGCCGAAACCCAGCGCCTGCGAAGTCTCCGGCTCATATTGCAAAGAGGCATCGTTTAAGCGCAGCTTTTCCAGTGCGTCGCGCAAGGCGTCGTATTCGTGGGAATCCACGGGATACAGCCCGGCGAACACCTGCGGCTTGATCTTCTTGAAGCCGGGCAGAGGTTCGGCTGCGGGACGGGTAGCGAGGGTCACCGTGTCCCCCACCTGGGCATGGCGCAGCTCCTTGATACCGGCGATGACAAACCCGACCTGGCCCGCCGACAGCTCTTCCCGCTCAATGGACTTGGGCGTGAACACGCCCACCTGTTCGCAAAGATAGGTGGCACCAGTAGCCATGAGCAGAATCTTATCCTTGGGCCGCAGACGTCCATCCACCACGCGCACCAGCATCACCACGCCCACGTAGTTGTCGAACCAGGAGTCGATGACGAGCGCCTTGAGCGGTGCATCCGGATCGCCCCGGGGGGCTGGAATCTTGTTCACCACCGCTTCGAGGATGTCCTCGATGCCGATGCCGGTCTTGGCGCTGGCACGCACCGCGTCATGAGCGTCGATGCCGATGATGTCTTCGATTTCCTGGATCACTCGCTCGGGGTCCGCCGCGGGCAGGTCGATCTTGTTGAGCACAGGCACCACTTCCACGCCCTGCTCAATGGCGGTGTAGCAGTTGGCCACGGTCTGGGCCTCCACGCCCTGGGAAGCATCGACCACCAAAAGTGCCCCCTCGCAGGCGGCCAAGGAGCGGGAGACCTCGTAGGAAAAATCCACGTGGCCGGGCGTATCGATGAGGTTCAGATGGTAGGTCTGACCATCGCGAGCGTGATAAGTGAGGGCCGCCGTCTGGGCCTTGATGGTGATACCCCGCTCCCGCTCCAGCTCCATGGAATCGAGCACCTGCTCGGCCATTTCGCGCTCGGAGAGCCCGCCGCAGGCCTGGATGAAGCGGTCTGCCAACGTGGATTTGCCGTGGTCGATGTGGGCGATGATGGAAAAGTTGCGGATGTTTTTCATCTTGGGTCAATTAAAAAAGGGCACCCGGGTGCCCTTTTGTGCCAGTGCCCGATTCTAGCGGAAAAACGCCAGGAAATCATTCACTTCTCGCGAGCCTGGCGCGTAAGGCGGCGGGCTCTAGGAAATAATGGCATAGCACCTCTTCTTCCAAGGCCAGCACCGGCACCAGCCTGCCATAACGGGCGACCAGGGTTGGGTCGGTGTCCACGTCCACCGTACGGTAGTCGAAACCCAGCTCGTCGCGCAGGGCATCGAGCGCTGCCGCCATGTCCTCGCAGAGGTGGCAGCCCACACGCGCGTAGAGAGTAAGGCAAGGCCTTGGGTTCACAGGCGACGCAGGATGCGCGGTCGCGGCGACCTCCGCCGGTTGAGGCGGCGCGCGAGCCACCAGCCGATCGCAAGCCCGAGGAGAGCACCCAACGCCGCCGTGGTGTCACCGCCCAGGACATGGCGCGCCGCCACCGCGCCTGCTAGCAGCAACATGAGGGGCAGCAGATAGACGAGCAGGCTCGCGCTCAATACGCTGCCCTGTTCCACGCCCACCACGACCCGTTCCCCGGACCGGGTACCCAGGGCATCGATCACTTCCAGCGGTCCACGGGGCGTGCGCGTGAAAAGCTGCGCCAGCAACGCCGCGCCGCATCCGCCCGTAGCGCAGACCCCGCTGCCGCAACCACCGCCATAGTCGGCCTCCACCAGGGCTACGCCGTCGTGGCTATGGATCACGCGCGCGGGCGTTTCGAGCAGGGAGACGTCCGCCATGATTCACGGCTCGTAACTGATGGAATCGCCGATGAGACGCACCGTGGCGGCAGGCACCTCACCCAGCACTTTAACGTCGTGATCGGCGACTAGGCGAGTATAGACATGCAGGGCACCGCGCTGGGACAAGCCCCGTTCCGTCCCCGGCTGGGCAGGTTGGATGAAAATGGACACCGCCGCCAGACCATCGGAATAGACGATGTGGTTGACCAAAGCCTCCTGCCCCGGCAGCGTGCGCTTCATGGCGGAAATGCGCTTGAAGCCAGGGGGCACGCTACCCACTTTCCAACCCGAATCGATCGCACCATCGGGCGACTGGGCAGGATCGTGCTGGATGATGCGCCGGCCTGCGAGCTGCGGACGCACCTCGGACCGGGCAATGGGACCCCCGATGTTTACCTGGGTGAAGGAGAAGCGGTCCACCATCTCCCCTTCTTTCTGCCATACCCCTGCCCGTAACGGCAGGCCGGTTTCGGTGTCGGCCCAGAACTTGTGGCCGTAGCGGTAGGCATCGCGCGGGGCGAGCACCACCACTTGGGTCTCACGTCCCGCCACCCGCCCTCGGCCGGCCAGACGCGCCGCATAGGAGGCCTTGAGTTCGCTGCTGTGTTCGGGCAGCAGGGCCGGAAACAGCGTGCGGGCGCGGCTTTTATCCAGCAGCGCGGTCTTTCCATCCGGCAGGAAGCACAATACGTCGCCGTCGATGCGGTAGGTCTCCCGCGGCTGGCCATCGAGATAGACCAGCTTGGCGTGCTCTCCCGACTCATCCACGCGGTGCACGATGCGCACGGTCTCGACCCGATCTTCCCGCTGATAAACGAACACGCCGCTGTAATTCAGGCGGTGGGTGGCCTGCGCCATTTTCTGCAACCAGGCAAAGGCTGCCTGGGCATCGTCGCTGGCGGGCACCGCCCAGCCCGCTTGAGCCACCGCCGCCAGCAGGGCAGCCGCCAACAACCGTCTCATTGACCCGCTTCCGGTTGCGCCACGACGCGCACGTAGGCGGGCATGCCTGCCATGGCATAGCTGGGCGAAAATTCCTGATGGGCAAGCAGGTAGGCCTCTCCCGTACCCACTGGGAAGCGCACCCGTGGCGGTTCCTGCCCATCGGCCTTGGCTGTCTGTCCAGGGCGTGTGGCCGGTTGCAGAACGGGCAATGGAGCACGGGTTTCGACCGCGGCGACCTGGACGGTAGACGCCTTGGCTCCATAGAGACGGCTCTGCTGCCAGGCGAGTAAGCCCACCAGTCCCAAAGCGGCCACCGACGCAGCCAGCGCCAGGGCGGGCCGACGCGGGGCAGGTTGAGTGCGGTGGGGGCGCGGCGCGAGCACGGTGGGTTCTTGCGCCAGCCGGCGTGCCACTTTCCCGGTGATGTCCAGCGCGAGCGGTCCACTCCCGCGCAGGGCATCGCCGATCAACTGATATGTTTCCCAGGTTGCTCGCAGCCTCTCATCCTGGCGTAGGTTGGCCAGGACGCGCGCGGTCGCGTCCGGATCGAGTTCACCATCCATCAGGGCGGAAATGTCTGAAGTCATGGCTACCACCTCTTGTCTTTGCTGGTGCCCAGAAGCGGGCGAAGTTTCTCGGCGATGGCCTCGCGCGCGCGAAAGATGCGCGAACGTACGGTGCCGATGGGACAATTCATTGCTTCTGCGATTTCCTCGTAGCTCAAGCCGTCGATCTCGCGCAGCGTGATGGCGGTGCGCAGCTCTTCCGGCAGGGCTTCCATGGCGGCGGTGACCGTCTCGCCGATTTCCTTGGTGAGCAGGGCTGCCTCCGGGGTATCCACGTCGCGCAACAGGTCCGCTTCCTCGAAGCCTTCGGCCTCCTCGGCCGCGAATTCGGTGCTGGTGGGGGCACGCCGGCCCTGGGAGACCAGGTAGTTTTTTGCCGTGTTGATCGCGATGCGGTAAAGCCAGGTGTAGAAGGCGCTGTCGCCGCGGAAGGAAGGCAGGGCGCGATAGGCCTTGATGAAGGTCTCCTGGGCGACGTCTTCCACTTCCGCAGGATCACGAATGAAGCGCGACAGCAGACGGGCGAGCTTGCGCTGGTATTTGCCGACCAGAAGCTCGAAGGCGTGCTTGTCGCCGGCCTGGGCCCGCTCGACCAGGGCCTGGTCGATCTCCCGATCACCCATTTTGGGGACGTCCCTGAACGATTTTTGTTGGAGGATTATTTCCCGAGCGGGAAAGTCGATTATCTGGCCCAAAGTATACCTGCCCCCTGCTCGACTGAGGAATGGGATCACGCAACCTGCATGCACAGACCGGCAACGCGTCAGTTAGTTCAGACTGCCTCGTCGCGGGCAAGCACACCGGCTTTGCTTAGCTCCGGCCGCTTGGCCTGTGGCGGGGCGGCAACAGGGCCCGTGCTATGATGCCCCTTTCTTGGAGGACCTTGCGGGGTGGAGCACTACGACGTGATCATTGTGGGCAGCGGGCTGGCGGGACTGACCCTAGCCTTGCATTTGGCCGATGCGCGTCGGGTTGCGGTGATCACGAAGCGCGCCCTGTCGGACAGCGCCAGCGACTGGGCTCAGGGCGGCATCGCCGCCGTGCTCTCGAGCGAGGACTCCATTGAGGAGCACGTGCGGGATACGCTGCTGGCCGGCGCCGGGCTTTGTGACGAGGCAGTGACGCGTGAAATCCTGCGCCAGGGGCCGGAGATGATCCGCTGGCTAATGGATCAGGGCGTAGCCTTCACGCGGGAGCCGGTCAGCCAGAGCCTGCATCTGACCCGCGAAGGCGGCCACAGTCACCGCCGCATCGTGCATGCCGCCGATGCCACCGGCCATGCAGTGCAGAGCACGCTGATCGGCCGTGCCCGTTCCCATCCCAACCTGACCCTGCTGGAGCAGCACATCGCCATCGATCTCATCACGGGGGTCAAACTCGGCCGGCAGGAAAACCGCTGTTACGGCCTCTATGTGCTGGACAGGAAGGAGGGGCGGGTAAAGACTCTGGCGGCGGATTTCACGGCCCTGGCGACCGGCGGTTTAGGCAAGGTCTATCTCTACACCACCAACCCGGACGTGGCCACTGGCGACGGCGTGGCCATGGGCTGGCGTGCCGGCTGCCGCGTGGCCAACATGGAGTTCATCCAGTTCCATCCCACCTGTCTTTACCATCCCCATGCCAAATCCTTCCTGATCACCGAGGCGGTGCGGGGGGAAGGCGGTGTGCTCAAGCGTCCCGATGGCTCCCGCTTCATGCCCGAACACGATCCGCGCGCGGAACTCGCCCCGCGTGACGTCGTGGCGCGTGCCATCGATTTCGAGATGAAGAAACACGGCTTCGACTGCGTTTATCTCGACATCAGCCACAAGCCGGCGGACTTCCTGAAGAGCCACTTTCCCACCATCTATCAGCGCTGCCTGGAACTGGGCATCGACATCACGCGCGAGCCCATCCCGGTAGTGCCGGCGGCCCATTACAGCTGCGGTGGCATCCTCACCGACGTGCACGGCCGCACCGACGTGGAAGGGCTCTACGCCGTGGGCGAGGTAGCCTGTACTGGGCTGCACGGCGCGAACCGGCTTGCCAGTAACTCTCTATTGGAATGCCTGGTGGTAGGCCGCGCCGCCGCGTACGACATCCTGGCCCAGGCAAGCCCCGCCCGCCCGTCCTTGCCCGCCTGGGATGAAAGCCGGGTGACGGACGCTGACGAGGAAGTCGTCATCTCCCACAACTGGGACGAGTTGCGCCGCTTCATGTGGGACTACGTGGGCATCGTGCGTACCGACAAACGCCTCAAGCGGGCCTTAAACCGCATCAACCTGCTCACCGAGGAAATCGCGGAGTACTACCGCAATTTCCGCGTGAGCAACGACCTGATCGAACTGCGTAACCTGGTCCTGACCGCCGAGCTGATCGTGCGTTGCGCCCTCGCCCGCCACGAAAGCCGTGGCTTGCATTTCAGCCGGGACTACCCGTTCACTCTGCCGCGCGCCGAAAACACCGTGCTCTCGCCGCGCTTGCTAGCAGGCTGAGGCCACACGGTCAGGGCTCGCGGCGGGACGTCGTGACCTCAAGATCCTGGTCCACGGTGTTGCTCGGTTCGGCACGCCAACCCCAGCGCAGCCACACCCGCAAGCGGCGGTAGGCTTCCGCGTCCACTCGCTCCGGCATGATCAGCAGCGTGCGCCGTCCGCGTTCAGTGGCAAAATCGAGTACTGTAAGCCAGGGGGTGACGAAGCTAGCGGCCGAAACGCGCGCACGCTGGGGCTGGCCCGTGCCATCGATGACGTATAGCTGGCCTTGCGCATCGAGCTCAAGCCTCTGGATGGCGCGCCGGTGGCGGCCCAGGCCATGTAGCCATATGCTGTGCGCGGCGGCGAGAAGGAGCATGGTCAGCAGCATAAGCTGCAGCGGACGGGGCAAAGGTACGACGACGACACACAGGCCCGCGCTTGCGTAGAGCAGAGCAAGCAAGAGCATGAGGCGCGGCGCCGGCCGGATGACGAGGCTCAACATCGCTTGAGAAGCGCGAGGATGTTCTGCCAGGCTGCGGCCGCCTGCCCGCCGGCGAGTAGGTCGAGGAGCACCGCGTCCTCCAGTTCCAGCAGGGCGCGAAAGGCAGCCTGCCCGGCGGCGTCGAGCCGAGGATACGCTGTTTCCAGGAACCGCAGCAGCACGAGATCCAACTCCAGCATGCCGCGTCGGCAACGCCAGCGCAGCCGCGCCAGCTCCCGCTCACTAGTAGTGGGCGATGCGCTCATATCGTGCGCCTGGTGAGCATACCCTTGATGCGGCCGATGGCCAGCGTGGGATTGAGGCCCTTGGGGCAGGCATCGATGCAGTTCATGATGCTATGGCAGCGGAACAGTCGATAGGGATCTTCGAGCTGATCCAGGCGCGCATCGGCGGCCTGATCGCGGCTGTCGGCGAGAAAGCGGTAGGCCGTAAGCAGCGCGGCCGGACCGAGAAACTTGTCCGGATTCCACCAGAAGGAAGGACAGGCGGTGGAACAGCAGGCGCACAAGATGCACTCGTGCAAACCTTCCAGCGCGGCGCGTTCCTCGGGGGTTTGCAAGCGTTCGATCTCCGGCTCGGGGTCGCGGTTGATGAGCCAAGGCCGTACTGCCCGGTATTGGCGGTAGAAAGGCTCGAGATCCACCACCAGGTCGCGTATCACCGGCAGTCCCGGCAATGGCCGCAACTCGATGGGCTGCTTGAGCCCTGCCAGCGGCGTGATGCAGGCGAGCCCGTTGCGGCCGTTGATGTTCATGGCATCGGAACCGCACACGCCCTCGCGGCAGGAGCGCCGCAGCGCGAGGGTGGGATCCTGATCCTTGATGGCCAAGATGGCGTCCAGCAGCATCTTGCCCTGCGGGACCATGTCCAGCACATAGTCCTGCATGCGCGGCTCGGTCCCAGATTCCGGATCGTAGCGGTAGATGGACAGGTAAACGGGCATCAGTAACTCCGCGCCACGGGTGGAAAGGCTTCCACCGTCAGCGGTTTCAGGCGCACCGGCTTGTAATCCAGACGGCTGCCTTCGAGAAAATACAGCGTGTGCTTGAGCCAGCGATCATCATCGCGGTTAGGAAAGTCCACACGCGAATGCGCACCGCGGCTCTCTTCGCGCGCGGCGGCGGAGACAATGGTGGCCAATGCGACTTCCATCATGTTTTCCAGTTCCAGCGCCTCAATGCGCGCGGTGTTGAAGATACGGCTGCGGTCGGTGAGCCTGGCATGACGGAGACGTTCGCGCAAAGCGCGAATCTCGGCGATGCCTGCCTGCAACTCGGCTGCGGTGCGGAACACCCCGCAGCGCTGTTCCATGACCCGCTGCATTTCGTCGCGGATGGCAGGAATGCGTTCGTCGCCCAGGCCGCGTTCCCAGCGTGCGAGGCGCTCCAGCGCGGGTTCCGTCGCCGCAGGTGGGATGGGCCGTGGATAAGGATTCTCGCGCAGGTATTCCAGCATGTGCGCCCCCGCGGCGCGGCCGAACACGACGATGTCCAGCAGGGAATTGCCACCGAGCCGGTTGGCGCCATGCACGGAGACACAGGCACACTCGCCCACTGCGTACAGCCCAGGCACGGCCTCTTCCGGGCCGGTGGCGGTTGGCACTACCACTTGGCCGAAACGGTTGGTGGGAATGCCACCCATCATATAGTGCGCAGTGGGGAACACGGGAATGGGTCGTTCCACCGGATCCACATGGGCGAAGCGGCGCGCCAGCTCGCGTGCGCCCGGCAGGCGTTGCTGGATGCGTTCCGCGCCGAGATGGTCGAGCTTGAGCAGCACGTACTCGCCCTGTGGTCCGCAGCCGCGTCCTTCACGAATCTCGCTGACGATGGCGCGGCTGACCACATCGCGGCTGGCGAGATCCTTTGCCTGGGGCGCATAGCGCTCCATGAAGCGCTCGCCGCGGTTGTTGACCAGATACCCTCCCTCCCCGCGCGCCGCCTCGGAAATCAGGCAGCCCACGCCGGCGATGCCGGTGGGATGAAACTGGAAGAATTCCATGTCCTGCAGGGGAATGCCCGCGCGCAGCGCCATGCCTAAGCCATCGCCGGTATTGATGAGGGCGTTGGTGGAAGTGCGGAAGATGCGCGCCGCGCCACCGGTGGCAAGTAGCGTGGCACGCGCCTCGATCAGCAACGGCTCGCCGCTTTCGATTTCCAGCGCGAGCACGCCCAGTACGTAGCCAGCGTCGTCCTTGATGAGGTCGAGGGCGAAATACTCATCGAAGAAATGGGTGCGCGCGCGGATATTCTGCTGATACAGCGTGTGCAGCAGGGCATGGCCGGTGCGATCCGCCGCCGCGCAGGTGCGTGTGGCTTGAGCGCGCCCCAGCTCGGTGGACTGGCCGCCGAAGGGACGTTGATAGATGCGTCCGTCCGCTAGGCGCGAGAAAGGCAACCCATAGTGTTCCAGCTCGTAAACCGTCTGCGCCGCGGCGCGGCACATGAACTCGATGGCGTCCTGGTCTCCCAGATAATCGGAGCCCTTCACCGTATCGTACATGTGCCAGTACCAGTTGTCCGGCGTGACATTGCCCAGAGCGGCGTTGATGCCCCCCTGGGCCGCCACGGTGTGGGAACGGGTGGGAAATACCTTGGACACCACTGCCACCTTGAGATCGGCATCAGCCAGCGCCAACGCTGCGCGTAGGCCACCGCCCCCAGCCCCCACCACCAGGGCGTCGAAGGTGCGCTTAGCGAGCTTCATGGCCGCCCCCAAAGGATGCCGGCAGCCCACAGAAGGTACGCCAGCAGCAACAGGATGGTCAGAGCATGGGCGGCCAGCCGTAGGCCCGTGGACCGCAGGTAATCCATGTAGATGTCGCGCATGCCGACCCAGGCATGCCAGCAGAGCGCCACCATGAACAGCAGCGTGGCATGACGCATCCACACGGGCGCAAACAGGGCGCGCCAGGCGGCGAAATCCAGCTCGGGAGAAAGCCATAGACGCACGCCAAGGAATGCGCTGTAAGCTAACATCACGACCGCCGTGAGCCGCTGGGCGAGCCAGTCCACGATGCCATAGCGGGCACCAGTTACGCCGCGCTTCACCATAGCGCGCTCACCACCGCCATGCCCACCAGCACGGCACCCAGGAGCACCAGCCGGGCGCTTACCTGGGCATAGCGGTACAGTCCGGGGCGATGCAGATCGAAAATCAGGAAACGCACACCTGCGAGCAGATGGTAGCCATAGAACAGGGCCACGCCGCCAAGGGCAAAGCGCAGCAGTGGTTGCTGGGCCATGCGGGCGAAACTCGCTTCGTCGGCGAGGGAAAGCTCGAAGACGTAGAGCACGCAAGGCAGCAGCACAAACAGCAACGCGCCGCTTATCCGATGCAAAAAGGACACCACCGCCGAAAGCGGCTGACGGATGCCTGTGAGGTCGAGATAGACCGGCCGGGGCTTATGCATCAGGCTTGCAAAACGAGTGCCGCACCATTATGTTTCGCCAACGCCGGGGCGCATGGCAACGTGGTTTTCCCCTTCGTTCGGCGTGAGTTTTCTTCGACATTTCCACGGGCATAAGACATGAACAGCGACTGGCAGCAGTTTCTCCAATCCCGCGGCGCGTTCATCGAGAATGGGCAAGTGGTGCATTTCGGCGAGCCGGCGGAGGACATCCGCCGCTCGGGAAGCGAGCCCATTTTAGCCGATCTCTCGCATTTCGCGCTGATCCGCTTTACAGGTGAGGATGCCCAGACATTTCTGCAGGGGCAGCTTTCCAACGATGTGCGCCTGCTCAACGGGCGCAACAGTCAGTGGGCCGCCTACTGCACGCCCAAAGGACGCATGTTGGCGACGTTCCTGCTATGGAAGGACGATGCCGATGGCTACCTCATGCAGTTGCCGACAAGCCTGCGCGAGCCCGTCCAGAAGCGTCTGTCCATGTTCGTCCTGCGCGCCAGGGTGAAAATCAGTGATGCGAGTGATGAGTGGGTGCGGCTGGGCGTGGCAGGCCCGGGTGCGGCGCAGATTGTCGAAGCGCAGTTTGAAAGCGTGCCCGGTGCGGCGCACGAGCTGCTCGCCACGACGGCTGGCAGCGTGCTGCGTCTAGCGGGCGAATGCTTCGAGCTGTTGTGCGCGCCTGAGCAGGCGCCAAAGTTGTGGACGGCGCTCGCGGCGCACTGCCGTCCCGTGGGGAGTAGCCGCTGGGATTGGCATCTGATCCGCGCCGGCATCCCGGTGGTGTTGCCGCAGACCCAGGAAGAATTCGTACCCCAGATGGCCAACTTCGAACTGGTGGGCGGCGTGAATTTCAAGAAGGGCTGCTACCCGGGACAGGAGATCGTGGCGCGCACCCAGTATCTGGGTAAACTCAAGCGACGCATGTATCTCGCCCATCTCGACAGCGAGCAGGCGCCCATGCCGGGCGACCCACTCTACAGCGCCGACATGCAGGAGCAGGCCAGCGGCATGGTGGTCAATGCGGCGCCCGCCCCGGAGGGCGGTTACGATTTGCTGGCCGTGATCCAAACCTCGAGCGCCGCCAGCGAGCCCATCCACTGGAAGAGCTTGGACGGACCGGTGCTGCACCTGCTCAAGTTACCCTACCCCATTTCGGCCTGAGGGCGCGGGTGTCCATGTTCCACTACTACGTGTACTACCGCGTCGATCTTCGCCGCGAGGCAGAAGCCATCGCCGCCGTGGACCAGCTCCTGTTCGAGATCGCGGCCAAGACGGGGGTGCAGGGTCGGCTGCTGAAGAAACGCGACGAGCCGGCGTTGTGGCTGGAAGTCTATGCGGACGTGCCGGGTGACTGGCTGGAAGCGTCGCTGGCGGCAATCGCACAGCGGCTGGAATTTGCGCGCTTCCTGCAACCCGGTTCGACGCGGCGCGTCGAGTGTTTCCAGGAATCGATCTAGCCGCTTAGCGCGACGAAGCCGCCGCCGCGCCTGACGGAGCGGCCTACGGCGGGGCACCAGGGGCTGGCGCGGCCCCCGGCTCATCAATCACCT
The DNA here is from genome assembly GCF_039822265.1 of Thiobacter sp. AK1. NCBI lineage: Bacteria > Pseudomonadati > Pseudomonadota > Betaproteobacteria > Burkholderiales > Thiobacteraceae > Thiobacter > Thiobacter aerophilus. The sequence goes on from NZ_JBAJEX010000001.1 coordinate 55,044, forward strand.
GGAAGAAGATTTCATCCCGACGCACCATGCCCAGCTCGCTGCGCGCCCGCTCTTCGATCGCCTCGTAGCCCGTCTTGAGATCTGTCACCTCGGCCTCGAGCGAGGCATTCCGGCTCTTGAGCCGCTCGTTCTCGGCAAGCTGCTTCTTGAGCGCCTGATCCACTTCCCATACCTTGAGCCAGCTACCCTTGCCCAGCCAAAGGGGATACTGCAGAGCCAGGATGAGCAGGGCGAGGATCAGGGTGAGCCAGCGCACGGCTCATGCCTCCCGCACGGCGCCGGCAGTGGTGTCAGCCGAGTTGATGGAAGGCCTCGCGCCCCGCATAGGTGGCATTGTCGCCCAGCTCCTCCTCGATGCGCAAAAGCTGGTTGTACTTGGCGATGCGCTCACTGCGAGAGAGCGACCCGGTCTTGATCTGCAGGGCATTGGTGGCCACGGCGATGTCGGCGATGGTCGTATCCTCGGTTTCACCCGAGCGGTGAGAGACCACGGCAGTATAGCGCGCTCGCTTGGCGGTTTCGATGCACTGGAAGGTCTCGGTCAGGGTGCCGATCTGGTTGATCTTGATCAGGACCGAATTGGCGATGCCCTGGGCGATGCCCTCCTTGAGGATCCGGCTATTGGTGACGAATACGTCATCGCCCACCAGCTGGATGCGCCGCCCGAGACGCTCGGTGAGCAGTTTCCAGCCGGCCCAGTCGTGCTCGCTCATGCCATCCTCGATGCTGATGATGGGGTAGCGATCCACCCACCCTGCCAGGTGATCGGCGAACTCTGCCGAGGTCATGGAACGGCCTTCCGAGGCGAGCACATATTTACCATCTTGGTAGAACTCGGAACTGGCGCAATCCAGACCGATGGCCACGTCGGCACCCGGCAGGTAGCCCGCTGCCTCGATCGCCTCGACGATGAGCTTGAGCGCCGCCTCGTTGCTCTCTAGATTCGGCGCGAAGCCACCTTCGTCCCCCACCGTGGTGACGTGGCCGCGATGTTCTAGCAATTTCTTCAGCGCATGGAACACCTCGGCGCCGTAGCGCACGGCATCGCGGAAGCTGGGTGCGCCGACCGGGATGATCATGAATTCCTGCATGTCCACGCTGTTGTTGGCGTGGGCGCCACCGTTGATGATGTTCATCATCGGCACCGGCAGCGCCATGGCGCCGGCGCCGCCCAGGTAACGGTAGAGGGACAGCCCCGACTCTTCCGCTGCCGCCTTGGCTACCGCGAGGGACACGGCGAGGATGGCATTGGCACCCAACCGGCCTTTGTTCTCCGTGCCGTCCAGCTCGATCAGGGTGCGATCGATGAAGGTTTGTTCCTCGGCATCGAGGCCGATGATGGCCTCGCAGATCTCCGTGTTGACATTCTCGACGGCCTTCAGCACGCCCTTGCCGCCATAGCGCTGGGCATCGCCGTCGCGCAGCTCGATGGCTTCCTTGCTACCGGTGGAGGCTCCAGAAGGCACAGCGGCGCGCCCGATCACGCCGGATTCCAGTAGAACATCCGCTTCCACGGTGGGATTACCGCGGGAGTCGAGAATTTCGCGGGCGATGACATCGACGATTGCACTCATTTGTCTTTTCCTTGACTGATGGTTTCCGCGCAGAGCTCGCGCAGCCCACGCAGGACTGCCCGCGCCCTCCGCGTTTCATGCGTTACATAAACTCACTCTCGATGAAACCAGTGCGCTTCACTAGCGCGTCCAGCTCCTTTAGCGTGGATAGCAATTCCTTCATGCGCGGTAGCGGCCAGGCATTGGGGCCGTCCGACAATGCGCGCTCCGGCTCCGGGTGGGTCTCCATGAACACACCCGCCACACCCGATGCAACCGCGGCACGCGCCAGCACCGGCACGAATTCCCGCTGCCCGCCGCTTTTCGTGCCCTGCCCGCCCGGCTGCTGCACCGAGTGGGTGGCGTCGAACACCACCGGACAGCCCGTCTCGCGCATCACGGCTAGGCCACGCATGTCCGAGATCAGTGTGTTGTAGCCAAAGGAGACGCCTCGCTCGCATACCAAGATGGTGTCGGCGCCACCATTGGCCGCCTTGGCCTTCTGCACCACGTTCTTCATGTCCCAGGGCGCAAGGAACTGCCCTTTCTTGATGTTGACCGGCTTGCCGGTGGCGGCCACGGCCTGGATGAAATCCGTCTGGCGACAAAGGAAGGCTGGCGTCTGCAGTACGTCCACCACCGCTGCCACATCGGGAATTTCCGCTTCCGTGTGTACATCCGTGAGGACCGGCACCCCGATCTGGCTGCGCACCTCCTCCAGGATCTTGAGGCCCTGCGCCATGCCCAGGCCGCGGAAGGACGCGCCGGAGCTGCGGTTAGCCTTGTCGTAGGAAGACTTGTAGATGAAAGGCACGCCTAGTTCGGCGCAGATCTCCTTGAGGGTGCCTGCGGTATCCAGCGCCAACTGGCGCGACTCGATGACACAGGGGCCGGCGATCAGGAACAGCGGGTGTTCCAGACCGACGTCGAAACCGCAGAGTTTCATGGGAGATCTTTCCGGGCTTGGGCGCGCTGGGTGAGGGCAGCGCGGATGAAGGCGGAAAACAGCGGATGGCCGTGGCGCGGGGTGGAGGTGAACTCCGGATGGAACTGTACCGCGACGAACCAGGGATGATCGGGTAGTTCGATCATTTCGCACAAGTGCTCTTCGCCGGTGGAACGGCCGCTCACGCGCAAGCCCGCCTGCTCCAGCTGCGCAAGCAGCGTGTTGTTCACCTCGTAGCGGTGGCGATGGCGCTCCACAATGAGATCCTTGCCATACGCGGCATGTCCGCGGCTGCCCGGTACGAGGCGGCATTCCTGGCCGCCTAGCCGCATGGTGCCCCCCAGGTCGGACATGGCGGAACGTTGCAACAATTTCCCGGAGCGGTCGCGCCACTCAGTGATCAGGGCCACCACGGGATAAGGTGTGTCGGGATCGAACTCGGTGCTGTGGGCGCCGGCCATGCCGGCCACGTGGCGCGCGAATTCGATCACCGCAAGCTGCATGCCGAGGCAAATGCCAAGATAGGGGATCTTGTTCTCGCGCGCGTAGCGGATGGCATTAATCTTGCCTTCCACCCCGCGCTTGCCAAAGCCACCCGGGACGAGGATCGCATCCATGTTTGCCAGAATGGCGAGATCGCCGCCTTCCAGCTTCTCCGAGTCGATGTAGTGGATGCGCACCCGACTGCGGGTATGGATGCCAGCGTGGACCAGCGCCTCGGAGAGGGACTTGTAGGACTCGGTGAGATCCACGTACTTGCCCACCAGGGCAATGTCCACTTCATGCTGGGGATGTTCCAGGGCATAGACCAGTTCGTCCCACACGCTGAGATCCGCCGGCGGCGGATTCAAGGCCAGCTTGCGGCAGACGATGTCATCCAGGTGTTGGTCATGCAGGATACGCGGGATCTTGTAGATGCTGTCCACGTCGATGGCGGAAATCACCGCCTCTTCCGGCACGTTGGTAAACAGCGCGATCTTGCGCCGCTCATCCTCCGGCAGGGGGCGGTCGGCGCGGCACAGCAGCACGTCCGGCTGGATGCCGATCTCGCGCAGTTCCTTCACGGAGTGCTGAGTAGGCTTGGTCTTGATCTCGCCAGCTGAGGCAATGTAGGGCACCAGCGTGAGATGGATGAAACAGGCATTGTCCCGCCCCACCTCGATCGCCATCTGACGGATGGCTTCGAGAAACGGCAGGGACTCGATGTCGCCCACGGTGCCGCCGATCTCCACCACCGCCACTTCTGCATCGCCCGCGCCGAGGCGGATGAAATGCTTGATCTCGTCGGTGATGTGGGGGATGACCTGCACCGTGCCACCCAGATAGTCGCCGCGCCGTTCTTTGCGGATCACGCTTTCGTAGATCTGACCGGTGGTGAAGTTGTTGCGCTTGGTCATCTTGCGGTTGATGAAGCGCTCGTAGTGGCCCAGGTCGAGATCGGTTTCCGCTCCATCCTCGGTGACGAACACCTCACCGTGCTGGAATGGGCTCATGGTGCCGGGATCGACGTTGATGTAGGGATCCAGCTTGAGCATGGTGAGCTTGATGCCGCGAGATTCGAGGATGGCGCCGAGAGACGCGGCGGCGATGCCCTTGCCAAGAGACGAAACAACCCCGCCTGTGATGTAGATGAATTTGGTCATGGAAAAGGCTGAAACAGACGGGAGTCCATCATACCGCAAAAGCCCCCCGCGGCCAAAAAAACTTGGCAGGGCGCGCGCCCTGCGCGGTTCAACCTAGATTATCCATTCTCTGGGTTGAAGGCAGCCGCGTGGGCACAGGCCACCGCGCCGGAGGACTTGCCAATCCCCACGGCGGCTGGCAGAATTAGTAACAATTCTCATTTGTAAATAAGAATGCCCTCATGGACACCTTGGCTAGCCTCAAACCCGGCGAGACCGCGATCATCACCGGGTTGCATTTCGACGAAGCCCTAAACGCGCGCCTCGCGGCCATGGGGCTACGTGTCGGCCGCCGCATCGCTCTCATCCGCCGTGCCTGCTGCAAGGGACCGCTGCAGGTGCGCGTGGGCAGCACCGATGTCATGCTGCGCCCACGCGAAGCCCGTCACATCGACATCGCGCGGACTTGAGCGTGAAGCGCATTGCCCTATTGGGCATGCCGAACACGGGCAAGTCCACGTTCTTCAATCGCCTCACCGGCGCCTCCGCCCGCGTCGGCAACTGGCCCGGCGTCACCGTGGATCTGTTGGGCGCCAAAGTGCTGCTTGGCGGCCACATGGTCGAGGTGGTGGATCTACCCGGCATCTACGATTTGCACGGCTTCTCCGACGACGAGCTGGTCGTCCGCCATTTCCTGGAACACAACCTGGTGGACCTAGTGGTGATCCTCCTCAACGCCACCCAGCTCGACCGTCAGCTCGCCCTCGCTTTGCAAGTGAAACAATTGGGTCTGCCTGCGGTACTTCTGCTCAACATGGCCGATGAGGCAGCCAAGTATGGCGTGACCATCGACACCCGGCGCATGGCGGCGGAGCTCAACATGCCGGTGGCGCTTATGTCGGCCAAGCACGGCCAGGGTTTTCAAGCAGCGGTAGAGACCATACGCCAACGGCTGGCGCAAAGCCGACCCGTGCAGCTGGAAAACCTGCGGCAGATGCTGGCGGAGGAGACATCCATCGAACAGCAGATGGAGCGTGTATTGGCCAAGGCGGTACACATTCCGCCACAGCTTGACGACGATCTCACCACGCGCTTGGATCGCATCCTGCTGCACCCGGTACTGGGGCTGCCGATCTTTTTCGCGGTGATGTACGGCCTGTTCCAGGCCATCTTCACCCTGGGCAAGCCGCTGCAGGACGGCGTGGCCTGGCTGCTTGCCGCTTTCAACCAAGCCGTGTTGACGCCCGTTCTCGCCGGTGCGCCGGCGTGGCTGTCCGGCTTGCTGATCGATGGCGTCTACAATGGCGTGGGCACGGTCGCCACCTTCGTTCCCATCATCGTGCTGTTCTTTCTGTTCATGGCCATCGTCGAGGACACGGGCTATCTTTCCCGGGCGGCGTTTCTCATGGATGCCCTCATGTCGCGCCTGGGTCTGGATGGGCGCAGCTTCGTGATGCTGCTCATGGGCTTCGGCTGCAACGTGCCCGCCATCATGGGTACACGGGTGATGCGCGCCCGCGCCCTACGCCTGCTCACCATGCTGGTGATCCCCTTCTCTCTGTGCTCGGCGCGGCTGCAAGTGTTCCTGTTCATCACCGCGGCCCTGTTTTCAGCGAAGACGGCACCCTTGGTATTGATGAGCCTGTATCTTCTGAGCTTTGCCAGCGCCATGCTCACGGCATTGTTGTTCAAGGGACGCTTTCGCAGTCATGAGCCGTTCGTGCTGGAACTGCCGCCCTACCGCTTTCCTACTCTGCGCCAGATGGTGCTACGCGGCTGGCAAGAGGTGCGCCACTTCCTGCGTCGGGCCAGCAAGTTCATCGTCGCTGGCGTGGTGATGGTCTGGTTGCTCACCCATTTGCCGCCGGGCGCAGCGCCCGGCAGCAGCGCCACCTGGGCGGGCCAAATTGGCCGCCTGCTGGCCCCAGTACTCGATCCGGTGGGAATCGACGGTCAGCTCGCCATCGCCCTCATCTTCGGCTTCGTGGCCAAGGAGATCGTGGTGGGCTCGCTAGCAGTGATCTACGGCCTGGAGGGAACGGCCCTCACCCAACACATGGCGCAGCATCTGACCTGGGCCCAGGCCTTTAGCTTCATGCTGTTCACCCTGGTCTACACGCCGTGTCTGTCCACCATCGCCACGCTGCGCAGCGAATCGCGCGACTGGCGCTTCACCTTGGCCACGGTAGGCTGGTCCCTGCTGCTGGCCTGGCTACTTAGTTTCGCCTTCTACCAGACAGTGCGCTGGCTGGGTTACTGAGGCCGCGCCAGGGCAAGCCAGGTTTCCACCACCGTGTCCGGATTGAGGGAGAGGCTCTCGATGCCTTGCTCGACCAACCACTGCGCCAAATCCGGATGGTCTGACGGGCCTTGCCCGCAGATGCCCACGTATTTTCCTGCCTGGCGGCAGGCGGCAATGGCCTGGGCGAGCAGCGTCTTCACCGCCGGGTTGCGTTCGTCGAAGGAGGCGGCTACCAGGGCCGAATCGCGGTCGATGCCCAGGGTGAGCTGGGTGAGATCGTTGGAGCCGATGGAAAAGCCATCGAAGTGTTGGAGAAATTCTGCCGCGAGGATTACGTTGGAAGGGATCTCGCACATCATGACCACCCGCAGTCCTTGCTCGCCCCGCACCAACCCTTGCTCCGCCAGCAGACTCACCACCGCCTGCCCTTCCTCCACCGTGCGCACGAAGGGAATCATGAGCTCCACATTGGTGTAGCCCATTTCCTGGCGCACTTTCTTCAGAGCGCGGCATTCCAACGCAAAGCAGTCGCGGAAGATGGGGGAGACATAGCGGGCGGCCCCGCGCAAACCCAGCATGGGATTTTCCTCGCGCGGCTCGTAACGTTCGCCGCCGATCAGATTGGCATACTCATTGGACTTGAAATCCGACAGGCGCACAATCACCGGCTTGGGCCAGAAGGCGGCAGCGATGGTGGCTACACCTTCCGCGAGACGCTCCACGTAGAATGTCACCGGATCGGCATAGCCCGCGGCCTGCGTTGCTACGGTTTTTTTGAGAACGTCCGGCAGGGCGGGATAGTCGAGGACGGCGCGCGGGTGCACGCCGATCATGCGGTTGATGATGAACTCCAGACGCGCCAGACCCACGCCATGGTTGGGAAGTTGCGCGAAATCGAAGGCGCGTTCCGGGTTGCCCACGTTCAGCATGATCTTCACCGGCGGCTCCGGCAGCGTGTCCAGACTGAGCTCGCGCACTTCCGCTTCTATCAGCCCTTCATAGACTTTGCCAGTGTCGCCTTCGGCGCAGGAAACGGTGACTGGCTGATCTTCCGTCAGCTTCTCGGTGGCATCGCCCGTGCCCACCACTGCGGGAATGCCGAGCTCGCGGGCGACGATGGCGGCGTGGCAGGTGCGCCCGCCGCGATTGGTGACGATGGCCGCCGCGCGTTTCATCACCGGTTCCCAGTCGGGGTCGGTCATGTCGGTCACCAGCACGTCGCCCGGCTGCACACGATGCATTTCCGCGGCTGACAACACGCGCCGCACCGGTCCGGCACCGATGCGGTTGCCGATGGCGCGTCCGGTCACCAACACGCGACCATGCCCTTTCAGACGGTATTGCCGCAGCACGTCCCGCGATGCGCGCGACTTTACCGTTTCCGGTCGCGCCTGGACGATGAACAGCTCCTGACTCAGGCCGTCCTTGGCCCATTCGATGTCCATCGGCCGACCATAGTGGTTTTCGATCACCACTGCCATGCGCGCCAGCGCCCGCACTTCGTCGTCCGTGAGGCAGAAACGACGACGGTCTGCTTCCGGCACGTCTTCGATACGCGTGCCCTGCCCACCTTCGCCGTACACCATACGCCGGGCCTTGGCGCCCAGCGCGCGGCGGACGATGGCGGTTTTCCCCTGGGCGAGCATGGGCTTGTGCACATAGAACTCGTCCGGGTTGACGGCACCCTGCACGACCATTTCGCCCAGCCCCCAGGAACCGGTGATGAACACCACGTCGGAAAAGCCAGACTCGGTGTCGAGAGTGAACATCACACCGCTCGCGGCGAGATCACTGCGCACCATCCGCTGAATCCCCGCCGACAGGGCCACCTGGGCATGGGTGAAGCCATGGTGCACGCGATAGGCGATTGCCCTGTCGTTGTAGAGCGAAGCAAATACTTCCTGCACGGCCTTTAGCACATTGGCTAGGCCCACCACATTGAGCAGCGTCTCCTGCTGGCCGGCGAAGGAGGCATCCGGCAGATCCTCGGCGGTGGCGGAAGAACGCACGGCGACGGACAGCTCGCCGGGAGTCGCCGCGGCCATTTTCCGCCATGCCTCGGCAATCTCCTGCTCCAGTCGGGGCGGATAGCGCCCTTCCTTCACCCAGGCACGGATCTGACGACCGGTTTCGGCGAGGGCCACTACGTCGGCCACGTCCAGGCGCTCGAGGGCTTGCGTGATGCGATCGGTCAGGCCATTGTGGGCGAGATAGTCACGAAAGGCCTGAGCCGTGGTGGCAAAGCCGCCGGGCACGCGCACGCCCAGATGGGACAGGGAACGAATCATCTCGCCCAAGGAGGCGTTCTTGCCCCCTACCCGGTCCACGTCGTGCATGGAGAGTTCTTCAAACCAAATGATGTAAGATGGTTCGCTCATAGAGGGGCCTCGTTGGCAACGGCGGGCACATGTCCATGTCTGTACGCCGCGTGTTTTTCGTTTCCGACCACACCGGGATCACCGTGGAAACACTTGGCCGTGGTCTGCTCAGTCAGTTTGATCATATTGAGTTTGTGCGCGAGACGCTACCCTTCGTGGACGACGCCAGCAAGGTGGAGGCGGCGCTGGCACGTATCACCGCCGCGGCGGCGGAAGATGGCGTGCGTCCCGTTGTAATCAGTTCCCTGGCCGACCCGGCACTACGCGACCGCTTGGCGCGTGCCCCCGCCCTGGTGATGGATGTGTTCGATCGCTTCCTACCCCCGTTGCAGGCTGAGTTGGGTACGCCTCCCGCGGGTGCAGTGGGTCGGCTGCATGGGGTGGGCGGTGCCTACGGCAGCCGCATCGACGCGGTCAATTTCGCCCTGGCCCACGATGACGGTCTGGGACAGCGTCTGCACCAGGCGGATGTGGTGTTGATCGGTGTCTCGCGCTGCGGCAAGACACCCACCTGTCTCTATCTCGCGCTGCAGTATGGGCTATATGCAGCCAATGTCCCACTCACTGCGGAGGATTTCGAGCGGGGACGGCTACCTAGTGCGCTGGATGTGGTTCGGGCGAAGCTGTTTGGCCTATCCATCCGGCCGGAACGTCTGCACCAGATCCGCGAGGAGCGACGTCCCGGCAGCAGCTATGCGGCGCTCGCCACCTGTCAGCGCGAGGTGCAGGCGGCAGAGGCATTGTTCCGCCGCCTGGACATTCCCTATCTCGATTCCACCAACATGTCGGTGGAAGAAATCGCCTCCAGCCTCGTGCACCGGCAGGGCCTACGGCCGCGCTTGTAACTGGCGCACCCTTTCGAACAGACAGACGGCTGCGGCCGCAGCCGCGTTGAGGGATTCGATGCCGCCTGGCATGGGGATGCGCACGCAGCACCGGGCCGCGGCGAGCAGCTCCGCGCTCAAGCCCGCGCCCTCGTTGCCGAAGGCGAAGGCGACGCGGCCACGCAGATCGAGATCGTAAAGAGAGGCGCGGGCGGCGAGACTGGTGGCGATCACCTCCCCTGGAAATGCCCGTGCCACCGCCACGAGATCGGCGTCTTCGTAAAGCGCCAGCGCGAACTGTGCGCCCATGCCGCCGCGCAGGGCGCGCGGTGACCAGGCATCGGCACAACCCTTGGACAAATACACGGCGTCGGCCGCGGCGGCCGCCGCGCTCCGCAGCATGGATCCGAGGTTGCCCGGATCTTGGATGTCTTCCAGCAACAAGGCGAGCCGCACCTCACGGCGAGGCGCCGTCGGAATCGCAATCAGCGTGAGCACGCCGCTGGGCGTATCCACCGGCGCAAGCGCATCCAACAAGGCATCGTCGAGAAGGGCGATGCGCCGCGCATCCAGTCCCGCAAGTAAAGCATGCGTGGCAACAGTGTCTTTTAGCCGCGCCGCGAGGAGCACCCGTTCCGGCACGCCGCCGGCGGCACGAAATGCTTCCAGCAGGTGCCAGCCATCCAGCACGGTCCGCCGCTGACGGCGGCGCTCGCGCGCCGAGGTCAAAAGCTTGCGCACGCTGCGCACCAGCGGATTGTCGGCTGAGCTGATACGCACCGGCGCGCTCACGGCAGACACACGCCCACCGACTCGGGCAGACAGATGCGACCATCGCTCCACAAGGCCAGACCGAGACGCGCATCCGTGAGATCCACGGCCTCAAGACGAGCGCCGCGCAGATCGGCGCGGGTGAGATCGGCATGCTTAAGGCTCGCGTAGGCCAGGTTCGCGCCCTGGAGGCTAGCGGCCTGCAAGGTGGCGCCTTCCAGATTGGCATAGCTCAGGTCGGCTCCACCCAGGTTGGCGTAGGCCAGCCGGGCAAGACTCAGGTTGGCGCTATTAAGATGGGCACCCGCGAGCATGGCGCTGGAAAGATCCACGCCGCGCAGCCAGGCACCGTTGCGGTCGCAGCCGGCCCAATTGACCTGGGGCCCGGCAGGCGCGCGGCAATCGGATGTGGCGCGCCCGAGATGTACCTCGATGGGACGCACCGGAGCGAACCGGGCCGCGGCCCAAATCACCAGCGCCGCCAGCAAGACGAGCAGCAATCCCATGCCCAGGAAGCGCTCGCGGCGGGCGGCGAGTTCCTGTTCCAGTTCCGCGTGGCGCTGGCGCAGCAGCTTGAGCTCGGCACGCTCCGGTGCGCGCCGTTCACGGCGGCTGCGTTTTTCCCCTGCGTCAGGAAACGGTCGCGGCTGGCGGGTGCGCCGGTCGGGTAGACGCCGTTCGTCCAACCAGCGCAGCCGCGCCCGCCGTCTTTCCTCCTGCCATTCCGGCAAATCCGTGGGCGGCCGTGCAGATTCCGCGCCGAGCCAATCTGTGCGCTGTCCAAGGGGAATCCAGGCGAGTCGGTCCAGGCTGATCTCGTCCTCCGGCCGCAGGCGACCCAACAGGAGATCACGCCGGAGCCACCTTTCCGGAAAAGGCCCACTCACCCGACCCTGCCGCCGCAGGTACCAGAGGCTTTGCAACTTCATGTCCGGCATGACGTGCATAATGCAAGGAAGATTGGGTATAGTGGCGACCGCACGCACGGAGTTTAACCCAGATCATCCATTAGACCGGCGCATGCCCCATGAACTGCAGGACAAATGGATAGTCTGGGTTTAACCCAGGATGTCCCTTGTCGAGGTTGACGAAAGTAGGTGATGGGCTCCGCCTGGACCGTCATTCCCGTGCAAGCGGCCAGGTCGCTGTGGCCGCAGCTCCACCGGTTCCTGGGTTATGGGTCGCCAGCGGCACCCGGAATGGCGACGAAGGCGCCCTTCCCGCGCAAGCGGGAATCCAGACCAACCTCGCCAAGGCGCGGGCGGGGTCCTGGATGCCGGCTCTCGTTTTGCTCGGTGGGAATGACGGTAGAAGCGTCATCCTGGCGGCAGCTCATTACGTGGCCATCCGCCGCGGTGACTGGTTGGCCTTGAGGCAAACGCCACTGGCGCCACCCGAGCCCGATCGATCCGCACGCCATGAGAATCGTCATCGTCACCCCCGCCGGCCCGCGCCAGCGCACTGGCAACCGCCAGACGGCCTTGCGCTGGGCACGCTTGCTGCGCCAACTGGGGCACCAGGTATGGATCGCCACGCGCTGGGAGGGCCAGCCGGCGGATTTGCTGATCGCGCTCCATGCGCGCCGTTCCCGCCGCTCCATCCACCGTTTCCACTTCCGCCATCCGACGCGTCCGCTGGTGGTCGTGCTCACGGGTACCGATCTCTACCGCGATCTCCCCCACGACGCGGCCGCGCGCCGCTCCCTGGACATGGCCAGCCGGGTGGTGGTGCTCCAGGAGGAGGGCCGCCGCGCTCTTTCGGGCCGGTGGCGGCGCAAGACCAGCGTGGTGTATCAGTCCGCGCCTGCCGGGCAACCGCTGCCGCCTGATCGAGACTTTACCGTCTGTGTGGTGGGTCACCTGCGTGAGGAAAAGGACCCTTTCCGCTGCGCCCAGGCTCTCTGCCATCTGCCCCCCACCTCGCGCATCCAAGTACGGCATCTTGGCCGGGCGCTGGATGGCGCCCACGAAACGCAGGCACGCTACCTGAATGCCAGCCTGCCTCGCTATCACTGGCTGGGGGAAGTGGATCGGCGCCAGGTGCGCGCCATCATGCGGCAAAGCCGCCTGCTGGTGGTGAGTTCCCGCATGGAAGGAGGCGCGAACGTGATCGCAGAGGCGCTGGCAGTGGGGCTGCCGGTACTGGCTTCGCAGGTGCCCGGCAACGTGGGCATGCTCGGACGCGATTACGCCGGTTATTTTCCAGTGGGCGACGAACGGACTTTGGCGATGCTTCTTGGCCGGGCGGAATCGAACCCGGCCTTCCTCGCATCGCTGGCCGCCCAGTGCCAGCGACGTGCCAGACGCATGACGCCGGCGCGTGAGCGACGGGCGCTTGCACGGGTCATCGACTCGGCCCGCCGCCGCGCTCAGAAACGCCACAGGTAGAGGCGTTGCCGGCCACCGGTTTCGATGATTTGGTCCGCGGCCACCCCGGGCACCGGAAATTCCACGCTGATGAAAAGGCTGCCGGGGCGCATTTCGGCACGCACCTTCTGCCACAGCTGTGGCATGGCCGCCGGCGAGAGGTAAGCGAACACCAGGTCGTAAGACTCAAGAGGAAGGCGCCAAAAGGAACCCCAGCGCAGTCGCAGATTGGCTAAGCCCCAGGCGCGCATACAGCTCGCCAGCCAGGGCAGCGGCGCCGCCTCGATGCCTTCGAATTGCAGATCCGGGCGGCGACGCGCGAGATACAGGAGCGGCCCGCCTAGACCCGCGCCTAGATCCAGCACCCGCCCGGAGACCGGCAGGTGCGCTTCGATGGCCTGCCACACAGGCTGCCCCGACAGGTAAAGGGGCACGCGGCTGCGCCAGGTGCTCCAATAGATCAGGCTCAGCAGCAAGAATGCGGCCAGAAACCACGCGGGCGCGATCTCCAGCGAGGCCACCAATAGCAGTGCAGGGACGAAGCCAAACTGGATGGGCAGCCACCACCAGGGCAAGCGCAAGGCGGCGGCGAACGTGGTCGCGCCGAGACTGTGGAGCAGAAACCAAGCTGCGGCGGGTAAGGCAAAGAAGAAAGCCAGGGTGGCCACCGCCAGACCCGCCCCCAGCTGAGCCAAGGCAGCCCGCAGCGCCACCGGCCAGTGCCGTGGCCCGTTCCCGAGCCGTGTCGGTTTAGGGGCGGGCGGGAGGGATGGCCGCATCCGGATTGGCCTTCAGGGCCTCGGCCGACAGCTCGAGTTTGCCGCCATCGCTGCGCACCGCCTGTTCCGTGCGCTTGTTCATGACGATGATGCTGATGCGACGGTTGATGGGATTGAAGGGATCGTCCTTGTCAAAGGGCACCGCCGAACCCAGACCCACCACGCGCAGGATCTTGCCTTCGTTGATGCCACCGTTCACCAGTTCCCGGCGCGAGGCATTGGCGCGGTCGGCCGACAACTCCCAGTTGCTGTAGCCCCGCTCGCCACCCGAGTAGGGCGTGGCGTCGGTATGGCCCGACAAGCTGATGGTATTGGGTACGTCGTTCAATACCTTGGCAATCTCGCTCAGGATCGCCCGCGCGTAAGGTTCCAGCACTGCGCTGCCCACCTTGAACATCGGGCGGTTCTTCTCGTCCACGATTTGGATGCGCAAGCCCTCGCTGGTGATGTCGATCAACAGCTGCTTCTTGAACGGCTTGAGGGCGGGATTGCTGTCGATGAGTTTTTCCAGCTTGTCCTTGAGTTTCTCCAACTGCTGGCGCTCCAACCGTTCCTGCTCGGCACGCGCGGCCTCCAGGTTCACGGTTTTCTTCTTCTGGGGCGTGTCGGTCTTTTCCACCTGGCCGGTTTTGCGTGATACATCGGTGCCGCCACCTTTGATCACGGATGAGGCATCCCCCGCCCCACTGCCACCGGATAGGGAAATCTTGAGGGGCGCCTTGAAGTATTCGGCGATACCCTCGCGTTGGGCCTTGGTGGTGGAACCCAGCAGCCACATGAGGAGGAAGAAGGCCATCATGGCGGTGACGAAGTCCGCATAGGCGATTTTCCACGCACCCCCATGGTGGCCATGGGCGGCCTTCTTGATCCGCTTGACGATGATGGGACGTTGGGAATCGTCACTCATGGCGCGTCACTTGCCTTTGCGGCTCTTCACTTCTTCCTCCAGCTCGCTGAAGCTGGGCCGTTCGGTGGAGTAGAGCACTTTGCGCCCGAATTCCACCGCCATCTGCGGCGCATAGCCATTAAGGCTAGCGAGCAGGGTGACCTTGATGCACTCCAGGAACTTGGTTTGTTCCGCGAGGCTGTGCTCCAGGCGTGTGGCCAGTGGCCCGACGAAACCATAGGCGAGCAGGATACCGAGGAAAGTTCCCACCAGGGCGTGGGCGATCAGCATGCCTAGCTCGGAGGGTGGCAGGCCCACCGATTCCATGGTGTGCACCACCCCCATCACGGCGGCGACGATACCGAAGGCAGGCATGGCATCTCCCAGCTTGGTCAAGGCATTGATGGGCACCTCTCCTTCGTGATGATGGGTTTCGATCTCGTTGTCCATGAGGTTTTCGATTTCGAAGGCGTTGAGACTGCCGCTCACCATGAGGCGAAGGTAGTCCGTGATGAAGTCCATCACATGGTGGTCAGCCAGGATGGCTGGGTATTTAGAGAACAGTGGACTCTCCTGGGGCGACTCCACGTCGCTCTCGATGGACATCAGGCCTTCCTTGCGCACCTTGGCCAGCACCTCGTAGAGCATGGACAAAAGATCCATGTACAACGCCTTGTTGTACTTGGAACCCTTGAACAGTTGGGGCAGGGCCTTGAGGGTGGCCTTCATGGGCTTGCCGCCATTGGCCACCACGAAGGCACCGACGGCGGCCCCACCGATCATGAGGAGTTCCAGGGGTTGCAGCAGCGCGGCGATGTGACCGCCGGAGAGGATGAAGCCGCCCAGCACGGAGCCGAGGACGACGATGTAGCCGATGATGACGAACATGAGCCAGTCTCTATAGCGAACGAAGAGGCGGCAGCTTGTCGGGATCAACCGTGCGGCTAGGCACGGACTGCCTAAAGACAACTACGGCATGAATACTGCGATCTTTAGGGTCGCCTTGCAAAAGCGTGCGGCCCGCGCCGCGCGAGTCAGACGCCTCCTCAACACTTGCCACTGGCGGCGAGCACACGCGCTACCGGTGCGAAGCTTCTGCGGTGTTCCGGACAGGCGCCGTGACGGCGCAATGCTTGCAGATGATCTTTGGTGGGATAGCCCTTGTGCCGTGCGAATCCATAGACCGGATAGAGACGGTCCAGATGTGCCAACGCCCGGTCGCGCGCGACCTTGGCCAGGATGGAGGCGGCGGAGATCTCGGCTACCGTGTCATCCCCTGCGACGATGGTTTCCACGCAGGCGGCAAACCCCGCTGGCAGCACGGGCGCGCGATTGCCGTCCACGCGCACGTGGGTGGGCGCCACGGGCAGGCAGGCCAATGCCCGCTGCATGGCCAACAGGCTTGCCTGCAGGATGTCGAGGCGATCGATTTCCCAGGCCTCGGCGCGGGCGACGGCCCAAGCCAGGGCATGGCGAGTGATGTCGCGATAGAGGGACTCGCGGCGCGCCGGCGTGAGTTTCTTGGAATCCTTGAGCCCCGCGAGGGGACGTCTGGGATCGAGAATGACCGCCGCGGCATAGACAGGTCCCGCCAGGGGTCCCCTGCCCGCCTCGTCCACGCCGCATACCAGCAGCCGTTCAGCCACGCTGCCCTTCCAGGAAGGTGGCGATGGTGGCCGCTACCTGCTCTGCATTGGAGCGACGCATCAGCTCGTGCATGCGCAAAAACTCTGCCTCCAGCCCCGCGCTGAAGCGGGAATGGGCAAGCAGGTTGCATACCGCCTGGGCGAGATTTTCCGGCGTGGCGTCATTCTGTAGCAGCTCGGGTACCACGAACCGACCCGCGAGGACGTTGGGCAGCCCCACGTAGGGCAGATAGCGCCGCGGCCACATGAGACGATAGGTGAGCGTGGGCACGCGGTAGGTGATCACCATGGGACGTTTCACCAATGCTGCCTCCAGGGTTGCCGTACCGGACGCCACAAGCACTGCGTTGGCTGCGGTCATCGCAGCGTGGGCGTGACCGAACAGCATGCGTAGCGGGAGATCCTGGGCCTGTTGGGCATAAAGGGCGGCCTCGAAGCGATCCCGTGTCTCGCGCGTGACCAGTGGGACCAGGAAAGACACACCGGGCCGCAGGCGCAGGATCGCCTGTGCGGTCTTGACGAAGAGGTCGGCCATCAACGCCAGTTCGCTTTGCCGGCTGCCCGGCAGGAGGGCCACGATTTCTCCTTCCGGCGGCAGCCGCAGAGCCTCACGGGCCGCTGCCCGATCGGGCACGAGGGGCAGTAAGTCCGCCAAGGGATGACCGACATAGGTGGCAGGAATGCCCGCCGCTTCGTAGATGGGCGGCTCAAAGGGAAACAATAGCAGCATGTGGGAGACCGCCCGCCGAATTTTGCGCAGGCGCCCCGCGCGCCAGGCCCACACCGAGGGGCCGACGTACTGGAAGGTCGGAATGCCTGCGGCCTTGAGGACGCGCGCCAGCCCTAGATTGAAATCGGGCGCATCCACCCCGATGAAGAGATGCGGCCGGTTAGCGAGGAAATGCCGGCGCAGACGGCGTCGGATGCGCAGGATGGCGGGCAGATTCCTGAGGGCTTCCACGTAGCCACGCACCGCCAAGGTTTCCAGGGAAAACAGAGATCGTACGCCAGCTGCGATCATCTTTGGGCCGCCGATGCCTTCGAAGTGCGCGCCGGGCAGCCGGGACTTGAGGGCGGTGACTAGATGGCTGCCCAGCAGATCGCCGGACGCTTCTCCCGCCACGATGCCGATGCGCACCTGCTCCATGGGCCGCGCGCCGGGATTAGCGGATGATGCCGCGCGTGGAGCGGGCAAGAAAGTCCACCAGCAGCCTGACCGCCGGCTCTGCCTCGGCTTGACGGGCAAGCGCTGCTTTGGCCTCTTCCAGGGTGAGGCCGGCGCGGTAGAGTGTCTTGTAAGCCTGCTTTAGGGCCGTCAGCGTCTCGGGCGAGAAGCCGCGCCGGCGCAATCCTTCGGTGTTGAGTCCGTGCGGCTTGGCACCATCGCTACCCGCCGCCGTGACATAGGGCGGGATGTCTTTGAAGACCGTGGTGTTCACCGCCGTCATGACATGCGCGCCGATCTTGCAGAACTGGTGCACCCCAGTGAAGCCGCCCAGGATAGCGTAATCATCCACCTCCACATGGCCAGCGAGATTGGTGCAGTTGGCGAAGATGGTGTGGTTGCCGACGATGCAGTCATGGGCGATGTGCACGTAGGCCATGATCCAATTGTCACTGCCGATGCGTGTGACGCCACCACCCTGGACCGTACCCACGTTGAGGGTGGTGAACTCGCGGATGGTATTGCGGTCGCCAATTTCCAGGCGTGTGGGTTCACCTCCGTATTTCTTGTCTTGGGGAATCTCGCCGATGGAGGCGAACTGGAAGATACGGTTGTCGCGCCCGATGCGGGTATGACCGGTGATCACGGCATGCGCCCCGATGCGGGTGCCGTCGCCGATTTCCACGTGTTCGCCCACCACGGCATAGGCGCCGATCTCGACGTTCGCACCGAGACGGGCACCGGGATGAACGATAGCGGTGCGATGGATCATACGACCTTGCGCACCGTGCACATGAGTTCGGCCTCGGCAGCGACGGTATCTCCCACGCGCGCCTTGCCCGCAAACTTCCAGATCCCCTTGATGGCGCGCAGGAATTCCACTTCCAGCAGGAGCGTATCGCCAGGCCCAACCGGCCGCTTGAAGCGGGCACCGTCGATGCCTACGAAGTAATACACGGAGTCGGCATCCGGGGTCGTGTTCTCGCTCTTGAAAGAGAGAATGGCGGCCGCCTGGGCCATGGCTTCCACGATCAGTACGCCTGGAAACACCGGCCGGTTGGGAAAGTGGCCCTGGAAAAAGGGCTCATTCACACTGACGTTCTTCACCGCCACGATTCTTTTGCCGGGCTCGATCTGGTCCACGCGATCCAGCATCAGGAAGGGATAGCGATGGGGCAGATATTTCATGATCTCGTTGATGTCCATGGCACTCACGGCTGTTTCCTTTCCAGTTCCTGAATTCGCTGTTCCAATGCACGGATGCGCTGCGCCATCTCCTCGACCTGACGTAGCCGCGCCTGCATGCGCATCCACTCGCGGTGCGGCTGTGCCGACCACACGCCGGTATAGGTGCTGCCGGGCTCGGTGATGGACTTGGTGACGAAGCTGCCCACGGCGATGGTCACGTTGTCCGCAATGGTCAGATGGCCGATGATCCCCGCCGCGCCACCCACCATGCAGTGGCGGCCGATGGTGGTGCTGCCCGCCACACCCACGCAGGCGGCCATCACGGTGTGGGCACCGATGCGCACGTTGTGAGCGATCTGGATTAGGTTGTCGAGCTTGACACCCTCTTCGATCACCGTGTCATCCAGGGCACCGCGGTCGATGGTCGTGTTGGCGCCGATTTCCACGTCGTCCCCGATCACCACTCGGCCGATTTGCGGAATCTTCACCCAGTGTCCGTCTTCCGGCGCAAAACCGAAACCATCGGCACCGATCACCGCGCCGGCATGCACGATCACCCGCCTGCCGAGAATACAGCCGTGATAGATGGTGACGCCGGCATGGAGCACACAGTCCTCGCCCAGCACCACACCCTCCCCCACATGACAGCCGGCACCGATCCGGCAGCGTGCGCCGATGCGCGCGCCGCGGGCAACATGTGTTAGAGGGCCGATGGCGGCGCTGGCATCCACTTGGGCGCCATCTTCCACCACGGCGCTGGAATGGATGCCCGGCGCGAGGGCCGGTGGCGGGTTGAAGAGGGCGAGTGCCCGTGCCAAATAGGCGTAGGGGTTGGCCACGACGATGCGCGGCAGGCCTGTGGCGTCCCGGTCGCGTGGCCCGACGATCACCGCCGCGGCTTTCGTGGTGGCCAGTTGCGCGCGGTACTTGGGGTTGGTGAGAAAACTGAGCGCCTCCGGCCCCGCCTGAGCCAGGGTGGCGATTTCCCGAATGCGCACCGCGCCATCCCCCACCACCTCGCCACCGAGACGTTGGGCGATTTCGGCGAGACTGAAGCCGGGGGACGCATCGGGCATGATCGCAACGTTGCGCAAGCAGGCTGCGTCACTTGTCGGCGAGTAGCTTCAGGATCTTGTCGGTGATGTCGATGCGGTTGCTGACATACACCGCCTCCTGCAGGATGAGGTCGTATTTTTCCTTCTCCGCCAGCTCACCAATGGCCTTGTTGACGCGCTCCTGGAAGGCCGCCCGCTCTTCGTTCTGACGAATGTTGAGATCCTCCCGAAATTCGCGCTGAGCCCGCTGCAGGTCGCGATTGAGATTGGCGAGCTCGCGTTCCTTGTTGCGGCGTTCGGTCTCGCTCAGGGTGACACTCTCCTTTTCCAGATAGGCCTGCAGGTCACGAAACTGCTTGGCCATTTTCTGGATCTCGGCATCGCGTGCAGCAAATTCTTTTTCCAGTTTCTTGCTGGCGCGGATGGCGGGCGCCGACTCGCGGAAGATGCGTTCCACGTTTACGAAGCCCACCTTGAGCTCTGCCGCCATAACCGAGCCGGTGATACCTGCGGTCACCAACAGGGCGACTGCCATGATCTGCTTGACGCTTCTCATACTTCTCTCTCTAGAAAACGGAACCCAACTGGAACTGGAATACCTCGGTCTTATCATCAGGCTTGGGGTTTAAGGCCTTGGCCAGACTGAACTTGAGCGGGCCCACGGGTGACACCCAGCTCAGAGCGATACCGGCCGAATAGCGCAGATCGCCCAGGCTCACCTTGGCGTCCGGCCCATAGACGGCGCCAGCGTCGAGGAAGGCGCTTAAGCGTGCCGACTTGTCGTTTTTCAAACCCGGCAGGGGGAAGAGATATTCGGCATTGCCTATTATGCGGCGCGTGCCGCCAATGGCTTGGCCTAAGTTGTCCTTGGGCCCGATGGTGCCCGCCTTATAGCCGCGCACCGAGGTGACGCCACCCGCGTAGTAATTCTTGAAGAAGGGGAAGGGATCGCCCAGCAGGCCCTTGGCCCAGCCGACCTCGCCATTCAACAAAAGCGCCGTATCCCGCGACAGGGGTGTGAGCCATTGGTGCTGATAGGTGAGTTTCACGTAATTGAGCTCGGCGCCCGGCAGGCCGATCTCGCCCACGGCCCGTTGCAGCCTGCCTTTCATGGGATAGAGACGGCTGTCGCGGGTATCCCGCGCCCAGGAGGCATCACCGCGCAGGATGGAATAGCTGTTACCGAAGGTGGAAACGAACTGTGCATACACCGGCGAGGCCGTGGTGTCCACGGTGGACTTGGTATGTTCGTAACCGAGGCCAAAGCCGATGCTATCGGTTTCCGCGATGGGCACCCCCAGCCGCAGCCCGAGGCCCTGGCTGGAGGTCGTGTAGGTGGTGACCGACAGGGCAGTCGAGTCTACCTTGCGCGTATAGATGTCGAAGCCCAGGCTCAGGCCATCGTCGGTGTAATAGGGATTGGTGTAGGACAGGGCGTAGACCGTGTTCACCTTGCTGGTGTTGGCTTGCACCGCCAAGAAATTACCCGATCCCAGCACGTTGGCCTGGGAGACGGAGCCACTCAAAATCAGACCCTCTCCGCTGGAGAAACCGGCACCCGCCATGATGCTACCGGTGGGTTTTTCCTCCACACGCACGTTGACGTCTACCTGGTCCGTGGTGCCCGGCACGGCCGGCGTTTCGATGTTCACTTCCTTGAAATAATCCAACTTGTCGATGCGCTCTTTGGAGCGGTTGATCTTGGCAGCCGAATACCAGCCGCCCTCGATCTGGCGCATCTCGCGCCGGATCACCTCGTCACGGGTACGCGTGTTGCCCGAGATACGCACCTGGCGCACATAGACACGCCGACCGGGATCGATGAAGAAAGTAAAGGCTACTCGCTGTCGCTCCCGATCCACTTCGGGTACGGCGTTGACGTTGGCGAAGGCATACCCTTCGTTGCCCAGCCGGTCGCTGATCGCCTTGGTGGTTTCCGTGATGCGCTCGCGCGAGAACACCTCGCCACTCTTCACCTTAACCAGCTTGCGCAGTTCGTCTTCCGGAATGAGCAGCTCGCCGGCGACCTTGATGTCGGACAGGGTATAGCGTGGCCCCTCGTGAATGTTGATGGTGATGTAGATGTCTTTCTTGTCCGGGGTGATCTGCACCTGGGTGGATTCGATGGCGAAATCCATATAGCCCCGGTTGAGATAGAAGGAGCGCAGGGTCTCCAAATCACCCGCCAGTTTTTGCTTGGAATATTGATCGTTCTTGGTGTACCAGGAGAGCCAGTTGGGCGTGGAAAGATTCATCAGTTCCAGCAAGTCCTTCTCCCGGAAGGCTTGAGCACCGACGATGTTGATCTGGCGGATCTTGGCCACCTCCCCTTCCGAGATGTCGAAGCGGATCGCCACGCGATTGCGCTCCAGAGGCGTGACGGTAGTCTTGATCTCCACCCCATATTTGCCGCGCGCGAGATACTGGCGCTTGAGCTCCTGCTCGGCCTTGTCCAGCAGCGCCCGGTCGAAAATGCGCGACTCGGCCAGCCCCACTTCCTTGAGGCCGGTCTTAAGCTGGTCCTTGCTGAATTCCTTGGCACCGAAGATATCAATCTGGCCGATGGCGGGCCGTTCCTGGACCTGGACGATGAGGACACCATCCTGCACCTCCAGGCGCACGTCGCTGAAGAAACCAGTGGCGTACAGGGCCTTGATGGCGGCGGCGGATTTTTCCTCGTCGAAGGTCTCACCCACCTTCACCGGCAGATAGCTGAACACGGTTCCTGCCTCGGTGCGCTGGATGCCCTCGACGCGGATGTCTTTCACCACGAAGGGCTCGAAGGCGAATGCGGCGCGGCTCAGTCCCGCTGCCACCAGCCACACCAGGAGGGAAGGTCTCATGCGATCAGGGCCCCAGCAAGCGGTTGATGTCGTTGTAGAGGGCGAACAGCATTAGGGTGAACAGGAGCGCCATGCCGATCCTTTGCCCGAGCATGAGAATCTTCTCGGACGGTGGGCGTCCCGTGATGATTTCGCCGACATGATACAACAAATGCCCTCCATCCAGCACCGGCACCGGGAGCAGGTTGAGCACACCCAGACTCACGCTGAGCAGGGCGAGAAAGAGTAGCCAAGGCAGCCAGCCCATCTGCGCCGTCTGCCCCGCATAGTCGGCGATGGCCACCGGTCCGCTCAGATTGCGCCACGACACCTCGCCCCAGAGCATCTTCCAAAGAAGCTGCACACTCAACACCGCCCCATCCCAGGTCTTGCGCGCGCCGGCGACGAGGGCACCCAACACGCCGTGCCGCACCGTGGTGAAAGCATAGGCGCTGGCGCCGATGCGACCGATGCGCTCGTCCTGTACTGTCTCCGCACGCGGTGTGACCACGATCTCCACGTTGCGACCTTCGCGCAGTACGCGCAGAGTCAACGCCTGGCCGGGGTGGCGGCGAATCTTTTCCACCAGGGCCTGCCAGCTGTCCACCGGCTCGCCATTCACCGCCACGACCCAGTCTCCTGTTTGCAGGCCCGCGGCTGCCGCGGGTGAATCTGGCAATACCTCGCCGATGCGCGGCTGGAGAAAGCGCGCGGGGGCAAGCCCCAGACGCGTAAGAAACGCGCGCCCCTGGTCGGCCCCATCGTCGGCGGCGATGCGCAGGACATACACCGCGCGGCGGCCGTCGGCCTTGCGCACCCATACTTCTAGCTGGCTGGCGCGTCCCAGCCGGGAAAGCAGTGTCCAATGCACGTCGTCCCACACGGCCACCGGTTCACCGGCGATGACTTCCAGCGTATCGCCCTTGGTAAGCCCCGCCACGGCGGCCGGCGTCCCCGGCGCAGGCGCATCGATCACCGGGCGCAGGCCAGGCATGCCATGCAGGAACAGGCCCCAATAGATGAGTAACGCGAGCAGAAAGTTGGCCAGCGGCCCCGCGGCCACGATCACCATGCGCCGCCACACTGGCTGGCGGTTGAACGCCTGCGGCAGCGCCTCCGGTGACACCGGTCCTTCGTGCTCATCCAGCATTTTCACGTAGCCGCCGATGGGAAAGGCGGCGATCACCCATTCGGTGCCGTCCGGAAAGAAGCGGCGCGCCCAGAGGGGGCGGCCAAATCCCACCGAGAAACGCAGCACGCGCACGCCGCAGGCACGTGCCGCCAAATAATGGCCGAATTCGTGCACGACGATGAGCACCCCCAGGGTCACTAGGAACGCGATGGGCGTGATGAGGACGCTCATGTTACCTCGCTTTGCGATAGCAGCCGGCGAGCGAGGGCACGTGCCTGCGCGTCCGCCGCCAGCACCGTGTCGAGACTGTCCGCAGCTTGAACCGGCAGGCGTGCCAGCACCGTCTCGATCAAGGCCGGAATGCGCCGGAAGGGCAATGCTTCCGCAAGAAAGGCCTCCACTGCGATTTCGTTGGCGGCATTGAGCACCGCGGGGGCCGTACCCCCCGCCCGTAGCGCCTGGTAAGCAAGGTTTAGACAGGGAAAGCGGTCAGGATCGGGCGCTTCGAAGGTAAGCCGCGCCACGCGGAACAGATCGAGCGCTTCCACTCCGCTGTCGATGCGTTCCGGGTAGCCGAGCGCGTGGGCAATGGGCGTGCGCATGTCCGGATTGCTAAGCTGCGCCAGCACCGAACCATCCACGTATTCCACCATGGAATGGATCACGCTCTGGGGATGGATCACCACCTGGATCTGCTCTGGCTGGGCGTCGAACAGCCAGTAAGCCTCGATCACCTCCAGCCCCTTGTTCATCATGGTGGCCGAATCCACGGAAATCTTGCGACCCATCACCCAGTTGGGATGGGCGCAGGCCTCGGCCGGCGTGACGCCCTCCAGAGATTCCGGCGCGCGCGTGCGAAACGGCCCGCCGGAGGCGGTGAGCAGGATGCGCCGCACGCCCCGCGCCGCAAGTCCCCTGCCGTCCCCTGGCAGGCACTGGAAGACGGCGTTGTGCTCGCTGTCGATGGGCAACAATTCGGCACCGTTGGCCTTGACTGCCTCCATGAACAGCGCTCCCGACATCACCAACGCCTCCTTGTTCGCAAGCAGGATGCGTTTGCCGGCCTGCGCCGCTGCCAGGGTGGGCACCAGCCCGGCAGCGCCGACGATGGCGGCCATGACCGTGTCCACCTCCGGCGCGCTGGCAACCTGCGCCAGCGCCGCCTCGCCCGCCAGCACCTGGGTGGGGAGGTCTTCCTCTCGTAGCGCTTGTGCCAATGCCTCGGCGGCCTGTCTGTCGGTCAGCACCGCATAGACGGGGCGAAAGCGCCGACACTGTTCCATCAGTCGCTGCCACTGTGCCTGCGCCGTCAGGGCGAATGCTTGGAAGCGGTCGGGATGGCGCGCCACCACGTCCAGCGTGCTGGTACCGATGGAGCCGGTGGAGCCGAGGATGGTCAGTCGCCGCATGGTGTCCCCGTCAATTGCCCAGGCGCCCCAGGTAGGCGAAAGCGAGCAGCAGAAACACGGGTAGCGCGGCGGTCTGGCTGTCGATGCGATCTAGCACGCCACCATGACCCGGGATGAGGTGGCTGCTGTCTTTCACGCCCGCCACGCGCTTGATGTGGGATTCGAACAAATCGCCTTCCACACTCACCGCCACCAGGAACACGCAGGCCGCGACCAGGACCGGCGCCGACACCCGATGCCCTGCCAGGAGCAGATTGGGACTCGACACCCCCACCAACCATGCCAGGAGCATGCCCGCCAGCACGGCGCCGAGCACGCCTTCCCACGTCTTGCCGGGACTGATGAGGGGCGCGAGCTTGTGGCGTCCAAAGCGGTGGCCCGCGAAATAAGCGGCACTGTCCGCAAGCCAGATCAGGCCCATGATGAACAAGACCAGACCCGGCCCGACCAAGCGCAACTCCAGCATGGCCACCCAGGTGGGCAAAAGCAGCAACCAGCCGGTGAGCGCACGCACAGGCCACGCCTGCCCGCGCCAGCCAAGCGCGAGCCAGAAGGGAACGACCGCGAGCCAGAACAGGGTGGCCGCGACTGCCAGCCAACCGGTGAGGGTGGGGCCGGTTTCCAGCAACCGGTAGCAGCCAAAGAGAATCAGCGTCGTCAGCGCAAGATAGGCCCATGCGCCGCGGCCCGCAAAGCCGGACAGACGTGCCCATTCATGCGCGGCGAGCAGGACCACGATGCCCAGCAGCACCGCCCATGCCCATTGCGGCAACAGAAACAGCGCCGCCAGGAATAACGGGATCAAGATCAGCGCGACGAGCAGCCGCTGCCTAAGCATTTTCCTCAAGCTGCTCGCTGGTGCGGCCGAAACGTCGCTCCCGCCTCTGGAAAGAGGCGATGGCCGCATCGAAGGCCTTGGCGTCGAAATCGGGCCAGAGTGTATCGGTGAAGTAGAGCTCGGTATAGGCGAGCTGCCAGAGCAGGAAGTTGCTGATGCGCTGCTCGCCACCGGTACGGATGAAGAGATCCGGCTCCGGCGCATCCGACAGGCATAGGTAGGGGGCGAGCTCCTCCTCGCCGAAGCCGTGCATCAGTTCTGGACGTTCGGCCAGCATGCGGTTGGCGGCTTGCAGGATGTCCCAGCGTCCACCATAGTTGGCGGCAATGGTCAGCGTGAGTCGGTTGTTGCCGGCCGTGAGGGCCTCGGCATCGGCGATGAGTTTCTGCAGGCGTGGGTCGAAGCGGGACACGTCGCCAATGAGGCGGAAGCGAATCCCGTTCTCGTGCAGCTTGGCCACTTCCTGCTCCAGAGCGACCACGAACAGCTGCATGAGCAGGGAGACTTCCTCTGGCGGTCGACGCCAGTTCTCGCTGCTGAAGGCGAACAGGGTGAGATATTGCACGCCGCGCTCGATGCAGGCACGAATGATTTCGCGCACCGTCTCCACACCCTTGCGATGCCCCGCCACGCGCGGCAGCCTGCGATTCTTGGCCCAACGACCATTGCCATCCATGATGATGGCCACATGGCGCGGCACGCGACTGGGCTCCGGGATGCCGCGAGTAGAGCTGCGCAAGAGGGACACGGGCCCGCCTCAGATCGCCAGCAGATCGGCTTCTTTGGCGTTAAGCAGTTTGTCGATTTCCGCCACGAAGCGGTCGGTGAGCTTTTGTACCTCGTCTTCTGCCCGCCGTGCCTCGTCCTCGCTGATCTCTTTGTCCTTGACCATCTCCTTGAGCGTATTGTTGGCGTCTCGGCGCGCGTTGCGTACCGCCACCTTTGCCGTCTCACCCTCGTGCTTGACGACCTTGATCAGTTCCCGGCGCCGCTCTTCCGTGAGGGGTGGCATGGGCACCCGGATCATGTCACCCTGGGAAGCGGGATTGAGCCCCAAGTCGGATTCGCGGATCGCCTTCTCCACCACCGGCAGCATCTTTTTCTCCCAGGGTGTGACGCCGATGGTGCGAGCATCTACCAGGGTGACATTGGCAACCTGGTTTATCGGCACCAGGCTGCCGTAGTAGTCCACCATGATGTGATCCAGCAACCCGGTGTGGGCGCGGCCGGTGCGCACCTTGCCGAGATCGGACTTGAGCGCCTCGATGGCCTTTTGCATCTTCTGTTCGGCTTGTTTCTTCACTTCGGCAACGGAACTCATGTCTGCAATCCCTTTCGATCGATGGTTCAGCTCACGGTGACCAGCGTGCCCTCGTCCTCGCCGCGCACCACGCGTTCCAACGCGCCGGGCTTGAAGATGCTGAACACGCACACCGGCAGCTTCTGCTCTCGGCACAGGGCGAAGGCGGTCGCATCCATCACGCCGAGATTGCGGCCAATGGCCTCGTCAAAGGTGAGCGTGCGGTAACGGTTGGCATGCGGATCTTTCTTAGGATCCGCGCTATAGACGCCGTCCACCTTGGTGGCTTTCAGAACGATGTCGGCAGCCATTTCCGCGCCCCGTAGAGCGGCGGCAGTGTCAGTGGTGAAGAAGGGATTGCCGGTACCGGCAGCAAAGATCACCACCTTGCCCTCCTCCAGGTAACGCAGGGCCTTGCCGCGAATGTAGGGTTCGGCCACCTGCTCGATGGTGAGGGCCGACTGCACGCGGCAGTCCACCCCCGAGCGGCGCAACGCGTCTTGTAATGCCAAGGCATTGATCACCGTGGCCAGCATGCCCATGTAATCCGCCTGGGCGCGGTCCATGCCCGCCGCTCCCGCCGAAACGCCACGAAAAATGTTGCCGCCGCCGATGACGATACCGATCTGCACCCCCAAAGCGGCGGTGCGCGCCACCTGGGCGGCCATGCCGTCCAGGGTCACGCGATCGATGCCGTAGCTGCCCTCGCCCATCAGCGCCTCGCCGGAGAGCTTGAGCAGGATACGCCGATAGCGCAGCGCCATGGGCTCAGACTTTCGCCGCGGCCGCCACCTCAGCCGCGTAGTCCACGACCTTCTTCTCGATCCCCTCGCCGACGATGAAGAGGGTGAAACTATTCACGGTGGCACCCTTGGACTTGAGCAGCGCTTCCACGCTCTGATCCGGATTCTTGACGAAGGGCTGCCCGAGCAGGGTCACTTCCGCCAGAAACTTGGCTACGCTGCCTTCCACGATTTTATCCACGATGTTGGCCGGCTTGCCTGATTCCAGCGCTCGCGCTTTGGCGATTTCGCGCTCGCGCTCGATGGTCTCGGCCGGCACCTGCTCCTTGGACACGGCGATGGGCTTGGATGCCGCCACGTGCATGGCGATGTCCTTGCCCAGGGTCTCGTCGCCGCCGTTAAGGTCCACCATCACGCCGATGCGATTGCCGTGGAGATACACGGACAGGCGGCCGGAGGTGGCGAAACGGGCGATGCGGCGGATAGCCATGTTCTCGCCCAGCTTCATGATCAGCGCCTGCCGCGCTTCCTCGACGGTCTGACCGGAAGCCATCTTCAGCTTGGACAATGCTTCCACGTCGGCGGGATCGTGCTCCGCCACCAGTTGGGCGCACGCCTTGGCAAAGTTGAGGAATTCCTCGTTCTTGGCCACGAAGTCGGTCTCGCAATTGACCTCCACCAATGCGCCGATCTTACCGTCCGGGCTGACGTAGCTACCGATCACGCCTTCCGCGGCGATACGGCCCGCTGCCTTGGAGGCCTTGGCGCCGCTTTTGATGCGCAGCAGGTCCTCGGCCTTGTTCATGTCGCCATTGGCCTCGGTGAGCGCCTTCTTGCATTCCATCATGCCGAGCCCGGTTCGCTCGCGCAGTTCCTTCACCATGCTTGCGGTGATTTCAGCCATTGTGTACTCCTAAAAACAGATTCGATGGGGAGAAGGTCCGCGTGAAACGACAAAGGGGCTTGCGCCCCTTTGTTTCAGACGGCGGGCTGTTCCGCGTCGGCGACCTCAATGAATTCCTCGCCACCGACGATTTCACTGATGATCTGCGCCTTGCCCTCCAGCACCGCATCGGCCAGGCCGCGGGCGTAGAGCCGGATGGCGCGGCTAGAGTCGTCGTTGCCCGGGATGACGTAGTCCACGCCATCGGGTGAGCAGTTGGTATCCACCACGGCCACCACTGGAATACCCAGCTTGCGCGCCTCCGTCACGGCGCCCTTGTGATAGCCCACGTCGATGACGAACAAGGCGTCTGGCAGGCTGCTCATGTCCTGGATGCCGCCCAGGCTGCGCTCCAGCTTTTCCAGCTCGCGCCGGTAACCCAACGCTTCCTTCTTGGCCATCTTGTCCAGGGTACCGTCCTCGGCCATTTGCTGCATCTCACGCAAGCGCTTCACCGACTGCTTGACGGTCTTGAAGTTGGTCAGCATGCCGCCCAGCCAGCGATGGTTGACGAAGGGCATGCCGGCACGGCTGGCCTCTTCGGCGATGATCTCCCGCCCCTGGCGCTTGGTGCAGACGAACAGGATGGTCCCCTTGTTGGCCGCCAGCTGGCGCACGAACTTGAGCGCCTCCTCGTATAGGGGCAGGGTCTTTTCCAGATTGATGATGTGGATCTTGTTCCGCTCCCCGAAAATGTAGGGAGCCATCTTGGGGTTCCAGTAGCGGGTCTGGTGGCCGAAATGGACACCCGCTTCCAGCATCTGACGCATGGTAACGGACATGGGAATACTCCTAAGCCAAAGGGTTGAGCCTCCACCCGCCGGGCCGACACCGGCGACATGCGCCGGCACCCTTCTGGCCCGCCGCAACGTATGCGACGACGGCAGGTGTGGGAATTTTCGCGACCGGGGCCCTCCCCAGCCTAGCGAAGCCGCGCATTATAGCGGGGGTGAGCTAATTCATTCAAGAGAAAGCGCATTTTTTGGCATCGCGGACCCCGGGACGGTATAATCAAGCACTTTCGTCAACTATTCGTCCGTTCATGCCCATCACCATCAAGAACCCCGAGGAAATCGAAAAAATGCGCATTGCCGGCCGGCTGGCCTCGGAGGTGCTGGATTACATCGCGCCCTTTATCAAACCTGGGGTCACCACGGGGGAGATCGACCGCCTATGCCATGATTACATGGTGAACGTGCAGGGCACCATTCCTGCGCCACTCAACTACGCGCCGCCGGGTTATCCGCCCTATCCTGCCTCCGTCTGTACCTCGGTCAACCACGTGATCTGCCACGGCGTGCCCTCGGACAGCAAAAAGCTCAAGAGCGGAGACATTATCAACGTGGACGTCACCGTCATCAAAGACGGTTTCCACGGCGATACCAGCCGCATGTTCTACGTGGGCGAACCTTCCATCCTGGCGCGCCGCTTGTGCGAGGTGGCCTTCGAATGCATGTGGCTGGGCATCGAGGAAGTGGCGCCGGGCAAGCATCTGGGCGACATCGGCCATGCCATTCAGAACCATGCCCAGGCCCACGGTTTTTCAGTGGTGCGGGAATTCTGCGGCCATGGCATCGGCCGCAATTTCCACGAGGAACCTCAGGTGCTGCATTACGGCAAGCCCCATACCGGCGTGGAATTGAAACCCGGCATGACCTTCACCATCGAGCCGATGATCAATGCCGGCAAGCGCGACATCCGCCAGCTCGCCGACGGTTGGACCATCGTCACCAAGGACCACAGCCTGTCCGCCCAGTGGGAGCACACTGTGCTGGTCACCGAAACCGGCTACGAGGTGCTCACGGTCTCCGCCGGTGCGCCCGCCAAGCCGGCGCGCCTGTCCCGTGTCGCGGTCTGAGCCCTTTCCTTTCCTTCCGGTGAATCTGTCGGCGCTGCGTGCGGACCTCAAGCAAGGGCGCACGCGACTCGCCGCGACCTATCAGGGCCGACCCGGTGCTTACCTGCGCGCCCACAGCGACCTGCTCGATGCGGTGCTAATCCGCCTCTGGCAAGCCGCTGCCCCGCCCCGTGAAACGGCGCTGGTGGCGGTGGGCGGCTTCGGGCGCCGGGAACAATTTCCCCATTCGGATGTGGACCTCTTGATCCTGCTCCACGAGGAACCGGGTGCGCGCCTGACCGCCGCTCTAGAGCGGCTGGTGGGCGGTTTCTGGGACGTTGGACTCGAAGTAGGCCACAGCGTGCGCACCATCGCCTCCTGCCTGGAGGAAGCAAGACGGGACGTGACCGTGGCGACCAATCTCTTGGAAGCGCGCCGCATCACGGGTTCACGCCGCCTCTTTTCAAACTTACGGCAGGCCTTTCGTGAGGCCTTGGACGTGCCAGGCTTCGTGTCGTCCAAAGTGCTGGAACAACAGCAGCGCCATACCCGTTTCCAGGACAGCGCCTATAACCTGGAACCCAATGTCAAGGAAAGCCCCGGGGGCCTGAGAGATCTGCAGAACTGCCTCTGGATCGCTCGCGCCTTGGGCATGGGCGGTGGCTGGCACGGCCTGGCTCGCGCCGGTCTGCTGAGTCGCAGCGAGGTACGCCGGATCATGAGCCTTCAGACACGCCTGCAAGATCTACGCATCCGTCTGCACCGCCTCGCGGGACGGCGCGAGGACCGTCTGCTGTTCGATTACCAGGAGACTCTTGCCAGCGAGCTGGCTTGCCAGCCGCGTGGCGGGCGCGCCGCCAGCGATGTCTTCATGCAGCGCTACTATCGCACCGCCAAGGAAGTGCGTCTTTTCAACCACGCGTTGCTGATCGGCCTGTCCGAGCGGCTGGAACCACGGCTGGGCGAGCCGGCACTGATCAACGCCCATTTCTCCCATCGCCGCGGCTTGCTGGAAATCAACGCGCCGGACGTATTCGAGCGCCATCCCGCGGCGATTCTGGATGCCTTTCTACTGTTGCAGCAACGCACCGATCTCGTCGATCTCAGCCCGGCCACGGTGCGTGCCCTGGTGCGGGCCGTTCCCCGCATAGATGCCGCCTTCCGGCGGGTACCGGAAAACCGGGCCCGTTTCCTTGCCATGTTGCGCGCCCCCCGCGGCCTGACCCATGCACTCCGGCGGATGAATCTGTACGGCGTGTTGGGGCGTTACTTGCCGGTGTTTGGCCGCGTCGTAGGCCAAATGCAGCACGACCTGTTCCACGTCTATACGGTTGACGAACACATCCTCATGGTGGTGCGCAACCTGCGCCGCTTCACCCTGCCCGAATACGCCCACGAATATCCCCTCTGCTCGCGCCTGATCGCCAACTTCGAGCGCCAGGAGGTGCTCTATATCGCGGCCCTGTTCCATGACATTGCCAAGGGGCGGGGTGGAGATCACTCCATCCTGGGGGCGCGCGAAGCACGGCGGTTCTGCCGGGACCATGGCTTATCGGAGGAAGATACCGAACTGGTGGTTTGGCTGGTAGCCGAACATCTGACCATGTCCACCACCGCCCAGAAACAGGATTTGTCCGACCCCGCGGTGATCGCCGCCTTCGCCGCGCGGGTCAAGACGCAGCGCCGGCTCACGGCCCTGTATCTGCTCACCGTGGCCGACATCCGCGGCACCAGCCCCAAGGTGTGGAACGCGTGGAAAGGCAAGCTCTTGGAGGAGTTGTTCCGCGCCACTGAGCGCAATCTGAGCGGCGGCATGGTGAGCCGGGATGTGCAGATGGAGCTGCGCCGGCGGGAAGCGTTGCGGTTGCTGGCGCGGGCGGCCGTGCCGCCGGAAGTGCCCCAGGAAGTATGGCCGCAGCTGGGGGAGAACTATTTCCTGCGCCATGGCGCGCAGGAAATCGCTTGGCATACCCGCATGCTGGCCCGCGCCCTTTACAGCGCAACGCCGCTGGTGCGCGCCCGCGCCGCCCCTCACGGAGAAGGCATCCAGGTGATGATCTACACCCCTGACCGGGAAGATTTATTCGCCCGCATCTGCGCCTTCTTCGAGCGCATGAACTTTAACGTGGTGGAAGCAAGGATCCATACCACGCCTCACGGCTATGCCCTGGACACCTTCCTCATCCTCGACCTGGGCGGCATAAGCGCAAGCTACCGCGACCTGTTACCTTTCATCGAGTTCGAGTTGGCAGCCCGCCTGGCGTCTTCCGCGCCACCGGAGCCGCCGCTGGCGGGGCGTGTCAGCCGCCTGGTGCGCCATTTCCCCATCGAGCCGCGGGTGAGCATTGCACCGGATGAGCGCGGCCAATATCACGTGCTGTCGGTGACGGCGGGCGACCGTCCTGGCCTCTTGTCGCGTATCGCCCAGGTGCTGTTCCACCACGGTATTCGACTACACATGGCCAAGATCACCACCCTGGGTGAGCGCGCGGAGGATACCTTCCTGGTGCGGGCCGATGACGAACGGCTCGACCACCCACGGCAAGTGGTGCAACTGCAGGCCGATCTGATCGCCGCCCTGCGCGGCTGAGGCGCCCATCAACCGGCGGCCTGCGCCTGTTCCAGCCGATATAGCCAGGCGAGCAGCTCGGCCACGGCCAGGTACAGTTCGGGCGGAATCTGTTCGTCCAGATCCACCTGCATCAGAAGCGCCACCAGTGCCGGCGATTCGTGCACGTAAACCCCGGCCTGACGGGCCCGCTCGATGATGGCCTCGGCAAGCACGCCCCGTCCCTTGGCCACTACCCGGGGCGCAGCCATGCCATCCCGATAGGCGAGGGCAACCGCACTGGGGCGCGGATCCGGTTTAGCCATCGCCCGCCACCTGGAACCGGGCCAGGGTGAGCCCGGCCCGTGCAAACCCCGCCTGCAGGTCGTCTGCCGCCCGCGCGAGCCTTGCGCGGGTGTGAGCCTCTTGGACGACCAGCTCCACGTGAACGCCCAGGGCATCGAGACGCAGCCGCGCCTGCACTTCCCCCAGAAGCGGTAGGGTGAGGGCGAGACGGGTGAACCACTGGCGCTCCGCAGGCGCGCCATGCTCGCTTCCCCCTTCGCGCTCCTCTATTTCCCAGCGTAGCGTCTGGCCAGGCCAAGCCTCGCCTTGCCAGACGATCTGACGCGTATCCAGGGTCTCCAGTTGCTGCTGCACCAGGGGTGCGGTCTGGGGATGCACCGGCTCGCGAGGCGCTGGCGCCGGCTGCGCGCCGCCTCCAGCGCCCACCCCGTCGGGACCCTGTGCGGCCGGCAGGGGCGTGGCTGGGCTCGAGGCAGCCGACAACGGGCTTTTCGCGACTTGATCCTGGGCCAGGGCAAAGGCGCGCGGCTGGGAGAGCTGGGCTTGGGGTTCGCGCAACAACGCAGCGAGGCTGCGTTCCCCCGACACCCATTGCGCCTGGTGGGCCTCGTAGAATAGCCCACTCTCGCTCAAGCTGGTCTTCAGGGCCAGGGCGAGTTTCTGGGGATCGGTGGGCGGTGCATCGACCACCGGCACGCTCGCAGCCGTGGCCGCGCCCGCCCCGGTGAGGCTGTTCGCGCGGGCGAGCAAGGCGCCGATGTGGCGTGCGGCATCGCTGAGATTGACCGCGGGGCGGGCTTGGCCGGCTTCATGGACCAGCACGAAGGTTAAGCGCGGCTCGCTCGCCAAGAAGCGCAGCGTCACCTGGGCCCCAGGCTGGGTGTCGCGGGGCAGGTTGAGATCCAGGTGCTGGCCATTGACCTGGACCAGAAACCGGCCGCTGGGTTGCTGCGAGAGCACCGTCCCACTCACCTGCTGCCCCGGCGTGAGCTTGAGGAAAGTTTCGGGCAGCCGCTCCGCTCCTTCCACCAGGGGTGTGGCGCCGCGAAGCAACTGCTGGAGCTGGGCGAGGACGTCATTGACCGGCATGCGCGACTCCCTGCCCGCGAGGGAGGTTCAGAGGTGACCACCCCGCTGCATGGCGACGATGAGCTCGGCCTCCGCGCGGGAAATGCCGCAGGAGGCGGCCACCTCGGCCACGTCCAGCCCCTGCTTGGCCAAATGGAACGCCTTGGTGTAGGGGGTGGCAGGCGTTTCTTCGGGGGCACGGCTCGAGGCCTGCTCGAGGCGATTCAGACGTTCCCGCAGCTCGGCCAGCTCGCGCTTGAGCTCCATGAGTTCGCGCGCCTGCGTGCCCCGCCGCCACAGTCCACCGCCCTGCCCGCGCGAGGAATACATGAGAAGCAGCAGCTCGGCGATGTACACACCCAGGATCACCATCGCGCCGATCAGGACTTCTTTCCAGGTGAGAACGAATGCGCCTTCCATGACGGCTTCCTCCTACACTGCTTCGTTGCAGGATTATATGCTCGCCTCCCATCAGGCGTAATCGTCTATGTGGTCGGCTGGCACGCGTGGCCTGGACGGCTCGGACGACGGTTGACGGCGGCGTTGACGCTGACGCGGCCATTCGGGTCGGCGCGGCATGCGCTCCGGCTTGACGGGGAGCAGGTCTGGTACCTGCCCCAGGGGCGTAGGCGTAGCCAACCGCTCCCCACTCATGGTGATGCTTGCCAGCCGCCAGGGGCGCTCTGGTAGGCCACGGCAAGCTGACGCTGGGCACGCAGGGTGGCCAAGATGTCCTGCATCTCGGCCATCCAGGTCTGGCTGAGACGAGTGATTTCCTGGTCAGCCTCGACAATCGCGTGGATACAGGCATCTTTCTCGGCGGCGCAGGCGCCGAAATCCAGGTCTGTGCTGGTGAGCGCGTCGACCGCGGCCCTACGCGCCCGTTCCAGCTCAATGAGCACGTCCCAGTGCCCCGCCTGGGCGGCAGCCAGCATGCGCCGCGTGGTCTCCAGGATGGCGCGGTACTGGGCGAGGGCTTGGCGAGCGTCCATGGTCAAGCCCTTAGACTCAGGCCGGCAGGCGCTTCCGCCATCTGGGCGACGGGAAGCTGCTGGCGCTCGCGCGCGGCGAGTGCCACCCAGGCTTCGCGCAGGTTGCCCAATAGGCCCATCACCTCGTCCAGCCCCGCCGGATCGTTCCTGAGGTTGGCGCTGGCCAGCCGCCGCTTCATGTAGTCGTAAAGGGCCTCGAGATTGCGGGCGATCTCCCCACCCTTCTCATGATCCAAGACCGACCGCAGGCCTTCCACGATGCCGATGGCCTTGGAAATCAGCGCCCCTTTTTCGGCCAGTTTCATTTCCTGCATGCGGCCCTTGGCCGAGGCGAGGGCGGCCAGCGCACCGTCATAGAGCAGCACGATGAGCTGCACGGGGCTTGCTGTGGCGACGGCGGTCTGCAGATCCACGTCCGTATAGGCAGTGAGCGCCCGATTCATCGTGTTCATGGTGGTTATCCGTCCTTTCCTGGGTCAGCGAGGGAGTGAAGAGAGCGCGCGCAAAAGCTGGCTGCTGGTCTGTTGCATGCTGCCCAGCATGGCATCGAGCGCGGCGAACTGGGCGCGCAGGCGTTGTTCCATGGCGTCCAAGCGTACCTGGAGCTGAGCCTTGCGTTGCTCGATGTCGGAGATGCTCGCGTTCAGACTCTGCGTGGTCGCATCCAGCACGCCGTTCGTCTGGAGTAGATTGTCAAGCTGCGTAAACAGACGCTGGGCAAAGCCCTGGGTGTTGTCCGTCAGCAGGTTGATGACGCTATCGAGCTTGTTGCTCACCGCGGCATTGAAGTCGGCACTGTTGAGCGCAAGCTTGCCGTCCTTCTGGAGGCTGATGCCGATCTGGGCGAGATAGTTGAAATCATTCCCGGGCAGGTTCACCGAAGCATTGAACACACCCAGAATCTGGGACTGGATGGTGAGCACCGTGTTTTGCGCCTCCAAGGTGCCGCCTTTTTGGTGCAGCTCATCCATATCGCTGACGAGCTTGTTGTAAGCATTGATGAAATCGTTCACCTTGGCGGTGATGGCGTCCCGATCCACCGCCACCGTCAGTTGAGTACTGCCCACGGCCTTGAGATTGAGGGTTACGCCCTGGATGACGCCGCTTACGCTGTTGGAGGCACTTGTAATGCCCGTCAGCCCATCGACGGTCAACACGGCATCCTGCGCTGCCACGGTCTGGGTGAGGTTTTGCCCGCCGGCCACGTAGGATAGGCGAGAAAGCCCGAGATTGTCGGTATTGTTGCCATCGCCCGTATCGGTCACCGCCACTGTGATGGCTTTGGCCGCGCCGGTATCGTTGGGCGACAGTACCAGGCGGTAACCCGTGCCATCGTTGAGCAACGTGGCAGATACACCAAAGTTGCCGGTGGCGGAGTTGATGGCATTGGCAATGCCCGCCAGCGTGTTATTGCTGCTGTCGATGGTGACCGTGAAGCTATTTGTGCCGTTACTCAGAGTGAGCGTGCCTAAGCCCACCTGCGTCGTATTGGTGTCGGCGAACGCGCCCGAGACGAGCTTCTGCGCCTGCGCAAGCTGGGTCACAGTGATGGAATGGGTGCCCGGTAGCGCAGTGGCGTCCGCCGTGGCGGTGAAATAAACATCAGTAGCCGGTATCGCCTTGAACACCTGGAAATCGGTTCTGTCCTTGAGTGCGCCAATGGCGCTTTGCAAGGCGGCGAGATCGCTTTTCAGTTTGCCGTAAGCGGAAATCTCGCTGGTGAGCAGGGATTTCTTCTGGTCGAGGACATTCAGGGGCCGGCGCTCGATGGCCATGAGCTGGGAAACCAGCCCGTTCACGTCCAGATTGGAACCGATACCGGCAGATGAAATCGCCATGACACGCTCCTGTCTTGCCTGTTTGCTCCGATGGATGGCATGGCGCTCGCGCGCCATGCCAAACGACTTGCCTAGATCTCAGCCAATCAAACCTTTGATCGGAACAGCACACCCTGTGCCGAATCCAGGTGTTTGGCGATGGTGAGCGCCTCTTCCGGTGGGATTTGGCGGATGACCTCGCCACTTTCCCGATCCACCACCTTCACCACTACCATTCCGGTGTCCTGGTCCACCGAAATTTTCAAGTCGCTTTGGGCGGACTGGATGAAGGCATTGATGCGCTCGACCGCCTGCTTCACCACCTGGGCGTCGGCTTGTTGCCTCTGTCCAGGCGCGGGAAGCAGTAGTGTGGTCGCCGGAGGCGGCATAGGTGGCGGCGTCTCGGGCGAGACGTTTGGCGCCGCCCCTGAAACACCACCCATCCGCATCCCCGGACCCAAGGGGGAGATGGAACCGTTGGACATGGCCTACCCTCCGTTCGTGCGGGGAGCCGAGCGGGAAGGACTTCGCGCCAGCGCGAGGCCCTCCCGTTTCGGTCGTCCGCTGTTCCGGATTTACCGCAGCAGCGTCAGCGCCGTCTGCGGCAGGGCGTTGGCCTGGGCCAGCACTGCCGTACCCGCTTGCTGCAGGATCTGTCCGCGGGTAAGCGCCGCGGTCTCGGCCGCGAAGTCCGCATCCATGATACGGCTGCGGGAGGCTTCCAGATTCTCCACGTAGTTTTGCAGGTTGGCGATCACCGCCTCAAAGCGGTTCTGCACCGCGCCGAAAGTGGAGCGAATGGTGGAAATCTGGGAAATATCCGCATCCAGGTTGGCCAAGGCCGCTGAGGCATTGGCCTGGGTAGTGACATCGATGACGCCTGTCGCGCTCAGGCTGCCGCTGTAAGTCCAGAGGCCAGCCGAACCATTCACCGCCAGGTTGGTGGTGCTCACGCTCACCTGGTTATCCGCTGTTCCGGATGCGCCCACCTGGAACGTGAGGGTCGAAGCGCCAGACAGCAGCAGGGTGCCGTTGAAGGAGGTGGTCTGGACGATACGCGAGATTTCCTGAGTGAGCTGGTCCACCTCTTTCTGTAGCTGCTTGCGGTTGGTATCGCTCAAGGTGCCATTGGCCGCCTGCACGGCGATCTCACGAATCCGCTGCACGTTGCGGGCAATTTGGCGCAGGGCGCCTTCCGCGGTCTGCCCCAGGGAAATGCCGTCGTTGGCATTGCGGATCGCCTGATTATTGCCCCGAATCTGGGCGGTGAAGGCCTCCGACACGGCGAGGCCTGCAGCATCATCCTTCGCGCTGTTGACCCGCAGGCCGGAAGACAGCCGCTGCAGGGTTACCGCCAGCTGGCTGCTGTTGGTGGCTAGGTTGCGCTGAGCGTTCAGGGACGCGATGTTGGTGTTGACGATCAGAGCCATTTTTCGATCTCCTTATACAGGTCATCCCGCATGGCGGCGGGCACGGCTGGCGCGCCACTCGCGCTGCCGTCATGGCCTTTAACGGCGCTTGCGACTTGAACTTTAGGGCGAGCCAGCGCATCGTGCGGAGTTCACTACAGACCTCCCCTACGGGTTGTTTTTCACGGCGCTGACAAGGCGCGCAGGGAAGTCGGCTTCTGGAGCCCTTTGTTTGCCTACTGCTGGCCTCTCCGCGCCGAGAATGCGCGATGTATCCCTGTGGGGAAAGCCCGCTACTGAGACTGGGAGTCAACGCTACCGGGTCAAGGCGCGCAGCCATTCATCCAGATGGTTTTCCAGCAGGTAGTGCCGGCGTACCCATTCTCGAAGTTCGTCACCTTCCGCTTGCGCGGCATCAAGGTCATGAATGCGCTCGCGGATGGCTTCGACCCAGGCCTCGGTGGTGTTCGGAACCCGTTTCACCGGTGCGTCGCGATAGGGATGGATGTCGGTGCACACCACAGGCCATCCTAGGATGCCGTATTCCAGCAGGCGCAGATTGCTCTTGGCTTCGTTGAAGGCGTTGATGGCAAGGGGTGCCACGGCCAGATCCAGGTCCAGGCTCGCCAGCTTGGCGGGATAGTCATAGAAGGAAACGACAAAATCGTGATACTCGCGTACGTGAGGACGGAGCGCGTCGGGACACATGCCAAAGAACACCCAGTCCACTTCTTGGGCGGTCGCTTTTACCACATCGGCTATGAGAGCTAGATCCCCGGCGTGCTGCTGCGCACCCGCCCAGCCCACGCGGGGTTTTCGCCCCACGCGGCGCCGTGACGTGAGATGCCCCCAGATCGCGTTTTCCAAGCGGTTAGGCAGGACGCGCACATCCTCGTGCATAGTCCGGCATAAGTTTGCGATAGGCTCGGTACTAACCACCACCCGATCGGAGAGGGACAGCGCTTTGCGTAAACGGGGTTTGACGTCGCGCGGCATATGCCGATGGAAAGAGTTCTCGGGAGGCAGTTCCGTCACCAGATCGTCCAGCGAGAAGACGAGTAGCACGTCTTTATTGTATTGCCGGTATTGGTGCATGGCCTTCAGGTGCGCATCTCCGAGCGTGGCATGCAATACGAAGGTGTCGGGCTGGGCACGCGCCAGCTCGACGGGCCAAACCACCCTGCTCTCGAAATATTTGCCACCTTGAACGACGTCACCATGGGCGAGCCCGGCCCGGCTCAGGGCGCGGAACGGGCCAATGATACGGTACTCCCCGGAACCGCCGGCTAGCGGCAAGCCCAACAAGCGGGGCCGGTCGTGAAAATTCGGGTCCCAGTCGATGACCAGCGTGCTTTCCACTTCATACCCGGGTGGCAACAAGCTGAGATGGCGGTTGTAGGCAGGATCGGTGGCCAAGACTGGCAGCCAACGCTCCAGCATCACAGCCCGTTCCTGCTCGGCACGCGCGTAGTCAGTGGCAAGTTTCATAAGATCGACCCCAGCGCTCTTGATGCTGCTCGACCCATGGTGCACCACCGTAGCATACGGGGTCCAGACGACCTTGTAGCCTGCGCGCCCAACCTTCAAGCAAAGATCGACGTCGTTTAACAACACTTTCAGATGATCTTCATCCATTTCCGCGACCTGCTGGTACACGGTTTTCCGTACCAGCATGCAGGCCGCGGAGACCGCCGAATAGTTTTGATCGACGAGGGCACGTTTCATGTAACCCGGGTCATTCAGGCCCAGTCTGCCGTTGAAAGGATGATCAGCAACGCCGTGAAGACCCAGCACGACACCAGCGTGTTGCAACTTGCCTGTCTCGGGATAAACTAGCCTCGCCCCGACGATTCCCACCTCTGGCCGCTGGCCGTAGTTCAACATGCGTTCCAACCATTGCGGCTGAACGATTTGGGTATCGTTGTTCAAAAGTAGCAAATAGTCGCCCTTTGCCTGCCGAGCCGCCAGGTTGTTCATGGCGGAAAAATTGAACGGTGCGTCATAGGACAGCAGGCGCACCCGCTCGCCGTGGGTCTTTTCCAGCTCGCGGTAATAATCCAGCACGTCAGGGTCAGTGCTTTGGTTATCGACGATGATCACTTCGTAGTAGGGATAGCTCGTCTTTGCCAAGAGGCTTTCCACGCACGGCTTGAGAAACTCTAGCTTGTCCCGGTTCGGAATGATGATGGAAACCAAGGGTTGCTCTGCATGTGCGTACGTCACGCGATGCGTGCCAGGGATGTAACCCGGAGTCACTTCGCCCGCAATTCCAGCCCGGCGCAAATGGGCGCGGACAGCCTCCATCGCTGCCTCGTCGCTTTTGGTGAGCATCCCTGTTTCCGGCAGATGAACGAGGACATCGGCAATGTGTCCAATAGCCTCCTCTCCCACTCGGTCGAGCACGCGCAGGGCCAAGTCATAGGTTTCGGCACCTTCCAGAGTGGAATAACCACCAGCCTCAAGCACGGTATCGGCGCGAACCGTGAAGGGACCGATGTAGTCCATGGAGCGGAGCAAATCCAAGTTGAAGTCTGGCTTGAACCAGGGCTCTGTCATCCCACCATCGTGCCCACTCCGGTCATGGTCGCTATAAATGAGGCGCCAGTTCATTCTCGAGTTGATGTAATCACCCATCCGGAGCATTGCATGGGGCTCGAGTCGCGCCCCAGGAAGAAGGCACCAAAGCCACGCTTGCGA
Organism: Thiobacter sp. AK1; assembly: GCF_039822265.1. Taxonomy (NCBI): domain Bacteria; kingdom Pseudomonadati; phylum Pseudomonadota; class Betaproteobacteria; order Burkholderiales; family Thiobacteraceae; genus Thiobacter; species Thiobacter aerophilus. The sequence continues at coordinate 96,326 of NZ_JBAJEX010000001.1, forward strand.
CAAACCCGCCAATACGACATCCACTGCTCGCTTGCGCTCGGAAACTGTGCCCGCCTGAATCCACACCAGCTGAGGAATCGTGTTAAATGCTGGGTCTGGTGAGGGCACGGGCGCTACGACAATAAGTCGCCAATTTTTATACAGTTGCAGCGCTAAGGAATCTACCGTGTCCGCGAGTAGCCCCAACTCATTTCCCCCAACCACGACCAGACAAACAAACTCCGGCTGGTTACCCCATTTGGTCATCATGCGCTCGGCAAACAACTCGCCATCGATTTCTTGCAAGCCGTGTTTGCTGCGCCAGATTTGGTACCGTTCAGTTTCGCCGCGCAATGCGTCGGATCTCGTTATCGCACCCGTAGGTCTCACGTAGCCAGCCTCGACCAGCGCCAAGCGCTCGGTACGTGCCCGTGCGGTAAGTTCGTCGGCCAGATCTCGGCTGCGCTCGTAGATGTCGCGCCAAGTCACGGCAAGGTGCTCCTGACCCAACCCAGTGCGTTGTTGCTGTAAACCTTCGCGCACTCGCACTTCGACCGATGTATGTGCCAGATGCTTTGGGCGCGAATAGCGCGCCAACCGTATGAGATATTCCCAATCCTCGAGCACCGGTAATCGGTCGTCGAAGAGACCAGCCTGACGCACGAGTTCCCAGCGATGTGCCCAAGTACAGATCGGAATATAGTTGGCCACCAGCAGCCGCTCCCGTGAGAAATCTAGGTGAGCGTACGGATTGTGCCCGGCGCCAAGTACCGTGCGCTGGCCGTCCGGTTCAATGCGCTCCGGAACGAGAACGGCATCGGTGTAGACAAAGTCGCACCCGTCCTCATGCAAAGCTGCGACCACGGTCGATAAGTGATCGGTCCGCCAGAGGTCATCGTCATCGAGATAACAGACGATCTCGCCGCGCGCGAACTTTAGTGCCGTGTTACGGGCTGCGCCAGGACCGAGCGAGCGCGGATGGCAGAAATAACGCAGGCGGCTGCGCTCGGGGTCGGCGGCGGCGACGATCGCCGCGACGTCCTCGCCGCCGTCGTTGACCACGATTCCTTCCCAGTTCGGATAGTCCTGGGCCACGAGCGAGGCGAGCGCATCGGCGAGCAGGCGCGCTCGGTTGTGCGTAGGAATGATGACAGTCACCAGCGGCCCGCCTGGGTCGTGGTGCAAAGCCAGCGGCTGCTGCGCCGCAGCCTGGCGCGCCAAGGTCGCGCGCGCCCAGGCGAGATCCTCGGCGCGATAGAGGGTCGGGTTGTTGAGCATGATCTGCGCGCGCTTTTCCTCAAAGTGCGCGAGCGCATGCTGGTAGAGCCCGGTGTCGTGCCGGCGATAGAGGAAGAGCGGCTCCGGGATATAGCGCCCGTAGTAACCGCGCGCGCAGGCGGCCACCCAGAAGTCCCAGTCCTCGCAACCTTTGACGTTGTCGCGGTAGCCACCCACATCCTCCCACACGCAGCGTCGGTAGAGCGCGCAGTACGAGATATGATTCTGATAGGGTAGCCGCACCGGATCATAAGGCGCGGCTTTGACGAGTTCGGTGACCCCATCGAAGTCCACTCGGTCGGTGTAGGCAATAGCCACGGTGGGGTCTGCCTCGAGCGCGGCAACACAGCGCTCGAGCATAGTCGGCGCGATCATGTCATCGGCATCGAGGCAAAGGATGTATTGACCGCGTGCTTCTCGAATGCCACGGTTGCGCGCGTGTGCAGGCTGGCCCGAGTTCGGCTGCCGGATAACCCTAATCGCCACCTGACGGCAGTCTGCCACAAGACGTTCACACACTTGCGGAGTATCGTCCGTGGAGCCGTCATCCACGATGATGATTTCAAAGTCTCGAAAGGTCTGCGCAAGTACGCTGCCTACGGCCTCGCTCAGATAGCGCCCGTAGTTGTAACAAGTGATGACCACCGAGACCTTGGGCGAGCACAGACTATCGGAAAGCGCCGCGGTCGCCTCCAACGCTGCCCCTGGGAGGGCAGCCGCCGACCGCCTGCCCTCCTCGACATCAACCCGGTCTGCCCCATCGGCGAGCTTGCGCCAGGCGGCAAAGGCCTCCTTCACCACCGCCTTCATGTCGGCGTAGGGCTCGGTCTTGACCAAAAACGGCATGATGTAGGTGTAACGCGCGCGGTGCAGCGGCGCGCGCTCGGGCGTGTCGTACGGAACGAATTCGTCCGGCCCGTGGTTCTTAAGATAGTTCGGGTCGATGCCGTCACAGACCTCGCGCGCCCCGCAACGGGCGCATGGTTCGCCGAAGTGCTTGAGATTCGCCCCACGTACGCCAGTCACCCGTACACCGTTGTCGTGCTGTGCCTGCGTGGGGCGGAAGGTCAAATAGTCCTCAATCCCGCCCTCGCGCACCGGAAGCCTCGCGGCACACTGTGCTGGCGTACCGCCAAAATGGCCGGCCGCATTCATCCATTCATAGGGGTCGTACCGCACGCCAAGCATCCCGACCAAGTTCTTTTCCATGCCGCGCACTGCACACAAGGGCGCGTAGCGGATATTGACGGCCACATCGTTCGACTCAAGAATCGCCACCGCCTCGCTGAGGTACGGATGGATGTCGCTATAGCGCGCCTGCACGCCAAAAGCGCGCCCGTCGCGGTTCCATTCGTAATAGGCATTCATGATGATGAAATTGTGCAGATAGATGCCGTGCCGCAGGATCTCCCGCGCAATGTCCGGCAGATGGCGGTAGTTCCAATCGACAACCGTGGTGTTGCTCGTGAACTGGAAACCCTTTTCGTCGAGATACTCCATGGCGCGGCGCTGTCTTTCCCATGATTCGCCAGTCAGTCTTTCGAACAACGCCTCGTCGACGGCATGCATGGAAAAGAGAAAATTCACCAGCCCCGCCTCGAGCAGGTCGTCTATGAGCCGCTCGTTCTGGCAGTTTTTCATGCGCCGCATGAGGTACTGGCCGAGAGTGATGATGCGCCCTTTGAGTCCAAGTTCCTGATGGGCGTAGCGCGTAATCTCGATGATGTTTTGATGCAGTGTGGGCTCGCCGCCCGTGAAGTCGAAGTTCACGAACCCCTGGGCGGCAAGCAGGCGGAGGATCTCCTTGCACTCCTCAAGCGTGCGGAACTCTGCACGGCGCATGCCACGGAACTGATCGTCGCTACCGTCGAGATAGCTGTAGTAGCAGAACTTGCAGGAGTGGACGCATTTCAGTCCCACGTCCAGCACGGCCCCGCGGCTGAGCCGGCCGGGTGTATGGAGAAAATATCCTGGGTTATTTCCGTTCGGCATATCACGTCCTCACTAACAGGGCCACCGCTCCATGCGCACGCTCACGCCATATTGTCCGCGTTGTTTTGCGCACACCAATTTTGCTCACTCATCTACCGAGCCAGCCGCCAACCACTACGATTTTAGGAGTCTTTTGAAATAGCCTATGGTCTCCCGCAACCCATCTTCCAGCTCCACTTGCGGCGCCCACCCAAGCTTGACTCGAGCCAGAGTAATATCTGGCTTGCGTTGCTTGGGATCGTCCTTCGGAAGAGGACGAAAGGTGATCTTTGCCTTTCCACCGACCAGTTTCAAAATTTTCTCGGCGAGCTCCAGCATTGTGACTTCCTGCGGATTACCAAGGTTGACGGGCCCCGTAAAATCCTTGTCACTGTCCATCAGTCGCAACAACGCTTCGATCATGTCATCGACATAACAGAAGGAGCGGGTTTGCTGCCCATCCCCAAAAATTGTGATGTCTTCGCCTCTTAGAGCTTGCACGACAAAATTACTTACCACTCTCCCATCATTCGGATGCATACGTGGGCCGTAAGTATTGAAGATTCGCGCCACTTTGATATCCAGGTTGTGCTGGCGGTGATAATCGAAAAATAGGGTTTCGGCGCAGCGCTTACCTTCGTCATAACACGAGCGTGGGCCAATTGGGTTGACGCGCCCCCAATAGTCTTCCGTTTGTGGATGCACCTCGGGATCGCCATACACTTCACTCGTAGATGCCTGCAATATGCGCGCCTTGATCCGCTTGGCCAGCCCCAGCATGTTGATCGCACCATGAACGCTCGTTTTCGTGGTCTGGACTGGGTCACGCTGGTAATGCACGGGCGAAGCTGGACATGCGAGGTTGAATATCCGGTCCACCTCGACATACAGAGGGAAAGTGACGTCATGTCGCAACAGCTCGAAATAAGGATGAGCTAGCAGATGAAAAATGTTGGCTTTGGTGCCCGTAAAAAAATTGTCAACACACAATACGTCATATCCGCGTTGAATCAAGCGCTCACACAAGTGTGAGCCCAAAAATCCAGCCCCGCCGGTTACCAGAATCCGCTGCATATACTCCCCCACTACTCCTTTACATTCAGAGTATTCATTAGTCAATCGGTGCGCGCGCCATGAGATGAACTACCCATGACATTCATCTCCGTCTTTTACATCTCTCCGGCGCCTACCCGGGGTGGACGAGCCCAGGCAGTCCGGCTCGCAGTCGAATTCTCGACCGGGTATTCAATGCCCTGCGGCCATCGCGCGCAACCCAGGCGCACCTGCGATCACCTCTATCCTGCGTCCTGAAGAGCAATCTGGGTTAAAACCCCAATCGACTGCTCGTCGGACGCCATCGCAGCCCATGAGCAGAGCGGGTAGGGTCTCCGCCCACGCCCGGTGCCTGGATGGAAACACGGAACGGCCACTGCTGGGTCTGGCTACGGTTGCTTGCCTTATCGAGTGCTACGTAAGCAGGTGACACGCTTACGTCGTCCCCGCCAAAGCGGGGACCCAGGAAGAAGGCCGGTACGATTCTGGAGTCCCGCTTTCGCGGGAATGACGGACCACTCATTAAGCCTGTCACTTGCTTTTGTAACGCCCTTTAAAAGGACGCACCTGCACTTCACCTAGAAGCGGAAGGAGGCAGCGTAGCGGGCAACCCATTTTTGCCACCCTTAGCCGTTTTCGGCATGGCGATTCAAGACTTTAACCTCCCGTGAAGAGGTTGGAAGGTGTGCTACAGAAACCTGGCCATTTAGGTTGCCAGCGGCGCTGGAGTCGGGAATGACGACAGACCTTCTCTGCAGGCAAACATGCCAAAGGGGCGGATCAAAGCGCTCCGCTGGCGTAATGGGCGAGACGTTTCGATGCATGGATGCAGCCGGGACACGGTTCAGCGTGTCTTGCCTCTGTGTCGCTGAGGCCGCAATCGATACGTCCTTTTTCGGAACCACGGCGACAAACTTGAGGCGCGGTGTGCCAGCCCAAGCCACCGCTAACCCAAGATCCACTCCACCGCGCGCCCTACATCCCGCACCACCAAGGTGGCCGGCGGCACGTCCGCGCGCGCCTGCTCGCCATAGCCGGTAAGCACGAGGATTGGCGTTGCGCCCACCGCGAGGCCGGCCTCGATGTCGGCCGCCTTGTCGCCGATGATGTAGGAGCGTGTGAGGTCGATGTCGTGCTCTTCCGCGGCCCTGAGCAGCATGCCAGGTTCGGGCTTGCGGCAATCACAGTCGCGAAGGGGCCCGTACTGGGGGTGATGGGGGCAGTAGTAGTAGGCGTCGATGTGGCCACCGTGGCGCGCCAGGTCCGCGTCCACCTGTCGGTGCAATTCCAATACGTCCGCCTCGGTGTAGTAGCCGCGGGCAATGCCGGACTGGTTGGTGGTGACGATGACCAGGAAACCCGCTTCGTTCAGGCGCCGGATGGCGTCGATGGCGCCTGGGATCCATTCCCAATCCTGCCAGCGATGGAGGTACTCCTTCTCTACGTTGAGGGTCCCGTCACGGTCGAGGAAAACGGCGGGTTTGTCCATCAGTCGTCCTGCAAGTTCTGCCCGGGAAAGAGCACGTCCGTGAAACCGAATTTGCGCATGTCGCGCATGCGCATGGGATAGAGGATGCCGTAGAGGTGATCCACCTCGTGCTGCACCACGCGGGCATGGAAACCTTCCACGGTGCGGTCGATGGACGCGCCGTAGGCATCGAAGCCCTGGTAGCGCAAACGCTTGTAACGCGGCACCATGCCACGCAGGCCGGGCACGGAAAGACAGCCTTCCCAACCCTCTTCCATTTCGTCGTCCAGCTTGCTGAGGCTTGGATTGATGAGCACGGTGTAGGGCACATCCTCGGCGTCTGGATAGCGCGGATTGCGGCGGACACCGAAGATCACGACTTGCAGTAAAACCCCGATCTGTGGCGCGGCAAGTCCGGCACCGTTGTGCGCCTCCATGGTGTCGTGCATGTCCTGAATGAGGGCGTGCAGCTCGGGGGTGTCGAAGTGCGCGACCGGATCGGCCACGCGCAATAGTCGTGGATCCCCCATGCGTAGGATTTCACGCACGGCCATAATCAGCTGCTATGCAGACTCACCAGGTGCTCCAGGATGGTGCGCACACGCTGCATGGCACCCTTGAGCACGGATTCCACGTCGGTGAGACGAATGCCTTGTGCGCTCGCCCCCCGCCCCGCGGCGTAGTTCGCCACCACGCCCAAGTGGGCATAACACAGGCCCAGTTCCTTGGCCAGGATGGCTTCCGGCATGCCGGTCATGCCCACCATGGTGGCTCCGTCCCGCTCCAGGCGATCGATCTCGGCTTTGGTTTCGAGCCGCGGCCCCTGGGTGCAGGCATAAACGCCGCCTGCCACGTAGCTTTCTCCTGCGGCCTCGGCCGCTCGCATGCAAAGCTGGCGCATGTCTTCGCAGTAAGGATGCGTGAAGTCCAGGTGCGTCACCGGCGTTTCGTTGCCTTCCCGGTAAGTGCTCTTGCGCCCCCACGTGTAGTCGATGATCTGGTCCGGAACGACGATGCGCCCGGGTGTCAGATCCGGGTGGATACCACCCACCGAGGCGACAGACACCACGTCTTTCACGCCCCGCGAGTGTAGGGCCCACATGTTGGCTCGGTAATTGACCTCGTGGGGCGCGATGGTGTGTCCATAGCCGTGGCGGGCCAAAAAGATCACCTCCTCGTTTTTGATGCGGCCGAAGGTGAGCGCGCCGGAAGGCTCGCCGTAGGGTGTGCGAATGACCTGGCGATGGGTGATTTCCAAGTTCGCGAGCTGGGTAAGGCCGGTGCCGCCGATGATCGCAAGCATGCGTGACGTTTCCGCGTGCCAATGATGGGATGGGTCGTGATTCTACCTGGGTTTATCGAGGATTTCGTAGCCACATGCCAAGTTTCCATCGTCCCCGTACAGGCGGGCACTGGGGACACTCGCCATGGGATGACGAATTGCCGCCCACGCGGCAACGACGATCCACACCCGGCAAGTCGCGTATTTTTGCAAGCGGACACGGCCGCTCCAGGCGCACGCGGGAGGTGCTGTCTCGCCTCGAAGACTCAGTTCTGCTTCAGCGCATAGATTTCGGGCAGGTTGCGCCAAGCGCCATGGACATCCATGCCACAGCCGAACACGAAGCGGTTTGGCAGTTTCAGGCCGACGAAGTCGGCCTCGATGGGTTTGGGGCGTCCCGTTTCCTTCTCGGTGAGAACCGCGGTGTACACCTCGGCTGCGCCCAGCTCGCGGAGCTTGTCCAGAATCGCGGCCAGAGTACGCCCTTCGTCCAGAATGTCGTCCAACACCAAGACCACTCGTCCTTTCACGCTCTCGCTGGGCAACACCTTCCAGATCAATTCCTGTCCCTGGGTGCCGCGGCCATAGCGGCTGGCGTGCACGTAGTCAAACTCCAGGGGAAAGCGCAGCAGAGGCAAAAGCTGACCGGTGAATACCACCGCGCCACCCATTACCGACAGCAGCACGGGATGGCGACTGCCCAAACGGGCGGTGATCTCCTCCGCCACGCGCGCAATGGCGGCAGCCACCTGCTCACGGGAATAGACCAGTTCTGCCTGCGCGAGCAGCGCCCAGGCTTGTTCCGTACTCAGCACTGATTTGTCCTCACCAGAATGGCCTTTTATTCGTTTTCGATCGCGGCCAAAGCCGCTCCCACCCATCCCTGCATCCTTATCGCGAATGAGGTCAGTGCGCGACCTCTTTCCGTCGTCCCCGGCCAAGCGGGATCCAGGCGACGGGTTGGCCGGCGCCGCCCACGCAAACTCGTCCCCGCGCCAGATGCTTTCTGGGGCCTCGGCTGCGTGGGGAGGACCCATGGCTGTCCCGCGGTTACAGACGCCAAAGTGGATTGCTGCTTGCGCGGTCATGGCGGCGCACGCGCAGCCGCTCACCCACTTTCACAAGCCTGGACGGCTTGCAAGACGCGTCAGCGTCGATCTGCGAAGGAAATAAGGAAATTGAATCCCTCGCGGCTAAAGCGGCAGCCACACGCCCAGCACTGGCCCCTCAGTAGGTGAAGGTCACGGTGTCATCGTCCATGGCGCGCTGGATGAGGTAGGCACCGCCCACGGTTTCCTCGATTTCGGGAATGAGGTCCTCGCCCCACAATTCCAGGGTGGGCGTACACACCTTGAAGCGCACGCCGGCTTCGTGGGCATCGCGCATGAAGTCATACACGGTTTTACCGCTGCCTTCCTTGATCTGGATACGCTCGGCCACGCCGCGCTTGGCCAATTCGCCCGCGCCGGCGGTGAGGATGATTTCCACGTCGTATTCCATGGCCGCGGCGACCGTGGCTTGGAAGAATGGCGCGCCCAGCTCCGCCGGATTACGCGGATCGGTATTGACCATCACGATCATCAGTTTGTCGGCCATGATGTCCTCCTTGGCGGCGATCACTGAGGCAGTCGGCACTTCAGGGAGAGCAAATAGTCGCGGAATGCCGCGCCCACGTCCGGATGTTTCAAAGCATAGTCTATGGTGGCCTTGAGGTACCCCAGTTTGCTGCCGCAGTCGTAGCGGGTGCCCGTGAATTCATACGCCAGGACAGGCTCTTCCGCCAGCAGCGCGGCAATGGCATCGGTGAGCTGGATCTCGCCCCCCGCCCCAGGCGCCACCTGGCGCAGCAGGTCGAACACGCGCGGCGTGAGGATGTAACGACCCACCACGGCGAGGGTGGAGGGGGCCTCTTCGGGGCACGGCTTCTCGACGATGCCCTTCACCCGCCACAAGCGATCGCTCATGGCGTGGGCATCGACGATGCCATAAAAGCGGGTGTGGGCGCGCTCCACTTGTTGCACGCCGAGAATCGAGCATTGGTGACGCTCGTAGAGCGCCACCATCTGGGCCAGTACCGGTGGGCGAGCGTCGATCAAGTCATCGGCAAGGATGACGGCGAAGGGTTCCCCATCCACCACCGGCTGGGCGCACAGCACCGCATGCCCGAGTCCCAGCGCCTCCGACTGCCGGGTATAGACGCAGCTCACCGCAGGGGGAAGCATGGCGCGCAATGCTGCTAGGACCTCGTGCTTGCCGCGCGCGGCAAGCTCCGCCTCGAGTTCGTAGTTCTTGTCGAAATGGTCCTCGATGGCACGCTTGCTGCGCCCAGTGACGAACACCATTTCGCTCAGTCCCGCGGCGATGGCCTCCTCCACCGCGTACTGGATCAAGGGCTTGTCCACCACCGGCAGCATTTCCTTGGGACTGGCCTTGGTGGCCGGCAGAAACCGTGTGCCCATGCCCGCCACGGGATAGACCGCCTTGCTGAGTTTCTTTTGCATGTCTCCTCGCTTATGTTTCGCCGAGCAGAGCCTTGAGCCCGTCTTCGTCCAATAGGGGAACCCCCAGCTCTTCGGCCCGAGCCAGTTTGCTGCCCGGGTTGGCCCCCACCACCACGTAGTCGGTCTTCGTCGACACGCTACCGGTGACCTTACCGCCGGCGGCTTCGATTTTTTCCTTGGCCTCCTCCCGCGTCCAGTTCGGCAGCGTGCCGGTGAGCACGAAGGTCTTGCCGGCCACACCCGCCACGGCGGCGCGCCGCTTCGCGCGCCCCTCCTCCCAGCACACGCCCAGGCGGCGCAGATCGGCGATCACCTGCCGGTTGTGGGGCTCGGCGAAGAACTGCACGATGCTCTCCGCCACCACCGGCCCAACCTCCGGCACCTTTATGAGTTCCTTAACGCTGGCATGCATCAGCGGGTCCAGCGCCCCGAAATGACGGGCCAGGTCGCGCGCCGTGGCTTCTCCCACGTTGCGGATCCCTAGGGCATAGATGAAGCGCTCCAGGGTGGTGTGCTTGCTCTTTTCGATGGCATCGAGCAAGTTTTGCGCGGATTTCTCGCCCATGCGTTCCAGTGCGGCCAGGGTAGGCAAGTCGAGCCGGTAGAGATCTGCCGGGGTTTTCACCAGGCCCTTGTCCACCAATTGATCCACCAGTTTCTCGCCCAGGCCCTCGATGTCCATGGCTCGACGGCTGGCGAAGTGCAGCAACGCCTGCTTGCGTTGAGCGGGACAGTAAAGACCGCCGGAACAACGGGCGATGGCTTCGCCCTCCAGCCGCACCACCCTTGAGCCACACACCGGGCACTGCTTCGGCATCTGGAAGGGGCGCACGTCTGCAGGCCGCCGTTCCTTGACCACGCTCACCACTTCCGGGATGACATCGCCGGCGCGGCGCACGATCACGTAGTCGCCAATGTGGATGTCTTTGCGCCGGATTTCGTCCTCGTTATGCAGGGTGGCATTGGTCACCGTGACGCCCCCCACCTGCACCGGCTTCAGGCGCGCCACTGGCGTAAGCGCGCCGGTACGCCCCACCTGTACCTCGATGTCCAGGATCTGGGTGATCTCTTCTTCCGGTGGATACTTATGAGCGATGGCCCAGCGCGGGGCGCGCGCCACGAACCCAAGTTCGTCCTGCGCGCGCAAGTCATTGACTTTGTACACCACGCCGTCGATCTCGAAGGGAAGATTCGCCCGCCGCCGGCCCATTTCCCGGTAGTAACCCAACAGCCCTTCTAGACCCTCGACCACACGCCTGTCGGTGGTGACCGGGAAATGCAATTCCGCGAGCCAGTCCAGCACTGCGCTCTGGGTGCCGGGCAGACGCGCACCTTCCACCGCACCCAGAGCATAGGCAAAGAAGGTGAGCTTGCGCGAGGCGGTGATCTTGGGATCGAGCTGACGCAGGGAGCCGGCTGCCGCATTGCGTGGATTGGCGAATTCTTTCTCGCCCTTGCGTCGCTGCTCAGCATTGAGCGCTTGGAAGTCTTCTTTGAGCATGAGCACCTCGCCACGCACTTCCAATAATGTCGGCGGATGTGTGGCGTGCAAGCGCAGGGGAATGGCGGGAATGGTGCGCACGTTGGCAGTGACGTCTTCGCCGGTGCTCCCGTCGCCGCGCGTGGCTGCCGTGGTCAGTACGCCACGCGCATAGACCAGGCTGATGGCCAGCCCATCGAATTTGGGCTCGCAGTTGTATTCCACCCGTGTTTGGGAGAGTGCCTCGCGCACGCGGCGGTCGAAATTCGCCACGTCCTCGTCCGTGAAGGCGTTGTTGAGGGAAAGCATCGGCACCCGATGCTTCACTTCGCGAAATTCTGACGCCGGCGCGCCCCCTACCCGCTGGGTAGGCGAATCCGGCGTCACCAGTTCAGGATAGCGCGCCTCCAGTTCCTGCAGCTCGCGGAAGAGGCGGTCGTATTCGGCGTCCGGAATCTCCGGCGCATTGCGCACGTAATAGAGGTAATCGTGCCGCGCGATCTCTTCCCGCAGCTTCCGGATCCGTTCGGCGATCTCGCGCGGGGCGGTCATGCGGCAGAATTCGCGTCAGGAAAACAGGCGCAGGGCCTGGGCACTGCCAGCGGGAATGCCGCGCGCATCCATCTTGGCGTAAAGGGCTAACAATTGCTGACGAATCTTGGCCACGCCCTCGTCGCTCAAGGGACGCAGGTTGTCGTCCACCAGGGTTCCGTGCAGCGTGTCGGCGAGGTGGCGGGCGAACTGCATCATCTGGTCGAACACCTTGAGCCCGCCCGCGACGCGGGGCACATCGAACAGCAAGGTCACCCCATGGGTGGAAAATTGGCGCAGGGTCGCCGCCTCGAAGGGAGCAGGTTCCTGGTTGGCCAAAGCGTAGAGAACGTTGTTCTGCTCATCCCGGTACTGGAAGGTGCCGTCGGCGGAAAGCCGCAGGCCGGCGGCCTCCGCCAGCGCCCGCAGTTGGGTACCGGGGAAACTCGCCTGTCCCACCGCCACCACGTTTACGCCCACCAACACGTCCACGTCGGCGCAGAATTCATCCAGGGCACGGGCCGCTTCCAGCGTGGCGGCTTTCTCCGGCAGCTGGGCCACGGCCATGAGACGGGCGGCGGCCTCCTGTGCCTGGTGCAGGAAACGATCCACGGTCTCAGCCGTCACCGCGCCGGCGCGGTCGGCAAGCTGCAGCGCGCCCACGACTACGGCAAACTCTGCCGACTCGCGCGCCTCGGCCACTGCCATCCATTCACCTCCGGGCGTGCGGCCATACCAGGTACAGGGCTTGTCCCAGGGCATATCGGTGGCGAGCGCCGCCTTCACCGTTTGGCCCACCTGGGGCTCGGCCAATTCCAGGCGCGCCACGCAGGCGATGGCGCGGTCCACTTCTGGCGGCCACTCCGCGTCGGCCGGGGGCGTGGCAGGGGGATGCGCCGGTTCGCGCAGCACCTCGGGTTCCCCTGGCGCAAGCGCCGGAGACACCGTGGGCTCGATGCGCGTCTGGCTGGGGGTCTTGCCTAATCGGGTAGCGCCAAACAGCACGTCATCACGCTGGGCCTGGAAACGCTCCTGGGCGAGCTTGCGGAAACGGCGCTCCTGCCAGGCGTTGTAGGCCACCACCCCGAGGATCACCAGGGCCCCCAAGGCCAGCAGACTCAGTTGCAGATCGTTCATGCTTGCATCCTTTTCGGCTAGTGGCGCACTTCTTTTAGGCCACGGCCTTTTCCTGCATCTTCATCGCATCATCCACGTCCACCGCCACCACGCGCGACACGCCGGGCTCCGGCATGGTGACGCCAATGAGCTGTTGGGCCATTTCCATGGTGATCTTGTTGTGGGTCACGAAAAGGAACTGGGTGTGCTCCGACATGCGTTTGACCAGTTCGCAGTAGCGCAGAGTATTGGCATCATCCAGCGGCGCGTCCACCTCGTCCAGCAGACAGAAGGGCGCCGGATTGAGGCGGAACAGAGAGAACACCAAAGCCAGCGCCGTCAGGGCCTTCTCCCCGCCCGAGAGCAGATGCAGGCTGTTGTTGCGTTTGCCCGGCGGCTGGGCCACGATTTGCACCCCCGCATCCAGCAGGTTGTCGCCGGTGAGGATGAGTTCGGCATGCCCGCCGCGGAAGATGGAGGGGAACAGCTCCTTGAAATAGCGGTTCACCGTGTCATAGGTTTGCTGTAGCCGCTCGCGGGTTTCTCGGTCGATGCGTGCGATCGCGGTTTCCAAGGTCTCCACCGCCTGGGCGAGATCGGCGGCCTGGGCGTCGAGATAGGTCTTGCGCGCGCTGGCCGCCTCGAGTTCCTCCAGCGCGGCGAGGTTGACCGCACCCAACGCTTCGATGTCTTGTTTGAGCCGGACGATTTCCCGCGCGAGATGATCGGCCCGCACGCCCTTCTTAACCTGCGCGGCCAGGGTTTGCAGATCCGCCTGCGCCTCCTGGAGTTGGGCTTGCGCCTGCTCATTGCTCAGACGCGCCTCCTGTTCCTTGAGCCGCGCCTGCTCCAGCCGGTCGCGCAGGGGACCGAGTCGCCGCTCGACCTCCGCCCGCTCCTGCTCCACCGCCTGCAGTGCCTGGGCCGCCTGGGCCAGGGCATCGCGTGCGCCGGCCTGTAGCGCTTCCGCCTGCTGGCGTGCTTTTAGGGCCGCATCCAGGGCGGTGCGCAAAGGCGCTTCGTCGAGTTCGACAAGCTCCTTGTCGAGACGTGCCAGTTCCGCCGCCAGCCGTTCCTCCTCTTCGCGAGAGAGCCGCACCAGGTTTTCTAGCTCCGCCACCTTGGCTGCGCAGCTGCGCTCGCCGAATACCGCTTCCTGCGCCGCGCGCTCCACTTCGCCCAGCCGATTGCGCTGGCGGTTGAGCGCCTCCTCGGCTTCGTCGCGGGCGTGCTTGGCGTCTTGCAGATGCTCCAGCAGCTCCTCCATGCGCAGGCGCAGTTCCCGCAGTGCCTCGGCACTCGCCAATTTCTGTGCCTGCTCCCGCTCGATGGCGGCACGCACTTCCCCAAGTTCATCCTCGATGGCCTGGGAACGCTGGTGGGCCTGCGCTTCCAGCTGGGTGAGTTTCTGCACCTCCAGCTGGAGTTGGTGCACCGCCTGCTGCATGCGACTGATTTCAGTCTGCCGTGCGGCCAGCTCGGTCTTGTGGCTCGCGAGGGCGGCCTCCGCCTGTTCGACCCACTGTTCCAGTTCGCCCTGGCGTGCCCGCTGGCTCGCGATCGCCTGGGCGAGTTGCTCGATCTCGCGCTGTCGCAGCAGCACCCCGTGCAAGGGCGATTGCTCGCCATGAAAGCTCAGGCTGTTGCGGGTAATCACGTGGCCCGCCTGGCAGACGATGGCTTCGCCCGGCGCGAGCCGATCCCGCAGGGCGAGCGCCTGGGCGCAATCGGCCACGGCATACACGCCGGCCAGCCAGTCCACCAGACAGCCGCCGCCTTCGCCCTTCCAGCGTACGTACTGGAGAAGGGGCGTGAAATCAGCGCGCGCCTCAGGCGTGGCGGTGCTGCCGATTTCCGTCAGGACCACCGCCGCTGGGGGCAGATCGGCAAGCCATGCGCCGGCGCGCGCCACATCGTCCACCACCAGCGCATGGACCCGCTCCCGCAGCACACCCTCCAAGGCCACGTCCCAGCCGTTGGCAATGTCCAGCTTTTGCCATAACCGGGCTAGATGGCTGAGACCGTGACGGCCCAGCCACGCGGCCAGCTTTTCATCCTGGTCGGCGGCGGCCTGCATCTGCTCCAGGGCCTGTCGACGCGCCTCCAGCGCGGCGAGCGCACGCACGCTCTCCTGCACCCGTCCCTGGGCTTCACGCAGGCTGCGCTCCAGCTCCGGCTGGCGCTGGTGCATCTCGGCATACCCCCGGCGCGCTTCTTCGAGGACACGGGAAGCGGCTTCCACCTCGCTACGCAGGCGCGCAAGACGCGCGGAATCCGGCACCTCGAGTCGGCTGCGCTCGTCTTCCAGGCGGCTCATGCGTCCGTAGAGCTGTTCCAGGGTCTTTTCCGCGTGGGCGTAATGGGTCTCCTCCACGCGCCGACCCTGCTCCACATCGGTGAGGTTCTTCTGCAGCTCAAGATGTCGCTGTTGCGCCGCTTCGAAGGCCGCGCGGGCTACAGGCAGCGCTGCTTTTTCTTGCACCACGGCCGCTTCGGCCTCGGCCACCGCCTCGCGTGCGGCGATCAGTTTCTCCCGCCAGTCGGCGAGTTCCGCTTCGGCCGCTTCCTGCCGCGCCCGGCTTTGTGCCAGTCGTTCCATGAGTGCCGCGCGTTGTTGCGTCATGCGGGCATGGTTGTCGCGCTGGTGCGCCAGCTGCTGTTCGATCCGGGCCACCTCGCTGTTGGCCGCATAGACCTGGGCCTGCACCTCGTGCAAGCGATCGCTGGCCTGGTAATGGGCGGTACGCGCTTCTTCCAGTCGCGCCTCGGCTTCACGCAGGCGCGCGGTCTCTGCCTCCAGTTCGTTTACCAGCCGTTCCACTTCGCGCGCCATTCGCTCCCACTGGCCCTGCGCCTCCTGCTTGCGCAGGAACCACAGCATGTGCTGGGAGGCGGTCAATTGGTCGTTCAGCGTGTGGTACTGGCGCGCCACCTCGGCCTGGGCCGCGAGTTTCTCCAGCTGGCCGGCGAGTTCCTGGCGGATGTCATCCACCCGCAGCAGGTTCTCGCGCGTATCCCGCAGGCGCAGTTCGGTTTCGCGCCGGCGTTCCTTGTAGATGGACACCCCTGCCGCTTCCTCTAGGAACACACGCAATTCCTCGGGCTTGGCTTCCACCACGCGCGATATCATGCCCTGCTCGATGATGGCGTAAGCACGCGCCCCCAGGCCGGTGCCGAGGAACATGTCGGTCACGTCGCGCCGGCGCACGTGGATGTTGTTGATGTAATAGTTGGAGTCGCCGTTGCGGTCGAGCACGCGCTTGACGGAAATCTCGGCATAGGCCGACCACTGGCCATGGGCACGCCCTAGGCTATTGTCGAACACCAGCTCGACACTGGCGCGCGAGACCGGCTTGCGGCCACCGGAACCGTTGAACAGCACGTCCTGCATGGACTCGCCGCGCAGATGCTTGGCCGAGGATTCTCCCAGCACCCAGCGCACCGCATCGATGACATTGGATTTGCCGCAGCCATTGGGACCGACGATGCCGATGAGCTGCCCGGGAACGTGGATAGTGGTGGGATCGACGAAGGACTTGAAGCCCGCCAGCTTGATGTGGGTCAGTCGCACGGATGTCTTGTTCTCGATCGGGGAAGCGCCTTGTGCGCGCGTCCGTGTGGTGGTCGGCGGCTGGGGGCCGCCGCGCGATGCCGTATAATTCTACCCGAATTCCCACGAGATTCGAGCCATGCCGAGCCAGCCTTCCAAGTCCCTGGAAACCTTCGATAATCCCTATCCCGACCGGGACTACCACATCCACATGGAGATTCCGGAATTCACCTGCCTGTGTCCCAAGACCGGGCAGCCGGATTTCGCCACCCTCTTTCTCGATTACATTCCGGACCACAAATGCGTCGAGCTCAAAAGTCTCAAGCTCTACATCTGGTCTTACCGTAACGAGGGCGCGTTCCACGAGGCCGTCACCAACCGCATCTTGGATGACTTGGTGACGGCCACTCAGCCCCGTTTCATGCGGCTGACGGCCAAGTTCTACGTGCGCGGGGGAATTTTCACCAATGTGGTGGCGGAATACCATCGGCCCGGCTGGCAGCCACGGCCGCTGGTGGAACTCACCGCCTTCCCACCCCAGTCCAACATGCGCGGCTGACACTTGCGCGTCCCGGGTGACGGCGCGCCGTGGCAGCGGCCTTGGCAAACCTCGATGAAACCCCGGCACGCCGCCCGGACTTTTTCCTGAACGCTCACTGCCGCCTTTTTGCCATTCGCGTTACTATACTGCCTCGATTTAACAAGAAAAGAACATCGGCGTAATGAGCAACGATCTTTTCCTGGGCCTGGATTTCGGCACCAGTGGCGCCCGGGCGTGCGTCATTGACGAGGGAGGACGCGTCCTGGCCCGGGCCCATGCCCTCTATGACGTCCACGAATGGATGAGCTGGCTTAAGGCCCTGGCTTGGCTGGTGGCCGAACTGCCGAGGAATCTGCGGCACCGGCTCGGGGCCATTGCGGTGGCAGGCACCTCGGGAACCGTGTTGCTCACTGACGCCACCAACCGGCCCATTACCGCGCCCCTCCTCTACAACGACGATCGCGCCCAGGACGAGGCCGCCCGCATCCGCGCGGTGGCGCCAGCGGGTCACGTGGCGGCCATGGCCACGTCAGGACTAGCCAAGTTAATGTGGCTGCGCGCCCAGCCGGGCACCGCGCGTGCCCGCTATTGCACCGACCAGGCGAGCTGGTTGGCGGCCATGCTCACCGGCCGGCCGGGCCTGAGCGATTACCACAACGCCCTCAAGCTCGGCTATGACGTGGAGCACCTCACCTGGCCAGACTGGGTGCGGGGACTGGGCATCGCTTCCCTTCTGCCGCGGGTGGTCGCTCCTGGTGAAACCCTGGGCATGGTACCGCTGGAAGTGGCGGTCAAGCTGGATATTCCAGACGACTGCCTGGTGCGCGCCGGCACCACCGATAGCATTGCCGCCTTCATCGCGGCGGGGGCATCGGAAAATGGCGATGGCGTCACCTCCCTGGGCTCCACGCTAGCGCTCAAACTCCTCTCGGCGCACCCGGTGCAGGATGCCGCCAGCGGCGTCTACAGCCACCGCTACGGCAGCCGCTGGCTGGCAGGCGGGGCTTCCAATAGTGGCGGCGCGGTGTTGCGCCAGTTCTTCGATGACCGGCGCCTGGCGGAACTCTCGGAAAAAATCGACCCGAACATTCCCAGCGGGCTCGACTACTATCCCCTGCCTGCGCCCGGCGAGCGTTTTCCCGTCAACGATCCTGGCCTGCTGCCCCGGATGGATCCACGTCCGGAGGATGACGTGCGGTTCCTGCACGGCCTGCTGGAAGGCATCGCCCGCATCGAGGCGGAGGGCTACCGGCGGCTGGTGGCCCTGGGCGCAAGCCCTTTGAAGCGGGTCTATACCACCGGCGGTGGCGCACGCAATGCCGCGTGGACCGCCATCCGCGCACGGTTGCTCGAGGTGCCGGTGACAGCGGCGCGCCACACCGAGGCGGCTTATGGCGCCGCACGGCTGGCCCAGCAGGGCACGCGCCTGTTGGCCTGAGGTGCCTCGTGGCATCGGCGGGTATCACCCTGGATCTCACCCTGCCCCTGGCTTTCACGCCCCGGGAACGGTTCGACGGACAGGAACTCGCCGACTGGATGCGCGGCAACGTCGCCATGCTACAGGCCTTGGCCAGTCTCGAATCCTCGCGCGAACGGGATGGTGAAAGCGGTGGCAATCCCCTCCTCGCGCGACTGGAAGCCAAGATCGATCTGACCCTCACCCTGGTGGGTGAACTGTTGCGGCGTCAGACGCCGCTGCCGCCGGCCACGGCGATGGCGCTCACCAGCCAGACCATCGCCTGGGAACACCCACAGACGCTTGCGCCCCACAGCCAGGGCGTGGTTTCGCTTTACGTTTCCCCGCGCCTGCCGTGGCCGCTCAAGCTGCCGGTGGAAATCATCGGCACCCAGGACGGCAAGACCCGCGCCAAGCTCATCCATCTCAGCGAAGAAGCCCAGGAATGGCTCGACCGCACCCTGTTCCGCCATCATCGGCGGGCAGTGCATGCGCGGGCCAAATAGCCTAGAATCTGGCCATAACCCTCGAGGTGATGCATGAAACTGAGTATCGAATAC
The DNA here is from genome assembly GCF_039822265.1 of Thiobacter sp. AK1. Classification (NCBI taxonomy): domain Bacteria; kingdom Pseudomonadati; phylum Pseudomonadota; class Betaproteobacteria; order Burkholderiales; family Thiobacteraceae; genus Thiobacter; species Thiobacter aerophilus. The sequence goes on from NZ_JBAJEX010000001.1 coordinate 115,092, forward strand.
GAGCAGGAAGAAGACGGGCGCTGGCTTGCGGAAGTGCCGGAACTGCCCGGCGTATTGGTTTATGGGGTTAGCGCCGAGGCAGCCATGGCCAAGGCGGAGATCCTGGCACTGCGTGTATTGGCCGAGCGCCTCGAGGCCGGCGAAGGCCACCCCGAACCGATCAGCATTTCCTTCGCTGCTGCCGCATGAGCCAGTGGCCGTCGGCCAGGGCCAAGCGCGTTCTCGCGGCATTGCTCCAGATCGGCTGGAGCGTCAAACGCCAATCAGGTTCTCACCGCACCTTGTCGCGCCCCGGCTGGCCGGACGTGGTGTTTGCGTTTCACGATGGCGAGGAATTAGGGCCGCGCATGTTGGCGCGGATCGCCAAGCACACCGGGCTACAGCCCAAAGACCTCTGAGTTTGGATCTTATTCGTCCGTTCTCCAAACCAACCACGTGGAACCCACCGGCGTCCACCTCAGCGCAACACTGCCTTCCAATGGCTGCCCCGAGAGTCGTTCGCGCCGGAGGAACTGGCAGAATGGATGCACGGCAACAGCATCGTGCTGCAAGCCCTGAGCAGTCTCGAAAGCCTTCCCAAGGACGGCGACACCGAACACCGCATCGACCACAACGTCGCCCGGCTGGAAGCCAAGATCGACCTCACTCTCACCCTGGTGGGTGAACTGTTGCGGCGTCAGACGCCGCTGCCGCCGGCCACGGCGATGGCGCTCACCAGCCAGGGCATCGCCTGGGAACACCCACAGACGCTTGCGCCCCACAGCCAGGGCGTGGTTTCGCTTTACGTTTCCCCGCGCCTGCCGTGGCCGCTCAAGCTGCCGGTGGAAATCATCGGCACCCAGGACGGCAAGACCCGCGCCAAGCTCATCCATCTCAGCGAAGAAGCCCAGGAATGGCTCGACCGCACCCTGTTCCGCCATCATCGGCGGGCAGTGCATGCGAGGGCGCGCTGACTGCCGGCACCCGATCCGGACCCTGCGCCGCTGCGACATCGTGTCGCATTCCGCAAGCTGCCTGCCCTGCCTACACTCGCGCCTGTTGATTTTTCCGACAGGACGCTTGCCATGTACACACTCCCACCGCACCCGCGCCGCACGGCGCTCGCCCTCGCTCTCGCCGCCCTTCCCTGGAACGTAATGGCAGAGGAGATCACCCCGCTGCCGCCGGTGACGGTCACCGCGCCGGCGCTGACGGACTTCGAAGGCACGGTGCTGAACGGAGATACCCTGCGTGCGAGTACGGTGCGCGACAGCGCCCGGCTCCTCACGGAAATTCCGGGCGTGAGCGTGAACCCGGCTGGCGGCATCTCCAGTCTCCCCGCCATCCACGGGCTGGCCGACGACCGCCTGCGGCTGACGGTGGACGGCGCCGATCTCATCGCCAGCTGTCCCAACCACATGAACGCACCGCTATCCTACGTGGATCCGGCGCAGATCGAGGAGATCCGCGTCTATTCGGGCATCGCCCCGGTTTCCGCCGGTGGCGATGCCCTGGGCGCGGTGGTGCAGGTGGAAACACGCGGCCCGGCATTCGCCAAGCCCGGTGAGCGCCTCCTCAAGGGCCGCCTGGGCGCGAGCTACGGCTCCAACGCCAATGTCCGCGGGGTGAACGCCTCGGCGGTGCTGGCCAATGACAGCCTGTCACTGGCCTACACGGGCGCAGCGAGCCAGGCCGACAACTACACCGCCGGCAGCGATTTCAAGACCTACGACTTCAGCGGCCGCGCCGGCCACACCCTGCCCCGGGACGAGGTGGGCTCCACGGCCTACAAGGCGGTCAACCACCAGCTGGGCCTGGGCTGGAAGAGTGGCGAGCACCTGCTGGAGGCGAAGTTCGCCTTCCAGGACGTGCCCTACCAGCTCTATCCCAACCAGCGCATGGACATGCTGGACAACACCGAGCACCGCATGAGTCTGCGCTACGTGGGCCGCTTCCACTGGGGCGAGCTGGAGGCGCGCCTCTACCGGCAGACGGTGAACCACGCCATGGACTTTGGCGCAGATAAGCGGTTTTACTACGGCTTCTTATCCGGTGGCCCCGGCGCGCCCGTCGGCACGGCGTGCGGCCAGATGGGTAATAATTGTGCCTGGGGCATGCCCATGTACACGGAAAGCCGCACCACCGGCGGCCGCGTCAAGGCGGAGCTCGCCCTGACCGCGCGCGATCTTCTGCGGGTGGGGGGCGAATTCCAGCGCTATCGGTTGGACGACTGGTGGCCGCCTTCCGGCGCCGGCATGTGGCCCGGCAGCTTCTGGAACATCAACGACGGCAAGCGCGACCGCGTGGGTATGTTCGGTGAATGGGAACGCCAGTGGGATGGGCAGTGGAAGACCCTCGCCGGCTTGCGCTATGAGCAGGTGAAGACCGACACCGGTCCGGTGGTGGGATACGCCCGTGCTGTCATGGGGAATCAACTTCGTGATGCCGACCTGTTCAACGCCCGCGACCACGCACGCACGTTCAACGACTGGGATGTTTCCCTGCTCGCCCGCTACACGCCAAGCGCTACCCAGGACATCGAGTTCGGCTTCGCGCGCAAGACCCGCGCCCCCAGCCTGTACGAGCTCTACCCCTGGTCCACCTGGTCCATGGCGGCGGTGATGAACAATTTCCTGGGGGATGGCAACGGCTACATCGGCAATCCGGATCTCAAGGCCGAGAAGGCGCACACCCTCTCCGCCACCTTCGACTGGCATGCCGGCGACCGCGCCTGGGAATTCAAGGCCACGCCCTACTACACGCGCGTGACCGATTACATCGACGCCATTCAGTGGAACGCGGCGGCCAACGCCCCCGCGACGACGCTCACCACCCAGCAGTTCGTGACCCTCAAGTACGTGAACCAGACGGCGCGGTTGTATGGCATCGATCTCTCGGGCAAGCTGCCGCTCGCGCACAACGCCCTGGGCGACTGGGGCCTGAAAGGGCTGCTGGCCTACACCAACGGCAAGAACCTGGACACCGGCGACGACCTGTACAACATCATGCCGCTCAACGCCAGACTCGCCCTGACCCAGAAGCTCGGCCGCTGGGACAATGGCGTCGAAGTCGTGGCAGTACGACGCAAGGATGCCGTCTCCGACGTGCGCAACGAGCTTAAGACGCCGGGCTATGGACTCGTCAACCTGCGTGCGTCCTACGCCTTCAAGCAGGCACGGCTCGACTTCGGCGTGGAGAACCTGTTCGACCGGTTCTACTTCCTGCCCACCGGCGGTGCCTATGTGGGCCAGGGCACCACCATGGCCATCAATCCGAGCACCCAACCCAAGTGGGGCACGCCCCTGCCCGGCATGGGGCGCAATTTCTACGCCGCCGTCACGCTGGATTTTTGACTTCGATGAACTCCAGCGCGTTGCCGTCCGGGTCGCGGCAGAACAGCGCCGCCCGCCCCGACCTGCTCAGGGTGTAGGCGATGCCGGCCGCGTCGAGGGCCGCCCGAAGCGCCGCAAGGTCATCCACCGCCAGCGCCACATGCCGGTCCCGCCCGCCGTGGGCCGGCCGCCCCTCGACCGGATCCGGATTGGGCAACGCGAGCAGATGAATCTGCTGCGCGCCGATGTCGTACCACGCGCCGGGGTAGCCGAGATCGGGGCGACGCGGGTCGGGCGCGAGCCCCAAGACGCTTTCATAGAAGCCACGGGCGCGGGCGAGGTCCGCCACCAGCAGGGAGACATGGAGGATGCCTTGCAGTTTCATCGCTGTTTGGCTCTGGCGTTTGGCTCCATATGGCCAGACAACAGGCTGGCAGCGACGATCATCGCACCGCCGAGCCAGTCCCGCGGCGCCAGCTTCTCGTCCACCAGGAACCAGGCGGCGACCGCCGCCACCACCAGCTCGAATAGCAGGATCACGATCGCCCGATTGGCAGGGGTATGGGTGAGGCCATATTGCATCACCGCGGTCACGCCACACATGACCAGTCCCAAGCCCGCCACCAGCGCGCCGTGCTCCAACACCGGGGCCGCGCCACGGCCAAAGCTTGGCACATCCACCCAGACCACGACGAACGCCACCGCGACGACACCGCCCCACACCGAGAGTGACTTGGCCGCCACCGACAGGGCCTGCGCCTTGCGGCTCAGGACGTTGGAGCAGGCGAAGGCAAAGCCGGCGGAAAGCCCCAGCCATTCCGCGCCATTCTTCGGCCAGGGCAGGCCCACCTCCGGCCGCCAGAGCATGATGAGCGCACCCGCCAATGACAGGGCGATGACGCCGTAGCCTGCCAGCACCAGACGTTCCTTTAGCAACAGCCGGGAAAGCAATACGGTCCAAAGAGGCGCCAGGTAGAACAGCAGCAGCACGCGCACCACCTCGCCGTGGATCACGCCCAGCACGTAGGCCAGATTGGCCCAGCCGGCAGCGAGTCCGATGCCCAGCACAAGCCCCGTGCCAAAGCGGAATTCGTGCACCGCCCGCCAGGTCAAGGGTAGCCCGAGCAGCAAGGCGACGAGGAAGATCGCGAGGATGGCGGAGGGTCCAGGCAGACCTGCCTGCTCCAGCAGACGCAAGGGATACCAAACCAGGCCCCAGGTGGTAGCGCCGGCAAGCAGGCCGCCGATGGCGAGCGAGTTAGATTTGGTCACGGTGTGATCGCGTCTTATAATGCGGGCTTTTCCTGCGTATCGCCTGCCAGCCCGTCCCCGGCAGGCTCCTCGTGAGCGTTCCCTAGGAGCGTTTCTTGAATCCCGATCTCGCCAAGCTCAAGCCCTATCCCTTCCAACGCCTACGTGCGTTGCTACATGGTCTCACACCGCCGGCGGATTGTACCCCGATCAATCTCTCCATCGGCGAGCCGAAACATCCGACCCCGGCCTTCATCCGCCAGGCGCTGGTGGATCACCTGGATGGGCTGTCTGGCTATCCCGCCACCCACGGCATGGACGAGTTGCGATTGGCCATCGCCCACTGGCTGGAAAAGCGCTACGCCCTGCCCCACATCAACCCCCAGACCCAAGTGCTGCCCGTGCTGGGCAGCCGCGAGGCGCTGTTCGCCTTTGCGCAAGTGATCGTGGACCGCACGCGCCAGCCGGTGGTCATCTCGCCCAACCCCTTCTATCAGATCTACGAAGGCGCCGCGCTGCTCGCGGGCGCGGAACCATACTACGTCAACACGACGGCGGAGCATGGCTTTCGCATGGATCTCTCCCAGGTGCCGCCCCAGGTGCTGGCGCGCACCCAGCTGGTGTACGTCTGCTCCCCCGGCAATCCCACCGGCAAAGTGATGCATCTCGACGACTGGCGAGTGCTGTTCGAGCTGTCCGACCGTCATGACTTCGTGATCGCGGCCGACGAGTGCTATTCCGAAATCTATTTCGACGAGGCCAATCCGCCCTTGGGGGCGCTCGAAGCGGCGCATCGGCTGGGACGCCGCGACTTCGTCAACCTGGTGGTATTTGGCAGTCTGTCCAAGCGTTCCAACGTGCCCGGCATGCGATCCGGCTTCGTCGCCGGCGATGCCGAGCTACTGGAGAAATTTCTCCTCTACCGAACCTATCACGGCTGCGCGATGAGTCCCACCATCCAGCATGCCAGCGCCGTCGCCTGGCGCGATGAGGCACACGTCGCGGAAAACCGCCGCCTCTACCGCGCCAAGTTCGAGGATTTCCGTGCCATCGTTGGCGATGTGCTATCGCTCACCATGCCCGACGCCGCCTTTTACTACTGGGTGCGCACCCCGATTGCGGACACGGTCTTCGCCCAGGGTCTGTACCGCGACTATAATGTCACGGTTTTACCCGGCACCTTTCTTGCGCGCGAAGCCCACGGCGCAAACCCCGGTGCAGGCTTCGTGCGCATCGCGTTAGTGGCCTCCGAGACCGAATGCCGCGAAGCAGCCGAACGGATCAGGGCCTTCGTGAAGGCGCTTTGAACCAGATTATCCATTAGACCGGCGCGTGCGCCATGAACTGCACGGCTTAGCCAGCGGCAATTCAGGCCCATGCTTGACAGCCAGCGCCGCCCACTGGATTGCGGCGCCTGGCGCACCCGGCGGGAATGACGATCGGAACGGCATCTAGGGGATCACCATGGTAGCGCCTTTGCCAGGATTTTCTGCTCGCGCGGGAACGAGGCAAAGTGTCACGCATTTACGTAATTCTCGACGATAAGGACGACTCATCATGCATGAACTGCAAGCCATCATCAACGAAGCATTCGAGCGCCGTGCCGACATCACGCCGCGTACCGTGGACGCCAAGACCAAGGAAGCGGTAGACACGGTGATCGACCATCTCGACCGGGGCACGCTGCGTGTCGCAGAGAAAATCGACGGCCAGTGGGTCACTCATCAGTGGATCAAGAAAGCGGTGCTGCTGTCCTTCCGCATGCAAGACAACTTCTTCATCAAAGGCGGCTTCACCAATTACTTCGACAAGGTGCCCTCCAAATTTGCCGATTACAACTCCAAGGACTTCCGCGAAGGCGGCTTCCGCGTGGTGCCACCCGCGGCGGCACGGCGCGGTGCCTACATCGCCAAGAACGTGGTGCTCATGCCGTCCTACGTGAACATCGGTGCCTATGTGGATGAAGGGACCATGGTCGATACCTGGGCCACGGTCGGCTCCTGCGCCCAGATCGGCAAGAACGTGCATTTATCGGGCGGGGTCGGGATCGGCGGCGTGCTGGAACCAGTGCAAGCCAACCCCACCATCATCGGCGATAACTGCTTCATCGGCGCGCGATCGGAAATCGTCGAGGGCGTGGTGGTAGAAGACAATTGCGTCATCTCCATGGGCGTCTATATCGGCCAGAGCACCAAGATCTACGACCGCGAGACCGGCGAGATCCACTATGGGCGTGTTCCCGCCGGTTCGGTGGTGGTATCCGGTAGCCTGCCCGCCAAGGACGGTAAATACAGTCTCTACTGCGCGGTGATCGTGAAGAAGGTGGACGAGAAAACCCGCAGCAAGGTGGGCATCAACGAGCTGCTGCGCGGCGTATGAGCCTGGCTTTGCGAAAGAAGCGTGGCTAGGCCGACTTGCGTGTTGAGGGACGTGCGAGCATGAAACTCTATGGCATCAGCAATTGCGACACTGTGAAAAAGGCACGCGCCTGGCTGGAGGCACACGGCATCTCTTACGAGTTTCACGACTGGAAGAAAAACGGTGTGGATCCAGCGCTGCTTGCGCGCTGGATGGACGCCGTGGGCTGGGAGCAGGTGGTGAACCGAAACGGCATCACCTGGCGCAAACTCCCGGAAGCGGAGAAGGCCAAGGTGCGGGACAAGGATTCCGCCCTCGCCTTCCTCCAGGAAAAACCCAGCGCCATTCGCCGGCCGGCCTTCGAATACGATGGCAAGCTGGTCCTCGGCTTCGACCCCGATACCTACGCTCAGGTGTTTGGCAAATGACCTCTCCCACGCAAGCGCTGGCGGAGGAACTGATCCGCCGCCCTTCGGTCACGCCAGACGATGCGGGCTGCCAGGATCTGCTTGCCGCGCGCCTCGCACCACTGGGTTTTCGCATCGAGCGCTTGCGTTTCGGCCAGGTGGACAATCTCTGGGCGCGGCGCGGCACGACCCATCCCGTGGTGTGCTTCGCTGGGCATACCGACGTGGTGCCGCCGGGTCCGCGCGAGGCATGGCGCAGCGATCCCTTCACGCCTACCGTGCACGAAGCTCACCTCTATGGCCGTGGCGCGGCAGACATGAAAACCTCGCTGGCAGCCTTCATCACTGCTATCGAGCGCTTTCTCGAGGCGCACCCGGATTCAGCGGGCTCCATCGCGCTCCTCATCACTTCGGACGAGGAAGGCGCGGCGGTAGATGGTACGGTCAAGGTCGTGGACATGCTTGCCGCACGGGGCGAGACGCTGGATTATTGCGTGGTGGGCGAACCCACGGCGGTGGCGCGCACTGGTGACATGATCAAAAACGGTCGCCGCGGCTCGCTCTCCGGTCGGTTGGTGGTCAAAGGCATCCAGGGCCATGTGGCCTATCCCCAACTCGCGAAGAATCCGATCCATCTGGTGGCGCCCGCCATCGCTGAGCTCGCTGCCACGCAGTGGGATCACGGCAACGACTATTTCCCGCCCACCACCTTTCAGATTTCCAACATCCATGGGGGCACCGGCGCCACCAACGTGATTCCGGCGAGCGTGGAAATCCTGTTCAACTTTCGCTTTTCTACCGCCAGCACGGTGGATAGCCTCAAACAACAGGTACACGCCATTCTCGATCGGCACAGCCTGGAATACGAACTCACGTGGGAATGTTCGGGGCAGCCTTTCCTCACCCCGCGAGGAGAGCTGGTGGCGGCGGTGGCGGAGGCCATCCGCGCGGTAACGGGTCTGGAACCGGAGCTTTCCACCACCGGTGGCACGTCCGATGGCCGCTTCATCGCTCGCATCTGTCCCCAGGTGGTCGAGGTGGGCCCGCCCAATGCCACCATCCACAAGGTCAATGAGTGTGTGCCACTGGCCGACATCGAAACCTTGAGCGCCATCTACACGGGGATCCTGGAGCGCCTGCTGTGTCGTTGAATCCCTTGTTCGCCCAGGCACGCAAGCAGCTTTCAACCGTGCGTGATCTGTTGCGTTTCGCGGTGAGCCGCTTCAACGAAGCCGGTCTGTTCTTTGGCCATGGCACCAACAACGCCCACGATGAAGCCGCCTATCTCATCCTGCATACCCTGCACCTGCCGCTAGACCAGCTGGAGCCCTATCTGGATGCGCGCCTGCTGCCCACCGAAGTGGACGCCGTGTTACGCATCGTCGAGCTGCGTATGACCAGCCGCAAGCCGGCGGCCTATCTTACCCACGAAGCCTGGCTGGGCTCCTACCGCTTCTACGTGGACGAGCGAGTTATCGTCCCCCGCTCCTTCATCGCCGAGCTCTTGCAGGAAGGGCTCGCACCCTGGGTGGACGATCCGGCGTCAGTGGAATCGGCGCTGGATCTCTGTACCGGCTCTGGCTGCCTGGCCATCCTGCTCGCGGAGGCCTTTCCCCAGGCCCATGTGGATGCGGCGGACGTGTCAGCAGAGGCGCTGGAAGTCGCGGAACGTAACGTCGCCGATTACCATCTGCAGGCACGCGTCACGTTGATCCGCTCAGATTTATTCAAGCGCCTGAAGGGAAGGCGCTACGACATCATCGTCACCAATCCGCCCTATGTGGACGCCGCCGCGATGCAGACGCTGCCGGCGGAATACCGCGCGGAGCCACGGCTGGCCCTGGCCAGCGGTGAAGACGGCCTCGACCATGTGCGCGTCATCCTGGACCAGGCTTTCCAGCACCTCAACCCGGGCGGCCTCTTGATCGTGGAAGTGGGTCACAACCGGGAACGGCTGGAGCAGGCTTTCCCCCATCTGCCCTTCACTTGGCTCGAGGCTGGCGGCAGCGACGAATACGTCTTTCTGCTCACTCGCGAGCAGTTGCGGGGGCACTGAGCCGCAAAGCCCGATCACAGCTCTCCATTTGCGCCGGCGCGCATGATGCTCTCCAGCATGTCGCGCACCTCGATGGCCTTGGCCTTGAGTTCCGGCTTGAGGTTGGCGGCATTGATGAGCATGTTGAGATCCATCATCACCAGCCAGCCCTGCCCCTTCTCATCTTCCACCAGGGCAATGCGGCAGGGCAAATAGGCCGCGAAGTCGAGACTGTAGTCCAGCATCTGGCGCGCGGTCATGGCATCGCAAAACTGGAAGATGGTGGCCTGGCGGGAAGGCTTGCCGGTGATCGCTTCCACCTGCTTGGACAGGGGCAGCTCGGCCACCAGCTTCATGTTGAGCGCGTTGGCACGTAGCTTGAGGGATTGTTCCGCATCCTCCAGCGAGACGCCCTTGGCCAGCGGCATCTTGATCACCGTTTCCGCGATCGACATCAAACGCGGCGCGCCGGTTTGCGCCTTGCGGGTGCCCTGGGCGGCATGTGCCCCTGAAAATACCAACAAACCAGTGAGAACGATCAGGACAGACAATACACGCATGAGACCTCCACAAGACCCACGACAGAAACGGGGCACACGTTGCGCCCTTGCGCCAGCATAGCGCATATTTCGGCCTCAGACGCAAAGCCCCTGTGGGACGGGCTTGAGCCGCAATCAGCATCGCTTCACCACAGGCGGTCCACTCGCTGGGCGTCTCGTCATCTCCGCGCAAGCGGCAATCCCGGCTTACGCGGCATCAGCCACCGGCGTTGCTAGCTTCCGGCTTGCTTCGCTCGACCGGCACGACGGTCAATGTGCCAGTCGGCGAATCAGCGTTGTGGCCCTTCGCATCGATTCCCGGTTGCGCGAAGATGACGCCAAGGCGCCGCCGCAGACTTACCTGCTTTCCGGTAGCCGTGGACGCGGTCGTGCGGGCCGTGATGTGGCTCCCAGGCCCACTTCCTGGAGCAGGGCCGCCACCTCGTCGCGCGAAAGCTCCAGGAATTTGCCGCGCTTGAGGCGAGGCGGCAGGCGCAGGCTGCCATAGCGCACACGGATCAGACGGGAAACCATGAGGCCAACGGCCTCGAACATGCGGCGCACCTCCCGGTTGCGTCCTTCCCGGATCACCACGTGGTACCAGTGGTTGGCCCCTTCGCCGCCACCGTCTTCGATGCTTTCGAAACGAGCCGGCGTGCCATCGATGTCCACGCCTTCCCGCAACTGCTGGGTCTGCTCGGGCGTGAGCCTGCCCATCACGCGCACGGCGTATTCCCGTTCCACCTCGTAGCGCGGATGCATCAGCCGGTTGGCGAGCTCCCCGGAGGTGGTAAACAATAGGAGCCCGCTGCTGTTGAGATCCAGCCGCCCCACGGCCAGCCACTTGGCCGTGCGCAAAGGTGGCAAGTGGCGGAAAACGCTGGGGCGGCCCTGGGGATCGGAGCGGCTGACGATCTCGCCCTCCGGCTTGTTGTACAGCAGCACGCGCGGCATGCGCTTGGCCGCTAGATGCAAGCGCACCGGCTTGCCATCCACGAAGATGTGGTCGCCTGGACCCACACTTTGACCGATGACCGCCGGCTTGCCGTTGACCTGCACGCGACCGGCGCGAATCCAGGCTTCCATTTCCCGCCGCGAACCCAGGCCCGCCGCGGCGAGCACCTTCTGCAGGCGTTCAGACATCGTTGCCCGCCGCCTGCACGTCGCGCACGCCTAAATCCTCGATGACCGCTTCGATGGTCTCCCCCTCGCGTTGCGGCAAGCCCACCTCCCCTTCGACGCTCTCGCGCATCAGTGGCTCGCCATCCGCGGCCGCCGTGGTGGAGGCCGGCTCCTCTCGTTGAGGCGGTTGCGTTTCGTCGGCAACGCCCCCTGCGAGCTCTGGCATGAGCAACTGCTCGTTGATCACGAACTGGTCCAACGAGGGCAGCTCCTGCAGCGAGCGCAGGTTGAGGTCGTCCAGGAACTGCTTGGTGGTGGCATACAGCGCCGGCCGTCCCGGCACGTCGCGATGTCCCACCTGGTCGATCCAGCCCCGTGCTTCCAGCATTTTGAGGATGTGGGTGGAAACGGCCACGCCGCGGATGGCCTCGATGTCACCACGCGTGACCGGCTGACGGTAGGCGATGATGGCCAGGGTCTCCAGCACCGCTCGCGAATACTTGGGTGGTTTCTCGGGATTGAGGCGGTCGAGATAGACCTGGTATTCGGGCTTCGTTTGGAAACGCCAGCCGCTTGCAACCTGTACCAATTCCACGCCCTTGTCCGCCCAGTCGGCGCGAATCTCGTAGAGCACCTTGCGCAGGTTGTCGTGATCAATCTCTGCGTCGAATAGTTTGGCCAACTGGTGCAAAGAGAGTGGCTCCTGGCTGGTAAGCAGGGCGACTTCCAGCACCCGTTTCACCTCATTCAGATTCAGATTCTGGTTCTCGTTCATCCGGATCGGCTTCGGCCAATTTGACGTAAATGGGGGCATACACCTCGGCCTGCGTGATCTCAATCATGCGCTGCTTGGCGAGTTCCAGAATGGCGAGGAAGGTAACGACCAGTTCGGGCACGCCGGCGGCAGGATCGAACAGCTCGCTAAAGGCCTTGTAGCCCTCCACGGACAGCACCCGCAGCACCCGGCTCATGTGCTCCCGCACCGAGAGTTCCTCGCGCGTGACGTGGTGATGCATGTTGCGCCGGGCGCGGGCGACGATGGCCTCCCATGCGGCTGCAAGATCGGCCACGCTCACCTGGGGCAGGCGCGCCACCGCCACCTTTTCCAGATACACGTGGACTAGATGCAGATCGCGGCCCACCTGCGGTAGCTCGTCCAGCTGGCGCGCGGCGTATTTGATCTGCTCGTATTCCAGTAGGCGGCGAACCAGCTCCGCCCGCGGGTCTTCGGCTGGCGCCTCGCCTTCCTCGCGCGGCGGCCGCGGCAGCAACATGCGCGACTTGATCTCGGTGAGCATCGCCGCCATGACCAGATACTCCGCCGCCAGCTCCAGCTGCTTGGCGCGGATGCGATCCACATACTCCATGTACTGGCGGCACAACTCGGCCATGGGAATGTCCAGGATGTCCAAATTGTGCTTGCGGATCAGATAGAGGAGCAGATCCAACGGCCCCTCGAAGGCTTCGAGGATCACCTCCAAGGCATCTGGCGGAATGTAGAGATCGGGCGGCAGCGCCACCAGCGGCTCGCCATAGACGCGGGCGCGGGCTTCGACGGGCGCAGACGCTGGCGCAGCGATGGCTTCGGTCATGATCCGGCGATTTTACCGGATCGCGCCTAAGCCGCCCATGCCACTTCAAGCGGGACGGCAAACGCTGGCCGCCGCGGCTAAAGCCGCTGCCACAGACTCTTCCGCCATGCCAGCCGCGCAAAGCGGGCCGGCATCCAAGCAGCAGTGGCTATGACGAGGCCCCACGGCAAGGGGTCATGCTGCAAGGCTGACAAACGGCTAGCCGTAGGACAGCCCCATGGCCTCGCGCACGTCGCGCAAGGTCTCCTGCGCCAGTTCGCGCGCCTTCTCGCAACCATCGGCCACCAGGTTGCGCACCAGGGTGGGATCTTCCTCGTAGGGGCGCGCGCGCTCGTGCATGGGCTTTTGCTCTTCGAGCACGGCATCGATCACGGGCTGCTTGCATTCGAGACAACCGATGCCGGCAGTGGTGCAACCCTCGCGCACCCACTGGCGCGTAGCGTCGTCGGAATAGACGAGATGGAACTGCCAGACCGGGCATTTGTCGGGGTTGCCGGGATCGGTGCGCCGCACCCGCGCCGGATCGGTGGGCATGGTGCGGATCTTTTTTACCACGCTGTCGGCCGCCTCACGCAGGCCGATGGTGTTGTGGTAGGACTTGGACATCTTCTGGCCATCCAGCCCGGGCATGCGCGAGGCCGCAGTGAGCAGGGCTTCGGGCTCGGGCAGGATCATCTTGCCGCTGCCTTCCAGGTAGCCGAACAGTCGCTCGCGGTCGGCCATCGACAGATTCTGCGCCTCGTTGATCAACGCCTTGCCCGCTTCCAGCGCCTCGGCGTCGCCCTCCTGCTGGTAGCGCGTGCGCAGCTCATCGTACAGGCGCGCCTTCTTGGAACCCAGCTTCTTCACCGCGAGCCGGGCCTTCTCCTCGAAGCCGGGTTCACGGCCGTAGAGATGGTTGAAGCGCCGCGCGATCTCGCGCGTGAATTCGATGTGAGGTACCTGATCCTCGCCCACGGGCACGCGGTTGGCTCGATAAATCAGGATGTCCGCGCTCTGCAGCAGCGGGTAACCCAGGAAACCGTAGGTGGCAAGATCCCGATCGACCAGCTTCTCTTGTTGATCCTTGTAGGTGGGAATGCGTTCCAGCCAGCCCAGGGGGGTCATCATGGACAACAGCAGATGCAGTTCGGCGTGTTCCGGCACACGCGACTGGATGAACAGCGTGGCATTGGCCGGGTTCACACCGGCAGCAAGCCAGTCGATGACCATGTTCCAAACATGCTCCGCGATGGCATGAGGACTGTCGTAATGGGTGGTGAGCGCATGCCAGTCCGCAACGAAGAACAGACATTCGTATTCGTTCTGCAGGCGGATCCAGTTTTTCAGCACACCATGGTAATGCCCCAGATGCAGACTGCCGGTGGGGCGCATGCCGGAAAGGACACGTTCAGCGAACATGGCAACAGATCCTATCGAGGATGACGTAAAAGCGTGACGCCTTTGTCTCGTCCCCGGGCAAGCGGGAATCCAGCAAAATCGTCATGAAATAGCGCGCTCCCCGCTACGCGGGAATGACGGTCCGAGTGCGTGGCGTCTCACCTAGTTTTTCCGTCTCGATCAAGCAGCAAAAATGGTGAGCAGCAAGCGGGTGGTCAATACCACCAGTGGCCACAGTAGCGCGCCCAGTACCCCCGTCACCAGCAACACCACCAGGATGAGCATGCCATAAGGCTCGATGCGGGCGAAGCGCCAAGCATAGGGACTGGGTAGCAGGCTCACCGCAATGCGTCCGCCATCCAAAGGTGGGAGCGGAAACAGGTTGAGCACCATCAGAATAACGTTGATGAGAATGCCCTTCTCCGCCATCGCATAGAACCACTCGCCCACGCCGCCTGCCGGCAACCCGTTGCTGACGTTCGCCACCAGAATCCACAGCACCGCCATCACCAGATTGGCCATGGGACCCGCGGCCGCCACCCACAACATGTCGCGCTTGGGGTGGCGCAAGCGGCTGAAATTCACAGGCACGGGCTTGGCCCAGCCAAACAGAAAACCCTGCCCGGCTAGCGCGGTGGTGAAGTAGATGAACAGCGGCACCAGGATGGTCCCCACGGGGTCGATGTGGCGCAGGGGATTCAAGCTGATGCGCCCCGCCTGCCAGGCGGTGGGATCACCGAAATAGCGCGCCACGTAGCCATGGGCTGCCTCATGCAAGGTGATGGCAAACAGCACGGGCAGCGCCAACACCGAGATTTCCCGCAGGATCGCTTCCACTTCCATCAGTGCTCCAGTCCGAAAGGTGCAAGACTGCCCTTGCCCTTACGTAACACCTGAGGCGTCTCGCCCGTGAGATCGATCACCGTGGTGGGCTCCACGCCGCAGGGACCTGCATCCAGGATCAGGGCCACATGCTTTTCCAGCCGCTCGCGGATTGCTTCCGGGTCGTTGAGCGGCAGGGCATCGCCCGGGAGGATCAGCGTGGTGGAGAGCAACGGTTCACCGAGCTCGCTTAGCAGCGCGAGCGCCACCGGCTGGTCTGGCACGCGGATGCCGATGGTGGCCCGTTTGGGGTGTTGCAGCCGACGCGGCACTTCGCGCGTCGCCTCCAGGATAAAGGTGTAGCTGCCGGGTGTGTTGGCCTTGAGGAGACGGAACTGGCGGTTGTCCACCTTGGCATAGGTGGCGATTTCCGCCAAATCGCGCACCATCAGGGTCAGATGGTGATGTTCGTCCAGACCGCGAATCTGGCGCAATTGTCGCTCGCAATCCTTGTCGCCCAGATGGCAGCCCAAGGCGTAACAGGAATCCGTGGGATAGACGATCACGCCGCCGGCGCGCACGATGTCGGCCGCCTGGCGGATGAGCCGTGGCTGGGGATTCTGCGGATGAATGGAAAAGAACTGCGCCATGGAGGAAGGACATCGCGCCCACAGGAAGGGACCGGAACTCAGGCCGCTGCGGGAAGCACCTCGGGCCAGTCGTGCCAGACGGGGACGCAACCAGGGGGCAGCGCCGCGAGACGACCCATGTCCACGTAACCGTGGCCTGGACCATGATAGTCGGAACCGCGCGAGGCCTTAAAGCCGAACTCGCGTGCAAGCTGGGCGAAACGGAGGATCTCGTCCTGGGAATGGCTGCCGGATACCACCTCCACCGCACACCCCCCCAATTCGAGAAACTCGGCAAACAGCTCGCGCATAAGCCGTGGACCCAGGTCGTAGCGCCCCGGATGGGCGATCACTGCAACACCCCCTGCGCCCTGGATCCACGCCACTGCCTCGTCCAGTCCGGCCCAGATGTGCTCCACATAGCCTGGTTTGCCCTTGACCAGATACTTGCGAAACACGCCACGCATGTCGGCAGCGTGACCTTGCTCGATGAGGAAGCGCGCGAAATGGGTGCGGCTGATGATGTGCTCACTGGCCAGCGCCATCGCCCCTTCCAGACTGCCGGAAATACCAATGCGTTCCAGCTCCTGAGCGATGCGCCGGGCACGTTCGACACGGGACGCACGTAGCCGGGCCAGCCCCGCCTGAAGCACCGGATGGGTCTCGTCGATGCGAAGTCCCACGACATGGATAGTACGACCGCGCCAGGTGACGGAAATCTCCACGCCACTCACCAGATGCATGCCCTGGCAGCTCGCTTCCTCGCGCGCCTCGGCGACCCCGGCCACGTCGTCATGATCGGTCAGGGCGAGCACCCGCACGCCCCGGGCCGCGGCATGACGTACCAGCTCGCGGGGGGCGAGTTGGCCATCGGAGATGCGGGAATGGGCGTGGAGATCGACAGAGAACATGATGAGGACGATGGAATCTACAAATCATAACAAAAATGCGCGTGTGCTGTCTTGCGCGCCCGTGCTAAACTTCTTGCGCCCCACGAACATCGACCTGCGCGCGAACCTGCGACAGGCCCGCGTGTCGAAAACGAAGCCATCCATGAAATTTTTCTTCGACCTGTTTCCCATCCTGTTGTTCTTTGTGGCCTACAAGATCCACGGTATCTACACCGCCACGGCCGTGGCCATCGCCGCGACCTTTGCCCAGATCGCCTGGGTGTGGTGGCGGCGACGTCGTGTGGACACCATGCTCTGGGTGAGCCTCGTTTTGATCAGCGTGTTCGGCGGCGCCACCTTGTTTTTGCACGATCCGCTATTCATCAAATGGAAGCCCACCGTGCTCTACTGGCTGTTCGCCGTGGTGCTGCTTCTCGCCGACCTGTTGTTCGGGCGCAATCTGATCGCCGCCATGATGCGGCACCAGATCAAGCTGCCGGCTTCCATCTGGCGCAGGCTCAATCTCAGCTGGGCCGGGTTCTTTACCCTGATGGGAGGGCTCAATCTGTTCGTGGCCTACCGTTTTTCCGAGGCGGCGTGGGTGAACTTCAAGCTGTTCGGTTTTCTCGGCATCATGCTGGTGTTCGTACTGCTCCAGGCACTGATGCTGGCGAAATACGTGGAGGAAGGAGAACGTTCCTGATGCTTTATGTGATCTGGGGTGAAGACGTCCCGGACAGCCTTTCCCGCCGGCAGGCGGCGCGTCCTGCGCATCTGGCGCGCCTGGAAGCGCTGCAAAACGAAGGCCGCCTGCTCCTTGCAGGCCCCTGCCCTGCCATCGACAGCCCCGATCCGGGACCGGCGGGCTTTGGCGGCAGTCTGATCGTGGCCGAATTCGCCTCGCTCGAAGAGGCCCGCGCGTGGGCTGAGGCGGATCCCTACGTTGGTGCAGGCGTGTACGCCCGCGTCACCGTGAAACCTTTTCGCAAGGTGTTTCCCGCATGAATACGGTGGAATTGATCCGGCAACGCCTCGCTGCGCTTGCCCCGCAGCATTTGGAGATCGCCGATGACAGCGCGCTCCATGCCGGTCATGCCGGCGCCGGTGCGGGTGGACATTATCGCCTCACCATCGTCTGCGAGCGTTTCGCGGGCCTGTCCACCGTGGCGCGCCACCGACTCGTGTATGACACTCTGGGTGAGTTGATGCGAAGCGAAATCCACGCCCTCAGCATCACCGCGGCCACCCCTGACGAATTCTTCTGACCAACCCCAAAGAGGACCTTTCATGAAAACCATCACCTCCCGCGTGTTGTTCGCTCTTCTCGGCAGCATGCTCGCCTTGGGCGCTTGCAATGCTCAACCCGCCGCCAAAAGCGCCAATGATGGCGTGGCCGCCACCGTCAACGGCACGCCCATCAAGCAGGCCGTGATCGATGCCTTCATGCAGCAGCGCGCCGCCCAGGGCGCGCCCGATACACCCGAGGTACGCAAGGCCCTGCTGGAAGAACTCATTAGCCGCGAAGTGGTAAAGCAGGCAGCGGTGAAAGAAGGAATCGACAAGCGCCCAGACGTGCAGATGCAGATGGACCTCGCGCGCCAAAATATCTTGCTCAATGCCTATGTGCAGGACTACATCAAGAAACACCCCATCACCGATGACATGATCAAGGCCGAGTACGACAAGATCAAGGCACAGATCGGCGACAAGCAGTACCATGCGCGCCACATCCTGGTGGCGGACAAGAAGGAAGCCGAGGCCATCATCGCCCAATTGGCCAAGGGCGCGAAATTCGAGAAGCTGGCGCAGCAGAAGTCCAAGGACTCCTCCGCCCAGAATGGCGGCGATTTGGGCTGGAACGTGCCCACCGCCTATGTGAAACCGTTTGCCGATGCACTGGTGTCCCTGAAAAAAGGCGAATACACCAAGACGCCGGTGCAGAGCCAATTCGGCTGGCACGTAATCAAGCTGGAAGACGTGAAAGACGCGCCCAAGCTCGACGAGCTCAAGCCCCAGCTCATCCAGCGCCTACAGCAGCAGCAACTGCAGCAAATGGCTGCCGAGCTACGCGCCAAGGCCAAAATCGAATACGCCACGCCGGCCGAGAGCAAGTAAGTCTCTTACCACGAACCGCGCCGCATGCGCCGGCGCGGTTTTTTCGTCGGCGCGGCGGGGCACTAAAGGACGGGAAATCGCCGCCAACAATCCTCGCGAACGCCCAATGGGATGCCGATAGCCTAGGCATTCACCCCACTCTTCCCTCCCAGGTCAAGCAATCGAGCCCTGCTCGCCAAGGGTGTCAATCTCCCGCCTCAGCCACGGGTCCACCAGGAAATCAAGACGCTTGCACAACGGGACAATGTCAACCCACGCGCCATCGCGCGCCTGGTGAGCAAAGAAGCGAGGCTCACGGACGAAGCTGTGCAACAACTCCAGGAAAGCGTAACCTGACACGCAGCGCGTTCAACGCGCCCGTTTCACCCCAGCCAGCGGCGCGCGTTGCGGAACATGCGCAACCACGGGCCGTCCTCGCCCCATTCCGGCGAATGCCAGGAATGTTGCACGGTGCGGAACAGGCGCTCGGGATGGGGCATCATGATGGTGAAGCGCCCATCCGGTGTGGTGAGGCCGGTGATGCCTTCCGGCGAGCCATTGGGATTCATGGGATAGGTTTCCGTGGGCCGCCCATGATGGTCCACATAGCGTAGCGCTACACAGGCGCGGGCGCGCTGCTCGGGGCTGGCGAATTCCGCGTAACCCTCGCCGTGGGCCACCACGATGGGTAGCCGGCTGCCTGCCATGTCGCGCAAGAAGATGGATGGGCTGTCCGTCACTTCCACCAGCACGAAGCGGGCCTCGAACTGTTCCGATTTGTTGCGCACGAAATGCGGCCAGTTCTCCGCCCCGGGGATGCTCTCGTGCAAGTTGCTCATCATCTGGCAGCCATTGCACACCCCCAAGGCGAAGGAGTCTTCCCGCCGAAAGAAGGCCTCGAATTCGTCGCGGGCGCGGGCATTGAACAAAATGGACTTGGCCCAGCCCTCGCCTGCCCCCAACACGTCGCCGTAGGAGAAGCCGCCGCAGGCGACGAAGCCGGCGAAGTCCTTGAGGGACGCGCGCCCGCAGATGATGTCGCTCATGTGCACATCCACCGACTCGAAGCCGGCGCGGTGGAAGGCGGCGGCCATCTCCACCTGGCCATTCACGCCTTGCTCGCGGAGGATGGCCACACGCGGGCGAGCACCGGTGGCGATGAAGGGAGCGGCAATGTCCTCGGCCGGATCGAAGGTGAGCTTGACATTGAGGCCCGGATCGTCGGTCTTGAGCAGCCCGTCGAACTCCTGCTGGGCGCACAGCGGGTTGTCGCGCAAGCGTTGCATGTGGAAGCTGGTCTCGGCCCAGATGCGCTGCAGGTGCGCGCGCGGGGCGGCATAGATTTCCGCCCCGTTGCGCAGCAGACGAATGGTGTCATCCCGGTTCAGGGTACCGATCACGTGCAGTTCGCTGCGAAGTCCAGCGGCAAAAAAGGCGTCGAGCACCGCGGGGGTGTCGGCGCGTCGCACCTGCAGCACCGCTCCCAGCTCCTCATTGAAGAGCACCGGATAGATGTGGGGCGAATCAACACCCGGCGGCAGCTCCGGTTCCGGTTCGCCGCGCCGTTCCACACCCACGCGGATCTGATCGAAGCAGAGCTCGTCCAGCTCCACCGTGATACCGGTATGGCCGGCGAAGGCCATCTCGCATAGGGTCGCCCACAGACCGCCGTCGGAGCGGTCGTGATAGGCGAGGAGCTTGCCGGCGCGGTTGAGGGACTGCACGGTTTCGAAGAAGGCCTTGAGCTTGTCGGGGTTCACCACGTCGGGGCAGCGGTCGCCCAGCTGGCCATAGACCTGGGCGAGGGCGGAGCCTCCCAAGCGGCCGCGTCCCGCGCCCAGATCGATGAGGATCAGATCGGTCTCACCGCAATCGCTGCGCAACTGGGGCGTGAGAGTCCGTCGGGCGTCGTACACCGGCGCAAAGCCCGACACGATCAGAGACACCGGCGCCGTGACTTCCTTGCGCTGGCCATTTTCTTCCCAGACGGTTTTCATGGAGAGAGAATCCTTGCCCACCGGAATGGCAAGGCCCAGCGCGGGACAGAGCTCCATGCCCACCGCACGCACCGTGTCGAATAATGCGGCGTCCTCGCCCGGATGCCCGGCGGGCGCCATCCAGTTGGCAGATAGCTTGATGTCCGACAATTCGGCGATGGGTGCAGCGGCCAGATTGGTGATCACTTCCCCCACCGCCATGCGCCCGGAGGCGGGCGCGTCGATCAAGGCAAGCGGCGTGCGCTCACCGAGGGCAAAGGCTTCGCCCAGATAGGTGTCGTAGCCCATCAGCGTGACGGCGCAATCCGCCACCGGCACCTGCCACGGCCCCACCATCTGGTCGCGCGCAGTGAGCCCGCCCACGGTACGGTCGCCGATTGTGATGAGGAAAGTCTTGGCCGCTACGCTGGGTAGACGCAAGACCCGTTCCACGGCCTCCGCAAGACGCATGGGGGAGAAGTCCAGCGCCGGCAGCTTGCGTTCCAGATGGGTCACTTCCCGCGTCATTCGTGGCGGCTTACCCAGAATGACGTCGAGATCCACGTCCACCGGCAAGTTGCCGAAATGGGGATCCTCCACGCGCAGATGAGGCTCGGCGGTCGCCGTGCCGAGAACGGCAAACGGACAGCGCTCCCGTTCGCAGATCGCCCGGAACAGATCGAGGCGCTCCGGACGGATGGCGAGCACGTAGCGCTCCTGGGCCTCGTTGCACCAGATCTGCATGGGTGACATGCCGGGTTCCTCGATGGGAATCGCGCGCAGATCGAGCCGCGCGCCGTGGTGGCTCGCATGCACCAGCTCGGGCAGGGCGTTGGACAGACCGCCCGCCCCCACGTCGTGGATAGAGAGGATGGGATTGGCCTCGCCCAATTGCCAGCAGCGGTCGATCACCTCCTGGGCACGGCGCTGCATCTCAGGATTACCCCGCTGCACGGAATCGAAATCCAGGTTCTCGGCGTTGGCGCCAGTATTCATGCTGGAGGCCGCCCCGCCCCCCAGGCCGATCAAAAGCCCCGGCCCGCCCAGCTGAATGAGCAGCGCCCCCGGCGCCACCTCGTGCTTAGCGACGTGTGCGGCCGAAATGTTGCCGATGCCCCCGGCGAGCATGATGGGCTTGTGATAACCACGCATCTCGCCGGCCACCCATTGTTCATAGGTGCGGAAATAACCCGCCAGAGTGGGACGCCCAAACTCGTTGTTGAAAGCCGCCGCCCCGATAGGCCCCTCCAGCATGATCGACAGCGCCGAAGCAATACGCTCGGGCCGGCCGTAGGGCTTGGCTTCCCAGGGCTGCTCGAAGCCTGGAATCGCCAGGTTAGACACGGAAAAACCGGTGAGCCCGGCCTTGGGCTTGGCGCCCCTGCCGGTGGCGCCCTCGTCGCGGATCTCGCCCCCCGCGCCCGTGGCCGCCCCGGGGAAGGGGGAGATCGCCGTGGGATGGTTGTGGGTCTCCACCTTCATCAGGATATGGGTGAGCTCGTCGTGGAACCGGTAGCGGCCGGTGCTCGGATCAGGGTAGAAACGCGCCACCGGCGCCCCTTCCATGACAGCGGCATTATCGGAATAGGCCACCAGCGTGCCTTGCGGGTGCCGCTCGTGCGTGTGGCGGATCATGGCGAACAGGCTTTTACCCTGCCTATGTCCATCGATGACCCATTCGGCGTTGAAGATCTTGTGCCGGCAGTGCTCGGAGTTGGCCTGCGCAAACATCATGAGCTCGACGTCGGTGGGATTGCGCGCAAGGCGCGTGAAATTCTCCACCAGATAGTCGATCTCCTCTGGGGAAAGCGCGAGCCCCATTTCCCGATTCGCCGCCACCAGCGCCGCGCGGCCGCCGGTGAGGATGTCCACCGTCGCCAATGGCCGGGGACTATGGTGGGCAAACAATTCGCTCACGCGATCGAGCTCGGTGAGCACGGTCTCGGTCATGCGATCGTGGATCAGGGGAAACAGGGCGCGCCGCTCTGCCGCCTCCAGCGGCGCCCAGCCAGGCTTGCGCAGATACCAGGCCACGCCCCGCTCGATGCGCTCCACCGCATCAAGGCCGCAACGGCGCGCAATGTCCGTGGCCTTGGAAGACCAGGGCGAAATCGTGCCGATGCGCGGCACCACCAGAATGAGATCGCCCCGCGCATCCCCCGCCTCGCCTGCCGGGCCATAGCTGAGCAGCCGCTCGAGACGGCTACGCTCCTCGGGCGTCAAGGGGCGGCTGATGGCGGCAAAGTGCCAAAACTCGGCGTGCACCCCGGTGATCGAGGGCACCAGGGTGGTGAGGGTTTGGCTGAGTTTGTCGAGACGGAGAGGGGACAGGGCGCTGCGTCCGCGCAGCTGGATGATCTGGGACATGTTCCGGATTTCGCAGGGGAAACCGGAATTTTACCCGAAACCGTTCCACACCGGGCGCGGCGGGCGTCGTCATTGCCGCGTGTCGAGCTTTTCCTTCCAACGTGCCACGCAGTCCAGGCCACAGAAATACTGGACGTAGTCCGGACCTTCCGCGGTGAGCGCCACATCGGCCGGAATTTCGGCCAGACACGTGGCGCAGGACACGATCTCGCAGGCTTCAGTCTGCTCGCAGTTGACGATGGGCGCACCCCCCGGATTCACTTTCTCGCTTGCCATGGTCGCCTCCTTGCGCAGCTAGCGACATTCATCCCCATGCTATATTGCGGCAGTCCTCTCACCGAGTTTAGACCGCTATCCTGCGCGAATGTCCCATCCCCTGCCTATCTATCCTGCCGCCGGTATCCGCGAAATCGAACGCGCCGTGCCCATCGGCCCTGATTCTCCCAGCCTGATGGAGCGCGCCGGCTTGGCGTGCGCGGAACTGGCCCGCACCCTCGCCACGGACCCACGCCCCATCCTGGTTTTGGCCGGTCCCGGCAACAATGGTGGCGATGCCCTGGTGGCGGCGCGCTGGCTCAAGCAATGGTTCTATCGGGTGGAGGTCGTCTCCCGTGCGGACGAGGCCCGTCTGCCACCGGATGCAGCCACGGCGCTGGCGGCCTGGCGTGCCGTCGGGGGATCCTGCCAACCGGATCTGCCGGAGAAGCGCGACTGGGGCCTGGTGATCGACGGCCTGTTCGGCATTGGGCTTACCCGCCCCTTGGACGCCCCCTATGCGGACTGGGTGCAGCGTGTGAACGCGCTCGCCGTGCCCATCCTGGCACTGGACGTGCCCAGCGGCCTCGACGCGGATACGGGCTGCAGCCACGGTGTCGCCATCCGCGCCCAGCACACTGTCACCTTTCTTGCCCTCAAGCCAGGTTTGCTCACGGCGAATGGTCCAGACCACTGCGGCCAACTGCATCTGCGCACGTTGGACGTGCTGGCGCCCATGTATCATCCGGCGTCCGGCTGGCTCCTCGATGAGCACCTGGTGCGTGGCCTTTTACCACCCCGCCCGCTCAACAGCCACAAGGGGCTGTTCGGCTCGGTGGGCATTCTCGGCGGGGCGGCCGGCATGACCGGCGCGGCGCTGCTGGCGGGACGCGCCGCGCTTCACGTCGGCGCCGGTCGTGTCTATCTCGGGTTGCTCGATGACGATGCACCCGCCGTGGATCCCCTGCAGCCGGAGCTGATGCTGCGCCCGGCGGGCCATCTGCTGGACGCGCCCCATCTCAACGTGCTGGTGGCAGGCCCCGGTCTAGGCCGCTCGGCGGCGGCCGTCGGCTATTTGCAACACGTGCTGGCGGCCGATGCGCCGCTGGTATTGGACGCCGATGCCCTCAATCTGATCGCTGCCAGCGATGCCCTGAAGGCGCGCATCGCGCAACGCAAGGCGCCCACGCTGATGACGCCCCATCCTGCGGAAGCCGCCCGCCTCGTGGGGGCGAGCATCGGCGACGTGCTGTGCCAGCGGGTGGAAATCGCGAGCCTGATCGCAGTGCGCTTTAACGCCTTCGTGGCACTGAAAGGCGTGGGCACCGTCTGCGCCATGCCCAATGCCACCTGGTTCATCAATGCGAGCGGGAACCCGGGCTTGGCCAGCCCCGGCACTGGCGACGTGCTGGCCGGCATCTTGGGCGCCCTGCTCGCACAAGGGCTGTCCCCCCGCGACGCACTGCTCCTTGGCGTCTATCTGCATGGCGCCGCTGCCGACCGCTTGCGGGAACGGGGCATCGGCCCGGTGGGAATGACCGCTTCCGAGGTGATCGGCGCGGCGCGCGACCTGCTCAACGAATGGGTGTATGGCCTCAGCCGATGATGAGGCGCGCGCCGATGAGGATGGTCACGGCCTCGAACGCGCGCTTGATCCAGACATTGCCCTTCTTCAGGGCAAAATGAGCGCCGGCGTAGCCCCCCAATAGGGAGCCAGCCAGCAAGGCCGGCATCCAGTCCCAGGCGATGCGGCCTATCCAGCCCAGCACGAGGGCGCCGGTGCCGTTCCAGAACACGCCGCACAGCACCAGCGTATAGGCCACCGCGCGCTTGTAGTCCAGCCCAAACCAGCGCACCAGCCACAGGGTGAGGAACAGTCCCGTGCCGGAGGTAATGGAACCGTTCAACACACCAATGCCAAAAAGCCCCAGCAGGCCGACCGCGAGCGCCTTGCCTTCCCGGTTGCGTGGCGCATGTTCCAGCCCGAGCCGAGGTCTGAACACGGAATAGAGACCTAAGCCCATGGTGAGTACGCCCAGCGCCACCGTGGCCCAGCGCTCCGGCAGCCGCAAGATGGTGTAGGCGCCCAGCACCACACCCGGCAACCCCGCGCCCAGGATGAGTAGGGAAAAGCGCCGCTCCAGAGTACTCTCTCGGAGATGGCGCAGCGTCGCACCGAGGCCGAGGGCGACGCTGGCCACCTTGTGCGTGGCGAGCGCGATGCCGAAGGGCAGTCCGAGAAAGATCAGCATGGGAAACTGGATCAGCCCCGCCCCGCCGCCTGAGAGGGCGGAAAACCAGTTGGCGACGAAAGAGGCGAGGAATAGGATCAGCTGGCCCAACGAATCCATGGGCCCTTCAGCCGGGCTGGCCGGTTACCCCGTGTTGGGCCGGCAACTTGGCGTAGAACAGGCTCAGTCCTTCCTCGCCGATACGTGCCAACAGGCGCTCGGCATCCGCCTCCGAGGTGACGAAGCCCACCTCCACCGGCAGATCGCCCGCGAGCTCGAAGAAGGTTTCCTCATGCATCACGCCATGCCGCCCATAACCGGCGATGGCACGAAAGGCGGAGCCGCCTGGAATGCCCAACGCATGGGCCTGTTCCAGCAGCCATTCATAGAGCAGTCGGCCCCGGTGACGCTGGTTTTCTTCGGTGTAGATCTTGAGAAACACATCGGCCATGGGATCACCCCCTGATTAGTTTGAACGTCCAGATGCCGAGCACGGTGAGGCCCAAGGAACCCAAGAGATGAACCGTCGCGGCGGCAACCGCCCAGGCGAACTGCTCCCGCAAGAGGAGCGTCACCACCTCTGCGGAAAAAGTGGAAAACGTGGTAAGCGCGCCCAGGAAGCCGGTGACCACGAACAACCGCCATTCCGGCGCCAGGCCGGCGTGGTGCCCGAAAAACGCAACCGCCAAGCCCACGAGATAGCCCCCCATGAGATTGACGGCCAAGGTGCCTAAGGGCAGCGTGGGGAAGAAGGGATTGAGCCAGATGGCAAGCCCCCAGCGTAGCCAGGCTCCCAACACGGCCCCCGCCGCCACCGCAAGCAGGGCGTAGATATTCATGAATCGCCTCCGGAAAAACGCAAGGATACCCCGTCCTCAGCGGATGAAGGCAAGCCAGGCGGCGAGGGCCACCAAGCTGAATACCAACACCGGTAGCGTGATGAGCACGCCCAGACGCAGATATTCCAGCCAGCCGATCTTGACACCGCGCTGGGCCAGCACGTGCAGCCACAGCAGCGTGGCGAGGCTGCCGATGGGCGTCATCTTGGGGCCGATGTTGGAGCCGACGACATTGGCATAGATCATCGCCTCGCGCAGGGTTCCGCTCACGCCCGCATCATGGATGGCCAGGCTGCCCACCATCACCGTGGGGAGATTGTTCATGACGGCCGACATGAGGCCGAACAGCAGTCCCGCGCCCAGAGTGGCGGTGGTCAACCCCCAGCCCGCGAGCCATTCCAGTCCCTGGGCGATCTCGCGGGTGAGTCCCTGGTTGCGCAGGCCGAACACCACCAGATACATGCCCAGAGAAAAAATCACCACCTGCCAGGGCGCTTCCCGCAGCAGCGTCATGACCGGAATGACCGCCTTCGGCTGGCGCTGCAAAAAGTGCTCGCGGGCCGCCGCCAGCACCAGCACCAGCGCACCGATGCCGGTGACCACCGAAGTGGCCAGGCCCAGGGCATGCGAGGCGAGGTAGCCGGCGAGCAGGCACGGCAACACTCCCCAGCCCACGTAAAACACGAAGGGATCGCGAATGGCGGTGCTAGGCGCGGGCAGGCTGTGCGTGTCGAAGCGGCACGGGACGTCCTTTCTGAACAGCCACCACAGCACCGCCAGGCTGGCCGCCAGCGCAACGAGATTCACCACCCCCATCACCGCCGCGTAATCGACGAAGGAAATGCCGAAATAATTGGCGACGATGATGTTGGTGAGATTGGAAATCTTGAACGGCAGGCTCGTCGCATCCGACACGAAGCCGATAGCGACTAGAAACGCCAGCATGGCCCGCGGCGGGAAGCGCAGGGCGTGCAGCATCTCCAGCACCAGCGGCGTGAGGATCAGCACCGCCCCGTCGTTGGCGAGGAAGGCCGCTGTAGCCGCCCCCAGCAGCACCAGCAGCACGAACAGCCAGGGCCCGCGCCCGCCCGCCCAGCGCGCCACGCGCAAGGCCGCCCATTCGAAGAAGCCGGCCCCATCCAGCACCAGCGAGATGACGATGAGCCCGATCAGGGTAAAGGTGGCATCCCAGACGATGTGCCAGACGGCCGGCACGTCCCGGGGATGCACCACGCCCAACGCAAGGGCGACCAGTGCACCGCCCGCTGCCGTCCAGCCCACGGGCAGGCCCCTGGGCTGCCAGACCACCAGCGCGAGGGTGAGCAGAAAAATGCCGAGGGCGAGGATCGCGACGCTCCCTGAGTGGACGGGCCGCCAATCTACCCGACGCCTGCGGCGGCGCCAAGTGCAGGCGGCGGTCCCCTTGACATCATTTCAACGGTTATTGTAGTATTGAATCGTGGATAACCAAGCAGCCGTCGAACTTCTCGAGTCCCTCGCCTCCGGCCCCCGCCTGAGCGTCTATCGCCTGCTGGTGAAGCACGGCTCGGCGGGACTGGTGGCGGGCGAAATCGCCGGCACCCTGGGGCTTGCCCCCAGCAACCTGTCCTTCCATCTCAAGGCGCTGGCCCAGGCGGGGCTGGTGACCCCGGTGCAGGAAGGCCGCTTCATGCGCTACCGCGCCAACATTCCCCTGATGCTGGAACTCATCGCCTACCTCACCGAGGAATGCTGCGCCCACCAGCCCGGCGAGTGCGCCAGCCTGCGAGCGGCCTCGCCCTGTTCCGAGGCCGTACTGCCTCCCCTCAAGACGAAACCTGGAGTCAAAGCATGAAACGCCTGATCCTGCTGTTCGCCGCCCTGCTGGCGATCGCCCCGGCCGCCTTCGCCGACCGTTCCTTCCTCGTGGATGCGGACTGGCTCGCCGGCCAGATGAAAAACCCCAAGCTGGTGGTGCTGGAGGTGCGCTACCACCCCCACCGCTACTTCACCGTGGGCCACATTCCAGGAGCCATCCAGGTGCAGCGCTTCAAGGACCTGGGCGATAACGCGGGGCGCTCCATCATGCTGTTTCCGAGCCGGGACAAATTCCAGGCCACGCTGCGCGGCTGGGGCATCGACAACGACTCGCTGATCGTGCTCTACGACGACTCGCGCACGGCGCTCGCCGCTCGGCTTTACTTTCTGCTCGCGCTCTACGGCTACGACATGAGCCGGGTAAAGATCCTCGACGGCGGCACCGTGGAATGGACGGCCTTCAACGAATTGACCCAGAAGCCGACGTTACCGCGCAAGCGCGGCACCGTCACCCTCAAACCCGCGGACCGGCGCCTGTTCGTGGAATGGCCGCAGGTCTATGACGACGTGCTGTCGCGGCGCGACCCGAACATCGTGCTGGTGGATGCCCGCCCCCACGACATGTACACCGGCAAGGTGGTACGCCACGCGATCCAGCCGGGCCACATTCCGGGCGCCATCAACGTGGTAAGCCTGGATGGCACCGATGCGCAAACCCAGAAATGGCTGTCCGAGGAGCAGCTCGCCGCCCTCTACAAGGACGTGCCCCGCGACAAGACCGTCTATCTGTACTGCCACGACGGCTTCCGCATGAGCCTCGGCTGGCTGCAGCTGAAGTCCCTGGGCTACCAGGACGTGCGCGTGCTCAACGGCGGCTGGAGCATTTGGGACCGGGCCATGACCCTGCCGGTGGTCGAAGGCGAGCAGCCCTATGATGCCGACTTTTCACTTTGAGGATTGCCCATGAACACGGCTGACACCACCACAGCCAAAGCACCCCAGCCCCTGGGCCTGGGCGCCTGGATTGCCGCCATCGCGGTCGCGGCCGCACTCTGGCTGCTGGCCTATACCCATCTGACCGAATTCGCCGATTTCGTCGTCGGCGCCCTCGGCCTCTCGCGCAGCACCCACCTGGGCGAGGCGGTGCATTTCTTTTTCTACGACACCCCCAAGGTGCTGCTGCTGCTCGCAGGCATCGTGTTCCTCATGGGCATCATCCAGACCTTCTTCGCGCCGGAGCGCACGCGCGCGCTGCTGTCCGGCCGGAAGCTCGGCATCGGGAATGTGCTGGCGGCGAGCCTCGGCATCGTCACGCCATTCTGCTCCTGCTCGGCGGTGCCGCTGTTCATCGGCTTTCTCTCCGCCGGCGTGCCGCTGGGCGTGACGTTCTCCTTCCTGATTTCGGCCCCCATGGTGAACGAGGTGGCGCTCGCCCTGCTGTTCGGCCTGTTCGGCTGGAAGGTGGCGGCGCTGTACCTGGGCCTAGGCCTGCTGGTAGCCATCGTCGCGGGGCTCATCATCGGCGAACTGAAAATGGAACGCCACCTGCAGGACTGGGTGCGTGCCATCCACATGGGCGAAGCCGCCGCCACCACCGGCGAGACCCTGGGCTGGGTCGATCGCTTCCGCGCCGGACTGCATCACGTGAAAGAGATCGTCGGCAAGGTCTGGCCCTATGTCCTCATCGGCATCGCCG
Organism: Thiobacter sp. AK1; assembly: GCF_039822265.1. Taxonomy (NCBI): domain Bacteria; kingdom Pseudomonadati; phylum Pseudomonadota; class Betaproteobacteria; order Burkholderiales; family Thiobacteraceae; genus Thiobacter; species Thiobacter aerophilus. The sequence goes on from NZ_JBAJEX010000001.1 coordinate 144,683, forward strand.
TCGGCGCCGGCATCCATGGCTATGTGCCGGAAGACTTCATGGCCTCCATCATGGGCAAGGATGCGCCCTGGTGGTCCCTGCCGGCGGCGGTGGCCATCGGCGTGCCCATGTACACCAACGCGGCCGGCGTGCTGCCCATCGTCGAAGCCCTGATCGGCAAGGGCGCGGCGCTGGGCACCACACTCGCCTTCATGATGAGCGTGATCGCCCTGTCGCTGCCGGAAGTGCTCATCCTGCGCAAGGTGCTCAAGCTGCCCCTCATCCTCGCCTTCGTGGGTGTGGTGTCGGCCGGCATCCTGCTGGTGGGCTACGTGTTCAACGCCATTCTGTGATCCAAGGAGACCCCCATGAGTGAAGTCACCCTGCATCCTTCCATCGTCGCCCTGGTGTCGCTCGCGGCAAACATCGCCGCCAACCATCCGAAACAGGGCCTGTGCCAGGTGGACAAGCTCAAGTCCTATGGCGTGGCCAAGGAGCAGATCGACCTGGTGATCGAGATCGCGCGCCACATCCGCGATGAAGCGGCACAGATGCTCGACGCCCGCTTCGACGAAGCCTATGCCGGCGCCGCACCAGCCGCACCCGAGCCTGCCGCCGCCTGCTGCACCCCCACGAAATCCGGCGCATCCTGCTGCTGAACCCGAGGAGACAATGCAATGATGAACATCAAGGTACTGGGCACCGGCTGTGCCAACTGCAAGACCACGCTCAAGCTCATCGAAGACGCCGCCCGCGCCAAGGGTGTGGCAGTCCAGCTGGAGAAAGTGGAAGACATCGCCGAGATCATGAAATACGGGGTCATGTCCACCCCGGGCGTGGTGATCGACGGCAAGGTGGTGCACGCCGGCGGCGTGCCCGCCAAAGACAAGATCGACGCCTGGCTCGCCGGTACGACCACCGCCGCTACCGGCGCCGGCGGCTGCTGCAGCGGCGGCAAGTGCGGCTGAGCCGAAGTGCGGTCCGGCCCGATCTTGCAGCAGCCAAGCCCGTCTATACTGGGAAAGGCCGCCCGTTCGAGGAGGGGACGGCCTGACACGCAAGACCTTCCCCTCGTTTCCTTTCAAAAGGAGTTCATCATGCAACGCAGACTCGTCCTCGCGGCCGCGCTGGCTGCCATCGTGCTGTCCACTTCCGCCCTGGCCCAGGGTCCCCGCTATCGTTTCAATCAAACCAACACGCCGGGCTGGACCCTGATGTCGGCGGAGGAGCGGGCCGAGCATCAGAAGAAAATGCTCGCCGCCAAGACCTACGACGAATGCAAGGCGATTCAGGAAGAACACCACAAGGCCATGGAAGCGCGCGCCAAGGAGAAGGGCGTGACCCTCAACGCCCCCCGCTACAACGCCTGCGACCGGATGAAGGCGCGCGGATTCTTCAAATAAGGCGAGACCCCGTCTTTCCTATTGCAGGCAGCGGCCTCGGGCACGTTCCCGAGGCAGCGGACGCGAGGGCCGTCCTGGCCTTCCGCAACACGCTGACCGGGACCTTGCCGAAACAGGAACCACCGACATTACCCTGAACAGCAAAGCCTCCATGCGACCCCTGGAGGCGGCCGCGACGCCCGCCTGCTTCGCTGAACTGCTCGACCAGTACCTGCTGGCCGTCCTCTATGGCCTGCTCTACGAATCGCTTGCCGCCGAGAGCCGCCAACGCCTGGCGCATAGGGAGCAGGCCCTGGACCGCCTCGATGAGACCCTCGCGCGCCTCGCCCTGAAGCGCAATGCCCTGCGGCAGGAAAAGATCGTGGAGGAAATCGAGGTCATTCTCTCCAGCCAGCAGGCCCTTCTCGATCATGGCTGACGCGCCCGTGAATGCGGTCCCCACCCGAACCGGCTTGGACCACGCCGAGGCCGCGCGCCGGCTTGCCGCCGACGGCCCCAACGTCCTGCCCGGCGGGCAACGCCGCACCTGGGTGAACATCATTGTCGAGACGGCCAGGGAACCCATGTTCCTGCTGCTCTTCGCCGCCGGCACGCTCTATCTCGTTTTCGGCGCGTTGCAGGAAGGGCTGATCCTGTTCGGCTTCGTGCTGGTCACGCTTGCCCTCACGCTCTATCAGGAAGGCAAGACCGAACGCGCCATCGAGGCCCTGCGCGACCTCACCAGTCCGCGTGCGCTGGTGATCCGCGACGGCGAACGGCTGCGGATTCCTGGGCGCGAGGTGGTGCGCGGCGACCTGGTGGTCTTGAGCGAGGGCGACCGTGTCCCGGCCGACGCCGTCTTGATCGAGGGCAGCGGCCTCATGGTGGACGAGTCCCTCCTCACCGGCGAGGCCGTGCCGGTCGCCAAATCCCCTGCGGCCGGCGAACCAGCGCCGGCGCGGCCCGGGGGCGACGCCACACCCTTCCTCTATTCCGGCACCCTGGTCGTCGCAGGCCAAGGAACGGCGCGGGTGACCGCGACGGGCCCGAAGAGCGAGATCGGCCGCATCGGCACCGCGCTGGGCACACTGGAGACGGAACGTTCGCCGCTGCAAAAGCAGACCGCGCAATTGATCCGCACACTCGCCTTGCTGGCGCTGGGCATGAGCCTGCTGCTGGTGCTGGCCCACGGCCTGCTGCGCGGCGACTGGTTACAGGCGCTCTTGGCTGGCATCGCCTTGGCCATGGCCATGCTGCCGGAGGAATACCCGGTCGTGCTCACGGTGTTTCCCGCGCTCGGTGCATGGCGGCTCGCGAAAGAAAAGGTGCTGACCCGGCGCGTCGCCGCCATCGAAACCCTGGGCGCCACGTCGGTGCTGTGCGTGGACAAGACCGGCACGCTCACCGAAAACCGCATGACGGTGGCGCGGCTGTGGGTCAACGGTGAAAGCTTGGCGATGAATGACCCGGCGGCGGTCGAACTGCCGGAAGCCTTTCATGCGCTGGTGGAGTATTCGATACTCGCCAGCGAGACCGATCCCTTTGATCCCATGGACAAGGCGTTTCTCCGCCTCGGCCAGCACTTTCTCGCCGATACCGAGCACCTGCACCGCGATTGGACGCTGGTGCACGACTATGGACTGAATCCCGCGTTGCGCACCATGGCGCATGTGTGGCGGGCGGTGGACAGCGCGATATTCGTGGTCGCGGTCAAGGGCGCGCCGGAGGCCATCGTCGATCTGTGCCACGTCGATACCGCCGCAGCCGCAGACATTTCCGCCGCCGCCGAGGCCATGGCCGCCGACGGCCTGCGCGTGCTGGGGGTGGCGCGGGCGCAATTCGAAGGCAAGGCTTTCCCCGCCGTCGAACATGATTTCGATTTCGAGTTCGTCGGCCTGCTGGGCTTGGCCGACCCGCTGCGCCCGGAGATCCCCGCGGCCGTGCGCCAGTGCCATGAAGCCGGCATCCGGGTGGTGATGATCACCGGCGATTATCCGGCCACGGCGCGCGCCATCGCGCGGCAGGCGGGACTGCCTGCCGACGAGATCCTGTCCGGCGACGAACTGGCGACGATGAGCGAGGCCGAACTGCAGGCGCGCATGAAGACCGCGCGCGTGTGTGCCCGCATCGCGCCGGAACAGAAACTCGCCATCGTGCGGGCGCTGAAGGCCAACGGCGAGATCACCGCCATGACCGGCGACGGCGTCAACGACGCCCCGGCGCTCAAGGCCGCCCACGTCGGCATCGCCATGGGCGGCCGCGGCACCGACGTCGCGCGCGAGGCAGCGGCGCTGGTGCTGCTGGACGACAACTTCGCCTCCATCGTGAATGCCGTGCGGCTGGGGCGGCGCATCTTCGACAACATGCAGAAGTCCATGTCCTACATCCTGGCGGTGCATGTGCCGATCGCCGGCATGGCGCTGCTGCCGGTGCTGCTGGGTCTGCCCGCCATGCTGTTTCCCATGCACATCGCCTTTCTCGAACTCATCATCGATCCGGCCTGCTCGCTCGCCTTCGAGAACGAGCCGGCGGAGGCGGATCTCATGCAGCGGCCGCCGCGCGATCCCCAGGCGCTGCTGTTCGGCGGCGCCACGCTGTGGCGGGCGCTGCTGCAGGGCCTCGGCGTGCTGGCGGTGACGCTCGGTGCCTACGCCTGGGCCGATCACCGGCTCGCCGAGCCCGCTGCCCGCGCCTTCGGCTTCACCACGCTGGTCGTGGCCAACCTGGCCCTGATATTCTCCAACCGCTCGCGCGCCAGCGCCGCGCTGGCGTCGCTCGCCGCGCCCAACCCCATCCTGTGGATCGTGACGGGCGCGACCCTCGGCTTGCTCGCCCTCGCGCTGTATCAGCCCTTCTTGGCCGGCGTGTTCCGCTTCGCCCCCCTGCCGCCGGGCGAACTGGCGGTCGCCTTCGGCCTCGGGCTGGCCAGCGTGGCGTGGTTCGGTCTGCTGAAATTTTTCCATCGAAAGCCCACGCCATGAATTCGCAACTCCCTCACGCCACGCTGCCGCTGCCGGTCAGCGCGGAAAGCCTCAACCGCGGCTGCGCCTGCCGCACCCTCGATCCGCAGCGCCTGCGCCAGCAGCTGGAGGCGGAACCGTCGCTCGCGGGTTTGTACGACGACATCGCAGCAAGCCGCCCCACGCTTTTTTCCGCCACCACGGTATTCATTTCACCGCAGCAGTACCGGGCCATGGCGGCCATCGTCTCGGCCGTGGAGACGGTGGTGGCCTTGCCCGCCTACCAGGAGGCGGTGCTTGCCCGCGCGCCGGCCATCGCGCGCCTCCACCACGGCCCGCGCGGCGTGTTCATGGGCTTCGATTTCCACCTCGGTGCACAGGGTCCGCAACTCATCGAGATCAACACCAATGCCGGCGGCGCGCTGCTCAATGCGGTGCTGGCGCGCGCCCAGGCGGCCTGCTGCCGGGAGATGGAATGGGCATTCCAGCCTTCCGCCGATCTCGCGCGGCTGGAAGAGACTTTCCTCGCCATGTTCCGGGAGGAGTGGCGCCGCCAGCGCGGCGAGGCGCCGCTCGCCCGCATCGCCATCGTCGACGACGACCCGGCGGGGCAGTATCTCTATCCCGAGTTCAAGCTGTTCGAGCGGCTGTTCGCGCGCGCCGGGATCACGGCGGTGATCGCCGACCCGGGTGACCTCGCCTGGCGCGACGGTCGCCTGTGGCACGACGGCAAAGCCATCGACCTCATCTACAACCGGCTCACCGACTTCTATCTCGACGAAGCCCGCCACGCCCAATTGCGCCAGGCCTACGAGGCGGGCGCCGTGGTGTTGACACCGCATCCGCGCGCCCACGCCCTGTATGCCGACAAGCGCAACCTGATCCTGCTGAGCGATGCCCAAGCGCTCGCGCGGATGGGCGCGCCGTCCCCGGCGATCGAAGTCCTGCAGGCCGGCGTGCCGCGCACGGAAGCGGTCACGCTGGATGACGCCGAGCGCCTGTGGGCGCAGCGCCGCGGCCTATTCTTCAAGCCGGCGTCGGGCTACGGCAGCAAAGCGGCCTATCGCGGCGACAAGCTCACGCGCCGGGTATGGCAGGCAATTCTCGCCGGCGACTACGTGGCCCAGACCATCGCCCCGCCCAGCGAGCGCCTGACGCAGGTGGACGGGCACACCGCCGACCTCAAGGTCGACGTGCGCGCCTACGTCTATGCAGGCCAGGTGCAACTGCTCGCGGCGCGGCTCTATGCCGGCCAGACCACCAACTTCCGCACGCCGGGCGGCGGCTTTGCGCCGGTGTTCGTGGCGCCGGAAACCCCCGCGAAACTTAGCCGAGGAGCAAGCAATGTGTGGAATTTGTGGTGAATTGCGCTTGGATGGCACGGCTCCCGACGCAGCCGCCGTGCGGCGCATGACGGAAGCGCTGGCGCGGCGCGGTCCCGACGATCAGGGCTATTTCCAGGACGGGCCGGTGGCCTTCGGGCATCGCCGGCTCGCCATCATCGACCTCTCTTCCCACGCCCACCAACCCATGGTGGACAAGGCGCTGCGGCTGGCCCTGGTGTTCAACGGCACGATCTACAACTACCGCGAACTGCGCGCCGAGTTGATGGAACTGGGCTACTGCTTTTTCTCCGAAGGCGACACCGAAGTGATCCTGAAGGCCTATCACGCCTGGGGCGAACATTGCGTGGAACGCTTCTACGGCATGTTCGCCTTCGCCATCCACGACCTGCGCCATGGCAGCCTGTTTCTCGCCCGCGACCGCTTCGGCATCAAGCCCCTGTATTACAGCCTGGACACGGCGCGGCTGCGTTTCGCTTCCAGCGTGCAGGCGCTGCTGGCCGGCGGCGGGGTGGACACCACCATCGACCCCGTCGCGCTGCACCACCATTTCACCCTGCACACCGTGGTGCCGGCACCGCGCACCATTCTCAACGGCGTGAAAAAGCTCGCGCCCGCCACGACCCTGACCTGGAGCGCCACGGGACAGGTAACCCAGCGCACCTACTGGCATTTGGACGCGACCCGCCCGGCTCAGGTGCTTACCGAAGCGGAGTGGCTCGACGCCACCCGTGGCGTGCTTGCCCGCGCCGTGGAGCGGCATCGCCGAGCGGCGGACGTGCCGGTTGGCGTGCTGCTCTCCGGGGGGCTCGATTCCAGCCTGCTGGTGGCCCTGCTGGCCGATCACGTGGCGGATCTGCGCACCTTTTCCGTGGGGTTCGAGGACTTGGACGCAGACGTCGAAAAGGCCGACGAATTCGCGTATTCGGACTTGATGGCGGAGCATTTCCGCACCCGCCATCATCAATACCGCATCCCCAATTCGGAGGTCCTCGAACGACTGCCCGAGGCCGTGGCCTGGATGACCGAGCCCATGGTGAGCCACGACGTCATCGCCTTCTATCTCCTGAGCGAAAAGGTCTCGCAACAGGTAAAAGTAGTGCTGGCGGGACAGGGGGCGGACGAGGTGTTCGGCGGCTACTTCTGGTATCCGCGCATGGAGGCCGAATCGGGCACGCCCCTGGAGCGCTTCCGTCGCCATTATTTCGACCGGGATCACGCCGAATACCTGGAGATGATCGCTCCCGCCTGGCATGTGCCGGACGTGACCGCCGAACTGGTGGAGCGCGAATTGGCGCGGCCCGGTGCCGATACCTTTCTCGATCAGGTATGGCGCTTCGACATCACCACGCTCATCGTGGACGACCCGGTGAAAAGAGTGGACAACATGCCCATGGCCTGGGGGCTGGAAGTGCGCGTGCCTTTTCTGGACCACGAACTGGTGGAGCTGGCGGCGAAAATGCCGCCGGAACTCAAACTGCGGGAAGGCGGCAAATACCCGCTCAAGGCCATCGCCCGGGGCTTGGTGCCGGACGCGGTGATCGACCGGCCCAAGGGCTATTTTCCGGTGCCGGCGCTGAAATACGTGCGCGGCGAGTTTCTGGAACGCATGCGCGGCATCCTGACCTCGCAGGCCTGTCTGCGCCGCGGCCTGTACCAGCGGGCCTATGTGGAAAAGCTGTTGGCCGAACCAGAAGCCCACTTCACCCGCATTCAGGGCAGCAAGCTCTGGCATCTGGCACTGCTGGAGTGGTGGCTGCAGGTCAATGTCGACGAAGCAGGCCATGCCCCGCCCAAACAATAGAAAACGGTTCAACGCGCCGCAAATGACTATTCTGGAAAAATGATGAACAACCGCTTTGCCCTGCCCCGCCAGCTCTGGCTGGTCATCCTCGGCGTCGCCCTGCTCGCCGCCTTTGCCTGGCTCGCGACCCATAGCGGCCCGTTCGCGCCGATCAAGGTGACGGTAGTCCAGGTCGCCCGGGGCGAGGTGCGGCCGGCGCTGTTCGGCATCGGCACGGACGAGGCCCGCCGCTACATCGATCTGGGCAAACAGAATTTCGTCAGCCAGAGCGTGGTGGACGCCAAGCTGCAGCTGCGGCAGTCGGCCGATGCCCAGGTGGCTGCCGCGCAATCGGCGCTGGCCAGCGCACGGGAAGACCTGGCCCGGCTGCAGGCCGAACGCGCCGGGGTGCAGCAGCAGCGCAGCAATATCCGTTTGCTGGCCCCGGTCGATGGCGTGGTGACCGCGCGCGATGCCGAGCCCGGCACCACGGTGATCGCCGGGCAGTCGGTGCTCAAGCTGGAGGATCCCGCCAGCCTCTGGGTGACGGTGCGGATCGACCAGGCACGCGCCGCGGGCCTCAAGGTCGGCCTGCCGGCGGAGATCGCCCTGCGCGCCCATGCAGGCACGCCGCTGTCGGGCAAGGTGGCGCGGGTCGAACCGATCAGCGACAGCGTGACCGAGGAGCGCATCGCCCAAGTGGCGTTCGACAGCCTGCCGCACGGCGTGAGCAGCAACGAGATGGCGGACGTGACGCTGCATCTGCCCGCGGTGGCCGATGCGCTGGTGGTGCCCAATGCCGCGCTGCGCCATCGCGGCGCCCAAGCCGGCGTCTGGCTGCGCGCCGACGGCAGGCTGCGCTTCGTGCCGGTGAAAGTGGGCGCCGAAGGGCTGGACGGCAAGGTGCAGATCGTCGACGGGCTGAAGGCCGGCGACGAGGTCGTGGTCTACAGCGAACGCTCCCTGCAGGAAGGCAGCCGCATCAAGGTGGTGGATGCCTTGGCCGGAGCCGCGCAATGATCAGCCTGGCCGGCCGCGACATCCTCCATTCCTGGGGCAAGTTCGTGCTCACCGGGCTGGGGCTGGGCCTGCTGATCGGCGTCACCTTCACCATGGCGGGCGTCTACCGGGGCATGGTGGACGATGCCCGCGTGCTGCTCACTAACAGCGGCGCCGACCTTTGGGTGGTGCAGAAGGATACGCTCGGGCCCTACGCCGAGTCGTCCAGCCTTCCCGACGACGTCTATCGCGGCATCCTCGGCACGCCCGGCGTCGCGCAGGCCGCCAACGTCACCTATCTCACCATGCAGGTGCGCCGGGGCAACAGTGACGTGCGCGCCATGGTGGTGGGCTTCGTGCCGGGCCAACCGGGGGAGCCCGATTACCTGGTGGCGGGCCGGCGCATCACCCGCGGCCATTACAAGGCGGTGGCCGATGGGATGACGGGTTTCCATGTCGGCGACCGAATCCGTATCCGCCGCCACGACTACGACGTGGTGGGACTCACGCGGCGCATGGTGTCCTCCGGCGGCGACCCGATGGTGTTCATCCCGTTGAAGGATGCCCAGGAGGCGCAGTTCCTCAAGGACAACGACGCCATCGTCAACCAGCGCGCCCGAACCGTCGCCAATCCCGCCCTCAACCGCCCCGGCGTGCCCGGCCTCTTGGACGCGATCGACGCCTCGCAGACCAGCAACCACACCGTCAATGCGGTGCTGGTGCGGGTGGCCGAGGGCCATTCGCCGGAGGCGGTGGCGCAGGACATCCGCCGCTGGAAGCACCTGCAGGCCTACACCCGCGCGCAGATGGAGAACATCCTGATCGCCAAGCTGATCGCCACCGCCTCCAAACAGATCGGCATGTTCCTGGTGATTCTGACAGTGGTCAGCGCGGCCATCGTCGCCTTCATCATCTACACCATGACGCTGGGCAAGATCCGCGAGATCGCCGTGCTGAAGCTGATCGGCACCCATAACCGCACCATCGCCAGCATGATCCTGCAGCAGGCACTGGGGCTGGGCTTGATCGGCTTCGTCGTCGGCAAGATCGCCGCCACCCTGTGGGGGCCAGCCTTCCCGAAATACGTGCTGCTGCTGCCCGAGGACGCGGTGCGCGGCTTCGTCATCGTCATGGGGGTGTGCATGCTGGCCAGCACCCTGGCGATTCAGGCGGCGCTCAAGGTCGACCCGGCCACCGCGATCGGAGGTTGACATGGACAAGGGCGTCGGCATCCGCATCGAAGGCTTGAGCAAGCGCTACGGCAAGGGCGACACCGCCGTCGATGCGCTCAAGGAGGTGAACATGCAGGTCGCCCCCGGCGAGGATGCGTATCCTCGACCAGATGGCAACGCAGTATCAGACCGCCACCATTGTCGTCACCCATGACGAGAAAATCATCCCCACCTTCAAGCGCATCTACCACATCCGCGACGGACGCACTGTGGAAGAGGCAAGTGAAGGACGGGCAATTGCGTAAAGGCGTGCATCAACCATGACTGCATGCGTCCCGCCGCCCCCCGGCGCCCCGCGCATCGCGCTGACCCTGGTCGGCAGCGGCGAGCCCCTGTTGCGCCTGGAAAAGCGCCTGCACTGCGCCGCCGCCGGGCTGGGACTGGCGCTGGACCTGGATATCCGCAAGAATGCCGAGGCGCTGGGCATCCCTTTCGCCCGGACGCCTGCCGTGTTGCGGGACGGGCGGGTCGTCCTCAACGGCCTGCCGCGCACCGAGGAAATCGAAGCCTGGCTGCGCCAGACCTTTCACACTGGGAAACAAGATCATGAGCCATGACCATAGCCACGCCCATACCGGTGCCGGCACCACCCTCATTCTGGCGACGCTGCTCACCCTGGGTTTTGCCGGCGTGGAAGCCGGCGTCGGCCTGTGGGCCGGGTCGCTGGCCCTGGTGGCGGACGCCGGCCACATGGTCAACGACGCGGCGGCCCTGGCCCTGGCGGCGGGCGCGGCCTGGCTCGCGCGGCGGCCGACCTCGCTGCGCCACAGCTACGGCCTCGGCCGTGCCGAATTCATCGCCGCGCTGGTCAACAGCATCGGCCTGCTGGTGCTGGTGGGCTGGCTCACGGTGTCCGCCGTCGAGCGCCTGCAGCAACCCCAGGCCGTGCAGGGCGAGGCCGTCTCCATCACCGCCGCCATCGGTCTGGCCATCAACCTGCTGGTGGCCTGGCTGCTGACGCGTGGCGAGAAGAACCTCAACACCCGCGCCGCCCTGCTGCATGTAATGGGCGATCTGCTCGGCTCGGTGGCGGCGCTGCTCTCGGGCCTCATCATCTTCTTCACTGGCTGGACGCCCATCGACCCGCTGCTGACCTTCGCCATCGGCGCGCTCATCCTCGTCTCCAGCCTGCGCCTGCTGCGCGAATCGCTGCACGGCCTGATGGAGGGCGCGCCCTTCAACATCGATCCGGAAGCGGTGGGCCGAGCACTGGCCGGCGTGCCAGGCGTGGCCTCGGTGCACGACTTGCACATCTGGGCGGTCAAGGCGGATGAGCCCCTGCTGTCGGCGCATCTGGTGGTGCGCGACATCGGCCAGTGGGAAAGCGTGCTCGACGCCAGCCACGCCCTGCTGGCCGAGCGCTTCGACATCCACCACGCCACCCTGCAGCCGGAACCCATGGTACGCATCGTTCGCTGGCGCGCACCACCCGGGCGCGGCCATGACCATGACCATGAACACGATCACGCACACGACTGAAAACGCCCCCATGACCGTATTCAACACTGTCGCACCGGGCACCGAACTCACCGGCCGGATCGTCCGCGCCCAAGGAGAAGCAGCATGAGCGACACGCCCCAGTCCGTCCCCCTCGCCCGCGCCCAGCTCGAAGGCGCGCTCGACGTCATGGCGGAACTGCACGAGGACCTGACCCTGCGCCGCGACGAGGCCCAGAACGAAGCGGCGCGGGAAGCCTACGACGAGGTGCTGACGCTGCTGGAAGCGCGCCAGACCGAATACCGCCGGCGCCGCGATGCGCTGCCGCCGCCCTCGCCCCGCCACGCCTCCTACGTCTTTCTGCTGGACCCGCAGGGGCAGGTGCACCCGCTACCCCATGGCCTGTACGTGGCCCTGGTGCGCGGCGCGGCCAGCGCGCCGGAGTTCGCCGGCCAGACCCTGCGTCTGGCCGAATGGTATGTGCGGCTGAAAGGCACCGAGCCGGACAGCGTGGTCAACGAACACTACGGCTTCCTCGCCTTCGACCGCGAAGGCCGGGTCGACTGGGACGCGACGCCCCGCGACGACCAAGCGGCGCTGCCCACGCCCGCGGAACGCGAACGGCTGCGCGCGCGCCTGTTCGCCGCGGGCCCGGATTCACCCAGCCCCTGAGGACATGCAGCGATGGAACACGGCTTTCACCCGTTTCATGAATTGTTCGAGCAACTGGGTCTGCCCAGCGATTCGGACTCCATTCAGCAGTTCATCGCCCATCACGCGCCCCTGCCCCACGAAATCGCCCTAGCCGATGCGCCCTTCTGGACGCCTGCCCAAGCGGCCTTTTTGCGCGAAGCCATCGAGGCCGACAGCGACTGGGCAGAAGTGGTAGATGAACTCAATGCGGCCCTGCGTGAACATCCCGCCTAACGGGGCTTGAACCCAGATCATCCATTAGACCCCCCCGTGCCCAAAGAACTGCCCTACATACGATCTTCATCAGTGATCCTTCAACATGCCACCCGCGCCTGCGCGGGTGCGGGCGGCTTCGTCCCGCGTCCTAACGTATTGCGCTTTACGAAAGTCGTTGACAGGCTGCGTAAGTCAAACGTCATTCCCGCGAAAGCGGGAACCCAGAGAACGTCATTCCCGCGAAAGCGGGAATCCAGAGTATTTTGGCCATTTTCCTGGGTCAGCGCTTTCGCGGGGAGGACACAACAAAGATGTAACCTACTCAATAATGCACAATATGGGTTGAAAATCCGCGCTGCGCCCCTATTTTTGGATTTGCATTTCTTTCAATCCACTCGTCAAGAAAGGTCCCACCATGGCAACCGAAGAACTCACTGCCCAGGAAAAGCTCGTCGCCGACATGAAAGCCGTGATCAGTGACGCGGAGGAAGTGCTGAAAGCCACCGCCGATCAAACCGGGGAGAAGATCGCCTCGTTGCGTGCGCGAGTGCAGGAGCGCCTGCAGGCCGCGCGCGCGCGTCTGGCCGCAGCTGAAGCGGTGCTGGTCGAAAAGACCAAGGCGGCAGCCCGAGCCACCGACGCCTACGTGCATGAGAACCCTTGGAAGGCGGTCGGCATCGCTGCCGGCATTGGCTTCCTCGTGGGTTTCATCCTCGGCCGCCGTTGATCGCCCATGTCGGAACCCACTGGAGGTGAAGGACTGTTCGCCTCCCTGAAAGCCCTGGCGGCCACCCTGGTCGCCATGGGCAAAACCCGCATCGAGCTCCTCTCCACGGAAATCGCCGTGGAAAAGGCGCGCCTGCTGCGCCAGTTGGTACTGGTCCAGCTGTTCCTCTTCTTCTTGATGCTGGCCATCGTGTTCGGGGCATGGCTCGTGGTGGCATCGTTCGAGGCCCATCGCATCGCCATCCTCGCGGCTCTCAGCATCGCCTTTCTTTTGGCCGCCGCTGTCTGTGTTTGGCTTCTCGTGCAGAGTAGGCGAAATGCCACTTTGCCGCTCGCCGACAGCTTGGCCGAACTGGAAGAGGATCTCGCGCACCTGAAGGCTGCCAGCCGCCATGATCGCGCGCAAGGAAGCTGAACTCTTGGCCCGCCGCGCCGTGCTGCGGGAACGCATCCGCACACAGCGGCAGCTCCTGGCCCAGGCCGCGCATCCTCTGGCCCAGGCGTGTGCGCGTGTGGATCGAATGCACGCCCTGAGCAGCGCGGTTTTCGGCCAGGTACGGCTGTTCGCCACCCGCCATCCCGCCTGGATCGCGGCGGCCCTTGCGGTACTGATCGCGTTGCGCCCCCGTCGCCTGTGGCGCTGGGGTGGCCGGCTGTTCTGGCTGTGGCAGGCGCTTCGTCCCATCCGTATATGGCTGGGCCCACTCCTGGCCCAAGGCCATGCTCGCAATTCTTCTGTTCCATAACCAAAGGGCGAGCGGCCGGCACGGTTTGGTGATCGGTTCAACCACGCCAGACGTTCGCCATGAGAACCCCCATCGTGCTTGCCGCTGTCATCTCGACCTCCATGGGTCCTGGCATCACCCGAGCCCAAGGTTTTCAGATCGCTTCAGTCACAACACCCGGGCTGGACCTCGATGATGCCGGGCGGAACATCAAAAAAGGCTTTCCACCAAGCCCCAGGAAGCGTGCGAGTCGATCCAGGCAGGCCACCGAGGCGCGTGCCTATTGAACGGTATGGGAGTCGGTGAGACTTGCGTCTTCCCTGCGAAAGTGGGGATCCAGGAAAATGGCCTGGACTGTGCTGAATTCCCCCTTACGCCGCAATGACAGACCACTGGCGGAGCCTGTCACCGACTTCTGTTGCCCTCTATAGGAGAAAAGCGTCACCCTCAGCATCCGCGCTACGATGCCTGCGGCCGCGTGAGGGTTGGGATCTGCTTACCACGACGCCGCGGGCTGCGCGATAATCGTGGTTTTCGTTTAGGCGTCCGCCCGCAGGAGCGGGCGGCGTTTTTTGTGTGTCCAGGAGCGAATAAAACATGAACGTCCCAGCTTCCGCACCCGGCGGTTTCCGGCGCGTGGTGCGTCACTTCGCGCCGTCGTGGTTCGCCGCCGTCATGGGCACCGGCGTGGTGTCCATCACCAGCTTCCATTACGGGGAAACCTATCCCTTGCTACGCAGCGTCGGCACCTGGTTGCATGGTCTCAACCTGGTGCTTTTCGTACTCCTGTTCGTGCCTTGGACACTGCGTTGGCTCATGGAGCGACAGGCCGCAGTCGCCGCGCTGCGCCATCCCATCATGGGCCAGTTCTACGCCACTTTCGGCATCGCCCTCCTGGTGCTGGCGGGTGAGTGTCTGCTCTACGGGCATCCCTTGGCGCTCAGCGCCACCCTCTGGGGCCTGGGCGTGATCTTTAGCGTGCTGTTTAGCTTCGCGGCCTTCTGGCTGCAATTCCACGGGCAACAGATGGAGCTGGAACACGTCACGCCGGGTATGTTCATTCCGCCCGTGGGACTGGTCGTGGTGCCACTGGCTGGCCAGGCACTGCTGCCCCAGGTACCCGCGGGCTGGCGCGAACTCATCCTGGTCGCCAACGTCGCCAGTCTGGGCGCGGGGAGCTTCCTGTGGCTGGGGCTCATGGCGCTCACCGTGCACCGCTTCGTCCTGGCCAAACGCCTGCCAGGCATGCTGCTGCCCACGATCTGGATCAACCTGGGCCCCATCGGGGTCGTCTCTCTGGATCTGATCGCTCTTGCGCAAGGACTGCCACTTCCGGGTGCGCGCGAGACCTTGCCGGTACTGGCCTTGATGCTATGGGGCTTCGGACTGTGGTGGTTCGCCATGGCACTCTTGATCACCCTCGCTTACTGGCGACGGGGTGAGTTGCCCTTCTCCCTCGCCTGGTGGGCCTTCACCTTTCCCCTCGGTGCGTACGCCGCCGCCAGCCATCGCCTGGGTAGCTTGTTTGGGTTGGAAAGCGTATGGGCCATTGGCTTTGCGGCCTACCTGGTGCTGCTGGTGCTGTGGACGGCGGCTTTCCTGGGCAGCCTACGCGGTGTCGTCAGCGGCAAGCTCTTCCTCGATCCGCCCGCGCCCAGTCCCTCGGCGGCGCCTTGAGCGGCGCGCCGCGCTGGTCTGGTGAGCGGGTCTGATCCGACCTCCAGCCTCACAGCGGCGAAAGCCATGCAACGGCTGCGACAAAGAGTCCCCACACCTTGCCAGGGAAGGCACGGCGCGGCTGGCCGCGCGTTCTTTCCGAGGCCCTTAGCAAGCTTATGTTCCTGCTCCTGATTGCTGCGGGCAGCCCCTATCTGGCGTTGGGCAAGCTGCGGGCAGGCTGGCTTTTGTTGGGCTTTGCTACTCACCCTGGGTCTCACCGTGTACCAGCAAGAGCGCAGCGAGCATGCCATCGCCACCCTGCCCCGCGAGCCTTGTCCATGCTGGGTCGAAGCCGGTTAGGGAGGGCGTGATGACGACGTTGCCGGTGACAGCGGAAGCCCTCAACCGCGGCTGCGGCTGCCGTACCCTCGATACCGCGAGACTGCGCCACCAGTTGGAAGCCGATCCCGCGCTGGCGGGACTCTATGAGACGATCCAAGCAAGTCGGCCCCACCTTTTCTCTTCCACGGCGGTGTTCATTTCCGCGCCGCACGCACACGTCATCGAGCAAGTGGTGCGCACGGTGGAGGCGGTGGTGGCGCACCCCAGTTATCGTGAAGCCGTGCTGGCGCGTGCGCCCGCCATCGCTCGCCACGACTTTGGTCCACGGGGTGTGTTTCTCGGGTTCGATTTCCATTTGGGGCCGGCCGGCCCGCAATTGATCGAGATCAACACCAATGCCGGCGGCGCCCTGCTCAATGCCGTGCTGGCACGCGCCCAGGCGGCCTGCTGCCGGGAGATGGAATGGGTGTTCAGGCCACCGGCCGATCTCGATCACATCGAGGCACGTTTCCTCGCCATGTTTCGCGAGGAGTGGCGGCGCCAGCGTGGCACCGGTGAGCCGCAGACGGTGGCCATCGTGGACGATGCGCCCAACCAGCAATATCTCCACCCGGAATTCGTGCTGTTCGAGCGTCTGTTTCACCGCCACGGCTGGCAGGCGTTCATCCTGGATGCGGCAGCGCTCAGTTTCGATGGAACTCGGCTTGCCCATGGCAGCACGACCATCGATCTGGTTTACAACCGGCTCACGGATTTCTACTTCGAGGCTTCCACACATGCGTCCCTGCATGCGGCCTATCGAGCGGGCGCGGCAGTCGTGACGCCCCATCCCCACGCCCACGCTCTCTACGCGGACAAACGCAATCTCGTTTGGCTATCGGACGCGGCCTGGCTCACAGCGTCTGGATTGCCGCCGGAATCGGTGGCGATTCTGACGGGCCACGTGCCGCGCACGGTCGAGGTGGATGCAACGAATGCGGACGCGCTGTGGGCGACCCGCCGAGAATGGTTCTTCAAACCCGCCACCGGTTATGGTAGCAAGGCGGCCTATCGCGGCGACAAGCTCACGCGCCGGGTGTGGCAGGAAATCGTCACCGGCGGCTACGTGGCCCAGGCGATCGCGCTGCCCAGTGCCCGGCTTGCGCCGGTGGAAGAAGGCACGGCCGAGCTCAAGCTTGATGTCCGTGCCTATGCCTATGGCGGGGAGGTGCAATTGCTGGCCGCCCGGCTCTACCGCGGACAGACCACCAACTTCCGCACGCCGGGCGGCGGCTTCGCGCCGGTATTCGTGGTGCCCGCGTCCTGAACCCGCTCAGCCGACGGCGCGTTTCGCCTCGGGCTGGACTGGCTCTTGTACCAGGGCGCGATAGAAGTTGGGTAGGGCAAACAGCCCGTAATGCACGTCGGCGTTGTAGTAGGAAAGCGCTGGCAAGGCCGCGGCGCGCTTCTCCACCACCGCGCGCGGGACGGCGGTGGGGTTGAGCCGGTCTGACGCCAGGGCGAAGCCCCAGTAGGCGCCATACAGCGGCACGTAAAGGCCGAAACAGTGCACCTGGGGAAATACGTGACGCAGTCCCCGCACAATGGTGCGCACCTGCTCGGCCTCGAACACGGGGGTGCCCACGTGGAGCACCACCGCGGCTCCTGGATTCATCACCCGCCGCAGATTCTCGAAGAATGCTTCCGTATAAAGTAGTCCAGCGGGCGTTTCGGGATCGGTGAGATCAAGCAGCACCAGATCGAAGCGGTCGCTGGTGTCCCGCACATAGGCAAAGCCGTCGCCGATGCGCAGGGAAAGCCTTGGATCGTCGAACACGCCGCGATGAATCGCGCCCAGATGCGCTTTTGCCACTTGCACCACTTCGGCATCCAGCTCCGCCAGCACCACCTGCTGCACGCTGGAATGCTTGAGCACTTCTTCCGCCGCGCCGCCATCGCCGCCACCGATGATCAGCACGCGCTCGGGCTTGCCATGGGCCACCGCAGCGGGATGCACCAAGGCCTCGTGATAGAAGTATTCCTCGCCTTCCGAGGTCATGAAATGACCATCGATACGCAGGGCACGACCAAAAGCCGGCGTGTCCAACACTTCGATGGTCTGATGGGGACTGCGCTTGACGAGCAACCGCTCGCGGCTGCGAAAGCCATAGACGGCATCGCCTGCGGCGTTGAGGGGTTCGAGGATGATTTCATCCGGTGGACGCCGGTCGCCGCCGCGTTCCAGATGGTGGATCTCGCTCTTGCCGGGCTCGAAGGCCGCGACGATTTCCCGCAGCAGGGCCTCCGCCTTGCCAGAATTGTCGGTGGTGAAGTTGCACACGTACACGTCCAGCGTGACGGCACGCTTCTCCGGCCAGGTATGCACAGCCAGATGTGATTCGGCGAGCAGCAGCATGCCGGTCACGCCACCCGGCTGGCCGTCGTAGGGTGGGAAGGCATACCACTTTTCATCCACGAGCGTGAGGCCCGCGGCGAGGGTGTGGTTGCGACACAGGTCGGCAAGCTGTTTGGCGTCGGTCATCAGACCGTCGGCACACCGGCAGTCATACAGATCAGCCGTCAGATGAAGCCCTTGCATGGCTCAATCCCCCATCCAATCGGTTGCACCACCAGACCGAAGCGGCCTGGACGAAAAGCCGCTGATTATAACAGCGACCCCCTCACGAACAAAGGGTCATAGGCAACGAAATGGGGACGACCGACGGAAATTCCAGACTCAGCCCGCTTCCAAATAGAGTTCGTGGCTGTCCTGGTCGTAGGCGAACAGGTCGGCGAAGCGGCCCCAGCCGATGGCAACGTCGAGCTGACTATCGGCCTCCTCGCCGAATTCCGGCAGCAGGCGTTCCAGGAAATAGTCGCGGTCCACGCGCTGGTTGTCGTCCTGCTGCAAAATTTCGTAAATCCAGCGGATGAGGGGCACACGCAACAGGCGCCCGGCGATGATTTCCTTACGCACCGGGATGCTCGCTTCGGCGTATTCATGACCCAAGGGCGTGAGAATGATATCGCCCGTCTCTACGCGAGCGAGGCCCAGGCGTTCCGCGGCCTCCAAAAGCGGCGCCAGGGCCGTGAAGTCGGGGCCGACCAATTGCGCGAGACGGGGCAGGTCGGCGCGGCCGTTCTCGGCGGCGATCTTTTCCACCAAACCACCCAGGGCATCCAGATGCGCCGCGGGCAGGCGTCTGAGCGCGCCGCCGGTTCCAGGCGCAGGCCCCTGCACCTCCGATTCGCTGCCGGTGCGACCCGTGACGGCTGCATAAACGCGATCCACCAGAGCTTGGAAGGCCGTGTCTTTACGGCTTCGCGGATGGCGCAGGGGCACGGCGATTTCCGCCAGCACCCGCCCCGGATCCTTGGCCATCACCACGATGCGATCGGCGAGCTCAACCGCCTCCTCGATGTTATGGGTGACCATCAGAATCGCCTGGGTCGGCATGGAGCGGGCCAGCCACAATTCCAGCAGCTCGCCGCGCAGGGCTTCCGCCGAGAGCACATCGAGCGCCGAGAAGGGCTCGTCCAGACACAAAAGCTCCGGCTCCACCGCGAGCGCCCGGGCAAAGCCCACCTTCTGCCGCATGCCGCCCGACAGCTCGCGTGGATAGGCGGACTCGAAGCCGGACAACCCCACCAGATCCACCAGTTCCTGGGCACGCGCTTCCCGCCGCGCCTTTTCCACTCGGCGTGCGGCGAGCGCCACTTCGACGTTTTCCAAGACGGTGAGCCAGGGAAACAGGGCGAAGGTCTGAAAGACGATGGCGGTATGGGGATTCACCCCGCGCAGACGTTCGCCGCGGTAACGCACCTCGCCGTGCGTCGCGGCCGTGAGACCTGCGATGATGCGCAGCAAAGTGGATTTACCGCACCCGGACGGCCCCACCAGGCAGACCAGCTCACCCGGCTCGATGACGAGACTTACATCACGCAGCGCATGGAAATGACCGAAAGTCTTGGCCACGCGATGCAGGGTGACGAGAGGATTGGATGCCATGATTCATTCCAGACGGTAACGTGCCTCTGCCAGTCGATACAGGCGCAGCCAGAATAGCCGGTTAGCCAGCACCACCGCGAGCACCATGACCAGGGTCGCCGCCGCCAGCAAGGGGAAATCACCCTGTTCCGTGGCGCGGGCGATCACCGCGCCGATGCCCACGGTGGCGTGAGTGGTGCCGGCGAATTCCACGTATTCGGCCACAATGCTGGCATTCCAGGCACCGCCCACGGCGGTGATCGCGCCGGTGACGGTGAAGGGAAACAAGGCCGGCAGATAGAGGATACGCCAGCGGGCCAAGCCGGTGAGCCCCAGGAGTTCCGTGGTGTCGCGCAGCTCGCGCGGAATGGCGGACGCACCGGCAATCACGTTGAACAAGAGATACCACTGACTGCCCAGCAACATGAGCAGCACGGCGGAGACATCCAAGCCGCCCGGCAGATGCAGAAAGGCCAGCAGCACGATGGGAAACAGCGCGGTGGCTGGCACTGATGCAGCGATTTGCGCCAACGGCTGCAACACCGCCGCCAGCCGCGGGCGCGTGCCAATGGCTACACCCAGGGGCAAGGTCCACGACAAGGCGATCACCAATGCCGCAGTCACGCGCAGAAACGTAGCGATGAGTCCCAGGCCGATGTCTATCCAGGCGCTCGCAGAAAGCGCGGTCAACAGTTCCAAAAGACGCAGCAGGCCGTAGGCCAGGCCGATACCGAAAAGGAACCAGACTAGCCGCTGCCACCAGTGGCGTCGCCTCGCTCTCCCTTCGAGGCGAATGGGCGCGCGGGGATCCTGCCAGCGTCGGTCGAGCCGCTCTACGAGCGGCGCCCAAACGCCCTCGATAAAACGGGAGACCAGCACCGAATGGGACAGCGCGTCGTACACCCAGGAGGTGGCGGGGGCCGCACCCTCCACGGTTTCCAGCTTGAAACGCTCGGCCCAGGCGAGGAGCGGCCGCCATACGAGCTGATCCAGCGCGACGATCAGCCCGATCAAGGTTAGCACCCCAAGGATCAGGGCGTGCATGTCGCCCACATGGGCCGCCGTCTGGAGGTAGCTGCCCAACCCGGGCAGACGGTAATCGCGGCTCCCGACGGTGAACATTTCCGCGGCCATCAGGAAGAACCAGCCCCCCGCCCAGCTCATGATGCTGTTCCAGATGAGGCCCAGCGCAGCGAATGGTAGCTCCACGTGCTTGAAACGAAACCAGCGGCCGAAGCGGAATACCGCCGCCGCTTCCATGAGCTCCCGCGGCACGGTGCGCGCGGACTGATACATGCTGAAGGCGAGATGCCAGGCTTGGGAAGTGAAGATGAGCACGATGGAGGCAAGCTCCACCGCCACCCCCGTGGGCAAGACGACTGTGAGAGACAAGAGCACCACCGGCAAGAAAGACAGGATGGGCACGCTCTGCAAGACATCGAGCAGGGGGAGAAGCACCCGTTCCGCGCGCCGATTGTGGGCGGCGGAGAGGGCATAGCTCAGGGCAAAGGCCAGGGAAAGCGCGTAAGCCGCCAACATGCGTAGCAGCGACAGTGCCGCATACCAGGGCAGGGCCGAAGCCGAGAGGGAAATCTCCGGCCCCTTGACCACGGCAGGAGCGTGCAAGGCGAGCTGCGCGCCAAGCCAAATCGCTGCCGCGATGGCGGCTAGTACCAGACCATCGCCCCAGGTGAGAAGCGGCCGGGCGGGCAGCACGAGACCAAAATCGAAGCGGCGCATGGTGGGTGGGCACTGAAAACAGCGCATGTTACCCAGCTAGGCGGCGTCTCGCTACCGCATTCCAAGCTGGCGAGCACCTACTGCTTGACTCCGTACCGTGGTACTGGGTTTAGCCTGGGAACTTCGCAACTTCCGGAGTCTGCCATGTCCCCCAACCCCAAGCTGCCCCTGGTGGGAAGCGTCATCGCCGCCATCGCCGCCTCCCTGTGTTGCATCGGTCCCTTGGTGCTCGTGCTGCTGGGCGTGGGCGGTGCCTGGGTGGGCAACCTCGCCGCCCTGGAACCGTTCCGTCCCTTTTTCCTCGCCGCGGCCCTGATTGCCCTCTATCTCGCTTGGAAGAAGCTCTACCGCAGCCCGAAAGCCTGCACCCCAGGCAGCCTCTGCGCACATCCCGCCACCGACCGTCTTTACAAGGCGCTGTTCTGGCTGGTGGCCGTGCTGGTCGGGCTCGCCTTCGTCTTCCCCTATCTCGCCCCCTTGTTTTATTGATTGAGGAGTTCCGCCATGCTCAAAAAGTTCACGCTCGCCGTCATGCTTGCCTTCGGCCTTGCCGCTTCCGCCTTCGCCGCCGTGCGCACCGTGACCCTGTCGGTGCCCGGCATGTATTGCGCGGTCTGCCCCATCACGGTGAAGAAAGCATTGCAAAAAGTGCCAGGGGTCAGCCAGGTGGAGGTCTCCTTCGAGAAGAAGGAAGCCGTGGTGACCTTCGACGATACCAAGACCAGCGTCAAGGCGCTGGAGGATGCCACCTTCGAGGCCGGCTATGAATCAAAAGTGAAGGACGGCCCGCGATGAATGCCACCTGTCACTGTGAACTCGGTAAGGGGGCGGAACGCTCGCTGTCCATCGCCATCATCGGCAGTGGCTCCGCGGCCTTCGCCGCCGCCATCCGCGCCGCGGAGGAAGGCGCGGACGTGACGGTGATCGAGGCGTCCACCATCGGCGGCACCTGTGTGAACGTCGGCTGCGTGCCTTCCAAGATTCTCATCCGCGCCGCACACGTGGCGCACCTCGCCGCCCAGCACCCGTTTGCCGGCCTCACCCATCACGCGCCGACACTGGACCGCAAGGCCCTCACCGCGCAATTGCAGGGGCGGGTGGAAGAGCTGCGCCACGCCAAGTACGAAAGCATTCTGGAGACCAATCCCGGCATCAACCTCCTGCGCGGCTTCGCCTCCTTCGAAGATGCCAAAACCCTGGTCGTGCGCAAACCCGACGGCAAGGCGCAGCGCCTTGCGCCCGACCGCATCCTCATCGCCACCGGCCGCTCGCCGCAGGTACCGGATGTGCCGGGGCTTGCCGGCACGCCGTTCTGGACTTCGACCGAGGCCTTGGTCGCCGAGGAAACACCGGATCACCTGATCGTCTATGGCGGCTCGGTGGTGGCGCTGGAACTGGCCCAGGCCTATTCTCGCCTGGGGTCCCAAGTCACCCTCATCGCCCGCGGCAGCTTGCTGTCGAAGGAAGATCCGGCCTTGGGCGAAGGACTCCAGGCGGCGCTTGTGGAAGAAGGCATGCGCGTGCTGACGCACACCACGGTGACAGCCGTGCGTTTCGACGGCAAGGCGTTCGAGCTGGATACCAGCGCGGGCATCGTCAAGGGCGAAAAACTACTCATCGCCACCGGCCGCAAGCCCAACACCGCGGGGCTGGGACTCGACCGCGCCGGCGTGGCGGTGGACGCCAGCGGCGCCATCGTCGTGGACGACCATCTGCGCACCTCGGTGCCCCACATCTATGCGGCCGGCGACTGCACCAACGCACCGCAATTCGTGTACGTGGCCGCCGCCGCCGGCACCCGCGCCGCCATCAACATGACCGGGGGCGATGCGGCCCTGGACCTGTCCGTGCTGCCCGCCGTGGTGTTCACCGATCCTCAGGTGGCCACGGTGGGCCTGACCGAAGCGCAGGCGAACAAGCTGGGCATGGAAACCGACAGCCGCACCCTCACGCTGGACAACGTCCCGCGCGCGCTGGCGAATTTCGACACCCGCGGCTTCATCAAGCTGGTGGCGGACAAAGCGAGCGGTCGCCTGCTGGGCGCCCAGGTACTGGCAGCGGAAGCCGGCGAAATCATCCAAACCGCCGCGCTGGCGCTCCGCAATCGGATGACGGTCGCCGACCTGGCCGGGCAGCTCTTCCCCTATCTCACCATGGTAGAAGGCCTGAAGCTGTGCGCGCAGACGTTCACCAAGGACGTGAAGCAGCTTTCGTGCTGCGCGGGGTAGAACGACAGGGACGCCGCACGCCGGGGATCTCGCAAATGCGACAACGCGTACTTGTACAAGGCGGCGCCGTGCTCGGTCAGCCATGGTTCCGCCTCGTCCATATCGGGGGTTCCCAAGGGGCCTTCTCTTCTTTTTGAGCGTTGCCGCAAGTCCGCCACAACCCCGGCCAGTCACTCACGACAGCTTCGTGGCCGGTCAAGCCACCCGTTGCGGTCGTCCTTCTCCTCGGCCAGTCGTGTGCTCGGCGCGGCTAGGTTTTTCGCGCTATAGTGCGTGCACATCATTCATCTTACCCGCCTACCGCGAGTACCAACCACGGCCGCGCTGCGCGCCCTGAGGAGAAGGCACTCATGCGCACCCATCTGCCCTCCGGTGTCATCACCCTTGGCTTTGTCTCCCTATTCATGGATCTCTCATCCGAGATGATCCATAGCCTCTTGCCCGTCTTCCTGGTGACGGTGTTGGGCGCGTCGGCGATGGCGGTGGGTCTGATTGAGGGCATTGCCGAGGCCACCGCCGCCTTCGCCAAGGTGTTCTCAGGCGCCATCTCCGACTGGGTCGGGCGCAGAAAGCCACTGGTGCTGCTGGGCTATGGGCTAGCGGCCCTCAGCAAGCCGCTCTTCCCCCTTGCCGGCAGCATCGGGGCGGTGCTGCTGGCGCGCTTCCTCGACCGCGTCGGCAAGGGTATCCGCGGCGCGCCCCGCGATGCCCTGATCGCCGACATCGCCCCGGAAGCGCAGCGTGGTGCGGCCTATGGCCTGCGCCAAGCGATGGACACGGTGGGAGCCTTTGCCGGCCCGCTCATCGCCATGCTCCTGATGGCGGCCACCCATGATGATTTTCGCCTGGTGTTCTGGGTGGCGGTGCTGCCAGCAGCGGTGTGCGTGCTGCTCATCGTGTTCGGTCTGCAGGAGCCGGAAGCCACGCGCCCCATTCCCGCGGCCCGTTTTCCCATCCGCCGCGAGGCGCTGACGCGCTTGCCCGCACGCTACTGGAAGATAGTGGGTTTCGGCGCCGTGCTGACCTTGGCACGCTTTTCAGAAGCCTTTCTGTTGCTGCGCGCCGAGGTGCTGGGTCTGGCCGCCACCTGGATTCCGCTGATCCTCATCGTGATGAATGTCTTTTACGCGGCAAGCGCCTATCCCTTCGGCCGGCTGGCCGACACCATGAGCCGCCGTGCGCTGTTGCTTGCAAGCGTGGCTCTCTTGGTTGCGGCCGACCTGGTGCTCGCTACAGCGGGAGACGTCTGGCTGGTGGGCGTGGGTGCTGTGCTATGGGGCCTACACATGGGTGCCAGCCAGGGCCTGCTCTCCACTCTGGTGGCGGCTCACTGCCCAGAGGCATTACGCGGCACGGGTTTCGGGGTGTTCCATCTGGTCAGCGGCGCGTCCCTGCTGTTGGCCAGCGTCATTGCTGGCGCCTTGTGGAGCAAGTTGGGACCCGCCGCGACTTTTTACGCCGGCGCGGGCTTCGCTTTGGTGGCGGGCGCAGGGCTCATGCTCGACGCCCAACAAAAGCCCCGCGAAAAGCGGTGAATGGGTGCAGCGCGACGCCATGCTTTGTGCGCTCATCGCGGGACGTCTACACAAGCCCGTCATGCCGGCAATCGCCGCTATCGGCTTTGGCGTTGACTTGCGGTGGGTTTGCAAACCCTGGGTTTCGGCCGAGACAGCCGGGGTTTCCTCAACGGACCAGCCTGGTTTACAGTGCAGCCATGTTTCGCAGAAAAATACGCCGCATCCTCGCTTTGCTCTGCGCCACGATACTGATCTGGAGTCAACTCGCGGTGGCGGCGTATGCGTGCCCGCAGTTGCTTTCTGTCCCGGCGCCGGGCGCTGCCCAGGACGCGAACATAGCGCCGGCTTGCGCGCGGGAAATGGGCAACACACCCTCCCCCCTGTGCAAGGCACATTGCGACCAGTCTGCCCAGTCTCATTCGCTTCCTACGCTGGACGTCATGCCCTTCGTTGGGCTAGCGCTCTGGACGGTGGCGTGCGCCGAGCTGGCCGCGCCGCCAGCTTCGCGCGTCTATCACCACCGTCCGGCGTGGCTGACGGACGCCTCCCCTCCCCTGCGCATCCAATACCAGGTTTTCCGTATTTAGACCACTTCGGTGCATGAAGCGGCGCCGCGTCTGCGCGGCGCCACGTCCTGTTCCACCGAAGAGAGGTCGTCATGTTTTTACCCGATCCGTTTCAAAAGCAGCGCATGCTCCTCGCCGTGCTGCTTGCCTGTTTCAGCGCACTTGGCCACGCGCTGACCTTCGATGAAGCGTTGCGCCTGGCGCAGACGCAAGCGTCGCAACTCAAGGCCCGCGAGGAAAACGTTGCCGCGGCGCGTTCCAATGTGCTGCCCGCAGGTGATTTACCGGACCCCAAGCTCGCCCTCGGCGTCGACAACCTGCCCGTCAACGGGGCCGACGCCTACAGTGTCACGCGCGACTTCATGACCATGCGCCGCGTCGGCGTGATGCAGGAATTTCCCAACGCAGTCAAGCGGGCGGCGCGTGTCGCGGTGGCTCAGGCCAAGCTGGCCGTGGCCGAGGCGCAGACCCGCAGCACGCGCCTGGCTGTCCTGCGCGAAACCGCCGTGGCCTGGGTGGCACGTGCAACCGTGGAACAGGCTCTCGCCTACATCGACGCCCTCAGGCGCTGGATCGGTGCGGCGGCGGACGAAGCCTTGGAGGGCCAGCCCCCGGACTGGCCGATTGCCCGCGACGTGCTGGCGCAAAGGCTGCACCAGCATCCCGAGCTCACCGAATTCGACTCGAAGGAAAGTCTGGCCGACGCCGAGATCGGCGAAATGCAAGCCGAGAAAAAGTCCGACTGGTCGCTGGAACTCGCCTACCAGCAACGCGGGCCGCAGTTCAGCGACATGGCTCGGTGCAGTTCCGCTTCGATCTGCCGATTTTCCCCGGTTCGCGCCAGGACCCGAAGATTGCCGCCAAGCGCGCCGCGCGTGCGGCCGTTGCAGCCGAACGCGAGGCCACGCTGCGCCAACACGCCGCCATGCTGGAGTCCGACCTGGCCGAACACGAGCGGCTGGCAAACGCGGTCCGGCGCCAGCGCGAGGTGCTGCTACCCCTGGCACGGGAAAAGGTCGAGCTGGCCATGGCGGCCTGGCGCGGCGGCAAGGGCAGCTTGAGCGAAGTGGCGGCGGCGCAGGGCCTCGCCGTCGTATAGCCGGTAGCCGGCTGAGGTCCGGCTCGCGGGCGCGAGCAGCGCTTCCTTCTCGTAGTAGCGCACGGCATCGGCGGTCACACCGGCCTGCGCCGCGAGCTTGCCGATGGTGTAGGTCGCAGGTGCTTTCATCGAGGCCCAGTGCAAACCCTGGAGTGCGGTCCCAGGTCAAGGGGCACGGCGTAAAAAAACGGCGACGGGTCACAAAACCCGCCGCCGCATGACGCCTGCGGTGCTTTTTGAGAATTTCCCTAGGTCTGATAGCGCCGCGACTTGAACGACGTCCCCTCGCGGAAATGGTCGCCGCCGCCGATCTTGCGGATGTTGGCCCAGGTGCCCTTGTAGTAGGGAATGTAGTGGCGGTCGGTCCAGTCGGTGACCACGTCGCCGACGATCCCGTTGAACCACCCGAATTGCATGAAGGTGTGGTTGCGCTTAATGGCGGCATCCGGGTAGGCCATGGCATAGGTGGCCCCGTAGTCGTTGTACAGCTCGACGATGTCGCCCGGCTCCACACCCAGCTCCCTTGCATCCTGCGGGTTGAGTTCGATGATGGCCACGGGGTAGCGGTCCTTCACGTGGGGGTCGTACTTGTTGTGGTAGCCGGTCTGCCACACCTCGTTCACCCGACCGTTGTTCACGTAGAAGCGATACTTGGCCTTCTGCGCGGCCACCGGCGCAGCCAGTCCCGGCCATGGGGAAGGCAGGAATTTCGCCTTGCCGTCCGCGGTGTCAAACTTGTTGTCGGTGTAGAGCATTTCCGTGCCGACCAACTTACCGTCCTTGTATTCCTTGATTGGTAGCTGCACGCCGTTGTTGCCCGCCTTGCGCAGACGCTCGTAAGTGGCCAGGTAGCCGGTGCCGCCGCCCTGGCTGTCGATGGGCCCGGCGCCCGGCTGGCCAGCGCGGCGGAAGCCGTCATTGAAGGCATCCTCCTCGGTCTTCCAGTCGAAGCCAGCAAAGCGCGCGGCCATGGCGGCGTTGCCTTCCTGCTCGTACAGGCGCTTCATGGTGTTGGCGATGTCGGCGGCGATCAGGCAGTCCGGCTTGGCCACGCCCGGCGGGTCCATGAATTTTTCGGAGAGGCGCAGGCGCCGCTCGCCGTTCATGGAGGTGAGGTTCATCTCGCCCGGATGGGCCGCCGGCAGGGCCACATGGGCAGCGTCCATGACCATGGTCGGGTAGAGATCGATCAGAGTCACGAACAGGCCGCCCTTGTTCATCACCGCGTCGACGATGGCTTCCACGATGCGCGGCGTGTCGGCGCCGCGCAGCTTGCGCATGGCCTGCTTGACGATCTCGGAGCGACGTAGCACCGCGTTGCGGTAGGCCTCGGCGTTAAGGGTGGTCTGGAAGGCATTGCAGCCCCAGATGGTGAGCGTGCGGCCCTTGCCTTCGATGATTTCCTTGTCCACGTAGATCATCTTCTTGCCCGGATAGGGCGGCCGGGCGTAGCCCTCCTGGTGCCCGCCCATGCGCACACAGCCGGTGCCGCGCCGCCCCACGTTGTGGGTGGCGATCACCAGGTTAAGCAGCGCCGACTGGATCAGGTAGTTGTCGTTGCCCCAGATGATGCCCTTCTCGTAGGTGTGGCAGGTGCGCTTCAGCACGCCGGGCGCCTTCGGTTTGTAGGCCCATTCCGCATACTGCTTGAGCTTGTCCACCGAGACGCCGGTGATGCGGCTGGTTTCCTCCAGGCTCATGCGGTTGGCCTTCACGGCGTCTTCGAAGCCCGTGGTGTGCTGGGCGATGAAATCCTTGTCGATCCAGCCCTGCTCCACCACATAGGTGAACACGCCGTTGAACAGGGCAATGTCGGTACCCGGTTCGAGATCGAGATGCAGCAGCCGGTCCTTGCCCACGGCGGTCTCCAAGATGGTGATGGTGGGCGTGCGGCGCGGGTCGATGAAGACGATGCGGGTGTCGGGCTGGGGCTCGGCGCCGAAGAATTTCTTCTTCTTGTCGCGGGTTGCGCCCTGCATGTTGGGCAGCAGATGGGCAAGAAAATAATTGGTCTGGGTTTCGTACTGGTTCGCGCCCACGGAGACGATGCAGTCGGCGATCTCCGTGTCCTCATAGGAATTGTTCAGCTCGCCGATGCCCATGTCCCGCGTGGCGTGGCACTCGGAATTGTAGGCCGGCCGGTTGTGGATGCGCACGAATGGCGTCTGGAAGGCGCTGAAGATGAGCTTGCCCGTGCCCCAGGTGTTCTCGAAGCCGCCGCCCGCCCCCCCATGGTCGAAGACATTGAAGCCCAGCCCGTCCGGACCTTCCTTGTCGAGGATTGCCTTGTGCACGCCGGCGTAGATGGCCAGCGCCTTGTCCCAGGTGGTGTCCAGCCACTGGTCGCCGGTGTAGAGGCGCGGATAGGCCAGGCGCTCCTTGGTGAGGCCTTCCGGCTGGTACATGTAGGAGGCCATCTTGCCGCCGCGGGTAGAGGACAGCCCCTGGTTCACCACGCAGCCCTTGTCCGGCACGATCATGATGTTGTAGCGGCGGCCGTCGCGGTCGGTGATGACATTGGTCATCGCCGGCGTGAGCGTGGCGGCGAGGGGCGGCAGCTGCTTGCGGAAATCCAGCCCCAGGGCATTCTGGTGGGGCGCTCGGCCGCCCTCCTCGTTCTCCGGCCATTTGTACACATGGTAACCGCAGCCCACGATGCAGAAGTGGCAGGCCAGGTTGGTCTTCTTCGCCGTGACCGGCGGCAGTGCGATGCGATCGGCGCGTTTGCTCATGATCTCCTCCTCACAGCACGTTGGCCTGGCGGCCGTAGATGAGACCCTCCACCGCCACGGCGGTGACGGTGTCGGTCTTGGCGTCGTATTGCAGCACGATCCGGGGCAGGTCTTCGGTGGCCTGGCCGCAGATCATCTGGCCTGAAAGTTCCGCGTCGAAGGTGCTGTAGTGGCAGGGACAGCGGAAGACGCGGCTGGCGGTGTCGTAGCTCACCGGGCAGCCCATGTGGGTACACAGCGTGCTGTAGGCCACGATGTCCTTGTCCGGTCCCACGCCGCCGGGGACCGCGCGGCCCATCTTGATGAGGGTGCAGGGGGACGCGGCGTCGGGGAAATTGAAGTTCACCGGCATGTTGGTCCGTAGCTCGCGCGCGCGCGTCACCACTTTGTGCGGATAGGGCAGCGTCATGCGTCCGACATCGGCGGGCGCCGCCTGGGCCTGGCCCGGCAGGGCCACGGTGGCCACGGTGCCGGCCGCCACGCCGCCACCGAGCTTCAGGAAGTTTCTGCGGGAAATTTCAGTCACGGTTGTCTCCTCCATCTGGATTTCGCAGCCCCGGTCCGGGCTGCTGGGGCATTGCGCTTGCAAGCTTCGTACCGGCATAACAACCGCAAGCAAATCAGCGGCTTGGATGAAAAGACGTTTCCGGCTGTTTCGCCGGCGTAACAACGGGGTTACCATGTCGTAACAGATACCCGGGCCTTGACGATGCGGCGACTCGTTCACTCTAGGACAATTTGCTGGCTTGTGTGGGGCTGGCTCGCGCTCTTTCCCCTGCCGGCGACGGCGGATCCCGCCCCTCTGCGCATCGGCACCACCGCCGTGTTCCTGGACGACCAGATCGGATTCCTGCGGCAGTGGGGCGCCTATCTCGAACGGCGTCTCCAACGCCCCGTGCGCTTCGTGCAGCGCACCAGCTACCGCGAGATCGTCGATCTGCTGATGAAGGACGACATCGAGTTCGCCTGGATCTGCGGCTATCCCTACGTCCGTGGCGAGCCCGCCCTCAAGCTGGTGGCCGTTCCGCTGTTCGAAGGCAAGCCCCTGTATCGCTCCTATGTGATCGTGCCCAGCACGGACACCCGCACCCGTACCCTGCTCGACCTGCGCGGAAAGATCTTCGCATTCTCGGATCCCCTGTCGAATTCCGGCTGGCTCGTGCCCGAAGCGCGGCTGCGCGAGCAGGGGCTGGACCCCGGCCGTTTCTTCGCCCGCACCTTCTTCACCTGGGCCCACCGCCGGGTAGTGGAGGCGGTCGCGGCGGGACTGGCGGACGGCGGCGCCATCGACGGCTACGTCTACGACACCCTCGCCAAGCTCCACCCGGAACTCACGCGCCAGACCCGGATCGCGGAGCGGTCGCCAAAATTCGGCTTTCCCCCGGTGGTGGCGGCGCCGGGGGCATCGGCCGCCGACATCACCGCCCTGCGCGCGGCCCTGCTGGGCATGGCAACCGACCCCGATGGCCGCAGCCTGCTCACGCATCTGAATCTCACCGGCTTCACGGCGGGCAGTCCCGCGCTGTTCGACGGCATTCGCCGCAACCGCGCCTTGGTGGAGGCCCGCCCATGAAATGGCGGGATCTGTCCTACCGGCACAAGGTGCCGCTGTCTCTGACGCTGGTGATCCTGGCCACCGCCGGCATCGTCTCCGCGGTCCTGCTCGGCCACGCCTGGCGCGATGCCCGCGACCAGTTCGTGCAAAACGCCAGCGCCATGGGGCGGGTGCTGGCCCAGGGCCTGACCGGCCCGCTGCTGCACGACGATCTGTGGGCGGCCTACGAGACGGTGCGCGCTCCCATCGACGGTAATCAGGACGGCCAGCGCTTCATCGTGCTCGACCCGCGCAACCGGGTGTACGTATCCAGCGACCCGCGCGCCATTCGTCCGCTCACCGATGCCGCCCGGCTGCCCTTCCTGCGTGCGGCGCTGGCGGCCGATGGGCAGGCAGCACCGGTGCGCGACGACGGCGACTGGCTGTACCTGCAACTGCCGATCCAGGCCGGCGACGGCACGCGCCTCGGACGCCTGATCCTGGCCTATCATAAGGATCTCGTGCTCCCGCGCTTCCATGCCACCGTGCGCCGCGTGCTCATTGCCACCGCGGCGGCACTGCTGGTGCTGCTGCCGCTGGGCTGGTATGCGGGCAATGCCCTCGCGGTGCCCCTCATCCGCCTCGCCGGCTGCTTTCAACGAATCGGCCAGCAGCCGCTCCGGCAGGAGGATTGCCCGCTCAGCACCGGACAGGACGAGATCGGGCTGCTGGGCCGGCGCTTCCGGGAAATGCTCGGCGAGCTGGAGGAAAAGCAGCGTCTGCAAAAACAGATGGTCGCCACCCAGCGGCTCGCCGCCATCGGACGCCTCACTGCCGGCATCGCCCATGAGGTCAACAATCCCCTCGGCGGCATGCTCAACGCCATCAACACCTACAAGCGCCATGGCTCCGAAGATCCCATCGCCCAACGCACCATCGCGCTGATCGAGCGCGGGCTGATCCAGGTGCGCGAGACGGTGGGGGCGCTGCTGGTGGAAGCCAAGCTGGAAAACCACGCGCTCACCGCCGCCGACCTGGAGGATATCCGCACGCTGGTCGGGCCGGAGCTCAGCCAGCGACGGCGCCATCTGCGCTGGACGTGCGCGGTGCCAGATACCCTGCCGCTGCCTTCCACGCCGGTGCGGCAGATTCTGCTGAACTTGCTGCTCAATGCGACTCACGCGGCGGACGGCTACGTGGCCTGCGACATCGCAGCGGACGCCACGGCAGTGACAGTGCGCGTGGAGAACGATGGCCCGCCGATACCGGCGGCACGGATGGACCACCTGTTCGAGCCCTTTGCCGAGGATGAAGGCGAAGGCCGCGGCCTCGGCCTGTGGATCATCTACCAGCTGGTGCAGCAACTCAACGGCAGCATCGACTGCGAAAGCGCCGCCGGCCGGACGCTTTTCACGGTGCGCCTTCCCCTGGAGACACGCTGATGACGCATCCCCCCGTCTGTCTCGTCGAAGACGACGCAATCATGGGCGAAAGCCTGCTCGACCGCTTCACCCTCGAAGGCATAAAGACCCACTGGTTCCGCACCGGACGCGAGGCCCTCGCGGCGCTGGAACGTCACGACTACGCGCTGGTGCTGAGCGACATCCGCCTGCCAGACATCGAGGGCGAGACGCTGTTCCGCACCGCCATCGAAAAGTTGCGCGCGGTGCCGCCCTGGATCTTCATCACCGGCTATGGCTCCATCGATCACGCGGTGTCGCTGCTCAAGCTGGGCGCCATGGATTACATCACCAAGCCCTTCGACCTGGACGAGCTGCTGATCAAGATGCGCGCCGTCTGCCGTCATTGCGCCGCCGACAACGGCGATCTGCCCATGCTCGGCCCTTCGCCCGCCATGCGCCGCATCGCGGCAACCCTGCCCCAGCTCGCCCGCAATGCGCGCACCATCCTCATCACCGGCGAGTCCGGCGTGGGCAAGGAAATCATCGCCCAGACCATCCATGATCTGGCCCAACCCGGCGCGCCCCTGGTGGCGCTCAATTGCGCCTCCCTCAGCGAAAGCCTGCTGGAAACGGAACTCTTCGGGCATGAGCGGGGCGCCTTCACCGGCGCTACCCGTAGGCGCCACGGCGTGTTCGAACAGGCGGACGGCGGCACCCTGTTTCTCGACGAAATCGGCGACATGCCCCTGTCCATGCAGGCCAAGCTGCTGCGGGTGATCCAGGACAAGCGCGTCACCCGGGTCGGCGGCGAAGTGGCCGTGCCGGTGAACGTGCGCCTGATCTGCGCCACCCACCGCGATTTGCGCGCGCGGGTGGAGAGCGGGGCATTCCGAGAGGATCTCTATTACCGCATCAACGTGATTCACCTGCGGGTGCCGCCGCTAAGGGAGCGGAAGGAAGACGTGCTGTGGCTCGCCCGCCAGTTTCTGCGGGATTACGCAGCCGAGCATGGCGTGGAACCCAAACAACTATCCCCCGAGGCGGAGCGGGTTCTGACCAGCCACCGCTGGCCCGGCAACGTACGCGAGCTCAAGCACGCCATCGAACGCGCCTGCATCCTCACGCCGGGGCCCCTCATCGGCGTCGATTTCCTGCTGGAGGACGACGCGGAAGCGGGCAGCGAAGGAACGGCGTTCGAGCCGCTGGAAGCCTATCTGCGCCACTGCGAGCTGAGCTACATCCAGCAGGCCCTGGCCCATTGCGACGGCCAGATCGCGAAGACCGCGGGCGTCCTCGGCATCAGCCGCAAGACACTGTGGGAAAAGCTGAAAAAACTGGGTGTGGGCCAGGGACCCTGAAGCAGCATTCCGCTAGCGGGGGGCCGCCCGCTCGTACCAGTCGCGGCTGGCATTGACGATGCGCACCACCGACAGCATCACCGGCACCTCGATCAGCACGCCCACCACGGTGGCCAGGGCGGCACCGGACTGGAAGCCGAACAGGCTGATGGCCGCCGCCACCGCCAGCTCGAAAAAATTGCTGGCGCCGATCAGGGCGGAGGGCCCGGCGACGCAGTGCTCAACCTTGAACTGGCGATTGAGCAGATAAGCCAGACCCGAATTGAAATACACCTGGATCAGGATCGGCACCGCCAGCATGGCGATGACCAGGGGCTGCTCGATGATGGCCTGCCCCTGGAAGCCGAACAGCAGCACCAGTGTGAGCAACAGGGCCGACAGCGAGAACGGATGCAGCCGGTCCAGGGTGCGCTTGAGCGCGGCCTCGCCCCGCGCCAGCAGCCAGCGCCGCCACAGCTGCGCAATGGCCACGGGAATCACGATGTACATCACCACCGACAGGAACAGCGTATCCCACGGCACGGTGATCGCCGACAGTCCCAGCAGCAGCGCGACGATGGGCGCGAAGGCGAAGATCATGATGACATCGTTCAACGCCACCTGGCTCAGGGTGAAGTGGGGCTCGCCCCGGGTGAGATGGCTCCACACGAACACCATCGCCGTGCAGGGTGCGGCGGCCAGCAGAATGAGGCCGGCCACGTAGCTGTCGAGCTGGTCTGCCGGCAGGTAAGGCGCGAACACGTGGCGGATGAAAATCCAGGCCAGCAGCGCCATGGAAAAGGGCTTCACCGCCCAGTTGATGAACAGCGTGACGCCGATGCCGCGCCAATGGGCGCCGACTTCTCTCAAGGCATGAAAGTCGATCTTGAGAAGCATGGGGATGATCATGACCCAGATCAGCACCCCCACCGGCAGATTGACCTTGGCCACTTCCATCGCGCCCACGGCGCGGAACACGCCGGGCAGGGCCTGGCCGAGGCCGATGCCCGCCGCGATGGCAAGAAACACCCACAGCGTCAGCCAGCGCTCGAAGAAGCCCAGCTCGGCCCCGGCCGCGGCGCGGGCGGTGATCTCGCACTGCGCCGTCATGGCTTCACGCCTGCCTCGCGCAGTTTCTTCAGGATGGCGGGCTGCCAGATCGACACCCGGGTGCGGATTTCGTTGCGCACCCGGCGGAAGACCCCGAGCTGCTCTGCCTCGCTGCACCTCGCCGCGGCCGGATCCTCGAAGCGCCAGTGGATGCGCGCGTTGTCGCCGGGAAAGGTGGGGCAGTTGTCGCGGGCGCGATCGCACACGGTGATGATGTAGTCGAATTCCTGGTTCAGAAATTCAGTCAGATCTTTGCTGCGCTGGCCCGAGATGTCGATGCCCGCCTCCCGCATCACCTGCACCGCCAGCGGGTGCAGGGCCTTGGGTTCGGTGCCCGCGCTGAACACCGCGAAATGTTCCTTGCCCATGGTGCGCAGGAAGGCCTCCGCCATCTGGGAGCGGGCGGAATTGCCGGTGCAGAGAAACAGCACGCGCACAGGATGATGCATGGACTCCCCTTCCCCCTTCAGCGACCGATGCCGCGGCCCCTGCCCGGGCGCGCCGCGGAGCCCGCGACACGGCAAGCGGCCCACGGCGCATGCGCGCGGATGGGCTCCGCCGCTTGGGTTAGGCCTGCATGCAGGCAAAGATTTTCCATGGCCTGCGCCTTCATGCGCCCAGCAGGCGGCGCTTGACCTCGGGCACCAGCTTGGCCCGGATCTCGTCCCGCACTTTCAGAAAGCTCTCCAGCGGCTCGCCATGGGGATCGTGGAAAGGCAGGTGGACGCTGGGGATGGGGCGTGGGAACACCGGGCAGCTCTCCTTGGCGTTGTCGCAGACGGTGATCACCAGATCGATGGGCTCATTGATCACCGCGTCCACATCCTTGGGATGGAGGCCGTCAGTGGGAATGCCTGCCAGCCGCAACGCTTCGATGGCGCCCTCAGCCACCTTGGGCTGGGGCCGCGTGCCAGCAGAGATGGCGCGCACCGCCGGGCCCAGGTCGTGGTTGACCAGGGCTTCCGCCATCTGGCTGCGGCAGGAATTGCCGGTGCAGAGGATGAGTACGGTCTTGCTGTCGGACATGCTTGCTTGCCTTTCTATATTCATTTTAATGCATGAATCAGGCGGCACAGGGGGTGCCGCCGCAGGCGCGCTTGACCCGCTCGCGATCGCTCCGGTAAGGCTCGCTGCGGGCGGCGCCATCCGCTAAAGCGGCTAGGATCTGTAGCGCCCAGAGCGGCATGTCCGGATTGAGCCGGTAGTGCACCCAGGTGCCGTGCCTGCGCGACACCACCAGCTGCGCGTCGCGTAGCACCGCCAGATGCCGCGACACCTTGGGCTGGGGCAGCTCCAGCGCGCCGAACAGGTCACACACGCACAATTCGCCCTGCGCCAGGAGCAGCAGGAGGATGCGGCGACGGGTTTCGTCTGCGCAGGCGTTAGCAATGGCGGCAACATCGATCATGCCGGCCATTATATTTGTTTCAACGCATATTGCAAGCCGACAAGCGGCGCGTCGAAATGCGTCAGGCTGCGCGGCGGCCAAAGACCGATGAAAAGGGGAAAGCCGCCGCAGGGCAGTGGTGGAGAAACTGGCAGGCCGGCTCGGCCTGCCGCAGGTGGTTTACTACTGCAGCGCTTCCTTGACGATGTCGCGCAGCAGCTTCTCGACGTCCTTGAGCGCCTCCTGCGATTGCTTGGAGCCGACCATCTGGAGGCGGCGGAAGGAGACGTAAGTCTTGCCGGGCTCGTTGGGCAGGACGTAGATGGAGATCACGTAGGGGCAGAACACGATGTTGTGGGGGTCGGCCTCCATCATCTTGCGTGAGACGGTGGCACTACAGAATTCGATGCCCTCCGCTTTCGTATAGACCTGCCGGCTGGCGCCCAGGTCCTTGCCCGTGCGTTCCAGCATGTCACCGATGTGAGCCACGTTGTTCACCACCAAGCCGCGGCTCACGAGTGCCTCCTCGATCAGGGTCTTGACCGTGTCGAAGTCGTCTCGCGCCACGTAAGTCACGCGCACCGGCGTCTCCTCCAAGGGCCTAGGCGCGGCCGCCTGGGCCCATGGCGCGGCTAAAAGACACGCCAGCAAGCCGGCGCGCAACGGGTTTGGCATGTTCATGCGATGTTCTCCCATGCAAAAAAGCATAACAGCATCCCCGCTCAGGACGCCTTGCAAAGCAGCGCGCGGAAGCGTTCCAGATCAGCTTCGATGGCCTTCTGCGCCTTGGCTTCCATGGCGCGATAACGGCGCAGCACCTCGCGCCCGAAATCCGTGAGCGCCGCGCCGCCTCCCCGCCTACCGCCGGTGGCCGTGGTGACCAATGGCTCACGGAAGCCCCTGTTCATGGCCTCCACCAGCAGCCAGGCGCGCCGGTAGGACATGCCCATGGCACGCGCCGCCGCAGAAATGGAACCCTGGTGATCGATTTCTTCCAACAGCGCCGCCTTGCCCGGGCCGAGCGAGCTTGCGCCCCCGAGCAGGATACGCACCGTGGGCTGTGTCATGACCGTTCCCAGCGGGCCGCCGCCGCTTCGTCAGCGGTGCGCGCTTCCACCCAGCGGCTGCCTTCCGGGGTGTGCTCCTTCTTCCAGAACGGGGCACGTGTCTTGAGGTAATCCATGATGAATTCGCAGGCGGCGAATGCCTCGCCCCGATGGGCGCTCGTTACCGCCACCAACACGATTTGGTCCGAGGGCTTTAGCCGTCCCACGCGATGGATCACCAGGGCATCGAAGATGTCCCAGCGCCGGCGTGCCTGTTCGACGATGTCCTCCAGCGCTTTGTGGGTCATGGCGGGGTAGTGTTCCAGCAGCATTTCCTGCACGCTGCTATCGCCGTTCACATCGCGCACCAGCCCGATAAAGACGGCGATGGCCCCAATATCGCTGCGTCCACCACGCAGGGCAGCGAGCTCCGCGCCCACGTCGAAATCCGCTTCCTGCACCCGCACCGGCATGTCAACCTCCGGTGACCGGCGGGAAGATCGCCACCTCATCGCCTGCTCCTACCTGCGCCGAGGCATCGCGCATCTCTTGGTTTACCGCCACGCGGAAGGGTCGCTCCGTTAGCTCGCGTGCCCAAACGTCGCCCCGCGCGCGCAAAAGATCCAGGAGAACGTCCACCGTGGCCGCGTTAGGCAATTCCACCTGCTCCTCGCTGCGGCCGAGCACTTCCCGAAGCCGCGCGAAATACAAGACCTTGACCGTGATCATCGCATGAGCTCCGCGAAAGGAATGAACCGGACGCGCTCGCCTTGCCGCACTGGTGCGGCGGCCGGCACATCCACCAAGCCGTCGCCCCACACGGTGGAGGTGAGCACCCCCGAGCCCTGATGAGGATAAATCTCCACCCGCGTCGTAGGCTCCTCGTCGCGCACCAGCCTGGCGCGCAGGAATTCTCGCCGACGGTCGGGACGCGGCCAGTCGAAGGCCGCCTCCACCCAGAACGCGGCGGGCATCACCTGTTGCACGCCCTGCATACGCAGCAGGAAAGGCCGCGCGAACAGACAGAAGGTGACGAACACCGAAACCGGATTACCCGGCAGGCCGATAAAGGGTTTGCCAGCGACCTCGCCGAACGCGAGAGGTTTGCCCGGCTTGACCGCGATCCGCCACATGTCCAGACGGCCCTGTCGCTCCACCGCGGCCTTGACGAAATCCGCCTCCCCCACCGACACACCCCCGCTCGTGATGACGACGTCGGCGCATTGCGCGGCACGGGCCAACACCGCCATTGTCGCAGCCAGATCGTCCCGCACCGTGCCCAGATCCACCACCTCGAAGCCCAGCGCGGTCGCCAGCCCGTTGATGGTATAGCGATTGGAGTTGTAGATGCGGCCGGGTTCCAGCGGCATGCCCGGCGCGACCAGCTCATCCCCGGTGAAGAAGGTGGCCACCCGGAGACGGCGCACTACGGGCAACTGAGCAAGCCCAACGGAAGCCGCCAATCCCAAATGCTGGGGAAAAAGCCGCGTGCCGGCCGACAACACGGTGGCACCTGGAGCAATGTCCTCACCCGCGCGCCGGATGTGGGCACCGGGCGTCACCGCCTTGTGGACGGTCACCCCATCCTCTACGGCAGTCGTGTCCTCCTGCATCACCACGGCGTCGGCGCCCGGTGGAATCGGCGCGCCGGTGAAGATGCGGGCAGCCGTTTTCGGCGCAAGTGGCACCCCCACCGAGCCGGCGAGAATGCGCTGGCTTACCGGCAGGCGCGTGTCCCCCTGGGTATTTAGATCGCTCACGCGCACGGCATAGCCGTCCATGGCGCTGTTGTCGAGCGGCGGCACGGCGATGGGCGAGACCTGGGATTGGGCCAATGTGCGGCCCAACGCCGCCTCCGTGGCAACCGTCTCCACTTCGGTCAAAGGCCGCGCCGCAGCGAGCAGGCGGTCAAGCGCCTCATCGACGGAAAGCATCGGTTGTTGGCTCATGGGATTCGTCCGTGTTGCAGTATGAATTCCGCGATGGCTGTCACGTCATCGAGATGAAACCAGGGCAGCGGAACCGGCACCCGTTCATCGCCCGCGAGTGCCAGAATGTGGCTGTCGTCCCGATAAAGAAGTGGCTTGCCAAGACTAGGACGGTGCACTTCCAGCTTGGGAATGGCCTCCCGCTTGTAGCCTTCCACCAGGACCAGGTCACAGGGGGCAAGCCGCGCCAGGTGCACCTCCAAGCTGGGCGGAGGCTTGCCGCGCAGCTCGTGCATGAGTGCCCAGCGTCGGTCGGAACTCACCAGCACCTCGGTGGCGCCGGCCTGACGCTGGCGCCACGAATCCTTGCCAGGCCGATCGATGTCGAAGTCGTGATGGGTCTGCTTGATCACCGACACCTTTAGGCCACGCTCAACGAAGTGGGGAATCAGCTTTTCCAACAGGGTGGTCTTGCCCGCCCCGCTATAGCCCGCCAACCCGAACACCCGCGCACCCGCCGCCATTGGTTATATTCTGATCGATATAACGCCGTCTGCCAAGCGCCGCATGGGGACATAAAAAAACCCGGCACGGGCCGGGTTGGCAAGCCTACTTGCGTTTGCCAGCCGGCTGCGGTGCTTCCTGTTTCTTCTTTTCCTTGTGGGGACGGCTCACGCCATAGGAGCCGTTATAGATCTTGCCGCGCCGGGTGCGCAAATCGCCTTTGCCCATGGTGGTCTCCTGACTTTGAAAAAACTCGGGGCGCTTATTCTACCCCAGCCCATGACTTCCACTCGCGTTGACCACTCTCCTGAACGTTGTCATCGAGACTTACACTACTCGAGCGCTACGTAAGCACGTCACACCGTTGTGTTGTCTGCGCGAAAGCGG
This sequence comes from Thiobacter sp. AK1, assembly GCF_039822265.1. Taxonomy (NCBI): domain Bacteria; kingdom Pseudomonadati; phylum Pseudomonadota; class Betaproteobacteria; order Burkholderiales; family Thiobacteraceae; genus Thiobacter; species Thiobacter aerophilus. Next base: position 184,644 of record NZ_JBAJEX010000001.1, read on the forward strand.
GGACCCAGAAAAATGGCCAGGACCATCCTGGATTCCCGCTCTCGGGGGAATGACAGTCCACTTGCGGCGCCTGTCACCGACTTTTGTCACGATCTATCGCAGGTGTAACGCTCGATAGCAGGTATCCCCGCCGAGACACCGCGTGCGCTACCCTCCCCTGCGATGGAAGTGGTTGTCTGCGACGGATGAAACCGGCTATATTCTGCGCAATATAACGCAGGGAATGCCCCATGCCCACGCTCATCGACCGCTTCGGCCGCCGCATCGAATATCTGCGCCTTTCGGTGACGGACCGCTGTGACCTGCGCTGTAGCTACTGCATGCCGGAGGGCTTCAAGGGCTTCGAGGAGCCGGCGCACTGGCTCACTTTCGATGAGATCGAGCGTCTGCTGGCGGCCTTCGCTCGTCTCGGCCTGCGCCGCGTGCGCCTCACGGGCGGCGAACCGCTTTTGCGCGGCAATTTACCGGAGCTTGCGGCGCGGCTTGCCCGCCTACCCGGCATCGAGGATCTTTCCCTCAGCACCAATGCCACGCAGCTGGCCCGGCACGCGCTCGCGCTCCGGGCGGCTGGCATCACACGGCTCAACGTCAGCCTCGATTCGCTACGGCCAGAACGCATCGAGCGCATCGCCGGACGCGACGTGTTGGCACGCATCCTGGCGGGGCTGGATGCCGCCCAAGCGGCGGGATTTGCGCCCATCAAGATCAACATGGTGGCCATGCGCGGCGTCAACGACGACGAAATCGAGGACATGGTGGAATTCTGCATGGCACGCGGCTTCGTCCTCCGCCTGATCGAAACCATGCCCATGGGCGAAACGGGACGCAACGCCCAATATCTAGATTTACAGCCTGTGAAGGCGCGGCTTGCGGCGCGGTTTGGGCTGATGGAAGGCGAGTTTCCCGGAGGCGGTCCGGCGCGTTACTTGCGCACGCCAGACGGACGTTTCAGTGTCGGTTTCATCACGCCCATTTCCCAGCATTTTTGCGCCACCTGCAACCGCGTGCGGTTGTCGGTGGATGGCACCCTCTACCTCTGCCTGGGCCAGGAAGAACGCATGGAATTTCGGCCGCTATTGCGACGTGGGGCCGGCGAGGAAGAACTGACGGAGGCCATCCTGCAGGCAATTGAACTCAAGCCGGAACGCCACGAATTCCGCGAACAGCCAAACAAGATTTTGCGCTTCATGTCGATGACGGGCGGCTGACGGCCCGCGCCGCCACCTGTAGCGCGCCCATTACGCCCACGTCCGGGCGCAACACCAGATGGACCGGAAAGCGGGCAAGAGCATCCCGGTAGCGGCCTTTGGCGCGGAAGGCAGCAAGGAAGCCACTTAACGCGAATCGTTGCGCGAGGCGGGGCGCAATCCCTCCTGCCAGATAAACCCCGCCGGCGGCCCAGGCGGTGAGGGCGAGATTGCCCGCCTGAGCCCCGTAGATGCGCAAGAACAGTTCCAGCGCCTGATTCGCCACCGCATCCCCATCGTCCAGGGCGGCGCGGCTTACCGCCGCCGCCCCCGCTTCCGCCACCGCCTTGCGCAAGCCAGGGGAGACCGGCCACCTGTCGGCCAAGTATTCAAACACGGCGACCAGTCCCGCGCCGGAGAGAATGCGTTCGTAGGAGACATGCCCGTGGCGCGCCATGAGGAAGCGCAGCAGGCCGATTTGCTCTTCATCGGTGGGCGCGAAATCCACGTGGCCCCCTTCCGAGGGCAGCACCTGGTAGTGATCGCCTGCCCAGACCAGAATCGCCTCACCCAGGCCCGTGCCGGCCCCCAGCACCGCGCGCGGGGCGTGCGGCTTTTCCTGTCCTGCCTGCAGGGTCAGCAAATCGGAAGGCTTGAGCGCTTCGATGCCATGGCCGACCGCCACGAAATCGTTGATGAGGATCACCTGGGGCAAGCCGCAGGCAGTCTCGATTTCGTCCGCATCCACCGTGAGTGCCAGATTGGTGAGCTCGAGACGCCGGCTTTCGACGGGTGCCGCCACGGCAAGACAGGCCGCATAAGGCCGCGGCCAACCGGCGAGAAAATGCTGGATCATGGCGGTAAGCGACGGCCACGCCCTGCTGTCGAAGCGCGCCTCGTTTAGCGTGCGTGCGGGCCGGCCATCATCCAAGGCGGCAAGACGCAGCAATGTCTTGCTGCCACCCACGTCGGCGGCAAGGACACAGGGAAGGGAATCGCTGGGGGTCATGCCCGCCCATGGTAGCCGGCACAGGGCGCGCGCGCCAGCGGCCATGCGACGTCACGGGCAGCGCGCTCGGCGCGCGGCTATCCTTGCCTTACGCCCGGCCAAAGCCAGCAGGCGGCATAACCCTGGCCCACGAAGCAAGGCAGGCCAAGATGCCGCCCTCTTCGGCCCAGGATCAGCGGGCGTCGAATTCCCGGTCGGCGAGGCTAGCGACGATGGGGCAACGAGCCTCTGCTACCCCCGACTCGCACTGCTGCACGAGCTGCTGCAAGGTGCGCCTCATGCGTTCCAGGTCCTGGAGCCGGCTTTCGATGGCCGAGAGCTTTTGCATGGCCAGGGCCTTGGTTTCGCTGCAGTTGCCCTCCCCCAGCCGGAGCAGATTGATGATCTCCTCCAGGCTGAAACCCAGCCGCTGCGCGCGCTTGATGAACAGCACACGCGCCACCGCCTCTAGGGGATAGAGCCGGTAGCCTTCGGCGGGCTTGGGCGGTTCCTGCAATAACCCGCGCCGCTGGTAATAACGGATGGTCTCGATGTTGACGCCGGCCTTGCGCGCCAGGGTGCCGATGGTTATGCCTTTGATCGCCATGTGGGCCATTAACGGCAGCCTCTGGAAAACCTTTAGCGTGAGATAACGCGAAACAGCGCCTGCCGGGGCCGCTCTACGGAGCCAATACCCGCGCAGCGCACCGGCTTAAGACTCAAGATCCCGGCGCCACTGCCGTTACGATTGGGCAATACGGGCGTGATTCCCGCGCTGGCAGCGAGCTGCTATCATTCGCAAGTCTCGCCCGCAAAAAATAAAGACGAACGGAAAACACACCATGCGCCTTGTTTCCTGCACCGTCCTGCTCGCCCTCAGCCTCTCGGGCTGCGCCACTGCCACGGACCCCCGGGATCCGCTGGAGCCCGTCAACCGCGGCATCTATCGGTTCAACGAAACCGTGGACAAGGCCGTGCTCAAACCGGTAGCCCAGGGCTACAAGGCGGTCCTGCCCCAGCCCGTGCGCACCGGAGTGGCGAATTTCTTTTCCAACATCGAAGACGTGCTGATCGCCCTCAACAACTTGCTCCAGTTCAAGTTCCACAATGCCGCCTCCGACGTGGCGCGGGTCGCGTTCAACACGACGTTCGGCATCGCGGGCATTTTCGATGTGGCCACTTCCTTCGGGCTGGAAAAGCACGACGAGGATTTCGGCCAAACCCTGGGTTACTGGGGCATTGGAGACGGTCCTTTCCTGATGCTGCCCATCCTGGGCCCGAGCAATCTGCGTGATACCGTTGGTTTGGCGGCTTATTACCAGCTCGACCCGGTGCTGAACCTAGACCACATTCCCACGCGCAACACGTTGAGCACTCTGCGCTTCGTGAACCATCGCGCGCAGCTGCTGGATGCGGAGAAAGTCCTGGACGAAGCCGCCCTTGATCCCTATACCTTCCTGCGGGATGCCTACATCCAGCACCGGCGCAGCCTGATTTATGACGGCAACCCGCCGCGGGAGAAACTGCTAGACGACGAGGACCCGCCGCCCCAGCCCGCGCCTCGTTCGGAAGCGCCCGCGGCTTGGGAAGCAGCCGCCCCGGCGGCACCGGCAGAACAGGAATCACTCGCCGTCACGAACGACCTGTCGGGGCGGCAAGAGTAAGGCAGGGATTTCCCGCTTGCCCGCAGCAGGACGCGGCGGCACCGGCGCGACGAGGGGACAGCTGGGCGGGGCGCCACGTTCCTGCTGCGGCCCTGCCGAGCGCGCCCTGCCCACCTCCACCGGCGGCGGCGCCTCCAGCGGCAGCTCGCGCTTGATGAACTTTTCGATCTCGGCGAGCAGTTTCTTCTCTTCCGGACTCACCAGGGAGATCGCCAGCCCAGAAGCCCCTGCCCGGCCCGTGCGGCCGATGCGGTGCACGTAGTCTTCGGCGTTGAAGGGCAGCTCATAGTTCACCACGCAGGGCAAGTCATCGATGTCCAGGCCCCGCGCGGCGATGTCGGTCGCCACCAGCACCATCACCTGCCCTGCCTTGAAGTCCTCCAGCGCCTGCATGCGCGCCTGCTGGGTCTTGTCGGAGTGGATGGCGGTCGCAGCGATGCCGACCCGCTCCAGCTCGCGGGTGAGGCGATCCGCTCCCACCTTGGTATTGACGAACACCAGCAGCTGGGACAGCCCGCGGCTGCGCACGATGTCCACCAACACACGCCGTTTCTGCTCGTTGGGCACCCGGTAGGCGAGCTGGGTCACGGTCTCCGCAGTCGTGTTACGCCGCGCCACCTCGATGCTGACCGGGTCGCGCAGCAATTCGCGGGCCAGTTTCTTGATCTCTTCCGGGAATGTAGCGGAAAACAGCAGCGTGCGACGCTTGGCCGGCAGGTGGGTGAGGATGCGTCGAATGTCCGGCATGAACCCCATGTCCAGCATGCGGTCGGCTTCGTCCAGCACCAGGAATTCCACCTGGGACAGATTCACGCTGCGGTTTTGCAGATGGTCGAGTAGCCGCCCGGGGGTGGCCACCAGAATCTCCACGCCTTTACGCAGCTCCGCGATCTGGGGATCGATGCTCACCCCGCCATAGACCACGGCGGCGCGCAGGGGAGAATACTTGCCATAGGTCTTGACGCTCTCGTACACCTGCGCCGCGAGCTCGCGCGTGGGCGTCAGGATCAATGCCCGCACCGGATGCCGCGCCGGCGAGGTGCTGGTATTGGCGTGGACCCGTAGCGTGTGCAGCATGGGCAGGGTGAAGCTGGCCGTCTTGCCGGTACCGGTCTGGGCACCGGCCATCACGTCGCGTCCGGCGAGCACCACGGGGATGGCCTGGGCTTGGATGGGCGTGGGTTCCACATAGCCCGCTTCTGCGACGGCGCGCAGGACTTCAGGACACAGGCCGAGTTCTTCGAAAGTCATGGGTAGGGACTGACCGCCGCGGGAAGGGCTCAATGGGAACGGGGCATCACCCGCCCCAATGGGTCATTATAGGGCGATTTTTCCTGAATCCTCAAGGAGTTGTATCGAGGAACAAGCCGCCATGCTGCTTGAGAAAATCGCGCACCCAGCGCTCGGGCCTGGCGCTGGCGAAACGCGCCCTTTCCTCGCCGTCGACGAACAGGAGCACGGTGGGAAAGCCACGCAGGCCGTAACGGCCCGCAAGCTTCATGTTGTCGCCCTCGTCCACCTCCACCTTGGCCAGACGAAGCTTGCCGCCGGAGGTCTGCACGACCTTTTCCAAAACGGGTGCCAGAACGATGCAAGGCGGGCACCAGTCAGCCCAGAAATCCACCAAAATGGGCGTCTCCCGGGAGGCGGCGATCACGTCCCGCTCGAAGTTTTCCAGGGAGGTATCGTAGATCAGCGGCAAATGGTCATTCATTACGAAACAGACGAAGGCATAAAGAGCTGCATTGTAGCGGATCGCCGACCGCGCGTTCGTCACGGCTCGATCACGACTTCAAACTGCACACGCGCCCAGTGGGAACGTCCTGGCTGCAAATGGGTGATGCGTCCCGACAGCCGCACGCCTTGATCCAGCAAACGGGCGACCGTCTCGTTGCCGGCACGGGGCACGTAGCCCAGCATTTCACCCCGCCACGACACCCGCACCGCGCGCGGATCGTGGGGGTTGTCCGGTTCCCGTTCCAAGGTGAGCACATCGCCGACGCGTAACTGATTCCAAACCTGTCTGCCGGCGTGGTACTGGAACCCCGCGAGCGGCAGGGTGGCCAGCACCATGCGCGCCTGCACCTCGGCGGCCAGGGTGGGTGCAACGAGCGCTGCCCAGGCGGCGGCAAGCACGAGGCGAAGCACGCCTGCCCGCATCATGCGCCCCCGAGCCGCGCCTGCCGCGGGGCCTCCTCGAAGAAGCGTTCCGCCTCTCGCTGCTCGCGGGTGCGGCGCATGGGCGGTAGGCTTTGCCAAATGCGGCGTCCGTATGCTTTGTCGATCAGCCGTGGGTCGCAGATCATGAGCACACCACGGTCGGTCTCAGACCGAATGAGGCGTCCTGCCCCTTGCTTGAGAGTGATCACGGCATGGGGGAGCTGGTATTCCATGAAGGCATTGCACCCCTCCCGGTTCAGCCGTTCGATGCGCGCCGCGAGCACCGGGTCGTCCGGCGGTGCGAAGGGCAGGCGATCGATGACGACTACCGATAGCGCCGCGCCCGGCACATCCACGCCTTCCCAAAAGCTTTGCGAAGCCACCAGCACAGCATTGCCGAGCCGGCGGAAGCGTTCCAATAATGCCGTGCGCGTACCTTCGCCCTGGAGCAGCAGCGGGAAATCCAACCCCTCGCGGGCGAAGGCCTGCTCGAGTAGCCCATGGGCCTCGGTCATCGCCTTCAGGGTGGTAAACAGCAGAAAGGCACGACCACCGGCGGCGCGCAGGATGGGCAGGGCGGCTTCCACCACCGCCTGGGTGTAATCACCGCGATTCGGCTCAGGTAGGCCCTGTGGAACGTAGAGCAGCGCCTGGCTGGCGTAATCGAAGGGGCTGTCGAAAGCCGCCGTGCGGGCCGCCTCGAGCCCCATGGTGCGCTGGTAATGGGAAAAATCCCCCTTCACCGCCAGCGTGGCGGAGGTGAAGATCCAGGCCCGGGCTTGACCCTCGATGTGGCTGCGCAGGGTATCCGCCACCGACAATGGCGTGCCGTTGAGCTGAAAGCCGTGTGGGGAAGCTTCCACCCAACGCACCACTTCCCCTGCCGAGTGCGTCCGCCACTGGCGCAAACCCTGAGCCAAAGTCTGTGTCCGCAGTCGGCAGTTTTCAAGGCCCGGCGCGCGCTCCGCCTGGGCAGCGAGCGCCTCTTCCAGCTCGCAAAGACGTGCGGCAAGCGCATCGAGCGCCGCTTCGAAACCGTCCTTGGCGAGCGCCCGTTCCAGCGGCGCACGCCAACTTTCTCGCGGCAGAGTCAGACGTACTTCGCGCACCGCCTTCTCCAGGGCCTGCGCCGCCTCCGGTAGGCTGGTGGCATCGCGCGCATGGGCGAGCGCCTCGCTGCGGCTGTCGCGGGCAAGCTCCAGCAACTGACCCGCGGTGATGCTGCTACCAAAAAACAAGCTGGCGATCTCCGGCAGCTGGTGCGCCTCGTCCAGGATCACCGTGTTGGCCGCAGGCAAAAGCTCCGCCACCCCCCCTTCGCGCAGGGCGAGATCGGCGCAAAACAGATGATGGTTCACCACCACCACATCCGCCGCCAGCGCGCGACGGCGCGCTTCCATCACGAAGCATTCGCGATAGTAGGGGCACTCGCTGCCCAGGCAGTTGTCGCGTGTGGACGTGACGTAGTTCCACACCGTGGCGCTCTCCGGCACGCTACTACAGGCTGCCTTGTCGCCGCTGTCCGACGTACGCGCAAATCGCTCCACGTGCGGCAAAAGCCTGGCATCGCGCCGGTCGAAAAAGCGTCCTTCCGCGCAGGCCCGCTCCAGGTGGTAGTGGCAGACGTAATTGGCGCGCCCTTTCAGCATGGCCACCGTCACCGGCAGGCCCAGCGCCGCCCGCACCGCGGGAATGTCCCGCAGAAAAAGCTGGTCCTGCAGAGTTTTGGTGCCAGTGGAAATGATGACCTTGCCTCCCGCAGTGAGAGCAGGAACCAGATAGGCCAGGGTCTTGCCGGTCCCCGTGCCCGCCTCCACCACGAGCTGCGCACAAGAGCCAATGGCCTCGGCGACCAGACGCGCCATGGCCACCTGCTGGGGACGGGGCCGAAAACCCGGAATGGTCCGCGCGAGAGGACCATTGGCAGCGAAAAATTCAGCTGGATCGGGCATGGCGCTGGAAATGCTAACACGCGCCGAACCAGGAAGGCCGATCTGGCTTGGCTATTGAGCATTACGTAAATAGGTGACACCTTTGTGTCGTCCCCGCGAAAGCGGGGACCCAGGAACATGGTGAGAAATACCCTGGATTCCCGCTTTCGCGGGAATGACGTTTGACTTACGCAGCCTGTCAACGACTTACGTAACGCTCAATAGGCTCAGCAAAACGCCTAATACAACGCTATCGACACTTGCAAAACCAAGTGACAGGCCACGCATGGCACCGTCATTCTCACGAAGGCGAGAATCGAGAATATTTGGCCATTTTCCCGGATGCTCGCTTGCGAGGCACCACGCTGGCCGCTGCGAGCCTCGCGGCAAGTTTCCGTTGGTCGCGGTGAAGTCGCCGATTGTTCACCGCCTCCTTGGCGGCGGCTTGCGCAACCGCCCCGCCGGCGAATGTCAGGCTGCCTGCCGGAAGCGCTTTCTCGCTCAACCCTTGCGCATTGGGGAGGAAGCCTCCGACGAAAGCCACCGTGGCCTTGCCGAGCACGCCCGAGGCCCAGTCTCGGCCGGCCAGCGCCGCCCCGGCGCAGCTCAGGGCAATAGCTCCACCTTGACGCGCATGCTAAAGGCAAGCGCATCCCGGCCACGGGTGCTGTAGGCGATGCCCCCGGCATCCCCCTCCGACGTGACGTTCACCCCGCCCAGCTCGATCCATTCGCCCAACCGTCCGGAGACCGTGGTGGCGGCCGCTTCCACTGCCACGCTCCGGTCGTCCACAAGTCGACTGCGTCTGGGATGGATGTCCAGGAACACGCGATCGCCCGCCAACCGGGGCACCACCTCAAAGCCCGTGTCCACGTCACGGTAATCGGTGGTTTCCTGGACCACCGTGCGACCCCAGGCGTCCCGCGTCACCACCTGGCGGCGAAAAGGCACCGCTGTACCGGTGCGAATGAAGGCGGAATTGCCTTCCAAGACTTGCAGGCGTTGCTCGTCCTGGCGCTCGCCCTGCGCGCGATTGGACCAGACCTGCGCCTTCACGCCTTGAGCCGGCCCGATCTCACCAGCTACGGCAGCGCCCATGTCTTCGCCGGTTGCGCTGCCTCCCATGCGCACGCTGATCATCAGCCGCCGCGGCGCGCTGTCGAGGCTGGCCAGCAACTGGCGGATCTGGGCCAGCCGCTCCGGCGTGGTGCGTACGATCAGCTTGTTTTGCATGCCCGTCACCACGCCATCCGGCCCCACCAACGACTGAATCACAGGAATCACTTGTTCGGCGCTACGCCATTGCAGGGGGATCACCTCCAGCCGCGCCTCCGCCCAGGCGGCAGCCGAAATGATGAAAAGTAGCGCAGCCTTCAACCATATCTTCATGTTCCGTCTCCTTGCCCCTCACATTCCGCGCACACCGCCTCCACCAGCACCGGCAACGCCGCTGCGAGATGGGCGTCGAGGCCGAATGCCTGCCGCGGGTGGATGATTTCCAGTCCGTACAGGATGAAACGACGCGGCCCGTTGCCGAGCCGACGGCTCAAGGCAAGCGCGTCCGCCAATCCAAAGCCATGGGTGGACGTGTGCCGGGCCAATTGCCGCAGCACCGCCTCCTCTTCCAACCGGTGCAGGGTGCCGACCGGCGCGCCGCTCACCACCGCATCCACCAGGATCGCCTCGTCCAGTCCTTCCAGGGCCTGCACCAGACGCGCGCCCGGCCGGTCCAGCGTCCACACGGGAATCCCCAGGGGCGCCAGCCGGGCTGCGATGAGGGGCGCGGCGGCCATGCCCAGCGCATCGTCACCAAAGGGTGAACCCACGCATAGCACCGCACGCTTCATGTGCGTTCCAGCCTCAGGCGTAGGAAATGGGTGGCACAGGAAATGCACGGATCATAGTTGCGGATCACCTGCTCCGCGCGCAGGCGCAAAGCCGCCTCGTCGCGGTCCAGCCCGAAGGCACCGAGGTTGGCGGCGAGATCCGCCTCGATGCGCGCCTGGTTCTGGCTGGTGGGCGGCACGATGCGCGCCGAGCTCACGCAGCCGCGCGCGTCGAACGCATAGTGGTGCCAAAGCAGTCCCCGCGGTGCCTCGCTGGCACCAAAGCCTTGCGCCGCCCGGGGGGTCATCGCGACAGCCGGCTGGTCGGTCTCCTGGTAACGGTCGAGCAGATCGACGGCCTCGCTTAAGGCAAACAGGATTTCCACTGCCCGCGCCACCACGCTGTGGTACATGTTGCGCGAAGGCCAAGTAATGCCCGTGGCCTGTGCGCGTTCGCGCACCACCTCCGGCAACTGCGCAAAATGACAGTTCAGGCGCGCGAGCGGCCCCACCAGATAAGGCCGCCCACGCAGCAGACAGTGCAGGGCCGTGGAATGGGGCACCTGCCGCTCCTCGAACACGTGGGGAAAATCGGCGATGGGGATGTCCAGTCCCCGATCGGAGACGATGCGATCCCCCATCATGGGGTAACGCCCGGGCTCGCTTAAGCTCACACATTCGAAATCTTGATCGTCCGCGGGCAGGGGCCAGGCGGCACACCACGCCACCAGCGCCTCCGCCTCGGGGAGCGCGGCCAGTAGCCGCTCGCGCAGATGCGACGCCTCGGCATGGGTGGGGCTGTGGTGAAAACCGCCCACGCGCGCGCCTACCGGATGAACGGAACGCCCGCCCAGGAAGCGGATGATGTCGTTTCCCAACGCCTGCAAGCGCAAGCCACGCCGCACTGCCTCCGGCGCCTTCTCGGCGAGGGCGACCACGCTGTCGCAGCCGAAGAAGTCAGGCGCCGCCAGCAAATGGATGTGCAAGGCATGGGATTCGATCCATTCTCCACAGTAGAACAGGCGCCGCATGGCTTCTACCCAGGGCGTGACGCGCACGCCAAAGGCCGACTCGATGGCCCGCACCGCGCTCATCTGATAGGCCACGGGGCAGATCCCGCAGATGCGCGCCACCGCATCCGGCACCTCCTCGAAGCTACGCCCCTCGAGCAGCTTCTCGAAGAGCCGCGGCGGCTCGTAGATATTGAGCTGCAGTCGCTCGATGTGCCCATCGCGGATGAATAGCTCGAGCGCGCCCTCGCCTTCCACGCGCGAAAGCACGGGCACGTCGATGCGGATCTCACGGCGTTGCGTCATGGTCCTCCCCTGCCGCGCGCCGGAAGGCTTGCGCCCCGGCAGCGATGAACAGGAAACGTTGACGGGCCTCCTCGGCGCGCAAACCCAATTCCTGGAAGCGCGCAACGAGCGCGGCGCCGTTGACCTGTTCAGCGGGCCCGAAACAGCCATAGCAGGCGCGTTGATGGGCAGGGCACAGCGCCCCACAGCCACCATGGGTGACGGGCCCCAGGCACGGCTCACCCTTTGCCACCAACACGCAGATCTGCCCCGCTCGCTTGCATTCGAGACACACGGAGTCTGGCTCCCTGCGTGGCCGCACACCCAGCAGCAGATCAGCCAGGGCCGCCATCACCTGGCGTGGACTCACCGGACAGCCGGGCAGTTCCAGATCCACCTTCACGTGCTCGGCAATGGGCGTAGAGGTGTCCAGTGCGTCAAGCATCTCGGGCCGGGCATACACCGCCGCCAGCCAGTCGCCTTGACGCATACGCCCGTTGCGTAGCGCCTGGATGCCACCTGCGGTGGCACAGGCTCCTAGGCTCACCAGATAGCGGCTGCGCGCCCGCACGTCACAAATGCGTGTCGCATCGTGCGCAGTCGTGATGCTGCCTTCCACCAAGGCGATGTCGGCCTCGGCCTCGGGGTCCACGATACCGGCCTCGGCAAAGTGCACGAAGCGTACCCGCGTGGCGAGTGCGAGTAGCGCTTCGCCGGCGTTGAGCAAGGCAAGCTGGCATCCGTCACAAGAGGCAAACTTGTGTACTGCGACGCGTGGCTTTTCCATCAGAAGCCCCGCACACCGAACCAAGAGCGAACTTGGGCGAAGTTGAAGACCGGGCCATCGCGACAGACGAACTGGCCACCAATCTGGCAATGCCCGCAATGGCCGATGCCGCATTGCATGTTGCGTTCGAGGGATAGAAACAGCGCCGTGTCGGGCAGCCCCTTGTCCATCAGCATGCGGGCCGCCGCCAGCATCATGCCTTCCGGGCCGCACATCATGACAACGGTGCGCTCGGGATCGGGTTCGGCCTGAGCGATGAGTTCGGTCACCGGCCCCACGTGCCAGGGCCAGGCGCCACGCACCGCGTTGGCCGCCACGTGCACCTCGGTGTTGGGCACCTGGGACCAGGCCTGGTACTGGTCGCGGTAGATCATGTCATCGCTGTGCTTGACGCCCTGAATGATGGTGAGCTTGCCGAAGCGACGCCGGTGGCGGATCGCGTAATGGATGACGGACACCACCGGCGCGCAGCCCAAGCCCCCGGTGATGACCAGCAGATCCCGCCCTTGCGCCTCACTAAGCGGCCAGCCCCGTCCGTAGGGACCGCGGATGCCGACACACTCGCCCTCATGCAGACTGGCCAACCCCTCCGTGACGCGCCCCACACAGCGGATGGTGTGGTCGAACACGCCATCGAGCTCCGGATCCGAGACGATGGAAATGGGCACCTCGCCCACGCCCAGCAGATACACCATGTTGAACTGTCCCGGCGCGAAACGATAGCGAGCGCGCAGGCCAACATCCTCGAAACGCAGACGCAAGGTGAAGACGGTATCGGACTCCTGCCGCCGCTTAAGGATGCGCGCTGGCTGGGGCAGGTAGGGGTTAAGCGCCATCGGCTGCCTCCGCAAGCAGGACTTCGACCTCCTCGGTGAGATCGATGCCCACGGGGCACCAGCTGATGCAACGGCCACAGCCCACACAACCGCTGCGCCCGAATTGCGCCTGCCAACCGGCAAGCTTATGGGTGAGCCACTGGCGGTAGCGCTGACGAATTTCGGGGCGGACCTGGTATCCATGCAGCCAAGCATGTCCCGCGCTGAAGCAGGAATCCCATTGCCGTTCGTGCACCGTCGCCTCGCCTTCAAGCGCAGGCACGTCTTGCTCTCGATGGCAGAAACAGGTGGGACAGACCTGGGTGCAATTGCCGCAGGAAAGACACCGTGCCCCAACGTCTTCCCACCGGGAATGATCCAGCCGCTGGTAGAGGCGGCGCAAACGCTCCGGCGCCGGCAGGCGCCTGGTTTGCGCGGCCGCGGCCAGCCCGATTGCCTGGCTGGCGGCAGCCCGTTGTTCCGGCGTGGCGGGGGCGAGTACGAGGGCCTGCATTAGCTCCCGTCCTTCCTGGCTGCCGGCCTGGGCAACGAAGCCATCGTCGAGTTCCGTCAGGGCAAGATCGAATCCCGCCGCAGCCTGCGGCCCATCGCCAGTGGCGGCGCAGAAACAGGTGTCGGCGGGATGGGTGCAGTTGACGGCGATGAGTAGCATTTCCTCGCCGCGCGCGGCGTAATAGGGGTCGGGGTGAAGGCCCCCCAAAAAATGACGGTCGTGGATGGCCAATGCCGCCAGATCGCAGGCACGCACCCCCAAGAAGGCGAGCGGACGCGGCGGCGGCACAAGCTCTTGTACCTCGAAACAGCCCGCTGCCCGGCGTGCCTGCCACAAAGGCTCGCGTGGCGCAAACAGAAAAGGCTTGATGGCCTGCGCACCGTTGGCCCAGGCAAAGCAGCGACTCCCAGCCGTCTGCTCGAGACGGTAACGACCAGGCGCTTGAGCATCCCGCCAGCCCCAAGGGAGCTGTGTCGCAGCATCGATCGTATCGTAGGCGATGACGCCCGCACGCACCCGAGGACCGATCACGCGGAAGCCCTGGGTCAGCAAAAGTTGGATCAGATCATCGAGACGGGCGTGGGGCAGGAACGACACGTCATTCATGTTTACCTCATCCACCCATCTGACTCGCCGATGACATAGCCGCCCTTCAGTCCCGTCCGGAGCGCCAGATGGAAAACACCAACCAGATGCTGTTCATCACCGCCAGCAGGAAACCAAAAAAACCCAGCACCGGCATGCCGAAGATCTTCGGCCCGCCCTGGATGGTCATGACGATGGAGGAGCCGATGATGAGGCTGGCGGTAAGAATGCCCAGGGTAAGCCGGCTGGCACTGCGATCGATCTGGTTGCCGAAGCGCTCGAGCCGCTTGAGATCCAGGTCGATATGGGCGCGTCCCTTGCGCAGTTCCTTGAAGAAACGCGAAAGATCCCGGGGCAGCCCCATCAGCACGCTCGCCATCTCGGCCACACCACGCTCCGCTCGCTTGGCCAATGCCTGCGGCGAGTAGCGCAGGGGCAGCACCTGGGTCATGAAGGGTTCCACGTGTTCCCCCATGTCGAATTGGGGATCCAGCTGGCGGCCCAGACCTTCCAGGGTGATGAGGGCCTTGAATAGCAGGGTGAGATCCGGCGGCAGCACCAGATGGTGTTCTCGCATGATGACGGTAAGCTCCGATAGCAGCCGTCCCATGCTGATGTCGCGCAGCTGCACGCTGGAATAGTTGAACACGAATTCGATCAGATCCGAAGCCAGGCGCGCCTCGTCCACCGGCCCGTCCCCGCTCCATTCCAGGATCACTTCCAAGAGCGCGCGCTCGTCCTTGCGCAAAAGGGCCAGCAGCAGATCCGTGATCTGGTTGCGCCGCTCGGTGGTGAGCATGCCGGTCATGCCGAAATCGATCAGCCCCAGGCGATGCCCCGGTAGGTAGAATACATTGCCAGGATGAGGATCGGCATGGAAATAGCCATGGATCAGAATCATCTTCAGCACCACGTTGGCGCCGCGCACCGCCAGCAGCCGACGGTCGAGACCGGCCGCGTCCACCTGATCCAGCCGATTGCCCGGGATGCCCTCGATGCGTCCCTGTACGTTCATCACCGCGCTGGTGTAGTCCCAGTACACGCGCGGAATCACCACCGTGGGATCGTCCGCGAACATCTCCCCGAAACGTTCCACCGCACGCGCCTCGGCGGCGAGATCCAGTTCCCGGCGCAAGGATTTGGCGAATTGCTGCACCACCCGCCGCGGCTGGTAGCGGCGCGACTCCGGGATCTCCGACTCCAGCAGCGCCGCCAAGTGGCCCATGATGCGTAGATCCGCCTCCACCTTGGGCACAATGCCCGGGCGGCGAACCTTGAGCACCACCGGCGTGCCATCTGGCAGCAACGCATCGTGCACTTGGGCAATGGAGGCCGCCGCGCGCGGGGTGGGATCGATCTGGGCGAAGACTTCCTGCGGCGGGCGCGTGAGCGCCTGCGTCATGTCAGCCAGCAGCGCCTCGAAGGGCACCGGCGGCACCTGGTCTTGCAGCCGCTCCAGCTCGGCGATCCACTCCGGCGGCAGCAGGTCCACGCGTGTGGCAAGCACCTGGCCGAGCTTGATGTAGGTGGGCCCCAATTCCTCCAGCATGCGCCGGAAGCGCTGCGGCGGTTCCAGCCGGGTGATCTCGCTTTCCTCTTTCCAGTGCAGGATGCGGCCCGCGCGCTCGAGGGCGCTGACCAGGCCCATGCGCCGCACCAGGTCGCCCAGCCCGTGGCGAATCAGCACGGAGCTGATCTCGTGCAGCCGGGGAAAATCCCGCACCACACTGATCGTCTCCCACAGCATCAGCGGTCCTTCCCGCCTGCCTTGTCTTGCAGCGCCTGGGCCACGCCAGCCAGGATGCCGCTTGCCACCAGGGCCAGCCTGCGCGCCACCTCACCCGCCGCGGCCGTGCCCTGCGCCGCCCCGTTCTTCACGATCGGCGCGGCGCGGTTAGCGAGGCTTTCCACGGTCTCGGCCACCATGCGACCCGTGTCGGTTCCGGTCCGGCGCGCGTGGGTGAGCAGATCGGCGAACGCCTGCTTCACCCGCTCCTGGGCGCGCTCGCTGCCGCGCCCCAGCGCCTCCAACAACGCCCCTTCTAGCCGGCGCAGATCCTCGAGCACGGGGCGGAGGTCTTCCGCTGTGAGGGCCTTGCCTTCGGCAATGAACTGCTCGGCGGCAAGCTTGGTGGCCTCGGCCGACTTGCGCACGGCTTCATCGAGGCCGGCCAGGGCATCGGCGGCAGCCGCCTTGAGCTCGCCGCCACGCCGCGCAAGGCCCAGGCTCACGCCTTCGGTGACGGCGGCGAGCACCGCGCGCAATTCGGACAGCTCCAGGGCGCGCGACGTAAGCGCCCGCAGGGTGAGATCGCGCACCGCGGTGCGTAGATCCGGGGCCTGTTCGGCGCTGGCGGCGGCCTCTTCCCGGACGCTTTCGATGGAGATGGGCGTGGCGTTCATAGCGGACTCCTGTTGGCTGGCGATTAGGCCAAATCATAGCGGAAACGCCAGCAGGCAACCGGGAAACCCGGGGCAGGTCCGGGCGCGCCGGCTTTGACTTCGGGCGGAAACTCCCGTTTAATCCGCCCATGGCTGCCAAATCTCATGCCCTCGTCCTGATCCTGTGCACCCTCGCCCTCCCCTGCCGGGCCGAGCCGGCTCAAGGGGAGGCATCGCGCAGCCAGGAACCGGCATTGATGGCAGGCCCCACCACGGATCTCACTCTTTATGCCCTGAGCCTCAACGGCACGGCCTACCGCTACGGCGGCAGCGATCCGGAAGGCGGGCTCGATTGCAGCGGCTTCGTGGGTCACGTCTTTCGCGAGGTGGCAGGTATCGACCTGCCCCGCAGCGCCCAGGCCATCGCCCAGCTGGGCCGCAAGATCGGCATCAGTGAACTCAAGCCCGGCGATCTGGTGTTTTTCAACACGCTGCGGCGGGCGTTTTCCCACGTGGGCATTTATCTCGGCAACCAGCAGTTCATCCACGCCACCAGCAGCCGTACCGGCGAGGTCCTCATCTCCAGCCTGCGCGAGGCCTACTGGGCGCGCCGTTTCGACGGTGCACGCCGCATCGATCTCGCCGGGCAATAAACCCCGGCCCGTCGTCGGCCGGCTGCGCCAGGCGGCCTTCGATGAGAGGGAAGCAATCATGGCTTGCTCCTTTCGCACTTTAGCCCGTCTTCTGGGCGTGGCTGTGTCGGGCTTGGGTCTGTCGCTGGCCGCGCTTGCTCAGGACATGAGCCAGCAGGAACTCGAGGACTGGTTCAATGACGACACCAGCGCACGCATCGCCGCGGTGAATACGGGAGAGCTGGTATTCCTCGCCACACCACCCGCCAAGCCCGTGCATCACCATCACAACATCCTCACCGTGGACGACCGCACGCTCGCAAGCGGCTGGGCAGAGCTGCGGCAATGCCATGGCAATCTGGACCGGGTCTTTGCCACCCAGATCGTGTTTCGTCCGGAACGCGTGCGAAATCTGGTCATCCTGAGCCGGGAAGGCATCGGTCAAGCCTGGGTGGAAGGCGCGACGGTGCAGTTGCGCGACATTGGACCCAATGCCCGCATCTGCCTGCGCCTGCAAAGCCAGGTGCTCATGCCCAACGCGGACGGCACCTACCACGTGAATAGCGGGCCCTTCATGCGCCGTTTCCTGGATGGCTACTATCCCATGCACGTGACCATGGAGGTGCGGCTCCGTACCCGGCACCTGCGCTTTCTCGACATCACGCCCGCCAGTCAACAAGGCTTCCAAGTAAGGGTCACAGCCCATCAAGTGCGCTTCGATACCTGGTTCGAAGGGCGCCTGCAAACCCTCATCCGCTTCACCCGAGTAGGCACGCCACCAGGTTGATGCATGCTTTTGCGAATTATTCGCGTTTGCGTTAACATGCCTTGACGTTTTCTTTAACCGGAGGTCAAGCCCATGTTTTTACGACTATTTCTACCCTTTGCTCTGATCGCTGCCACCCTCCTTCCCGCCCGCGCGGAGGAAGTGGTGGTCTATTCGGCGCGAAACGAGCAACTCATCAAGCCCGTGTTCGATGCCTACACCCGTGCCACCGGGGTGCAGGTCAAATTCATCACCGACAAGGAAGGGCCGCTCTTGGCCCGGCTCAAGGCGGAAGGCGCCAACACGCCCGCGGACCTATTGCTCACGGTGGATGCCGGCAATCTTTGGCAGGCGGCCGAGGAAGGCGTGTTGCAACCGGTGGATTCGGTCGTGCTGGAGCGCAACATCCCGGCCAGCCTGCGCGACCCGGCCAAGCGCTGGTTCGGCCTGTCGGTGCGCGCCCGCACCATCGTCTACAACACGCAGCGGGTGCGGCCATCCGAGCTTTCCACCTATGAGGCGCTCGCTGAGCCGAAATGGAAGGGGCGCCTGTGCCTGCGCACCTCGAAAAAGGTTTACAACCAATCTCTGGTGGCCATGATGATCGCCGAACATGGTGAAGCGAAGACGGAGCAAATCGTGCGCGGTTGGGTCGCCAATCTCGCCACCGACCCCTTCCCCGACGATACCAAGATGATGGAAGCCGTGGCGGCTGGCCAATGTGACGTGGGCATTGGCAACACTTACTACTTTGGTCGACTGATGGAAAAGAACCCCAATCTGCCCCTGGCGCTGTTCTGGCCCAACCAGCGGGGCTCCGGGGTGCACGTGAACATCTCGGGCGCGGGCGTCACGCGCTTCGCTAAGAATCGCGCCGGCGCCATCCGCCTGCTAGAATGGCTCTCCTCCAGGGAGGCCCAAAACATATTCGCCGACGTGAACCTGGAATACCCGGTGAACCCAGCGGTCAAACCGGATCCGATCGTGGCCGCCTGGGGCGAGTTCAAGCGCAATCCCATCAACGTGGCCAAGGCTGGTGAACTGCAGGCAGCAGCCGTAAAATTGATGGACCGAGCCGGGTATAAATAACCAAGCATGTCCCTCGACACCCTTTCCGGGGCAAAAGCGCCGCAAGGCGCTTTTGCCTTTTTGCAGCCTCGGAAATCGCCGGGCCCCTGGCGCCTGCTGACTGCAAGCGTGACCTTGTTCATGGCCATTCCCCTGCTGGTGGTGGCCTCCGCCATGCTGCACCCAGATCGGGAGACCTGGCGTCATCTGGCAGAGAACGTCCTGGTTGGCCTGGTGCGCAACACGCTCCTGCTCACCCTGGGCGTCAGCCTCGCCACCGCCGTGCTGGGCACCGGACTCGCTTGGCTCACGGCAGTGTGCGAGTTCCCGGGGCGCCGGTTATTTGCCTGGAGCCTGATGCTGCCCCTGGCGCTTCCCGCCTACGTCACGGGCTTCGTGCTGGTGGGGCTGCTGGATTTCACGGGTCCGGTGCAGACCTTTTTGCGCGAGGTCTTCGGGCCGAATTTGCGCCTGCCACCCATCCGCTCGGGGGGTGGCGCGGCCCTCGCCCTCACCCTCGCCCTCTACCCCTACGTCTATCTGCTGGCGCGCAATGCCTTCTTGAGCCAAGGAAGGCGCGCCCTCGAAGTGGGGCAGAGTCTGGGACTCAGCCGCCGCCAGGGTTTCCTGCGCATTGCGCTGCCCATGGCGCGCCCATGGATCGCCGGCGGCGTCGCCCTGGTGGCCATGGAAACCTTGGCCGATTTCGGCACCGTGGCCGTGTTCAACTACGACACCTTCACCACCGGCATTTACAAGGCCTGGTATAGCCTGTTTTCCCTGCCCGCAGCGGCCCAGCTCGCCTCCGTGCTCATGCTCATCGTGCTGGTCGTTTTGCTCGTGGAGCAACACCTGCGTTCAGGCATGCGTTACACCCAGACAGGACGCGCAAGCCAAGCACGCGAGCGCATCGTGTTGCGCGGCGCGGCGGCCTGGGGCGCAAGCCTCATGTGCGCGGCGGTGCTCGCCGCCGCCTTCGTCGTGCCGGTGGGGCAGCTCGCTGTGTGGACGCTGGAAGTTGCGGCGCGTGACCTAGACAGCCGTTACTGGGCCTACCTCGCCCGCTCGCTATTATTGGCGAGCAGCGCTGGCCTGTTGATCGCCGGCGTGGCGCTCCTCATGGCTTATGCCCGCCGGCACCACCCCGACACCCTGATGAACGTGATGGTGCGCATCGCCACCCTGGGTTATGCGGTGCCGGGTGCGGTGCTGGCCATCGGCATCTACCTGCCCATCGCGTGGTTCGACCATGCCTACGTGGCCCTGATGCGGGAACTGTTCGCCCGCGACGCCGCGCCGCTTCTGTCGGGCACGCTTGCGGCCATGCTCTCCGCCTATCTGGTGCGTTTTCTGGCGGTGGCATATGAACCGGTGTCGGCAGCCCTGCAGCGCATCACGCCCAGCATGGACGAGGCCGCGCGCAGCCTCGGTCTCACGGGACGCCAGCTGCTGGCACGGGTGCACCTTCCCCTCCTGCGCGGCGGCGTGCTCACCGCGGCGCTGTTGGTATTCGTGGACGTGATGAAGGAAATGCCCATTACGCTGATGACCCGTCCCTTCGGGTGGGACACCCTTGCCACCCGCATTTTTGAGATGACTTCGGAGGGCGAATGGGAGCGCGCCGCCCTGCCCGCCGTGGCGCTGGTGCTAGCGGGGCTCGCGCCCGTGATCCTGCTCACGCGGCAAACGGAGCGCTGAACATGGCGGCAGCCCTTGAGTTGAAGGAGGTGGAAAAGCGCTTCGGCGCAACGAAAGTGGTACAGGGCGTGTCCTTTCATCTGGCCCCGGGCAGCATCGCCTGCCTGCTTGGCCCCAGCGGCTGCGGCAAGACCACGGTGTTGCGCCTCATTGCCGGCTTCGAAGAAGTCAGCGCCGGTGAGATCCTCCTTGATGGCAGCGTGGTGAGTCGGCCGGGGCATACCCTGCCGCCCGAGCGGCGCCAGGTGGGCATGGTGTTCCAGGATTACGCCCTGTTTCCCCATCTGAGCGTGGAGAAAAACATCGCTTTCGGTCTTTCCCGCTGGCCGGCCGCCGCCCGCGCCACGCGCGTCAAGGAGCTGTTGGAACTGGTGGGCCTGGCAGGCTACGCCCGGGCCCATCCCCACGAGCTCTCCGGTGGCCAACAGCAGAGGGTGGCGCTGGCGCGGGCGCTAGCGCCCCGGCCCGAACTGCTGCTTCTGGACGAGCCCTTCTCCAACCTGGATGTGGAATTGCGCGAGCGGCTCGGCCTGGAACTGCGCCAGATCCTCAAACACGAAGGCATGACCGCCATCCTGGTGACCCACGACCAGCAGGAGGCCTTCGCCATGGCAGACGAGATCGGGGTCATGCACGAGGGCCGCATTCAGCAATGGGATAGCGCCTACCGCCTGTATCATCAGCCCGCCAACCGCTTCGTGGCCGACTTCATCGGCCAGGGCGTGTTCCTGCCGGGCACGGTGCTCAACTCCCATCAGATCGAAATCGAGCTGGGCATCCTCGACGGGTCCTTTCCTCGCGAATGCAGCAAGGGCTGTCCGGTGGACGTCTTGCTTCGCCCCGACGACATCGTGCACGACGATAGCAGCCCTCTCCTGGCGGAAGTGGTGCACAAGGCCTTTCGCGGCGCCAGCATTCTCTACACGCTGCGCCTACCGAGCGGGGGCACAGCCCTCTCCCTCGTGCCCAGCCACCACGATCACGCCTTGGGGGAAAAAATCGGCATCCGTCTCGACGTGGATCACGTGGTGGCGTTCAAGCGCCTATAATCCCGAGCCTGCCATACCTCCTGCGCGCAGCGTCCCGCATGGTGAAACCACCCCGCCCGTTCTCCCACAAGATGGCTTTGAGCGTCGCCGCCGGCTTCGCGCTGGTGCTCGCCCTCATGGTGTCGCTGGCAGTGGTCGGCCTGCGCGAGATGGCCTCCATCAACGACCACCTGGAACGCATCGTCAACGAGAACAACGCCAAGGTGGAACTCGCCACCGCCATGCGTGATGCGCTGCGTCAGCGCATCATCACCATGCACAGCATCGTCATCGCCCCCGATCCCTTCGAGCGCGAAGAGGCCTTGCAGCGCTTCTACGAATACGGCATCCAGTTCAACAACGCCCGCCAGAAGCTGGATCGGCTCGCCTTAAGCCGCGAGGAAAAAGCGGTGCTGGAACGCATCCGCACTCTGGCCAACGTGGCCCAGCCCAAGGTGGTCAGTGGCATCGAGCATGCCATGAACGACGAGCAGGAAGCAGCCCTGCGCATCCTGCGGCAAGACGCCATCCCCTCCCAGCAGCAGCTGGTGGCGCAACTGGAGGCCATGGTGGATCTGCAGCGTCAGGCAAGCCGGCAGGC
Source organism: Thiobacter sp. AK1 (assembly GCF_039822265.1). Lineage (NCBI taxonomy): Bacteria > Pseudomonadati > Pseudomonadota > Betaproteobacteria > Burkholderiales > Thiobacteraceae > Thiobacter > Thiobacter aerophilus. The sequence continues at coordinate 206,571 of NZ_JBAJEX010000001.1, forward strand.
CGCCGAGGAGGCCGCCCGGGCCTACCGTCAAACGGTGTGGTTAATGATCGCCCTTGGAACCAGCCTGGTGCTGCTGGGCATCGTCGTCTCGGGCTGGGTAGTGCGGCACATCAGCCAGCAGACCCAGCAGATCGTGCGCGAGCAGGTGAAGTACAAGACCCTGTTCACCACCAACTCCGATGGCATCGTCCTGGTGGCCGATGGCCGCTTCATCGACTGCAATCCCGCCACCCTCACCATGTTCGGCTACGACAGCGTGGAAGCCTTCTGCCGCACCACGCCCGCCGAGCTAGGCCCGGCGAGCCAGGCGGACGGCACACCCTCCGGCGAATACGGCATGCGCCAAATCGAGAAGGCGATACGCGAGGGCCACTGCCAGTTCGAATGGCTGGGCCGCACGCGCGACGGGCGCGTCTTTCCGGTGGAAATCGCGCTGCACGCCATGACCCTGGACGACAAGGTGGTCGTGCAGGCCATCATGCGCGACATCACGGAGCGCAAGGAAAGCGAAGCGCGCCTGCGCGCCGCCTATGATGCCGCCTTGGAAGCCTCGCGCATCAAGTCCCAATTCGTGGCCAACGTCAGCCACGAAATCCGCACGCCGCTCAACGGCATCATCGGCATGGTGGGGCTGCTCCTGGACTCGAACCTGGATCCAGAACAGCGGGATTATGCCGAAACCATTCGCTTCTCGTCGGAAGCTTTGCTCACCATCATCAACGACATCCTCGACTTCGCCAAGATCGAGGCCGGACGTATGGAACTGGAGATCGTTCCCTTCGATCTGCGCGAGACCGTGGAAGAAGCCCTGGAGCTATTCGGCGAGCGCGCCCATGCCAAGGGTCTGGAGATTGTCTGCGATCTGCCACCCAACTTGCCGACACAGGTATCGGGCGATCCGGCGCGCCTGCGCCAGATCCTGATCAACCTGGTGGACAACGCCATCAAGTTCTCCCAACAGGGCGACGTGGTGGTGCGCGGTCGAGTCACAGCGGTAAGCGACACTGAACTCGAGCTGCGGATAGAGGTGAGCGATGCCGGCATCGGCATCAGTCCAGAAGGCATGAAGCGCCTGTTCCAGGCGTTCTCCCAAGCAGACGGCTCCACCACGCGGCGTTATGGCGGCACCGGACTTGGGCTTGCCATCTCGCGCCAACTCGCCCAGCTCATGGGTGGCGACATGGGGGCGCACAGCACGCCGGGAATGGGCAGCACTTTCTGGTTCACCGCACGTGTCAAGCCGGCCGGTCCCGTGACGAATGCCGACGCGGCCCCTGCCCTGCGTGACGTCCCGGTCCTGCTCGCCGTGCCCAACACTCACCTGCGAGAGGTGCTGGCGCGTCAGCTGGCCCACTGGGGCATGCGAGTGGAAGTCGCCCTCACCAGCGTGGACGCCCACACCAAGTTAAGCCACGCGGCACACCGTGGCGCGCCCTTGAGCGTCGCCCTGATCGACGTCCAGCTATTGGAGGGAAGTGGTGAGAAGCTGCTTTACGCCCTCGATCAGGATCCGGCTCTGGCGGGTCTCAAACAGATCTTGCTCACGGGCATGGCACCCAGGCCTGCGTGGCGTGCCTGGCTCACACCGGGACGACGCGTGCATCTGCCCAAACCGGTGCGCACCGGCCGCCTGCAGAGTCTGCTGGGCGAGCTTTTGGGCTACGCCCTGCCCGCCCCTGTCCCGGCGGCCCCGGCCAAACATGCCGCGCCGGTGCGCGTGCTGGTCGCGGAGGACAACGTGGTCAACCAGAAGGTGGTGAGTCACATGCTGCGCAAGCTGGGGGTGCGCGCCGACGTGGTGGCCAACGGCAAGGAGGCTGTGCAAGCCATGGCGCGCATTCCCTACGACCTCCTGCTCATGGACTGCCAGATGCCGGAACTGGATGGTCTGGAAGCCACCATCGAGATTCGCCACCGGGAACTCACCCTGCCCGAGCCGCGGCGCACCCCCATCGTCGCCATGTCCGCCGATGCGCGACCGGAAGCCAAGGCACGCTGCACCGCGGTAGGGATGGACGACTACCTGGTCAAGCCCGTGCGCCTGCCGGTCCTCGAGCAAACCCTGCGGGCCTGGATCCCATCCTGGCAGCAACCCCAGCAAGACGCCATGAGTGAGGAAAACCCGCCAGGCCCGGCCATTGACCTGGACAAGGTCCGGCACATGATGAAACGCAATGCCACAGCGGAGCAGGAACTCATCATGCTCTACCTGTCCACCACCCAGGGTTCGCTGATGGAACTGGCGAACGCGGCGCAACGGGAAGACACAGCAACCTGCGCCGCCAAGGCCCACGAGATCAAGGGTGCCTCGGCCTACGTGGGTGCCCAGGAGATGCAGCGGCTCGCGGCTGCGGTGGAGCTGGCGGCTCGCAACGGGGAGTGGGAACGGGTACGTGCTGCGACGGAAGAACTGGAAGCGGCGTTCATCCGCGTCTGGGCCCAGGTCAACCAGGTGGAAGCCAACCAAGACATCTCGGTTCATCCTTGACACGGGCGCCGAAACGAGGAGACAGGCTGCGCCTGGAGTGAATGCCGCTTTGGTATCGAGGACTCTCCCACCGCCCTCGCCGCAGCGGCCGCCGGGCCGCTACTGCCGCGCTGGCGAGGGCCGCAATCCGGGAAAATGCCCTTCCACGATGCGCCGCGAGGCGGGGCTGAGATCGCGCGCTTCCCTGCGCCTGAGGCTCGCCTTGACCTCGGCCTGGTACACGGTCTGGATGAGCTGGGATGCCAGCGCGCGGGCTTCCTGGGGCGTGAGATGAAGCACCGTGCCACCGAAATCCACGCGCACCCGTTCCCCCTCCTCGCCTTCCGCGACACTGACAGCGACGGGGCATTCGGTTCTATCCTGATGCATGGCTGAGTCTCTCCTCGTCGATGGATATCCGAGGCAAGAATCTGCAAGCGCCGTGCCAGAACCCAAGCATGCGTCCATGCGGCTGATTTGCTGCGGATTTCTGCGCCGGTTCGGGCCATTCGGCGTATGCCCGGCGTGGAAAGTCCGACAGCGCCGTCGGCGGCCCATCCAATCACAGACGCTTGACGAGGATTTCGCGCACCTCGTCGTCGCTCAGCACGATGGGATTGGTCTTCATGCTGGAGCCACGGCAATGGGCTACGATGCGGGGCAGGTCGGCCTCGGTCACCCCGTAGGCGGACAGGCGCGGCAGGTCAAGGGCGCGGGTGAGCTCGGCTAGGCTATGCACCAGGAACACCCGCGCGCCCACCGGCTCCAGATGCGTCTTATTGCGAAACAGCCGTCCGGCCTGGGCATATTTCACCAAGGCGGGGTTGTCCGGATCGCGCGCCTCCATGATGTCGATATTGGCCCGCGTGGCCTCGGCCACCAGGGTGCCGCAAACCACTCCGTGGGGGATGGGGAAGAAAGCGCCCAAGGGAGAGGCCAGCCCATGCACCGATCCCAGCCCCGCCTGGGCAAGCGTGATGCCCGACAGTAGGGCGGCGTAGGCCATCTTCGCCCGGCCCTCCGCCGCACGCGGCCCGCCTTCGTACCACTGCAGCAGTCCATCCCGCGCCGCGGTCAGACCACTCAAGGCAAGCGCATCGGTGAACGGATTGGCCTTGGTGGAGACGAAACTCTCCAGTAACTGGGTGAGCGCATCCATGCCATTGGCGGCGATCAGCTGCGGCGGGCAAGACGCCAACAGGTCCGGATCCACCACCGCGTATTCCGCGACCAGTTTCTCGTCGCCAAAAGATTTCTTGTAGCCGTTCTCGCCGCGCACCGAGAGCACTGCGTTCTTGGTGGCCTCTGAACCCGTTCCAGCGGTAGTGGGAACGGCAATGAAGGGCGTGGCGGGCCCCAGGTAGGGCCGTTCGGGTCCCACCCCCTCCAGGTGGTCGAGCACGGAATTGCCGGGCTTGAGCAGTCCGGCAATGGCCTTGGCCGCGTCCAGCACGCTGCCGCCGCCGATACCCAGCACCACCTCGATCGCCTCCGCGCGGAAACGCGCCACCGCCTCGTCCACCAGCTGCGGCGAGGGTTCGCCAGTGACGGTGAGGCGCTGCCAGCTGATTCCCGCCTGTTTCAGGCCGCTTTCAAAGCGTTCCCAGTGCCCTGCCGCTTCCAGGGAATGGCCGCCGGTGACGATCAGGGCGCGCTGACCGAAACGGGCAGCCAGCGCCGGGACCTTCGCGAACATGCCGGCCCCGAACTCGATGCGGGGCAGGCGCGAGACGGAAAAGGGCGCAAGCTTCATGGCAGCACGAACGCCGGACAGAGCAAATGATGCGCCACCCCCTGACGGGGCTCAGCCATCCAGGGCGCCACCAAGTCACGCCACTTGAGATAATGGGCTGTCTGCTTGTGGGCGGCGGCGGCCGCGGCGTCGCGGAACACTTCGTAGAGCACGAAGCGCGTGGGGTCCTCCGCCTGTTGCAGGACATCGAAGCGAAGATTGCCGGATTCGGCCACGCTAGCCAGATGGTTCTCCCGGGTGGCGGCAATGAAATCCGCCACATGTTCCGGCTTGACGTGGACATGGACCAGGGTCACGTGCATGGGGTCTCCTTCACTCTTGCAAAAGCGCCACAATGTCCTCGCGCCGCGCCTTGCGGGCGAGGCTTAGCGGCGTGTCGCCCGCGAGCGTGGTGGCCCGCCGGTCGGCGCCGCGCGCGAGCAGGAAGCGCACCACTTCCAGATGACCGTTGGCACAGGCCTTGTGCAAAGGCGTAAAACCCTCGTGGCCCGCCTGGTTCAGCAGTGCGCCCCGCTGAACCAGCATCTGTACGATGGCGTGATGCCCGCGGCTTGCTGCCTGCATGAGCGGTGTGAAGCCGTAGGCGGTCATGGCGTTGGGATCGGCCCCCTTGTCGAGGATGAACAGCGTGGCGCGTTCATAGCCATTGAGGGCCGCCCAGTGCAGGGGCTCATAGCCGTGCCGGTCCCGGGCCCGCACATTGGCGCCGCGGGAAAGCAACAGCAGCGCCGTCTCCTCGCGCCCATTGAACAAGGCCACCATGAGGGGCGTCCAGGAGTCGGCACGGCGCACGTCCACGTCCATTCCCGCACGGAGGAACAACAACACCTCGTGCGTCTGCCCCGCCTCCACGCGGCGAAACAGGGCATCAGGCGCGAAGCGCTCTCCCCGCCGCGCGAGCCCGGCCAAAAATTGGGTACGCTCGGCCTCATCCATGGGCCGCTCGTCGGCCCATGGATCGGCATTGGCCTCTTCCCGCGCACGCCAGTGCTGATGGGCCAGGGACAGGCGCAGAATCTCCCGCGCCACCTCCGGCGGGAAGCCCTGCCGGGTTTCCGTGTCGGCCACCGCCAGCTCGGAGAGATAAGCCTCACAGGCATCCGTGCCCCACAGCTCGACGATACGCTCCAGGATGCGCGGGTAGTCGCGCTCCAAGGCATGGGGATAACGATCCGGTTGATCCGCAAGCCAGCCCGCAAGACGCGCATCCATGGTCATTCTCCTAGCAGGTGCAGCACCACCTGTCGGTGCTGGGGCGCACTGCGGTGCTCGAACACGTAGATACCCTGCCAGGCACCCAGCACCGGCGCACCCTCCCGCACGGGAATGGAAAGACTGGTCTGGGTAAGCGCCGCACGCACGTGGGCGGGCATGTCGTCGGGCCCTTCGATCACGTGCTCGAACAGGGGATCGCCATCCGGCACCAAACGGGCGAAGAAGCGCGTGAGATCGGACTGCACGTCCGGGTCGTAATTTTCCTGAATGAGCAGACTGGCCGAAGTGTGGCGGATGAAGAGGGTGAGTAGACCAGTGGCAATGCCGGTTTCGCGCACCCAGCGCAGGACTGGCTCGGTGCACGCGTACAGTCCCTTGCCACGGGTGATGATCTCGATCACATGATTGGCCTGACGCATGGCGCGATTGTACTGCGAGAACACGGCAGCCGAAGCCGCGATGCGGTCATGCGATGGAAGGTCGGATAGGGGGCGACACGTTCCCGTCGCCCCGGAAGGCGCACGGACCCACAGAAATGGCCATGAAATACGCCCGTATCCGCCTACGTGGGCATGACGTCCCAACCGTCAGTCCGGCTAGCCGAAAGGAGAGCCGGAATCCAGAAACGTCGGTGGCTTAAGCCGAGGCGTCCTGGATTGCCCCATGCGTGGGAATGAGGGTTCGTTTCGCACTCGGCGAGTGGAGCGGGGAAGCGACGCCGATCGCGGCTAAAGCCCCTCCCACAAGGTCTTCCCCACCCGGCTGGTGGGCGGTACTCAAGCCATGCAGGTCTTTCATTGCGCGCGCGGCTTGCTACGACCGGGAAATCGAGAAGCGGCGATAGTCCGGACAACAGGGGGCGCAATCGCCGCTTGCGCGGGAATGACCATCGCCGCGTAGCGTTTCGCGACTGTCAGCGCCCGCCCTCAGGCAGCCTGGGCGAGAGTTCCCTTCTCGAACACGATCTCGCCGCCACGCACATCGACGCGAATGACATCCTTGGGCCCGAAGTGTCCCGCCAGGATTTCCTTCGCCAGCGGGTTTTCGATCCGGGTTTGGATTGCCCGCTTGAGCGGTCGCGCCCCGTACACCGGATCGAAGCCCGCCTTGGCGATTTCCGTCAGCGCCGCATCGGTGACTTCCAACCCCATGTCCATAGCCGCCAGCCGCTTCGACAGGTAGCCAAGCTGGATGCGAGCAATGGCCTTGATATGCTCCTCGCCCAAGGGATGGAACACTACCACCTCATCGATGCGGTTGATGAACTCCGGCCGGAAATAGTTTTTCACTTCCGCCAGCACCGCTAGCTTGATTACCTGGTAGTCGTCCCCCGCCATCTGCTGAATCATCTGGCTGCCCAGGTTGGAGGTCATGACGATCACCGTGTTGCGAAAGTCAACCGTGCGGCCCTGACCATCGGTGAGGCGCCCGTCGTCCAACACCTGCAGCAAGACGTTGAACACGTCCGGATGTGCCTTCTCCACTTCGTCCAGCAGGATCACGCTGTATGGCTTGCGTCGCACCTGCTCGGTGAGATAGCCACCCTCCTCATAGCCCACGTAGCCGGGAGGCGCGCCAATCAGCCGCGCCACGGAGTGCTTCTCCATGTACTCGGACATGTCGATGCGGATCAAATGGTCCTCGGAATCGAACAGGAATGCCGCCAGCGCCTTGCACAGTTCGGTCTTGCCCACGCCGGTAGGTCCGAGGAAAAGGAAGGAGCCATAGGGCCGGTTGGGATCCGACAAGCCCGACCGGGAACGCCGGATGGCATCCGATACCACGCGCACCGCCTCGTCCTGTCCCACCACCCGCTCGTGCAGGGCCTCTTCCATGTGCAGTAGTTTGTCGCGCTCCCCCTGGAGCATCTTCGCCACCGGGATACCGGTCATGCGCGAGACCACCTCGGCGATCTCTTCCGCGCCGACCTGGGTGCGCAAAAGCTTGAACTTGCGCTTTTCGGTTCCGGCAGCTTCGGCCTGCTTGAGCTGCGCCTCCAGCTGCGGCAACTTACCGTACTGGATCTCCGCCACCTTGTCGAGTTGGCCCTTGCGCTGCAATTCCGCCATCTCGGCGCGCAAGCGCTCTATTTCTTCCTTGATGTGCTGAGTGCCTTGCACCATCGCCTTCTCGGCCTTCCAGATTTCCTCCAAGTCGGAGTATTCCTTCTCCAGCTTGCGGATCTCTTCCTCCAAGAGCGCTAACCGCTTCTGGCTGGCCTCGTCCTTCTCCTTGCGCACCGCCTCGCGCTCGATCTTGAGCTGGATCAGCCGCCGCTCCAGCTTGTCCATCGCCTCCGGCTTGGAGTCGATCTCCATCTTGATGCGCGCGGCCGCTTCGTCGATGAGGTCGATGGCCTTGTCCGGCAGGAAGCGGTCGGTGATGTATCGATGGGACAGTTCTGCCGCGGCGACGATGGCCGGGTCGGTGATCTCCACGCCATGATGGACCTCGTATCTCTCCTGCAAGCCGCGCAGGATGGCGATGGTGTCTTCCACCGACGGTTCTTCCACCAGCACCTTCTGGAAGCGGCGCTCCAGCGCGGGGTCCTTCTCGATGTACTTGCGGTATTCGTCCAGCGTAGTGGCGCCGATGCAGTGCAGCTCGCCGCGGGCGAGCGCGGGTTTGAGCATGTTGCCAGCGTCGATCGCTCCTTCCGCCTTACCGGCGCCCACCAGCGTGTGAATCTCGTCGATGAACAGGATGATGCGCCCTTGCTCCTGGGCGATTTCCTTGAGCACGGCCTTGAGCCGTTCCTCGAATTCACCGCGATATTTCGCGCCTGCCAGCAGACCGGCCATGTCGAGGGAGAGCACCCGCTTGTTCTTGAGCGTCTCCGGCACCTCGCCATTGACGATGCGCTGCGCGAGCCCCTCCACGATGGCCGTCTTGCCGACGCCAGGCTCACCGATCAGCACCGGGTTGTTCTTGGTGCGCCGCTGCAGAATCTGGATGGTGCGACGAATCTCGTCGTCGCGCCCGATGACCGGATCGAGCTTGCCTTCCCGCGCGCGCTCGGTGAGATCAATGGTGTATTTTTTCAGGGCCTCGCGGGTCCCCTCGGCTTCCGGATTCTGCACGGTTTCACCTCCTCTGATGGCATCAATGGCTTTTTCGATCGCGGCCCGGTTGGCACCCGCATCCTTCAAGGCGCGGCCGGTATCACCTTTGTCCTCGAGCGCCGCGAGCAGAAACATTTCCGAGGCGATGTACTGGTCGCCGCGTTTCTGTGCCTCCCGGTCGGTGAGGTTGAGGAGATTGTTGAGGTCACGGGAAATGTTGACCTCGCCTCCATGGCCCTCGACCTTGGGCAGGCGGTTGATGGATGCCTTAAGGCCCGCCCGCAGCGCCTGCACATTGACGCCGGCGCGCTCTAGAATGGAGGCGCTACTGCCGTCCTCCTGGTTGAGCAGCGCCAAAAGCAAGTGCTGAGGCTCGATATAGGGATTGTCGTTGCCCACCGCCATGCTCTGGGCATCGGCGAAGGCCTGCTGGAACTTGGTCGTGAGTTTATCGAAACGCATGACTGTCCTTTCGGGATTTTTCGGGTTTCTCCCAATATAGGGGGCGAGGGGCCGATTTCAATGCCGCTTTGGCGCTACAATCCGCTGCCATGACCGAAACCGACCTCGCACGGGCCATCGAGGCCAATGTCAGCGCTGCCCTGGCCGAGGATCTAGGCAGTGGCGATCTTACCGCCGCCCTCATTCCCAGCGAGCGGCGCGCGCTGGCCACCCTGATTACCCGCGAGGATGCGGTCCTGTGCGGCCTGCCTTGGTTCGAGGCCTGTTTCCGCCATCTGGATGACGCGGTCGTCTTCCGCTGGCAGGCGCAGGAGGGCGCAACGGTCAGAGCTGGCAGCCTGCTGTGCGAGATCGAAGGCAGGGCGCGCGCCCTGCTCTCGGCGGAACGCCCGGCGCTCAATTTCCTGCAGACCTTGTCCGCAGTGGCAACCACCACGCGGCGTTATGTGGAAGCGGTGCGCGGCACGCGCGCCGTGATCATGGATACACGCAAAACCCTACCGGGTCTGCGCATCGCCGAGAAATATGCGGTGAGGGTGGGTGGCGGCGTCAATCAGCGCGTGGGGCTGTTCGACGGAATTCTGATCAAGGAAAACCACATCGCCGCGGCAGGCGGCATCGGTGAAGTGCTGGCGGCGGCGCAGCGGCTGGCGCCGCCGGGGATGCCCATCCAGATCGAGGTGGAGAATCTGGAAGAGCTAAAACAGGCTCTGCAGGCGGGGGCCACCTTGGTGTTGCTGGATGATTTCTCCCTGGAGGACATGCGCACGGCGGTGCGCATGGCGGCAGGTCGGGCGCTGCTGGAGGCCTCAGGCGGCATCACCCTGGACAATGTGCGCGCCGTCGCCGAGACCGGCGTCGATCGCATTTCCGTGGGCAGCCTCACCAAGAACATCCGCGCCGTGGATCTCTCCCTGCGCATAAGCTGAGCGCCGGGCGCGCCTTCAGACGTGAGCGGCGATGTATTGCTTCACCACCTCCACGTCAGCCTCCACCACCTCGACGCGCTGGGGACGCGACTCCAGATCGGCCAGGTCTGCGGGCCGCTCGGGTGCCCGGCCCAGCGCCTCGCGGATGGTGTCCTCGAACTTGGCCGGCAGCGCGGTCTCAAGACAGATGAGTGGTACGCCGGCTTCTCGATATTCCAGTCCCACCTTGACGCCATCGGCCGTGTGGGGGTCGATCATCTGGCCGTATCGTTCGAACACCTTGCGGATGGTGGCGATGCGGTTGGCATGGGTGCTGCGTCCGGACACGAAGCCGAACCCCTTAACCCGCGCGAACTCGCTGGCCGCAAGAGTGATGCCCTCGCCCCGGTCCACACGCGCCCACAGTTCACGGATGCGCGCCGCATCCCGGTCCACCGCGTCGAAGATCATGCGCTCAAAATTGGAGGCCTTGGAGATGTCCATGGAAGGGCTGGAGGTGGGCACCGTCTGCGCCCGCGGCGCGTAGCGGCCCGTCTTGAAGAACTCGTCTAGCACGTCGTTTTCGTTGGTGGCGACGATCAGCCGACGGATGGGTAGCCCCATCATGCGGGCGATGTGGCCTGCGCATACGTTGCCAAAATTCCCAGAGGGCACGGAGAAAGAGACTTCCTGGCCGATTTCTTCCACCACGGCGAGATAGGCCTTGAAGTAATAGACCACCTGCGCCGCAATGCGTCCCCAGTTGATGGAATTGACCGCTCCGATGTGGTAGCGGGCCTTGAACGCAAGATCGTTGGAGACGGCCTTGACGATGTCCTGGCAGGCGTCGAACGAGCCGCGTACGGCCAGGTTGTGAATGTTGGGTTCGTTAAGCGAATACATCTGCGCCCGCTGGAAAGGAGTCATGGCCCCATGTGGAGAGAGCATGAATACCCGGATGCCGCGCTTGCCCCGCATGGCGTATTCCGCCGCCGAGCCGGTGTCGCCAGAAGTCGCGCCCAGGATGTTGAGAGTCTGTCCTGTGCGCGCCAGGGTATATTCGAAGAGCTGGCCCAGTAGCTGCATGGCCATATCCTTGAAGGCGAGGGTGGGGCCGTTGGACAGGGCAAGGATGTACAAACCCGGTTCCAGGGCGCGCACCGGCGTGATGTCGCCGGCGTTTTCGCCCGGACGCGTGTGGCAGAACACGGTAGGGGTGTAGGTCCGCGCCACCAAATTCTTCAAGTCGGGGGGCGGAATATCCGGCGCGAAGCGGGAAAGGAGCGCAAAGGCGAGCTCCGCATAGCTCAAACCCCGCCAGCTCGCCAGCTCGTCACGGCTGATCGCAGGATAGCGCTCCGGCACATAAAGCCCGCCATCCGAGGCAAGCCCCCCGAGGAGGATTTGCAAAAAACTTTGTGGCTCGGCATGGCCACGGGTGGAAACGTAGCGCATGGCGCGTCCTCAGCCCAGATGTTCCAATCGCAATTTCACCACTGGACCGCTCACGCTGGCCAGCGCCTCGATGCGCTCGATGGCGGCCAGCACGTGTTTTTCCAGCGTGTCATGGGTAAGCATGATGATGTCCACTTGTTCCTGTCCTTCCAGCGGCTCCTTCTGGATCATCGCGTCGATGGAGATACCCAGGTCGGCCAGGATGCGCGTGATGTCGGCGAGCACGCCCGGACGGTCGTAGGCGCGCATGCGCAGGTAGTAGGAGGTACGCACCTCGCCCATGGGCAGGATCGGCTCGTTGGACAAGGCATCCGGCTGGAAGGCCAAATGTGGCACGCGGTTTTCCGGGTCGGCAGTCGCCATGCGCGTCACGTCCACCAGATCCGCCACCACGGCGGAAGCGGTGGGCTCGGCGCCGGCGCCTCGGCCATAGTAGAGCGTGGCGCCCACCGCATCTCCCTTGACCAGTACCGCGTTCATCACCCCTTCCACGTTCGCGATCAGCCGCCGCGCCGGAATCAGAGTGGGATGCACCCGCAGCTCGATGCCCTGGTCGGTGCGCTTGGTAATGCCCAGCAACTTGATGCGGTAGCCCAGCTCCTCGGCGTAGCGAATGTCTTCCTTGGTGAGCTTAGAGATACCCTCTGTGTAGGCCTTATCGAATTGCATAGGAATACCAAAGGCGATGGCGGAGAGGATGGTCAGCTTGTGCGCGGCATCGATGCCTTCGATATCGAAAGTGGGATCCGCTTCCGCATAGCCGAGCCGCTGTGCCTCCGCCAGCACTTGGTCGAAGGGCAATCCCTTGTCACGCATTTCGGACAAGATGAAATTGGTGGTGCCGTTGATGATGCCCGCCACCCATTCGATGCGGTTGGCAGTGAGTCCTTCGCGGATCGCCTTGATGATGGGGATGCCACCGCCAACCGCCGCTTCGAAGGCCACCATAATCCCCTTGTCCTGGGCCGCGGCGAAGATCTCATTGCCATGCTTGGCGATCAAGGCCTTGTTGGCAGTCACCACGTGCTTGCCATTGGCGATGGCCTGCAGCACCAAAGTGCGCGCTGGTTCCAGACCACCGATCAGCTCCACCACGATGTCGATGTCGGGATGGTTCACCACCGCTCCTCCATCGTCGGTGATCACCAATCCTTGCCCGCCGTACTGCTGGCGGGCCCGCTCCACGTTGCGCACCGCGGCCATGGTCACGCGAATCTCGCGCCCGGCTCGGCGGGTGATTTCCCGAGCGTTGCGCCGCAGCACGGTGAGGGTTCCGCCACCGACGGTGCCGAGGCCAAGCAGGCCAACATTGATTGGTTTCATAGTCAATTCCATTGCCAAAAAGGCAGAGGCGCCACCATTGCGCGATGGTGGCAACCTCCGCTGCGGGTTCTTAGAGCAATCCGTCTTTCCTGAACATTTCTTTCAACCCACGGATCGCCTGGCGCGTGCGGGCCTCGTTTTCGATCAGCGAGAAACGCACGTGGTCATCACCGTATTCCCCAAAACCGATGCCTGGCGAAACGGCGACCTTGGCATCCGCCAGCACTTTCTTGGAAAACTCCAGCGAGCCCATGGCACGGTAAGGTTCCGGAATCGGCGCCCAGACGAACATGGTCGCCTTGGGCACCTCCACCTGCCAGCCGATGGAATGCAGCCCCTTGCACAGAGCATCGCGCCGCCGCTGATACATCTGGCAGATCTCGCGCACGCAATCCTGGGGGCCTTCCAGTGCCAGGATACTGGCCACCTGGATGGGCGTGAAGGTACCGTAGTCGTGATAGCTCTTGATCCGCGCTAGGGCCGCGACCAGATCTTTGTTGCCCACCATGAAACCCACTCGCCAGCCGGGCATGTTGTAGCTTTTTGACAGGGTGAAAAACTCCACCGCGATGTCCTTGGCTCCCCGCACCTGCATGATGGATGGCGCGCGATAGCCGTCGAAGACGATGTCGGCATAGGCAATGTCATGCACCACATAGATGCCCTGTTCGCGGCACATCGCCACCACCTTTTCGAAGAAAGGCAGCTCCACACACTGCGTGGTGGGATTGCTCGGGAAGTTGAGGATGAGCATCTTCGGCTTGGGATAGGAGGTCTTGATCCCCTTCTCCAGCTCCTCGAAAAAGTCGAGTCCAGGCCGCATCGGAATGAATTGAATGTCGGCCCCAGCGATCACCGGTCCGTAGATGTGAATGGGATAGCTTGGGTTGGGCACCATCACGATGTCGCCGCGGTCTAAGGTCGCCAGGCACAGGTGAGCGATGCCCTCCTTGGAGCCGATGGTGACGATGGCTTCCGTGTCCGGATGGATGTCCACGCCGTAACGGGTCTCATACCAGTGACTGATGGCCCGGCGCAGCCTGGGAATACCCTTGGACACGGAGTAACGATGCGTATCGCCGCGCTGAGCGCTCTCAATGAGCTTGTCCACGATGTGGCGCGGCGTGGGCTGATCGGGATTGCCCATGCCAAAGTCGATGATGTCCTCACCGCGCTTGCGTGCGGCGGCCTTCAACTCGCCCGTGATGTTGAACACGTAGGGCGGCAGGCGCTGAATACGGGGAAACGCGTCCATGATGCCCAAAATGGCCAAAAAGCCAAAAAAGTTATAATCTTACCGAACCCTACCCCGCCCCGCAACGACACTCGAGGGAACACCAAGAGGCGCTACCGTCATGAAACTCCATCTCGCCCAATTTGCCGGCCAGAACGCCTTCACGGGCTATGGGGCGGGCTATGTGCTGGTGAATGGCGAGCGCTTTGAGCGCAGCCTGATCGTGTTGCCGGACCGTCTGATCACCGACTGGACACCGCGCACCAGCGCGGAGCTGACGGAAGCAGACTTGGCGTTTCTGGCCACGCTCGCCGTGGATATCGTACTGCTCGGAACCGGGGCGCGGCTGTGCTTCCCCCCACCCGGGCTCGCCCAAACCCTGCCGCGCCAGGGCATCGGTCTGGAAGTGATGGATAGCCAGGCGGCCGCCCGCACCTACAACATCCTGCTCGCCGAGGGCCGACGGGTCGCCGCGGCCGTGATGTTATGACCAAAGCCGCTTGCCGCGCCACGACTTCCCTCAGGTCGGCGTAAACGGCGTGACGTCGGCGAAGCGGGTGAGAACTGGGAATTCTTCCACCTGCTTGCGCGGTGCACGCGTGTCTGGCTGCGCCACCGCCAGCAGGTGCCGGATGCCATGGGCCCGCGCCGAGCGCAGCACGGGCAGGCTGTCGTCGATGAGCAGGGTGCGGTCCGGGGCAAACGGCTCTTGCTTTGCCAGGTAGGTCCAGAAGCTCGCCTCTTCCTTGGGCACGCCGAACTCGTGGGCGCACACCAGCCGATCGAAAAAGCGCGCAAGCCCCGTCTGCTCCATCTTCAGGGCGAGGCTGACCTGGTGAGCATTGGTCACCAGCACCACCCGCTTGCCCAGAGCTCGCACCGCTTCGAGGAAGGGCACCACATCGGAATGCACCGCGATCAGATGCGCCACCTCGCGCTTGAGACGGGCGATGTCCAGTTCCAGCTCCCGGCTCCAGTAGTCCACGCAATACCACTGCATGCTACCCGCTAGCCGATCATAGCGTGCACGTAGTTGCGCGCGCGCCTCCTCGGCCGGTATCCCGTGCTTCTCGGCATAGCGCCGGGGCACGTGCTCGAGCCAGAAATGATTGTCGTAGTGCAGATCTAGGAGGGTGCCGTCCATGTCCAGCAGGACGGTGTCGATGGCATCCCAGTTAAGCATCAGAAGAGCGCGTCCTTGGACACACCAGCACGGCGCAGGATCTTGCGTAAGGACTGCAGGGCTTCCATCTGGATCTGGCGCACCCGCTCGCGGGTGATGCCGTGCGCCTCGGCCACCTCCTCCAGCGTGCTAATCTCGTGGCCATTGAGGCCGAACCTGCGCTCGATCACGCTGCGCTGCTTGTCGGTGAGCTGGCTGAGCCACTCATGCACGTGCTGTTCCACCTCGACCCGCTGCAACCAGGTTTCCGGCAGGACGCCCTGCTCGTCGGGAATGGCCTCGCCAATGGACAGATTGGGATCGATGTCCAGCGGCGCATCGAGGGAGGCCATGCGCTCGTTGAGACTCAAGATATAGCGCACCTCCTCCACGTCCCGGCCCAGGAGATGGGCCACGTCCTCGGGCGTCGGATCGGGCTTGCCATGCGCCTCCAAGTGCCGCTGGGCGCGCAGATAGGTGTTGAGTTCCTTGATGATGTGCACCGGCAGACGAATGGTGCGCGACTGGTTCATGATCGCGCGCTCGATGTTCTGGCGGATCCACCACGTGGCGTAGGTGGAAAAACGGAAGCCCCGTTCCGGGTCGAATTTTTCCAGGGCGTGGATCAGCCCCAGATTGCCTTCTTCGATCAGATCCAACAACGGCAGGCCACGGTTCACATAGTGCTTGGCAATGTTCACCACCAGGCGCAAATTGCACTCGATCATACGCTGGCGCGCGGCGAAATCGCCCTGGGCCACGCGCCGCGTCAGTTCCAGCTCCTCCTGGGCGGTGAGCAGGGCATTGTGGCCGATCTCGTTGAGATAGAGCTGGGTGACGTCGGCATTGGGGTCAGAAAGAAAAGCCTCGCTGTCTTGAGGCGCCTCGACGCGATTCTCGGCCGCCTCTTCGGGGCCCTCCAGCCCGCCTTCCAGCGGGTCGTTTTCCTGTGTGTCGTCAGGCATAGGAAGCTTGGCGCTCAAGACGTCTTGTCGTTGGGAAGGTATTTCAGGGGGTCCACGGGCTTGCCCAGGCGGCGGATTTCGAAGTGCAGTTTGACGCGATCCGCATCGCTGTCCCCCATCTCGGCGATTTTCTGACCACGCACCACGTTTTGGCCTTCTTTCACCAGGATCTGGCTGTTGTGGGCGTAGACGCTGAAATAGCTCTTGTTGTGCTTAATGATGATGAGTTTGCCGTAGCCGCGCAAGGTGGTCCCGGTGTGCACCACCTTGCCCGCAGCGGCGGCCAACACCGGCTGGCCCAGGTTGCCGGCGATGTCCACGCCCTTGCTGCCGCCTTCACCGAAGCTGGCGAGCAGCTTGCCAGTCGCCGGCCAAACCCACTCCACCCGGTCCGGATCGTCCTCTTCCGGTGCCTGGTTCTCGGCTGCCAAGGGTTTATCGGCCGCGGGTTTTTCCGGCGGGCTGCGCCCTAAAGCATTGGCCGTCGAGGCGCTTTCAGGCTTGGGCGGCGCCGATTTCTCCAGCCGCGCCAGCGCCTGTTCGGAGTAGGGTTCGCGGATGGCCTTGGGTTCGGTCTTGAGCACGGCCTCCGCCGCCGGCAGCGGTTTGGCCTCGGCAACCGCCGGTGCTTTGAGCGGCTGCACCCCTTCGCCCCCAGGCGGTGTCAGGCGCAATACCTGCCCGACGCGGATGAGATAAGGCTCGCCGATGCCGTTCCATTCCGCCAGTTCCCGGTAGTCGAGACCGAATTCCAGGGCGAGACTGTAGAGGGTGTCGCCCTTCTTAACGGTGTAGGTGGCGGGCCGCCAGTCCGGTTCGCGGGGTGCGACCTTGGTCGCAGGTTTGGCTGTGTTCTGGGGGGAGCGTGCGCTCTCCGCTGGCAGGCGGTCGATCACGGGCGCCCGGTGCGGCGTCGTGCCACAGCCCGCGACCAGTAGAGCCGTAAGCGACAAGGTGGCAAGCGTTTTCAAGGTCATGGAACTTTTGCCCCCCTCATGCCACCCCCGGCAGCAGCGGCACGAACTTGACGTCCTCCAGGTCCGACTGCTGGAAACCTTGGGGCGTGCGTTCCACCACTGTGAGGCGCTGGCTGTCCGTGCCCAGGGGCAGCACCAAACGTCCTCCCACGGCAAGTTGCAGCAGCAGGTGCTGGGGCATGTGTGTTGCGGCGGCCGTTATCACGATGGCATCGAAGGGAGCGAGTTCCGCTAGGCCTAGACTACCGTCGCCGTATTTCACCTTCACGTTGTACAGGCGTAATTCGCGCAGGTTCTTGCGTGCACGCGCGATCAGAGGCGCGATCCGCTCGATGGTCACGACTTCCTTCGCCAGCCTGGCGAGAATCGCCGCCTGATAGCCACACCCAGTTCCGATCTCCAGCACCCGCGCCAGTTCCCGGCCGTTGCGTGCCAGTTCCGTCATGCGCGCCACGGTATAAGGCTGGGAAATCGTCTGACCGAAGCCGATAGGCAAAGCCACGTCCTCGTAGGCTCGGCTGGCGAGCGCTTCTTCCACGAAAATGTGGCGCGGCACGGTTCCCATCGCCGCCAGCACCACCTCGTCGGCGATGCCCTGCGCACGCAGACGCTCCACCATGCGCGCGCGGGTGCGCTGGGAGGTCATGCCGATACCCGAGAGCTTGGGATCCATGGGATCGCAGAATCAGCCGCCGAGCCAGCTACGCACGGCATCCAATTGGGCGAAATGGGTGAGATCCATCTGCAGCGGCGTCACCGAGACATAGCCATTGGCCACCGCGTGGAAGTCGGTACCGGGGCCGGCATCTTGGGCGCTGCCGGCGGCACCCACCCAGTACACGGTCTCGCCGCGCGGACTCTGGCTCTTCACCACCGGCTCCGCCTTGTGTCGCTTGCCCAGGCGCGTGACCTGCAAGCCTTTGATGGCCTCGAAGGGCACATCCGGCACGTTCACGTTGAGCAGAAAAGGAGGTGGCAGCGGGCGTGCTTGCAGGCGCCGCACCAATTCAAGGGCAATTCGCGCCGCAGCTGGATAATTACCCTGGCTTACGCTGGCGAGCGACACCGCCATGGCTGGGATGCCCAGCAAAAACCCCTCGGTAGCAGCAGCCACCGTGCCCGAGTAGATGGTGTCGTCCCCCATGTTGGCGCCATGATTGATGCCGGAGATCACCATGTCGGGCTGTTGCGCGAGCATGCCGGTGACGGCCAGATGCACGCAGTCCGTGGGCGTGCCGTTCACGTAGTAAAAACCGTTGTGCGACTGGCGCAGGCTTAAGGGACGGTCGAGCGTGAGGGAATTGCTGGCACCGCTTCGATCGCGCTCTGGCGCCACCACGGTGACTTCGGCTAGCGCCGACAATGCCTCGGCGAGAGCGGCAAGACCTGGGGCGAAATATCCGTCGTCATTGCTTAGCAGGATGCGCATGCTCGAAATGGAAACCCGGCCCCAGACGGATGGACCCCGGATAGGCCCGCAATTGGAAAGTCTGGTCGGGGCGAGAGGATTTGAACCTCCGACCACCTGCACCCCATGCAGGTACGCTACCAGGCTGCGCTACGCCCCGAAGGCCCGCATTATAACGGAAAGCTTGGTAGCGAGCCAACACGGGACGTCAGCAGCGCAAAAGCTCGATCACTTCCTGGATCTCGCGTCGGATCACCGCCACATCCACGCTCGGCGCGGCGCCACGCTTGTCGGCGTCCGCCTCTTGCGCCAGGCCGGACTCCAGTCGATTGCGCGCGCCGCTGATGGTGAAGCCCTGTTCGTAGAGCAGCTCGCGGATGCGCCGGATCAGCAGCACTTCGTGATGCTGGTAGTAGCGCCGGTTGCCACGCCGCTTGACCGGCTTGAGCTGCGTGAATTCCTGTTCCCAGTAACGCAGCACATGGGGCTTGACACCGCACAGCTCGCTCACCTCACCGATGGTGAAGTAGCGCTTGGCAGGAATCGGCGGCAGAGCGTCGGTCTTGGTGTTCTGCATGTGCGGGCGAAAACAGGGATGACGGCACGCGCGTCAGCGCGGATGCGGGCTATTCTGCTGCCGCCTGGGGCTCGGGCTCACCCTGCCCCTGCGGAACCGCCTGGCCCTGCTGGCGTTGCTGGCGGGCATAGGACTGCTCCACCAGCGACTTGAGCTTTTGGCTGGCGTGGAATGTCACCACACGCCGGGCGGTGATGGGAATCTCGGCACCGGTCTTGGGATTGCGTCCGGGGCGTTGGGGTTTGTCGCGCAGTTGGAAATTGCCGAAACCCGAGAGTTTGACGCTTTCACCAGACTCCAGGGCCAGGCGGACCTCCTCGAAGAAGGATTCCACCATGTCCTTGGCCTCGCGCTTGTTGAGCCCCACCTTTTCGAAAATCATGTCGGCTAGTTCGGCTTTTGTTAGCGTCATACGGCTCCCTCGCGATGCGCGCCTACTGCCGCAGTCTGGCCCCGAATCGGTCGGCCAGGACCTGGGTCAGACGGGCGATGACCGCGTCCACTTCTGGGTCGGTCAAGGTCTTCCGAGTATCCTGCATTAAAACCCTGAACGCAAGACTTTTCTTTCCAGAATCAATGCCTTTGCCCTGGTAGAGATCGAAAATCGCGATCTCCGTCACCTGCTTGGGCGCTGCCTGGCGACAGGCCGCCAGCAGCGCGCCGGCCTCCACGGTTTCATCGACGATCACCGCGAGATCGCGTCTGACGGGCGGAAACTTCGACACCTCGAGGTAGTGGGGCAAGGGCACCGTCATGAGCGGCGCAAGCAGTAGCTCGAACAGGACCGGCGCGGCCGGCAATTCGTATTTCTGCACCCAGCGGGGATGCAGGCTGCCCACCCAGCCGATGGGGCGGCCCCGATGGAAAATCTCGGCGCACCGGCCCGGATGGAGGGCCGGGTGCTCAGCACGCCGAAATGCTAGATCCTCGCCAGCGGCGAAAAGGCTTTCCACGTCCCCCTTGACGTCGAAGAAATCCACAGGCCGGCTCACCACGCCCCACTGCTCGGGATCGGCGGGACCGAAGGCAATGCCTCCCAAACGCTGCGGTTGCTCGAAGCCCGCTTCCACAGCGTGGAAGGTGCGGCCCAGCTCGAACAGGCGCACCCGTGTCTGCCGGCGATTGACGTTGAAGCGTAGACAATCTAGCAACCCGCCCCAGAGGGTGGTGCGCATCACACCCATCTGGGCAGCGATGGGATTTTTGACGGGCACGGCTGCGCCCCGCCCGAGATCGTTCTCCCACTGGGCGTCCACGAAGCTGTAGGTCACCACTTCGTGGTAGTCGCGCCTGGCCAGATGCTCGCGCAAGGCGTGCTCGTCGCGCCGGGTCTCCGGCAACGGCAGCATGGCAGCCGCTGTATGAGGACGGCGCGCCGGCAGGTTCTCGTAGCCATAAAGACGCACGATTTCCTCGATCAAGTCCTCTTCGATGGCTAGATCGAAGCGGTAACTGGGCGGCGTGACCAACAAGCCTTGCGCGTCTTGCTGCACCCCAAGCCCGAGCCGTTTTAGGAGGGCACCCATAGCCTCGTCCGCCACTTCGACCCCCAACACGCGGCGCGCCCGCTCCGGACGCAGACGGATGGGCACGCGCGCACGCAACCGACCCTGGACTTGGGTGACGGGCCCCGGCATCCCACCGCAGATCTGAAGCACCAGTTGGGTGGCGTATTCCAGGCAGGCGGCCGTTGCGCCAAAGTCCACGCCGCGCTCGAAACGGTAGGCGGAATCGGTGGCAAGCCCCAGTCGCCGCGCTCGTCCCAGGATGCTGGCAGGATCGAAGAAGGCCGCCTCCAGGAACACGTCCACGGTGGTTTCGTCCACCGCGGTCTCGGCACCGCCCATGATGCCAGCCAGGGCCACCGGCCGCGCCGCGTCGGCGATCACCAGCATGTCCGGCGCCAGGCTCACGTCTTGGCCATTGAGCAGTACGAGGCGCTCGCCAGCAGCCGCCAGCCGCACCGTGAGGCCGCCCGAGAGTTTGCGGCAATCAAAGGCATGCATGGGTTGGCCGCGTTCCAGCAGCACGTAGTTGGTGATGTCCACCAGGGGGTGGATGGCACGCAGGCCGCTGCGCGCGAGCCGTCGCACCATCCATTGCGGAGTGCGTGCGGCCGGATTCACACCCCGGATCACGCGCCCGCAGTAGAGGGGACAGGCCTCAGGCGCCGCCACCGTGATGGTCAGCGCGTCCGTGATGCGCGCCGGCACGGGTGCCGGCTGCGGCAGGTCAAGCGGACTTGCAGTCATGGCGGCCACCTCGCGCGCCACGCCCACCACACTCAGACAATCTGCCCGGTTGGGGGTGAGCTTGAGGGTAAAGATCCGGTCGTCAAGCTCCAGGTAGGCGCGCAGATCGGCCCCCACCGGCGCGTCCGCCGGCAGCACCAACAGACCCTCGCTTTCCTCCGCAAGCCCCAGATCCCGCGCGGAGCACAGCATGCCGCAGGATGCCACGCCACGTATTTTGGCCTCCCGGATGGTCATGCCTGGAAGCGTGGCCCCCACCCGGGCGCAGGGCACGCGCATGCCCGCTGCCACGTTGGGCGCCCCACACACGATTTGAAGAGGGGCTTCCTCACCCACGTCCACCTGGCACAGCTTCAGCCGATCGGCGTTAGGGTGGCTGTCCACCGATTTCACTTCTGCCACCACCACGCCGGTGAAGGGTGGCGCGGCCGCTTCTAGCGCCTCCACCTCCAGGCCCGCCATGGTCAACACATGGGCGAGCTCATCGCTGGAAAGCGGGGCATTGACGAAGCGGCGCAGCCAGTTCTCGGAAAATTTCATGTCAGGTGAATTGCTTGAGGAAGCGCAGGTCGTTTTCGAAGAACAGGCGCAGGTCGCTCACCCCGTAGCGCAGCATGGCCAGGCGCTCCACGCCCAGCCCGAAGGCAAACCCCTGGTAGCGCTCGCTGTCGATGTCCCCATGCCGGAGCACGTTGGGATGCACCATGCCGCAGCCGCCGATCTCCAGCCAGCCGCCATTCCAGCTCATGTCGATTTCGGCCGAAGGCTCGGTGAAGGGAAAGAAAGAGGGGCGGAAACGCACCTTGAGATCGTCGCGCTCGAAGAAACGCTGCAGGAAATCCTGGACCACGCCTTTAAGGTCGGCAAAACTCACGTGCTCGTCCACCCACAGCCCTTCTACCTGATGGAACATGGGGGAATGGGTGGCATCCGAATCCACGCGGTACACCCGGCCCGGGGCGACGATCTTGATCGGTGGCCGATGGCTTAGCATGTAGTGGATCTGCACGGGCGAGGTATGGGTGCGCAGCACGTGCTCATCATCCACGTAGAAGGTGTCGTGCATGGCACGCGCCGGATGGTTCTCCGGGATGTTGAGCGCGGTGAAGTTGTAAAAGTCCGTCTCAATCTCGGGCCCGTCCGCCACCTCGAAACCAATGGAGCGAAACAGCGCCTCGATGCGTGCCATCACTCTCGTCACGGGATGAAGCCCGCCCACGCCGCGACCCCGCCCAGGCAGGGTCACATCGAGGGCCTCTTGCGCGAGCTGTGACCTGAGCGCCTGCTCGCGGATCGCCTCGCGCCGCCCCTTGAGCGCCTCCTCAATGCGCGCCTTGGCGGCATTGATCAACGCCCCGGCACGGGGCCGTTCCTCCGGGGCAAGCCGGCCCAGCATCTTCATTAGCTCGGTGAGCTGGCCCGTCTTGCCCAGCCAGCGCGCCTTCACCTGCTCCAGTTCGGCAGCCGAATCGACGCGTGCAAGGGTATCGAGGGCGTCCTCGACGATGGCGTCCAGGTTTTCGATGGACATAGCTTCCCCGGAAACAGAAAAGGAGGCATGATCGCCTCCCTTTCGCTCTCGCCCGGGCTGGCGGTGGCGCCGGCTGCGCCCGGCGGCAGGCCCGGAGGCGGATCAATCGGCGCTTTACGCCGCGAGGCTGGCCTTGGCCCGCTCGGCCAACTGACCGAATGCGGGTTTGTCGAACACCGCAAGATCCGCCAACACCTTGCGGTCGATCTCGATGGCGGCTTTCTTCAGGCCGTTCATGAAACGGCTATAGGTCAGACCGAATTCGCGGGCACCGGCATTGATGCGCGCAATCCACAGCGCGCGAAACTGGCGCTTGCGCTGGCGCCGATCACGATAGGCATACTGACCAGCCTTCATCACGGCCTGTTTGGCGATGCGATAGACGTTCTTGCGACGGCCGCGGTAGCCCTTGGCCTGCTCCAGCACCTTTTTGTGACGCGCACGGGCGGTCACACCACGTTTGACGCGAGGCATAGGCGGTCTCCTTTACACGTAGGGCATCATGGCACGGATGCGACGCGCATCGCTTGCATCCACCAGCGTCATGCCGCGCAGGTTGCGCTTGCGCTTGGTGGTCTTCTTGGTGAGGATGTGACGCAAATTGGCATGCGTCCGCTTGACTGCACCACTACCCAGCGCCTTGAAGCGCTTGGCCGCACCGCTTTTGGTCTTCATCTTGGGCATTTCTCGATACTCCGCATTGGCGGAAGCGGGATCTCCCGTCTTCCCTGACCACGCCCGCTGGCGCGGGGGGCCGATTCATCGAAACAAGCCACGGGCCGAAGTCAGGCTTCTTTCGGAGCCGCTTCCTTCTTGCCACCCTTTTCCGGCTTGTGCTTTTTCAGGGGCGCCACCACCATCACCATCTGCCGACCTTCCAGCTTCGGGTATTGCTCCACCTGGCCATATTCGGCCAGGTCGGCCTCGACCCGCTTCAGGAGCCGCAAGCCCAGCTCCTGATGGGTCACTTCCCGGCCCCGGAAACGCAGTGTGATTTTGGTCTTGTCGCCTTCCTGCAGGAAACGTATCAGGTTGCGCAGTTTGACCTGATAATCTCCCTCGTCCGTGCCCGGACGAAACTTGACTTCCTTGACCTGGATCTGCTTCTGCTTGAGCTTCGCCTCATGCCGCTTTTTGCTTTCGCGGTACTTGAACTTGCCGTAGTCCATCAACCTGCATACCGGCGGCTGGGCGGTCGGCGCGATCTCCACGAGATCGATGTCGTTCTCCTCGGCGAGTGCCAGCGCCTGTTCGCGGCTGACGATGCCCAACTGCTCGCCGTCCATGCCGATGAGACGAATCTGTGGCGCAGTGATCTCCTCGTTGACACGCGCCTCTTTTTCCTGAGCGATAGCAGAAACCTCCAATCAAGTTAAAGCGAGGAGCCCGCTGAGGCCTTCAGCGGGCTCCTCGCCAAATCCAGCCGTCACCCCTTGGCCGCGATCTCCCGGCGCACGCGTTCGATGAACGCCGGTACCGTCATCTGACCCAGGTCCTCGCCCTTGCGAGTGCGTACGGCCACCTGGTTTGCCTGCACTTCCTTGTCACCGCAAATGACCTGGTAGGGCAGTTTTTGCAAACTATGTTCTCGAATTTTATAGCTTATTTTCTCGTTTCTCAAGTCCGTTTCGACGCGCAGTCCCGCAGCGCGCATTTCTTCGGCCACCCGCTCAACGTAGCCCGTCTGGGCATCGGTGATGCTCATCACCACCACCTGCACCGGGGCAAGCCATACCGGCATGGCGCCGGCATGGTGTTCGATGAGGATACCGATGAAACGCTCAAGCGAGCCCAGGATCGCTCGGTGCAGCATGACCGGCACCCGACGGCTATTGTCCTCGGCGACGTAGTGCGCCCCCAGGCGCTCCGGCAGAGCAAAATCCAGCTGGATGGTGCCGCACTGCCAGACACGCCCTAAGCAATCCTTGAGGGCAAACTCGATTTTCGGCCCGTAAAACGCGCCCTCTCCCGGCTGCAGCTGGAAGGCCAGCCCCTTGGCCTTGAGCGCCGCTTCCAGCGCTGCTTCGGCCTTATCCCAGGTCTCGTCGGAGCCGACACGCTTTTCCGGCCGCGTGGAAAGCTTGACGGACACTTCGCCGAAGCCAAAGTCCCGGTACACCTTGAGCAACAGGTCGATGAAGGCCGAGACCTCGTCCTGGATCTGCTCTTCGGTGCAGAAAATGTGAGCGTCGTCCTGCACGAAAGCGCGCACCCGCATGATGCCGTGGAGCGCGCCAGAAGGCTCGTTGCGATGGCAGGCACCAAACTCCGCCAGCCGCAGCGGCAGGTCGCGGTAGCTCTTGATGCCCTGGTTGAAGATCTGGATGTGCCCTGGGCAGTTCATGGGCTTGACCGCGTAGTCGCGGTTTTCCGAGTGCGTGGTGAACATGTGGTCGCGGTAGTTCTCCCAGTGACCGGATTTCTCCCACAGCACCCGATCCATGACCTGCGGCGTGCGCACCTCCAGGTAACCATGGGCACGCAACTGGGCGCGCACGTACTGCTCGATTTCCTGCCAGATGATCCAGCCCTTGGGATGCCAGAACACCATGCCCGGCGCCTCGTCCTGCAGATGGAACAGATCCAGCTGCTTGCCCAGCTTGCGGTGATCGCGTTTTTCCGCTTCCTCCAGGCGGTTTAGATAGGCGTCGAGATCCTCCTTGCGCGCCCATGCGGTGCCGTACACGCGCTGCAGCATCTCGTTGCGGGAATCGCCGCGCCAGTAGGCACCAGCCAGCTTCATCAGCTTGAACACCTTGAGCTTGCCGGTGGAGGGAACGTGGGGGCCGCGGCACAGATCGGTGAAGTCGCCCTGGCGGTAGAGGGAGATCTCCTCCCCTTCTGGAATGGACTCGATGATCTGGGCCTTGTAGTGCTCGCCAAGGTCCTTGAAGTACTGGATGGCATCGGAGCGCGGCATGACGATGCGATAGACCGGCAGATCCTGGCGCGCCAGCTCCTGCATGCGCTTTTCAATCGCTGCCAGGTCTTCGGGTGTGAAGGGCCGTTTGTAGGCGAAATCGTAGTAAAAACCATCCTCCACGACCGGACCAATGGTGACCTGAGCCTCTGGAAAGAGCTGCTTGACCGCCTGGGCAAGCAGATGGGCGGTGGAATGACGGATCACCTCCAACCCTTCCGGGTCCTTGTCGGTGATGATAGCCACCTCGGCATCGTCCTCGATGCGATAGGAGGTATCCACCAGCTTGCCGTTCACCCGTCCGGCCAGCGCCGCCCGCGCCAGGCCAGGCCCGATGGCGGTCGCCACCTCGGCCACCGTCACGGGATGATCGAACCTGCGCTGGGACCCATCGGGCAAATGGATTGTGGGCATTGGACGACTCTGATTGCGGCTTTGCAAACAACAAGAGCCAGGCAGGGCCTGACTCTCGCGGGGTAACTGGTAGGCGCGATTGGACTCGAACCAACGACCCCCACCATGTCAAGGTGATGCTCTAACCAGCTGAGCTACGCGCCTGGGGAGGGCGAATTATAACGGAGCCGGCTCGCCGAAACAAACGCCTGTATTCGTCCAGCCACCATGGCCTCGAACCGGCCTCAAGTGGGTACACCCTGCGCCGTGCGCCGCGCCAGGCGCACGCCGCGCACGGCCGTGAGCGCCGCAAGAAGGCGCTCGAGCTGTTCCAGATCGCGCACCTCGATGGTGAGGCGCAGGTCGGTGAGCCCACCACCCGTGACCGCGTTGACGGCGAGCGGGTTCATTTTTTCAGCGGCGAGCGCCGCCAGCAGATCGCGCAGCAGGCCTGGCCGGTCATCACCCCGCACCAGTAGATCCACCGCATGCAGGCTGTCAGCGCCAGCCGCCCAGCTCGCCGCCAGCAGGCGCGCGCTGCGTTCGCCCGCTAGCCCTTGCACGTTGGGGCAATCCTGGCGGTGTACCACCGCGCCCCGGGCGCGGGTGAGATAGGCAACGATGGGATCCGGTGGCACCGGCCGGCAGCACTTGCCATAGGCGACGGGCAGACTGCCCACCCCTTCGATCAACACATCGCTTCTGGCCGCACGGGAAGGCCCGCGGCGCGGCGGCGCAGGCATGACCTCCCGTGCCGGTGCGGGCGCCAGGTTGCGGATCGCCTGCTCCAACTGCAGCTGCCGGTACTCCCCCCGGCCCAGGGCGACGAGAAAGTCTTCCAGCCGTGGTTGGCCGAATGCCTGGGCAAGCTTCTCCTGGTTCAGGCCGCTCACGCCGAGCCGGATGAGCTCCTTGTCCAACAGCTCCCGACCCTGGGCCAGGTGCGCATCGTGCTGCTGGGCATGGAACCACTGACGCACCTTGGCCCGGGCGCGCGATGTGACGAGATAATCGCCAGACAGCCAGTCGCGCGAGGGCCCGCCCTGTTTGGCGGTGAGGATCTCAACCCACTGGGCGTTTCGGAGCTTGTAGTTGAGCGGCACGATGTGCCCATCCACCTTGGCGCCGCGGCAGCGATGGCCCAGATCCGTGTGCACGGCATAGGCGAAGTCAAGGGGCGTCGCGCCCTGCGGCAGATCGATCACCTTGCCTTGGGGGGTGAGCACATAGACACGGTCGCGGAACAGCTCGGTCTTGAACTGCTGCACCCATTCACCGGCATCGCCGCCACTGGCGGCGACCTCATCCCGCCACGCCAAAAGCTGGCGCAGCCAGGCGATTTTCTCGTCGAAGCCCTGGCTCGCCTTCACCCCTTCCTTGTAGCGCCAGTGCGCGGCCACGCCGAATTCGGCGTGGCGATGCATTTCATGGGTGCGGATTTGCACTTCCAGCGCCTTGCCTTCGGGCCCGATCACGGCAGTGTGCAGCGAGCGGTAGTCGTTGGCCTTGGGATGGGCGATGTAGTCGTCGAATTCTCCCGGGATGGGTTGCCACAAGCCATGCACGATGCCCAGCACCGTGTAGCAGTCTTTCACGTCGTTGACCAGGACACGCACCGCGCGCACGTCGTACACCTGCTCGAAATCCAGGTGCTTGAGCTTCATCTTGCGCCAGATGCTGTAGATGTGCTTGGGCCGTCCGGTGACTTCGGCCTGGATCCCCGCTTTGGCAAGCTCGCCGCGCAGGATCTCGATGACGCAGGCGATGTATTGCTCGCGGTCCAGCCGCCGCTCGTCCAACAGGCGTGCCATGCGCTTGTAGACCTCGGGTTCCAAAATGCGCAGGGCGAGATCCTCCAGCTCCCATTTGAGCTGCCAGATACCCAACCGGTTGGCGAGCGGCGCGAAGATTTCCTGGGCTTCCCGTGCCACTTGGACGCGCGCGGGATGTTCGCTTTTCACCAGCTCGCGCAGCAATTGCACCTGCTCGGCCAGAATAATCAACACCACGCGGATGTCTTCGGCCATGGCCAGCAGCATCTTGCGCAGCGACTCGGCCTGATTCACGGGCTCGCCGCGGCGGGTCTCGAGGCTCGACACGCCCCGGTGCACCTGATCCATGCGCCCCACGCCCTGCACCAGGCGTAAAACATCCTCCCCCAGCTTGGCCGCCAGTGTTTCCGGCGCGAGCAGCTCGCCGTCGAGGACGTGAGCGAGAAGCGCCGCGGCCACCGCCTGGTGATCCAGTTGAGAATCGGCGATCACGCCCGCCACCGCCAAGGCATGCAGGAATAGGCGTTCACCCTGGGGCGTACGCCGCTCCCCATAGGCCTTTTTGGCCAGATCGAAGGCCACGCCGAGCGCTTCGCGCGCGGGCGCGTCGTAACTCGCGGCATGGGCGGCAAGCCACGCTTGCCGCGTGGGGAGGGACGCGCCGGGCGCGAGTGTACGGGCAGTGGAAACCATGCTCCGATTATTGAGCCTTGCGAAAGCAGGTGACAAGCACGGCAATCGTGCCGCTACCCGATTTAGACCCTCGTTTCCGTGCAAGGGGGTATCCGGGCCTACGGTGCCGGGGCGTATGGCGGTTCTGGATTCCGGCGCTCGCTTCGCCCGCAAGGAACGACGGCTCCGGCGCCGGTCCTCGACAGACGGAAACCAAAGGATTGGCATGGCCGTTTTCGTGGGTCTTTCTTGCCTCGATGCGCAATCTGCAAAGGAAAGGAACCGCCACACGCCCTGTGCTAGACTCAAGCGCCCGAGCTTCTTCCACCCCGCCATGGCTTCCGCCCGCCGCCTGCTTGCCGCCATGCTCTTGGTTCTGTCTGGCATGCTGCCGTTCGCCGACGACACCCAGGCGGCGGACCGCTTGGTGCGCGTCGGCGTCCTGGCCCACCGTGGCAAGGAGGACGCCCTGCGGGCGTGGACCCCCACGGCGCATTACCTGTCCGCCGAGATCCCGGGTCACAATTTCGTCATCGTCCCCTTGACCAACGACGACATCGGTCCCGCGGTGGAATACCGCGACGTGGAATTCGTGCTCACCAACCCAGGATCCTACGCGGAGCTGGAATTCCTCTACGGCATCACCCGCATCGCCACCCTCAAGAGTCACGCGCCAACAGGTGGGCTGAGTCGTTTCGGCGCGGTGATCTTCACCCGCGCCGACCGGCGGGACATTCGCACCTTGACGGATCTCCGCGGCAAACGCTTCATGGCCGTGCATCCCAATGCCTTCGGTGGTTGGTGGCTAGCCTGGCGCGAACTCAAGCGACAGGGCATCGAGCCGACACGGGATCTGCGCGCCCTGCACTACTCTGGTTTTCCACAAGACCAGATCGTATTTGCAGTGCGCGACGGCCAGGTGGACGCCGGCACAGTGCGTACCGGTCTGCTGGAGAGTCTGGCGCTGGAGGGAAAAATCAAGCTGCGGGATTTTCATGTCCTCAACGCGCGGCATGTGGAGAATTTTCCCTATGCACTGAGCACGGAACTCTATCCGGATTGGGCGTTCGCAGTGCTGCGCCACACCCCAGACGACCTGGCTCAGCTGGTCGCGATTGCGCTGCTGAAAATGCCGCCCAACCATCCCGCCGCCCAGGCCGGCGGTTATTACGAATGGACGGTGCCGCTCGACTACCACAACGTGCACCAGCTGATGATGGAACTGGGCGTGGGTCCCTATGGACGCTATGGTCGTCCCGACTACGCCCAGCTCGCCCGCCGCTATTGGGGCTGGCTGGCCGCCCTCGCCCTCGTGGTGATCGCCCTCGCCGCGGCCTACGTCTACACCCTGCACATGAACCGTCGGCTGCGCGCCATCCAGCATCACTTGGAAGCCGAGATCGCCCGCCGGCAAGCATTCGAGCAGGCCTTGCAGCAGGCACGAGACGAGCTGGAACAACGGGTCGCCGAGCGCACGGCGGAGCTCAAAAAGATCAACGAAGAGCTGGAATCGCGGGTAGCCCACCGCACCGGGCAACTGCTGGCGGCGATGCAGAAGCTGGAGGCCGGCCTGCGCATCCCGCGCAACGGCCAGTGAGCACTGCTGTCATGCCACGTTTTCCAGCCGTGCCGCGCGCTTGCGCTCGTGCTCCTTTAGATGCCGCTTGCGCAGGCGGATGGATTGGGGTGTGATTTCCACCAGCTCGTCGTCCTCGATGAATTCCACGGCCGATTCCAGCGTAAGACGAATAGGTGGGGTAAGACGCACCGCCTCGTCGTTGCCGGAGGCGCGAATGTTGGTGAGCTTCTTGCCCTTGATGGGGTTCACCACCAGGTCGTTGTCCCGGCTGTGGATGCCGATAATCATGCCTTCATACAGCTTGTCACCAGGGCTTACGAACATGCGGCCACGGTCTTCCAGATTCCACAGGGCATAGGCCACGGCCTCGCCGTTTTCCTGGCTGATCAGCACGCCGTTGCGTCGGCCGGGGATGTCGGGCTTCACCGGACCGTAGTCGTCGAAGACATGGTTCATGATGCCCGTGCCCCGGGTGAGGGTCATGAACTCCGACTGGAAGCCGATCAACCCGCGCGCAGGAATGCGGTATTCCAGCCGAACGCGGCCATTACCGTCCGGTTGCATATCCGTAAGATCACCGCGGCGGCGGCCCAGTTCCTCCATCACCGCGCCCTGATGGGCCTCTTCCACGTCCACCGTGAGCAGCTCGTACGGCTCGCATTTCACGCCGTCGATCTCCTTCATCACCACCCGCGGCTTGCCCACCGCCAGCTCGTAGCCCTCGCGCCGCATGTTTTCCAACAAGATAGTGAGATGCAACTCACCCCGCCCCGAGACCAGGAAGACATCGGCATCGGCCGTGTCCTCCACGCGCAGGGCGACATTGGTGAGGAGCTCTTTGTGCAGTCGCTCGCGGATCTGGCGGCTGGTAACGAACTGGCCTTCGGTGCCCGCCAGGGGTGATGTATTCACCTGGAAGGTCATGGTGAGCGTAGGCTCGTCCACTTGCAGCAATGGCAACGGCCGGGGATCGTCGCGGTCGGTGACGGTGACTCCAATGCCAATCTCCTCGATGCCGGTGATGAGCACGATGTCACCCGCTTGCGCTTGCTCTACCGGCACCCGTTCCAGCCCACGGAAAGCGAACACCTGGTTGATGCGTCCGGTCTTCATCGCCCCACCGGGACCGGCTACCACAGCGACCTGTTGTCCGGGGCGAATGCGTCCGTCGGCGATGCGGCCCACGCCGATGCGGCCCACGAAGGAGGAATAATCCAGGGCAGCAATCTGTAGCCGCAGCGGCGCATCGGGGTCACCCTGGGGCGGCGGCACGTGGCGCAGCATGGTCTCAAACAGGGGACGCATGTCGCCCACAGGCGCCTTGAGATCGAGGGTGGCATAGCCATTGAGCGCGGAAGCATAGACCACTGGAAAATCGAGCTGCTCCTCGGTTGCGCCCAAGCGGTCGAAGAGTTCGAAGGTTTGGTTCACCACCCAGTCGGGACGGGCTCCTGGCCGGTCCACCTTGTTGACCACCACGATGGGCTTCAAACCCAGGGCGAGCGCTTTCTTGGTCACGAAGCGGGTCTGGGGCATGGGGCCTTCCACCGCGTCCACCAACAAGAGCACGCCATCCACCATGCCCAGCACGCGTTCCACCTCGCCACCGAAATCGGCATGGCCGGGCGTATCCACGATGTTGATGTGGGTCCCTTCGTAGTTCAGGGCGGTGTTCTTCGCGAGAATGGTGATGCCTCGCTCCCGTTCCAGATCGTTGCTGTCCATCACGCGCTCCACCACCTGCTGGTGGGCGGCGAAAGTGCCTGCCTGATGCAAGAGCTTGTCCACCAGGGTAGTCTTACCGTGGTCCACGTGGGCGATGATGGCGATGTTGCGAAGGGCGCGGGACATGGGCGAACCTGACTTTCGAGATGACGAGGAAAAAGGCGGGCGATTCTAACACAGCTGGCCTGCGACCCCGGCCGCCCCGAAAAATTCCCCACCTTCCATCAGGTTTTCGCTAATGTTGCAAAATCAGCTTGCCGGTCGCATCCCCATGCCAGACCCCGTCCGCTTGCACCAGATCCTGGTCAATGCTCTCCTCGATCCGCGCCGCTATCCCCACCCGGTGGAGCGCGTTACGCGGATCGAGACGCACATTTCCACCGTGCTACTGGCCGGGGCATTCGCGTACAAGATCAAGAAACCCTACGACCTTGGTTTTCTCGACTTCACCACCCTTGCCGCCCGCCGCCATTACTGCGAAGAGGAGTTGCGACTCAACCGCCGTTTTTCCCCCGAGCTCTACCTGGCGGTGCTGCCCATCACGGGCAGTCATGAGGATCCTCACCTGGGCGGCGAGGGTCCCGCCATCGAGTACGCCCTCAAGATGCGGCGTTTTCCGCCCGGCTCGCTGCTTTCCGAGGCGATGGCCCGCGGTGAGATCAGCGAGGCGCAAATCGATGCGTTGGCATGCGATGTGGCCGCCTTGCACCAACGCATCGCCGTGGCCAGCCCGGATACGCCTTGGGGCATGCCCACCACCTTGGCCGCCCAAGCGCGCCAGAACGTGGAACAGATCCAGCCGCTTCTGGGAAGCGACGCCCAGCGGAGGGAATTGCAGGCCCTGGCGCGCTGGACCGAAACAGAGCTGGCGCGGCTCGAACCCCTGATCCAGCGCCGCAAGCAGGAAGGCTTCGTGCGGGAATGCCACGGCGACATGCACACCGGCAACATGGTGGTGATCGACGGCCGGATCCGGCTGTTCGATTGCATCGAATTCAACGAAGCCTTCCGCTGGATAGACGTCATGAGCGAGGTGGCCTTTCTCGTCATGGATCTGGCGAGCCAAGGCCGCCCCGAGCTGGGCTGGCGTTTCCTCAACCTCTATCTGGAGCAGACCGGGGATTATCCGGGCGTCGGCGTGCTGCGTTACTACCTGGTGTTCCGCGCGGTGGTGCGGGCGAAGGTGGCCGCATTCGAAGCAGCACAGCCCGGTATAGAGGAGCACGCCCGCCTTAAAGCCTGGCGCCGCTATGAACAGTACATGACGTTAGCGCGCCGTTTCCAGCATGCCGAGCCGCCGCTACTCATCGTCATGCACGGACTGTCGGGCTCTGGCAAAAGCACCCTGGCGGCGCGTCTTGCCGAGCGGCTGGGCGCGATTCGCCTCCGCTCCGACGTGGAGCGCAAGCGCCTATTCGGCCTGAAACCCCTGGAACGCAGTACCGGCCAGGACATCTACACCGCTGAAGCCACCCGCCGCACCTACGCCCGCCTGCACGGCCTGGCGCCTGTCATTCTGGCCGCGGGTTTCACCTGCATTCTGGACGCGACCTATCTTAAAAAAAGCGAGCGCGACGCGGCCAGGCAGGCGGCCCGGGACCATGCCTTCGTGATCCTCTCGTGCCAGGCGGGAAAGGCCACGCTGCGTGCCCGCGTGGCCACGCGTCACGCGGCAGGCACCGATGCGGCTGAGGCCGATCTGCGTGTACTGACCTTGCAGAGTCATTGGCTGGAGCCCCCCAGCGCCGACGAGCCCGTGCTCACCGTGACAACGGACAGCGAGATCGATCTGGAGGGCCTAATCGAAACGTTGCGCGCCAGGGCCGGACCGACCCGCCTCAGTTGAGCTGGATGCGCTGGCCCCAGGGCACCGGCGCCTTACCCTTCACCAGCCAGATCACGGGATAGGCGGGTTCCAGCGGCGGGAACTCGCCTTCCGCATCGGTGAAATAAACCAGCACGTCCGGGCGAATACCCTGGCTGTTAAGCCACTGAAAGACGGGACGGAAATCGGTGCCACCGCCGCCGGTGAGATCGCGCGGTAGGGTAAGCGGCTCCCAGACCTCGTACAGCCAAGGTCCGTTCTCGCATAGTCGGTCGTCGCAGGCGTGGAGCGTGACGCGGGCGCGGATCTGGGCCTTGATCACGTCCACCTCGGAGAGAAATTCGCGCAGCTCCTCATCGTCGATGGAACCGCTGGTGTCCAACACCACCACTACGTCGATCATGCTGGAAGCCAGACTGGGCATGATGGCGTCCCCCTCACGCCGAGAGGGCTTCTGGAAGCTGTAATCGTCACGCGCGGCGGTCTTGAGATAACGCGCAAGCAGCATGCGCCAAGGCAATTGCGGCTGCAGCAGATTGTCCACCATACGCGCCAGGGTCTTGGACAGCTTGCCTGCCATCGCCGCCTGCTGGGCGGCGGCGGCGAGCCGTTGCTGCCACTGCCGGCCCAGTTCCTCCTTTTCCGTCTCGGTCAAGCCCTCGATCTCACGCTGGCTGCCTAAACCCTGCTGCTGTTTCGCGGCCTGGCCCGGCGATTCTCCCTGGAGCGAGTCGGGCGGTGGCTCATCAAGGTTGCCCTGCCCCGCGCCCCTGCCCGCATCCTGCTGGGAATCGCCGCGGTCGGCGGACGATTGTTGATCGGGCCGACTTTGCGAACCACTACTGGACTCGCTGTCGTAGAGATGACTGTCTATCGTCTCCTCATCTGGATCAGGCGGGATCAGGGGATAGATCTCCTCCGCCGTGAGGCCATGGTATTCCGGATTCATGAGCACGCCGGGTGGCGGTTGCAGCCCCTCTTCCCAGAGAATGAGATTCACGGCGTGGTCACAGGCCACGTCCCAGCGCTTGCGCTCCCGATGATGACGCCGCGCGAAATGGGCGAGCGCGCAATGCATGGCCTCGTGCGCCAACATGAACTGGGTCTGGGCCAGGGTCAGGTGACGGATGAAGCTTGGGTTGTAGTAGAAATGCCGCGCATCGGTGCCCGTGGAGCGGCACAGGGCAGGGTCCACGGCCTTCAGCTCCAAATGCATGACCAGGGCACCCAGGAAGGGTTTCTCCAGGATCAGCCGGGTGCGCGCCGCCGAGAGCTTGGTCTTGAGCGCCTCCAGATCCGGCACCTCGGGCAAGGGAGAGGACATGGTCAAACCTATTTGAGATCGTAGAGCATGAGATCGGTGATGCTGTTCGCCCACTCGGCGAATTCCGGCACAGCGAACAGCGGCTTGCCCACCGCGCGGTGCAGGTCGGTGACCAGCATCACTCCCATTTCCCGCTGCGGGAAACGGCGGGCGTATTTGAGCACGTTGCCCAGCACCCGGTTGGCATCCGGCGTGCCCTTGGCCAACACCGCGCGGCGCACCAAGGCTGCGGCCACGCCATATTGCAGATCGATGCCCTGGGGCACATGGCTGTCCTGGCCGTTGACGATGGCGTCGATATCGGGCAGCTGATCCATGCTGTCGATGAAGGCTTTCACTTCCACGCCCGCCGCCGGCCCCACGCAGGCTTCCAGCGTATCCCGCAACAGGTCTGGCATGTGGCCGAATTTCTTGACTGCCCGATGGGCAAATTCCCAGGAGCGCGGGGAAGGAAAGGCGATGGGATTGTGCGCGGGGTCGAAATGGAACAGCAGATCGGGGCGGAAGCGCAGGAAACCGATGATGCGCTCGTCGATCTGATTGGCGTGAGCCCAAGCCACCCAGTCGTCGAGATGCGCCTCCATCTCGTAATGGGTGAAGCGGTTGGCCAGCGGCGCGGGCATGGTGTAGGTCACCCCCCGGTCGCCCTGGCGATTGCCTGCAGCGAAGATCGCCCAGCCGTCCGGGATCTGATACTCACCCAGACGCCGGTCCAGGATCAGCTGGTAGGCCGCAGTGGACACTGTGGGAGGCGCCGACGTAATCTCATCCAGAAACAGGATGCCCGCGGGACCATGGCGCTTCGCGTCCGGCAGCATGGCGGGTACGGCCCATTCCACATAGTCTTCCTTGCGGAAGGGAATACCTCGCAGGTCGGTGGGCTCCATCTGCGACAGACGGATGTCGATCAGGGGCACGCCATGCTTTTTGGCGATCTGGGCAATGATCTGCGACTTGCCCACACCCGGCGGTCCCCACAGCATGACTGGGGTGTGCTGGCCGCTGAGCGTGGCTTGAAATTCCTGATCGAGAATGGCGGCAATGTGGGCGGGACGCATTGAGACTCCAGCATAATAGGGAATGCGCGCAGGACCGGCGCGCGGTCGTGAATTTTAACCGCAATCGTGCGCCCGTTGCGGAATGGCCCTACACCATGTCGCGGAATTTTGTTACTTTGGCGCATCACTCAGGCGTCCTCCCATGAATTTCTGCAGCCAGTGCGGCAATCGCGTCGTCATCACCGTGCCTCCCGGCGACACCCATCCGCGCCATGTGTGCCCGGCCTGCGGCACCATCCATTATCAGAATCCGAAGATGATCGTGGGGACCATTCCCGAGTGGGAAAGCAAAATCCTGCTCTGCCGCCGCGCCATTGATCCCAAGCGTGGGCTGTGGACGCTGCCGGCGGGCTTCATGGAAAACGGCGAGACCACCGCCCAGGGCGCGGCGCGCGAAACTCTGGAGGAAGCCAATGCGCGGGTCGAGGTGGGAGAACTTTACAGTCTTTACAACTTGCCCCACATCAACCAGGTGTATCTGATGTTTCGCGCCCGGCTATTGGATCTGGATTTCGGACCGGGTGCGGAAAGCCTGGAGGTGGCGCTGTTCGAGGAGAAGGACATTCCCTGGGATCGGCTCGCCTTTCGCACGGTGGAAGCCACGCTGCGGGCCTATTTCCACGATCGTCGACAAGGCCGCTTCCGCTTCCACATGGCCGACATCGCCCCGCCGCCAAAATAGCGGCGCACAGTGCTGCCGGTAAAGCACTAGCGCTTCCCCGCAAGGGCGGCGAGGAAACTCATGCTCATGTTCAAACCGTCTTCATAAAGCCGCACGAAGTGCGGGCCAAAGTGAGGCAGCGCCAAAAGCAGGACGGCGAAGCCGGCCATCAGGGTGAGTGGGAAACCCACCGCGAACAGGTTGAGTTGGGGCGCGGCGCGACTCATCACGCCCATGGCCACGTTCACGATCAAAAGGGCCGCCAGCACCGGCAGCGAAAGCATGACCCCCACGACGAATAGCTGGCCACCCGCCATAGCCAGCGCCTGAAAACCACCCGCCGCCAGGGGAACGGCCGAGATGGGTAGGATGCGAAAGCTCTCCACCAGCGCGGCAATGACCATCAGGTGGCCGTTGATGGCGAAGAACACCAGAATGGCGAGCAGGCCCATGAACTGGCCCAGCACGGGCACCTGCGCGGAATTCTGCGGGTCGTAGAAGAGGGCGAAACCAAGCCCCATGGATAGCCCGGCGATGGCGCCCGCCATTTCCACCGCCGCCAGCACAAGCCGCATGGCAAAACCTAGGCTCAGGCCGATCAGGATCTGCTGCACGGCGATCAAGAGACCCTGCGCCGAGGCCAATCCCACCGGTGGGGGCGACGGCAGCACCGGAGCAAGCAGCCAGGCCAGCACCAAAGCGAAGGCCAAGCGCGCCCGAAGGGGAATGGCGCGATGGCCCAGGAGCGGCTCGGATACCAACAGAGCCGCGATGCGCAGAAAAGGCCACAGCAGGACGGCAAGCCAGGCTTCGAGCTGGACGCTGGTGACGGTGATCATGGGCGCGTGGCCGCGACAGGCGCCGCCTTAGCGGATGAGTTCGGGAATGCTGGTAAACAGCCGCGTCATGTAGTCCGCCATGGTGCCCAGCATCCAGGGTCCCGCCAGGATCATCACCAGGAACATCACGAGCAACTTGGGGATGAAGGAAAGCGTCATCTCGTTGATGGAAGTGGCCGCCTGGAAGATGCTCACCAGCAAGCCGGTGACGAGCGCTGCCAACAAAAGTGGCGCAGAGACCAGAATGGTGACTTCCAGCGCCTGCTGGCCGATGTTGATCACGGCATCCGCAGTCATCATGGATTGAAGCTCCGCACGAGAGACGCCAAGAGCAGTCCCCAGCCATCCACCAACACGAACAACATTAGCTTGAACGGCAGAGAAATGAGCACCGGAGAGAGCATCATCATGCCCATGGACATGAGCACGCTGGCCACCACCATGTCGATGATCAGGAAAGGAATGAACACCAGGAAGCCGATCTGGAACGCGGTCTTCAGTTCGCTGGTGACGTAGGCGGGAATCAAAATCTTCATGGGCACCGCCTCCGGCCCGGGCATCGGACCCACCTTGCCCAGCTTCGCGAACAGGGCCAGATCTTCCTGCCGCACCTGCGCCAGCATGAACTGCTTGAGGGGCTGGGAGGCCTTTTCCAGTGCCTGATCGAAGGGCAGGCGGTTCTCCATGTAGGGCTGATAGGCCTCCACGTAGATGCGATCCAGCACCGGAGACATGATGAAGAAGGTCAAGAACAGCGCAATGCCCACGATCACCTGGTTGGGCGGCGATTGCACCGTGCCGATGGCCTGCCGCAAGAGCGAAAGCACGATGACGATACGCAGGAAGGAGGTCGTCATCAGCAGGAGGGCCGGGATGAAGGTCAGCGCCGCGATCAGGATCAGGGTCTGGACACTCAAGGTGTAAGTCTGGCCGCCGCCCGGCGCCGGGGTGCTGGTGAAGGCGGGCAGGCCGGTCTGGGCCCAGACCTCCCCCACCGACAACAGCAAGGGCAGACCCGAGAGCAAAATCGCTTTCGCGAGCCGCATGCCGCCCTCCTCAACCGCGCCGGCTCGCCAGGAGCTGGCGCAGGCGCTCGCCGAAGGGCGTGGCGGGCAGGTTTGCCTCGAGCGCGCTCGCGTCCTCGGGACGCGGCATGCTGTGCACGGCACTGACCCGTCCCGGCGCCACGCCCACGATGAGCCAGGTCTGTCCCACTTCCACCAGGACCAGGCGCTCCCGGGGCCCCACCGCGACGCCCCCCAACACCTTCATCGCCCCCCCTGCCGCGAGCTGGCTTGCGCCCAGCCGGCGCATGAGCCACGCCGTGGCAAAGATGGCCGCAAGCACAAGGGCGAGCGCAGCCAACATTTGCGCGAGGCTGGCGACGGAACTGGAGATAGGGACATTGGACGCCTCGGCGGCATGGGCCGCGAAAGCCACCAGCGCGGGCAGCCCCGCCAGGGCGCGAAGCAGGGGGATCATCGCTGGAGTTTGCGGATGCGCTCGGCGGGCGTGATGATGTCGGTGAGACGGATGCCAAACTTGTCGTTCACCACGACCACCTCCCCCTGGGCGATCAGACAGCCATTGACCAGGACGTCCATGGGTTCACCCGCCAATCCATCGAGCTCCACCACGGAACCCTGGGCAAGCTGCAGGAGATTGCGGATGGCGATTTTGGTGCGGCCCAACTCCACGGTGAGATTCACCGGGATATCCAGGATCATGTCGAGATTGTTGGCTGCAGGTGCGGCCGTGGAACCGGCATTGTCGAACACTGGCATTTGCGCCGGCTTGGCGGCTTCCGCCTGGGCTTGTTCGGCAAGCGCGGCGGCCCAGTCATCGCCGGTGGTGGCTGCCGCTTTCTCCTGCTCGGCCAGTGCTGCCGCCCAGTCGTCCGCCGTGATCTCTTGCTTCGCCTCGTCTTCCGCCATTGCCGCCTCCCTGGCAAGCCTCAGCTTTCCGTGCTGCTCACGACGCGCTTCACCTTCAGGGCATACTGGCCATTATGGACGCCGTACTGACACTCTAGGACGGGCACGCCATCCACTTCCGCCAGCACCGCGTCGGGCACGTCGAGGGACAGGACGTCTCCTACCTTGAGATTCAGAACGTCACGCAGCGTGACGCGCGCCGAGCCCAGATTCGCCACCAGCGTGACCTCGGCCAGTTGGATTTGCTCGCGCATCAGACGCAGCCAGCGCTCGTCCACCTCGAGCCGCTCGCCCTGCATGGTCGAACTGAGAATATCACGAATGGGTTCGATCATGGCATAGGGGGTGCAGATATGGAAATCGCCTCCGCCTTCGCCCAGCTCGATGTTGAAAGTAGTCACCACCACCACTTCGCTGGGCGTGGCCACGTTGGCGAATTGGGGGTTCATCTCCGAGCGCACGTATTCGAATTCGATGGGGTAGATGGGGTCCCAGCATTTTTTGTACTCACTAGTAGCCACGTCCAGCATGCGCTGGATGACGCGCTGCTCGGTGGGCGTAAAGTCACGGCCCTCCACGCGCACGTGGAAACGGCCATCGCCACCGAACAGGTTGTCCACCACCAGGAACACCAGGTTGGGATCAAAGATGAACAGGCCCATGCCGCGCAGCGGCTTGAAGCGCACCAGATTGAGATTGGTGGGCACCACCAGGTTGCGCATGAACTCGCTGTACTTCATGACCTTCACCGGGCTCACCGAAATCTCGGCAGTGCGCCGCATGAAGTTGTACAGACCGATGCGCAGGTTGCGCGCGAAGCGCTCGTTGAGGATCTCCAACGTGGGCATGCGCCCACGCACGATGCGCTCCTGCTTACCGATGTCGTAGGAGCGAACCCCGCCCTGCTCTTCAGCCGGCTTTTCCTCCTCGGTCTCGCCGAGCACGCCCTTGAGTAGGGCGTCCACTTCGTCTTGAGAGAGGATCTCCTCGGCCATGGGAACTTGTCACTGGATCACGAAAGCGCTGAAGTACACCGCCAGCACGCCCTGCTTGGGATCTTTCACACCCAGGATTTGGTTGACCTGGGTGACGATGTCGTTGGCAAGCTTCTGCTTGCCCTCCACCGGCGCGAGTTCTTCCGCCGTCTTGCTGGACATGAGCAGGAGTGTGGCGTTGCGAATCTGTGGCATGCGCAGCTTGATCTGCTCGATCACCTTTTCGTTGGCCACCTGCAGATCCACCTCTACCTGCAGATAGTGGTCCTCGCCATCCGCGCCGCGCTGCAAGTTGACCGTGAACTGGTCGAGCCGGGTGAACACGGGCGGTTTTTCCGTTTCTTCCTTGTGCGCCGTCTCGTGGCTGCCGCCGCCCTTGCTACCGGCGAGGAACCACCACGCAGCGCCGCCACCGCCGCCGGCTAGGAGCACCGCCACAATGGTGATAATCAGGAACTTGCTTTTCTTCTTGGGTGCCGCATCACCACCATCTGCGGGCGGCGGGGCGTTTTTTGCTTGCGCCATGGGCTTCCTCGAATGCCTGCCGCAACCGCGGCCTTCCAGGCTTTATAACCTCAAACCCACGACGGATCAAGTAGTTTGGCGATGGTTTTTAGGCAGTTTGTCAGTTTGGCTCCGGAACCCATGGCGAATATTGCGTTTAAACGGCAATAAAAAACGGGTCTCAGGGACCCGTTTTCTGGTTTTTCCAGACGCGAATCAGGCAAATACGTCCACCAGGCCTTCGCGCCCCGCCCCGCGCCATGCCGGGGTCGCCCTCGCGGGCGTCAGGACCGGTGCCACGCTAGCGTGGGAGCCCTGGTGCAAACCGGGTTCGCCGTCCTGACGCGGCCCCTGGCCAAAGGAATGGGACGCCACCTCCACATTCCCAAGCTGGATGCCGCTTTCGGCAAGCATCTCCCGCAGGCGCGGCAAGGCGGCTTCGATCGCTTCACGCACCGGGGCATGAGGCGAGACGAAGGTCATGTTGGCCTGATCCTGGCCCAAGCTGAGATGGATCTCCACCGGCCCGAGCTGGGGCGGGGTCACCTGGATCTGGGCGAACTGCTGTCCCTGGTGGTTTAACCACACCACCTTCTGGGCGAACTCGCCACCCCAGCCGGGACTGCCCACCGGCTGCTGCACGGCCGCCGCCGGCATGATTTCGCCGCGCGACGGTGCGACGCCCTGGGCATGCCAAGCGGCAAGCGGTTGGGGTGTAGCCTCCGCCAGCCTCGAAGCCGGGGCGTCCAAGCTATCAAGATTTCGCGCTCCGACGGCGTCTTTGGCCATATTCACCCCGGCCGGCAAAAGGAAAGGCTCGTCGGCAACTTTTGCCGGCTTGGCGTCAACTTGCGGCAAGACCGGTGGCAGCGAAGCAGGCGCATCACCGGCCCTCTCGGCTTTGCTCGTGCCGGTGCGCGGCAGGTTGTCCTGCCGCCCGGCGGTCGGGGCCAGTTGCGAAGTAGCCGACACCAGGGGCATTAGCGGCAGCGTCGGCAACGCTGCCGCGGGGTCCGTTGTCGATGGAACCGACCCGGCCACCGTGCCTGAATCGTCGGTAACTTGAGCCCCCTCCGCGCGCGCTTCGGCGATGGGAGGCGAAAGCGGCACGGCGTCCTGCGCGAGCTGGCGCGCAAGCAAGCTGGCAAACAGCGCGCCGTCGGTTGCCGCCGGCTGGTTAGCCGGTTGCTCGGCCACTGGGGGTGCGACGGCGATCACGGTGATGTGGGAAGAAACAGGCATGTTGGGCATGAAACCGGCTCCTGCTTTGGGCCCGCTACGGGCGACACGAGCGGATAAGCAAACGACATGCCAGAACGTGGTCAATCTTCGCCGCGGGGCAGATGGGGGGTCGCCGCCCGGATGCGGCGCGCATGTTCGTCCTGGTCCCGCTGCTCCAACCGGTTTTCTCGCACACGCTCGCTAGCGGCATGGCGCGCCTTGAGGACTTCGTAGGTTTTCAGCTTGCGGCGTTCCTCGAGCCAGACGCGCTGGCCGTGCTCCCAGGCCTGGCGGCAGCGTTCCACTTCGGCGAGCTGATGGCGAATGGCGACTTCGATCTTGGCAAGAAAGGCGTGGAAGTCTCGCATGCGCGTCACATCCAGCCCCTCCCGCACGGCCTGTCCGAGGCGCTGGCGGTATTCCTGCTGGTAGTCGCGCAGCTTGGCGAGTTTGTCCTCGGCGGCCTGCCAGGTCCGCTTGAGCTCGGCCAGCCGACGCGAGGCCGCCTCCAGCCGATCGGCCGCCAGATCGTGCAGGCTTTGCAGAGGGAAGCGACGCGGCATGGGCTAGATGCTCACCCGCCAAGAAGCCGTTCCAGGCGTAGGATGCTATCGTCGTAGCTCGCCCGCTCGCGCATGTCCTGCACCAGGAAGGCCTCCAGCTTGGGATACATGACGATGGCCTCGTCAAGCAAAGGGTCGCTACCGCGCACGTAGGCGCCCACGCTGATGAGATCCCGGCTGCGCTGATAGCGGGAATACAGGTTTTTGAAGCGCCGCACCCGCTCCAGCTGCTCAGGCGAGACGATTTCGGTGATGGCCCGGCTAATGGAGGCCTCGATGTCGATGGCCGGATAGTGGCCTTGATCGGCGAGGCTGCGCGATAGCACCACGTGACCGTCGAGGATGGCGCGCGCGGCATCGGCGATGGGATCCTGCTGGTCGTCGCCCTCGGTGAGCACGGTGTAGAAGGCGGTGATAGAACCCCCACCCTCGCGCCCGTTGCCGGCCCGCTCCACAAGCTGCGGCAGCTTGGCGAACACGGAAGGTGGGTAACCCTTGGTGGCCGGCGGCTCGCCAATGGCCAGAGCGATCTCCCGCTGCGCCATGGCGAAGCGGGTCAGTGAATCCATGATGAGCAAGACGTGCTTGCCCTGGTCGCGGAAGTACTCGGCGATAGCGGTGGCATAAGCCGCCCCATGCAGGCGCAGCAGGGGCGGCGTGTCCGCGGGGGCCGCCACCACCACGGCGCGGGTGCGGCCCTCATGGCCCAGGATGTTCTCGATGAACTCCTTGACCTCGCGCCCGCGTTCGCCGATCAGGCCGACGACGATCACATCCGCGCTGGTATAGCGCGCCATCATGCCTAAAAGAATGCTCTTGCCCACGCCGCTACCGGCGAACAGGCCCATGCGTTGGCCGCGGCCCACGGTGAACAAGGCATTGATGGCACGCACACCGGTATCCAGCACCTCGCGGATGGGGGCGCGCGCCAGGGGATTGAAGGGCCGGCTCTGCAGCGGCACGCGCGTTGCCGCTTCCACCGGACCGAGCCCGTCGAGGGGACGGCCGGCCCCATCCACCACCCGGCCGAGCAGCTCCGGGCCCACCGCCACCTGGCGTGCCCGGTCTTCCGCGCGCCGGCGCCGGATCAGACTATCACGGGGGCGCGGCACCTGGAGCTCACTACTTTCCACGGGAATCACACGCGCGCCTGGCACCAGGCCATACACATCGGTGGAAGGC
Source organism: Thiobacter sp. AK1 (assembly GCF_039822265.1). NCBI lineage: Bacteria > Pseudomonadati > Pseudomonadota > Betaproteobacteria > Burkholderiales > Thiobacteraceae > Thiobacter > Thiobacter aerophilus. The sequence continues at coordinate 250,489 of NZ_JBAJEX010000001.1, forward strand.
ATGAGGAACAGGCGCTCGCCGGAAAAGCCCACCACCTCGGCATCCACGGTGAGCCCGTTGGGCAACTCCACCAGGCAGCTCGAGCCCACTGCCAGTTTCAGCCCTACCGCTTCCATCACCAGTCCAGCGACACGGGTGAGACGGCCCGTCATCGCCCAGGGCTTGGTGGCCCTCACCACATCCTGGCAGTCGCGCAGGAAGGCCTGCCAGTGCGCCAGGGCGTTGTCTTCGCTCTCAATCGTTCCAGTTTCCATCGCTGCCCAGTGCCGACACGATTCGTTTCCAGCGCGTCTCAAGGGTGGCATCGAGTTCGCTTTCTGCGGTTTCGATGCGGCAGCCACCGCGCGTCATGTGGGGATCTTCCACCACCCGCCAGACCGATTCCTGATATTCGTAGGCCAACATCTGGCGCACCAGGTTGGCGTCGTCCGGATTCAGCACCAGCACCGGGTGTTCCGACAACTGGGGTAGGCTCTCGATGGCCTCACGCACCACGTCCAGCACGCGTTCGGGTTCCACGCTGAGCGTGCGTCGCACCAACTGACGGGCGACTTCCAGGGCCAAGGCTAGGATCTCACCCGCCATGGCGTGCTCGAAACCTCTTAGCGCCTGATCCAGGCCTTGCATGAGCTCGCGCATGCGGTGCGCATCGGCCTCGCCCTGGGCACGTCCCTCGCGCACGCCGGCCGCGAAACCTTCCTGATAGGCCTGCTGGTGAATGCGTTCCAGTTCCTCGGCGGTGGGCAGCTTCACCGCGGGCTCCGGTGGCGGAGGGGGGTTGTCCTCCAGGGAGGCAAGCTCCCAGCGCTGGTAGGCGGAGAGCTGTTCCTTGGGGATGATGGGTTTGGAGGCCATGGCTAGCTGGCGTAAGGGTTACTCATGAATTATGACGCCGCCCGCCGCCGGGGCAAAGGGGTCAAATGAAGGCTTCTTCGCCCTTGCCGCCCAGGACGATCTGCCCTTCGTCGGCCAAGCGGCGCACGATCTTCAAGATCTCTTTTTGTTCGGCCTCCACTTCCGAGACACGCACCGGACCCTTGGCTTCCAGGTCGTCGCGCAGCATTTCCGCCGCGCGCTGGGACATGTTCTTGAAGATCTTCTCGCGCAGCTCTGGGCTGGCTCCCTTGAGGGCGATGATGAGGCTTTCCGACTGCACCTCGCGCAGCAACAGCTGTACGGCGCGATCGTCCAGGTCCAAGATGTTCTCGAAGGTGAACATCTCGTCCTGGATCTTTTGCGCCAGTTCGGGATCGAAGTCGCGCACCGCGGCCAGCACCGATGTCTCCACCGCCCCGCTCATGAAATTGAGGATCTCGGCCGCAACACGGCTGCCACCCATGGCGCTCTTCTTGATGTTGTTGGGCGAGGTGATGAGCCGGGTGAGCACGTCGTTGAGATCGCGCAGGGCCTGGGGCTGGATGCCATCCAGGGTGGCGATGCGTAGGATCACGTCGTTCCTTAGCCGCTCGGTGAACTGGCCCAGAATCTCGCTCGCCTGGTCGCGATCCAGATGCACCAGGATGGTGGCGATGATCTGAGGGTGTTCGTTCTTGATGAGTTCGGCCACGGCGGGGGCATCCATCCATTTCAGACTCTCGATGCCCGCGGTGTCGCCGCCGTGCAGGATGCGATCGAGCAGGCTCGCGGCACGGTCGGAGCCCAAGGCCTTGGTGAGCACGTTCTTGATGTAGGCGGCGGAATCCGCGCCCAGGGCAGTCTGTCCTTCCGCCTTCTCGCGGAATTCGGCCAGCACTTTTTCCACCTTCTCCCGGTTGACAGTGGATAGGCTGGCCATGGCTGCGCCCAGTTTCTGCACTTCCTTCGGCCCCAGGTATTTGAACACCTCGGCCGCCTCTTCCTCGCCCAGGGCGAGTAGCAGGATGGCGCTCTTCTCGATGCCCTCCTCGTTCACGCACCCTCCTTGCCGACCCACTCCCGCACGACGTTGGCCACCACGCTGGGATTCTGGCGCGCGAGCTCTCGCACCGCAGCGAGATTCTGCTCATAACCAGTGGGTTGGGCCGCCTCCGCGCCCCCCTCCGGCGCGGCCACGCCCTCTGGTAAGGGAGGCGGCGCCGGGGGGCGCGCCAGTTCCCGCAGGATGGGCCGCAGCACCACGAACACCACCAACCAGATGATGCTGGCGATGCCCAGGAACTTGAGCAAACCCAACCCTGCGCTCTGCACCCACGGGTTCTGGTAGAAAGGCAAAGCTTCCACCTTCTCCGCTGGCGGCAAGTTGAAGGCCGCGTTGACGACGTTGGCCGTATCACCCCGCTGGGCGTTGAAGCCCATGGCCTCCTTGACCAGGTTGGTGATCTGGGCGAGCTCCGCCTGGGACAGGGGCGCGATGCTCACCTTGCCATCCTTGCTGGTGATTCTGCGGTAGTTCACCACCACTGCCGCCGACAGGCGCTTGACTGCACCGGGCGGTAGCCGGGTATGGCGCACGGTCTTGTCCACCTCGTAGTTGATGGTCTGCTCTTTCTGGGAGGGCGCCACGGCCTGGGTCTGCCCCGCAGCAGGCGCAGTGGCCGGCGCGGTGATGGGCGCGCTGGCCGCGCCGGGCGGCTGGTTGGACAAGGCGCCCGGCACGCCGGCCGGTCCGCCGGTGGCGCCGATGCTCTCGCGGCTTTGCAGGCTACGCACCGCCGCTTCCTGCGGCGCCGGGTTGGGCTTATAGGTTTCCGCCGTCTGCTCGGTCTGGGCAAAATCGAGCTCTGCCGTCACCTGGGCACGCACGTTCTCCGGCCCGACGATGGGGGCGAGTATGGCCTCGATGCGGCGCGCAAAGCCCTCCTCCACCTGGCGCACGTATTCGAGCTGGGTGGCATCCAGTCCCGCCTTGCGTAAGGCCGCCTCGGGGCCGGTGAGCAGGTTGCCGTTCTGATCGATGACGGTGACGTTTTCCGGTGGCAAGTCGGGCACGCTGGAGGCCACCAGATGGACGATGCCGGCCACCTGCGCCGGTTCCAACCGGCGCCCGCCGCCCAGGTTGAGCAGCACCGAAGCAGAAGGCTTCTGCTGGTCCCGCAGGAACACGGAAGGCCGCGGAATGGCCAGATGCACGCGTGCGCCCTGCACCGCCGACAGGGACTGGATGGAGCGGGTGAGCTCGCCCTCCAGCGCCCGCTGGTAGTTGACCTGCTCTACGAACTGGCTCACCCCCAGCTTCTGGCCTTCCATCAGCTCGAAGCCCACCACGCTACCCTTGGGCAGGCCCTGGGAGGCGAGTTTCAGGCGCACTTCGTACACCTGCTCCATGGGCACGAGGATGGTGCTAGTGCCCTCTGTCTTGTAGGGCACGTTCATCTGCTGCAGGGCGGCGATCACCGCACCGCCGTCGCGATCGGAGAGATTGGAGAACAGGACCTGGTAGGTGGGCGTGCGATACCAGAGCACCCCGGCCACCACCAGTGCGAAGATGGCCGCGATGCCAATGATCAGACCCAGCTTCTGACTGTTGGAAAGCTGGGTGAAACCCGCCAGTGGGCCAAGCAGTGAGGATTGGGGGGCGAGGGCCATGGTTCAGCTTCCCGCCTCGAACGCGGTGCCGCCGCACCCGTCAACGCCCTGGGGCAGGCCCAGAAAGCGCGTACACTCAGCAACCAGGCCGATCCTCATGCCCGAGCCCTCGCTTCCCATTGCTGGGACGCGGCTAAGCGGCTTGCCCATAGAAAAAGCGGCGGCGGCGACACCAGCGGGCTCAAACCCCGTCGCGCCGCACGCCCTGCCGCTTCGTGTCATCAAACCTGGAGGTTCATGATCTGCTGGTAGGCCTCCACCAGCTTGTTGCGCACCTGGACCATGGTCTGGAAGGACACATCGGCCTTTTGCAGGGAAATCATCACGTCTTCCAGACTTACGTTGGGCGCCCCCTGTTCGAAGGCCTGGGCCAGGCGTTGCGCTTCCGTCTGGCTTTGGCTCACCTGCTCCAGGGAAGCCTTGAGCAAAGCGGCGAATTCGCCCCCTTCCGCGCCCGCGGGCTGCGTGCCCTGTCCGCCCGTGGCGAGCTGGGAGGCGGCCCGCATCTGACCTAGCAGCTGATCGATCCCTTTGGCATCCATGGCGTCGTCCTTGCTCGCGGTTCAAGTCACTATCGGCATTCGGAAGCATAAATGCAAGATCCATGCCGATCGTCAAGAGGCGTCGCCTCCTAAGGCAGCATCCTCTTTCCGGTAGCGGGCGAGCTTGTAGCGCAGGGTGCGCTCGCTCATGCCCAGCCGCTGGGCCGCGCGTTTGCGGGATCCACCCTCCGCCGCCAGCGCCTCCATGATGTGCTGGCGTTCCAGCGACTTGATGTCGGTTGGACCTCGCGCCGCTTCGGCTGCCGCTACCGCCGACCCGGCAATTTTTGCCGCCGGCAAATGCAAATGGGACGGCTCTATCACGTGCCCCGGGGCGAGGATAAGTGCCCGTTGGATCACGTTTTCCAGCTCGCGGATGTTACCGGGCCAGGGTGACTGAGTCAATTTGAGCGCGGCCTCCGGCGAAAAGCTCATGCCATGGCGCTGCGCCTGTTTCGCCAGCCGGGCGAGGATGTGGCGTGCCAGGGGCACGATGTCCTCCCGCCGGTCCCGCAAGGGCGGCAGGTAAAGGGGAAACACATTGAGGCGGTAGTAGAGATCCTGGCGGAATCGTCCGGCCGCCACCTCCGCTTCCATGTCGCGGTTGGAGGTGGCGATGATGCGCACATCCACAGGAACCGGGCCCTTGCCACCGAGCCGCTCCACCTCCCGCTCTTGCAGCACGCGCAGCAGCTTGGCCTGCAGCGCCAGCGGCATTTCGGAAATCTCGTCGAGCAGCAGCGTGCCGCCATTGGCTTGCTCGAACTTGCCGGGCTGGGCGCCCGTGGCGCCGGTGAACGCACCTTTCTCGTAACCAAACAGAATCGATTCCAACAGGTTGTCCGGAATCGCGGCGCAGTTGATGGCGACGAAGGGCTTGTCGGCGCGGGGTGAATGGCGGTGCAGGTAGCGGGCCATCACCTCCTTGCCGGTGCCGGACTCACCGGTGATGAGCACGGTGGCATTGGAAGCGGCCACCCGCCGCGCCAGCGCCAAGACCTCCCGAGACATGGCGTCTTCGGCCACCACGTCGTCCTCGACCGGCGGCGTGAGCAGATAGCGCGCCACTTCGGCGAGCAGCCGGTCGGCCTCGAAGGGCTTGGTGAGGTAATTGCAAGCCCCATCACGCATGGCCTCGACGGCCTTCTCGATCATGCCATAGGCCGTCATCAACAGCACGGGAATCTCCGGCCAGCGGCTCTTGATGGCTTTGAGCAAGGCGTGACCATCCATGGGACGCATCTGCACGTCCGATATCACCAAGCCCACCGGTTCCCGCTCCAGGATCTGCAAGGCGGCGCGACCGTCTTCCGCCACGCGCACCGTATGGCCAGCGAGCGCCAAGGTGTCGCTGAGGGCCTCGCGCAGGTCGCGGTCGTCTTCGACGATGAGGATGGGCAGAGAGGACATCGAGGCGGCCTTCGGTTTAGGCGATTGTAGCCAAGGGCAGGCGCAGGGTGAACGTGCTGCCCTGCCCCAGGCGCGAGTCCACCGCCACGCTTCCGCCGTGAGCCTCGGCCACGCTGCGTACGATGGCAAGCCCCAGCCCCGTGCCCTCGGCGCGGGTGGTGAAGAAGGGCTCGAAGATGCGTTCGAGATGCGCCGGCTCGATGCCCGGGCCGCTGTCCTCCACCACGAACACCACCGCGTCGGCGTCCACGCGGGCCGCCAACCGCACCTGGTCACCAGCGCGGCAGACCTGCAGGGCGTTTTCCAGCAGGCTCATCAGGGCGCTGGCCAGGGCGTCACGGCTGCACGTGAGTGCGGCGCCTGCTGCTGCGTCCACGACGCTGAAGCCCACGCCGTGCGCCTGCATCTGGGGCTCCATCATCTGAGCGAGGTCTGCAAGCAGCGTGGAGACGGCGAGGGTTTCCCGTCCCGCCGCCTCGCCGCGCACGAACAACAGCATGTCCTGGATCAGATGCTCGAGATGACGCAGCCGTTCCAACACCTTGCCAGCGAAACGCAGCCGGTCTGCCTCGGCAAGCCCTGTTCGATTGAGATGCGAGGCATACAGAAGCGCGGTGGCCAGGGGCGTACGCAACTGATGGGCGAGCCGCGCTGCCACTTCGCCCATGGCCGACAAGCGCTGGTGCCGGTTGAGCTCGCTACGCAGGGCGTGGGCTTGGGTGACGTCGTGCACGAGCAGCAAATCGCCCCCGAAGGCGGGCAGGGCTTGGGTCGAGATGCTCACTCGCCGGCCCGCGCGCGTTTCCCATTCATCTGGGGCGGGCGTGGCAGCAAGTCGCGCCGCGCGCACCGCCGGCCAGCTTTCCCCTAAGAGGGGCGCGCCGAGAATACGCTCGGCCGCTGGGTTCACCTGCACGATGCTGCCTGCGCCATCCAGCACCACCACCCCCGCGGGCAAGGCATCGAGCAAGCCCGCCAGACGCTCCGACAAGGCCTCCTTTTCCTCGTACTGACGCTTGAGCGCGCCGTTGGCCACGGCTAACTCTGCGGTGAGGCTGGCCACCTTCTGCTGCAGCTCGGCATAGGCGCCAGCGAGCTGCTCGGAGGCCCGGCTAAACAGGGAAAAGGCCTGTTTCAGCTCACGCGGATCAATGGGCGGTGGGGTTTCGGCCATGGGCAGAAGAGGGTGGCTGGGCACGATTATAGCGTTACGCGCCTAAGCCCACCGACTCGATCGCGCCGACAGGGGAAAATTTACTGGCCCTAAAGTTTTGCCGGGCGGCTGCCGCTATAGGGGCACAACCCGTATCCGAGGAGTCAACCGTGTCATTGCTGAACCAGCTCAGCATTCGCAGCAAGCTCACTTTGCTGGTGGCGTCAAGCTCACTAATCATGCTCGCCGTGGGCATCACCGGCCTGTGGGGCCTGCATGCCGCCAACCGGGTGGCCGAGTCCATCTACAAGGAACGTCTGGTGGCCATCAATCAACTCAACACCATCCGCCACTACCAGATGCAAAACCGCATGGAGCTTTTGGCGGCGCGCCTCGAGCAAGACGCCTTCGAGATCATGGCCCACGCCGACAAGGTGCGCAGCAACATGTACAAGGTGCAGCAACTGGTGAATGCCTACGCGGCCCGCAAGCCTGCCGGTGAGGAGGGGCGGCTGTTCACCGCGTTGCTCAAGGCGCGGCGCGCCTTCAGCGACGAAGGCCTGCTGCCTTTGATCGACCTCCTGCAAGCAGAAAAATTCGCCGAAGCGGACCGGCTGCGCAAGAACACCATGGATGCGCTCTTCGACACCCAGGCTGCGGCCATCGATGCGCTCATCGACCACCAGACTCGGGCGGCGGAACGGGATTTCGCCCGCGCTCAAGCGCGGGCGCGAGTGGTGGATGGCATCGCCATCGGCGCTATCGTCGTCGGTGTGCTGCTTTCCACGCTGTGGGGCCTATTGCTCACCCGTTCGGTGAACCGCGGCGTGGCACGTCTGGAGCAAGCCGCCGCGCGGCTTGCCCAGGGCGATCTCACCACCCGTGTCCACGCCGAAGCCCATGACGAGATCGGCGCCGTGGCCCAAAGCTTCAACCGTATGACCGACCAGTTTGCCGGTATCGTGCGCGAGGTGAGCGAGGCGAGCCACAGCGTGGACAACACGGCCGAGCGCCTGTCCCATGTGGCAGAGCAGGTGACCACCCGTTCCCGCAGCCAATCCCGGGAAGCGGCCGAGGCCGCCGCCGCCATCGAAGACCTCAACCGCGCCTTCCAGGAGATCGCGGCCACTGCGGAGCGGATCGAGGCGGCCGCCGCCGAAGCACGCGCCCTGGCCGAGCGCGGCAATGGTGTGGTGACCACCGCCGTCAAGGGCATCCAAGACGTGGCGCAAACGGTGAGCGAATCGGCGCAAATGATTGCCCAGCTGGGAGAACGCTCGAGCCAAATCGGCCAGATTCTGGCGGTGATCAAAGACATCGCCGACCAAACCAATCTGCTTGCCCTCAACGCCGCCATCGAGGCGGCGCGCGCCGGCGAACAGGGGCGCGGCTTCGCGGTGGTGGCGGACGAAGTGAGAAAGCTCGCCGAGCGTACCGCCAACGCCACCAATGAGATCTCCGCCATGATCGAGGCCATCCAGTCCGAAACCGCCCGTGCCGTGGCCACCATGGAGAAAGGCAGCCAGCAGGTAGCTGAGGGCGTCAGTCACGCCAATCTGGCGGGACAGGCCTTATCCGACATCAATCGCAGCGTGGCCGACGCGGTGCGGCGCATCCACGACATCGCCGTTGCCACCCGCGGACGCACCGGCCAGAGCGAGGCCCTCGCCGCCCAAGTGGAGCGCATCGCAGCGATGGCCGAATCCAATCGTGCTGCCCTGGAAGACACCAGCCAGGCGGTACATGCCCTGCTGGCCCAGGCCCATAATTTGGAGCAGGTGGTGAAGCGATTCCGCCTGGCTGCCTGAATCCCCGACGACAAGCAACGACAAAGGAGACGCAGCATGTTTGGCAAGAGCAAAGAACTGATCAAAAACCTGCGCGCACAACTGGACGCCATGGCGGCGGAAAAAAGCCGGCTCGCCATGGCCGCAGACAAGGCCAAGCAGGAAAAAGAAGCGCTCGCCGCGCGGGTGGCAGAGCTGGAGGCGGAGCTTGCGTTCCAGCGCGGCATGTTCGAGAACATGGAGCGCTTTGGCGTGTCCTTTCTGGAGATGCAACGCACCCTGGCGGGGCTGGCCCAAAACATGAAGACTGAGAAGGAGCACGCCGTCACCGCCGCCAGTGCCTCTGGCGCCAGCCGCGCGGTGATGGAGGATATCGCCTCCAACCTGCAATCTGTGGCGGAAAAGACACAGCAGACGGCATCCAGCGTAGAGCGCCTCAATGAACGTGCGGGACAGATCGGCGGCATCGTCAAGCTCATCAAGGAAATCGCCGATCAGACCAATCTGCTGGCCCTCAATGCGGCCATCGAGGCCGCCCGCGCCGGCGAGCAGGGCCGCGGCTTCGCGGTGGTAGCAGACGAGGTGAGAAAGCTTGCCGAACGAACTGCAAATGCCACCAACGAAATCTCGACCCTGGTGGGCGCCATTCAGACCGAGATCCAAGGCACCAAAGGTCAGATGGAAACGGAAGCCCGGGAGTCCGCCAACTTTAGTCTCAAGGGTGAGGAAGCATCGAAGGCCCTCAAACACCTGATCGAGCTATCCCACGACATGGAAGGCGCCATTTCCGCCTCTGCCCTGCGTAGCTTCGTAGAACTGGCCAAAGTGGATCACCTGGTGTTCAAGTTCGAGATCTATAAGGTGTTCATGGGCCTGTCGGAGAAGAAACCCCAAGATTTCGCTAGCCACACCGCCTGCCGCCTGGGCAAGTGGTACTACGAAGGGGATGGCCATGCCTGCTTCAGCCAGCTGCCGGGGTATCGCGAAATCGAAGCACCACACAAGACCGTGCATAGTGCCGGCGTGGCTGCCCTCGAAGCCTTCTATGCGGGGGACAAGACCGCTGCCCTGTCTCACCTGCAGAAGATGGAGAACGCTAGCCTAGACGTGCTAGCCAATCTAGAGCGCATGGCCGCCAGCGGCGAGGCGGATAGCAGCATCTTGTGCGTCAACCACGGCCATTGAGGAACAAATCGTCTGACGGAGCACACCATGTCCGAACTGCTGAAAAACATCGATGCCCGTACCAAGTTGGCCGGCACCAACAAGCTGGAGATCCTCCTCTTCACCCTGGGCACCGATGTGCGCACCGGGCGCCGGGAGACCTTCGGCATCAACGTGTTCAAGGTGCGTGAAGTGATGCGCGTGCCAGAGATCACCCGTGCGCCGGAAATGCCACCCGCGGTTGAGGGCATGGTGAGCCTGCGCGGCGTGCTGGTGCCCGTGGTGGATCTGGTGAAGTTCACGGGCATCCAGACCGAGAACAAACCCGAAATCATGATCGTCACGGAATACAACGGTCACACACAAGGCTTTCTGGTGGAGGCTGTGGACACGATCCTGCGATTGGATTGGTCCTCCATCAAAGTGCCGCCGGAGATGTTCGCCGGCCACATGGGCGGCCTGGTCACCGCCGTGACGGAACTCAAGGACGGCCGTCTCGTGATGCTGATGGACGTGGAAAAGATTCTTGCCGAAACCACCCACGTGGACGACGAGTTCCTCTACAGCGCCGTGCAGCCACTGGAGTCCGAAGAACCACACACTATCTTTTTCTGCGATGACTCGGCGATCGCCCGCAAGCAGATCGAGAAAACGCTGCAAGCCATGGGCGTCAACTACCACATGGCCAACAACGGGCGCCAGGCCTGGGAGGCCTTGCTCAAGATCGCCAATCAGGCGGAAGCCGCTGGCCTGCCCGTGAGCCACTTCATCCAGGTCATCCTCACCGACGTGGAAATGCCGGAGATGGACGGCTACATCCTCACCAAGAACATCAAGAGCGATCCCCGCTTCGCCGGCATTCCCGTCATCATGCATTCCTCTCTGTCGGGCATGTCCAACCAGCAGTTGGGCCGCTCGGTGGGGGTGGATGAATACGTCTCGAAATTCGAGCCGCAACGGCTAGCCGAGACGCTCACCCGCATCCTCAAGGGTAACGTTCGCGCCGCGGCCTGATCGCAAACTGACCACGGAAACTCGATCATGGACATGTCTGCCAATCCCGCTCTCATCGAGAGCATCGACGCCCGCACCAAGCTCGCGGGGTCGAACAAGATGGAGATCCTGCTGTTCTCGCTGGGCACCGGCGAGGTGTTCGGGATCAACGTCTTCAAGGTACGGGAAGTGTCCCAGACCCCGCCCATCACGCGCACGCCCAATACGCCCCCGGGGGTGGAGGGGGTGATTTCCCTGCGCGGCAACATCATTCCCGTGATCTCGCTCGCCACATTCATCCGCATCGACGGCGCTCCCGAGAACACCGGTCAGACCATGATCGTCACGGAATTCTCGCGCCACACCCAGGGGTTCCTGGTGCACGACGTGGACCGCATCATTCGCGTGGACTGGGACAAGGTGAAACCCCCCACCTCCATGCTCACCGGCCAGGACTCCATCATCACTGCCATCACCGAGCTGCCCGATGGCAAGCTGGTCTCCATCCTGGACGTGGAGCAGATCCTCGCCCAAGCCATCGGCGAGGAAGAGGTTCCGCCCCTAGAACCGGTGCAGTCGGAGAAAGAACATCTAGTGTTTTTCGCCGATGATTCCGTGGTGGCGCGCAAGGAGATCACCAAAGTCCTGGAGACCATGGGCATCAAGTATCAGCAGGCCACCAATGGCCAGGAAGCCTGGGAAAAACTCCAAGCCTTGGCGGCTCAGGCGCTGGCCGAGGGCGTGCCGCTCAACGAAAAAGTTAGCCTTATCCTCACCGATGCGGAAATGCCTGAAATGGACGGCTACGTGCTCACCAAGCAGATCAAGTCGGATCGCCGCTTCGAGGGCATTCCGATCATCATGCACTCTTCCCTCTCCTCCGAAGCCAACCGGGCCATGGGCCAGGCGGTGGGAGTGGATCACTACGTGGCGAAATTCGACCCGGCAGTGCTGGCAGAAACCCTGCGTCCCTTCCTGCACTGACGGAAGGACTGCACCCGATGATGAACAGAAAGGCTCACATGCAGATAAACCAAGGAGCGCCGCATGGCTGACCCCAACATGAAGTTCCTGGTAGTGGACGACTTCTCCACCATGCGCCGTATCGTCCGCAACCTGCTAAAGGAGTTGGGCTTTGCCAACGTGGAGGAGGCGGAGGACGGCGTGGTGGCGTTGCAGAAACTGCGCAATGGCAAGTTCGACTTCGTGGTCAGCGACTGGAACATGCCCAACATGACCGGACTCGATCTGCTCAAAGCCATTCGCAGCGACCCTGCGCTCAAGCACATCCCGGTGCTCATGGTGACCGCGGAGGCGAAGAAGGAGAACATCATCGCGGCGGCCCAGGCCGGCGCCAGCGGCTATGTGGTGAAGCCCTTCACCGCAGCCACTCTCGAGGAAAAACTCAACAAGATCTTTCAGAACCTAGGAGGTGCCAAGTGAGCAACACGGCAAGCGGTGACAATGACGAACTGGAAGCCCTGTTCGATAGCATCGTACGCGCCAACGCCCTGGCAGAAGCCGGGCATGCGCCCGCCTTGACGCCAGATCAGGCTGCCGAGGCCACCGTCCACCCAGCGGAGGGCGGCGGCATCATGGAACCCTATTACAGCCAGTTGGGCCAGCTCACACGCAAGCTCCATGACACCTTGAAGCAACTGGGCTACGACAAAACCCTGGAGAAGGCCGTGGACTCCATGATTCCCGATGCCCGCGACCGCCTGGCCTACATCGCCGCCCTCACCCAGCAAGCCGCGGAGCGGGTGCTCAACGCCACCGACGTGGCCAAGCCCATTCAGGAAGAGTTGGAATCCAAGTCGAATACCCTGTCTGCCCGTTGGGACAGCCTGTTCCGCAACGAGTTGTCGGTGGAGGAGTTCAAACAGTTGGTGCACGAGACGCGCGGTTTCCTACAGGACGTGCCGCGCATGACCTCCGCCACCAATGCCCAGCTCCTGGAAATCATGATGGCCCAGGATTTCCAGGATCTCACCGGCCAGGTGATCAAGAAGATCATCGACATGGCCCAGGAAATGGAAAACGAGCTACTCAAGGTGCTGGTGGAAAGCACGCCCATTGAGAAGCGAACCCAGCTCGAGAGCAGCCTCCTCAATGGCCCAGTGGTCAATGCCGAGGGCCGGACCGACATCGTTACCAGCCAGGCCCAAGTGGACGAGCTGCTGGAAAGCCTGGGTTTCTGAGGTCGCAACACAAAGAGAGGACACGCCTCATGAGCGCATTCGAAGGCATGGAAGACCTGCTGCAGGACTTCCTCACGGAAGCCACGGACCTGCTGTCCGAAGTGGACAACAGGCTAGTGGAACTGGAAAAGTCCCCAAACGACAAGGAGCTGCTCAACCAGATCTTCCGTGGCTTTCACACCATCAAGGGGGGCGCAGGCTTCCTTAACGCGACGCCGCTGGTGGAGCTGTGCCATCGCACCGAAAACCTGTTCGACAAGCTGCGCAACGGAGAAATGTCCCTCAACCCGGAGATCATGGATGTGATCCTAGCTGCCACCGCGGCGGTCCGGGAGATGTTTGGCTACCTCGCGCAAGGCCGCATGCCGGAACCCACCGACAAGGATTTGATGCTGGAGCTGGATGCGGTACTTGCCGGCGAAAAGGCCATGCAGGTCTGGCAGAATCAGGCGGCCCATACGCCCCAGGCGCCGGTGGAAGACGAGGTCCCATCCACCCAGGCAGCAGCGGAACATGGCCCGGACTGGCGATTGCTTTATCACGCGCTGCTAGGCAGCCGCCCGGAGGAAAGCCCGGGGGCGGAACGTCCGGCGGCGACCAATCCCGCCTCCTCGGCTCCGCCTGCGCGGCTTGAGCCCAAGCCCGCCCCCGCCAAGAGTACCGCGCCAGCGGGGAAAGAAACCACCATTCGCATCGACACGGCGCGACTGGATCAGGTGCTCAATCTCTCGGGTGAAATTGGTCTCACCAAAAACCGCCTCAACTGTCTGCGCGCGGACATCCTCGCCGGCAAGACCGATCTCGCAACGCTGAAAGCCTTGGATGAAGCGGTGAGTCAGCTGGATCTGCTAGTGGGGGATCTGCAAAACGCGGTGATGAAGACCCGCATGCAGCCCATCGGCCGCCTGTTCCAGAAATACCCGCGTCTGGCGCGGGACTTAGCGCGTAGCCTGGGCAAGGAGGTGGAGCTGATCCTAGAAGGCGAAGATACCGAGATCGACAAGACCATGATCGAGGACCTCAACGATCCGCTGGTGCATCTAGTGCGCAACGCAGTGGACCATGGCGTGGACAGCCCCGAGGAACGCCTCGCCGCAGGCAAGCCGGCCAAGAGCGTGATCAAACTTTCCGCCCAGCAGGTAGGTGACCACATCGTCATCGAGATCGCCGACGATGGCCGTGGTATCCGCCCCGACGTCATCCGGCGCAAGGCACTGGAAAAGGGTCTCATCGACGTCGAGACCGCCAACAGCCTGGACGAGCGCCAAAGCCTCAATCTCATTTTCCTGCCGGGTTTCTCCACCAAGGACCAGATTTCGGACGTTTCCGGTCGCGGCGTGGGCATGGACGTGGTGAAGACCAACATCACCCGCTTGAACGGCCGCATCGACATCCGCTCCGTGGTGGGCCAGGGCACCACTTTCACCATCACCCTGCCCTTGACGCTGGCCATTCTGCCGGTGCTGATCGTGCGCCTGGGGCAACAGCCCTTCGCCGTCCCCTTATCCATGGTGCGGGAGATCATTCCCATCCGGCCCCACGAGGTGCAGCAGGTCTCGGGACGCGCCACGCTGGTGGTGCGCGACGAGGTGCTGCCGGTGAAGACGCTGGCCGGCATCATCGGTTGGCCGGAAGAAGGGCCACCGTCCTTCGGGGTGCTAATGCAATCCGGTGAATCCACCTTCGTCCTGGCCATCGACGGCTTCATCGGCCGCGACGACGTGGTGATCAAACCGTTGCAGGGCATCAAGCCCCACGGCGTGGCCGGCGCCACCCTCTCCGGCGACGGGCAGGTGGTGCTGGTGCTGGACATGGAAGCCCTGCTGTCTAGCGAAACGCCCAGCCCCCAGGCCAGCCTATTCCGCGCCGCCGGCTGATGGCGGGCGCAGACTAGAGAACCGGCATCGCACGTGGAGACCCGCCCATGAACCCCTTTGCGCCCGCCGCCATCAGCCACCGCTCCGAGGAAGTTTTCGTCGGCCGCCAAGCCATCGTCGACGGCCAGCAGCGCATCATCGGCTACGAGCTCCTCTTCCGCGACCAAGCGCATGCCACCCAGGCCGAGATCACGAACGACCTGCTGGCCGGCACCCGGGTGCTGGTGAACACCCTGAACAATATGGGCACGGAATGGCTATTCGGCGACCGCATAGCCTTTCTCAACGTCTCCAACCCGATGCTGGAAAGCGAGTTCCTGGAACTGCTGCCCGCCCGCCGGGTGGTGCTGGAAATCCTGGAAGACGTGGCGCCAACGCCCGAGTTGCTGCCACGCTTGAATGACCTACGCGCCCAGGGTTTCGCCCTCGCCCTCGACGACTACGACGGCAATCCCGACCTTGATTTCCTGCTGCCCCTGGTGAGCTACGTGAAAATCGACGTGCTGGCCACGCCAGCGGAGCGCTTGCCCGACCTGGTGGCAAGCGTGCGCCGGCATCCAGTGAAGCTGGTGGCAGAGCGGGTGGAAACCCGCAGCATGTTCCACACCTGCCGCAACCTCAAGTTCGATCTGTTTCAGGGCTTTTATTTCGCCCGGCCGGAAACTCTCACGGCGCGCGTGATCAACCCGGGGCAAGCGCTGGTTTTGGAGCTGCTCAATAAGGTGCGTGCCAATGCCGACATCGGCGAGATCGAAAAAGGCTTCAAGCGTGACGTGGCCCTCTCCTTCAAGCTGTTGCGCTATATCAACTCGGTAGGCTTTGGGCTTTCCTGTGAAATTCAATCCATCCGCCATGCGCTGGCCATCCTGGGCTATCAGCAGCTCTACCGCTGGCTCACCCTACTCGTGGTCACGGCCAACGAAGGCTCGACCCCGCCGGCGCTGATGAAAACCGCCGTCACGCGAGGCCGCCTCACGGAGCTTCTGGGACAGGAGCTGTTGGACAAGCACGAGCGCGACAACCTGTTCATCGTCGGCATTTTCTCCCTGCTCGACGCCATGCTGGAAATGCCCATGGAACAGATCTTGGAAAGGCTAAATCTGCCGGAGCCCATCGCCGATGCGCTACTACACCGGGAAGGCGTGTATGGCCCCTTTCTGCAGCTAGCGGAAGCCTGCGAGGGCGCCGACATCCCGCGCATCCGCGCCCTGGCCGAGGCCCTGACCCTGGATCCGGAACGGGTGAACGTGGCGCACCTACAGGCGCTCGCCTGGGTGGAAGAGCTAGGCGTGTAGTGTCTGCCTTTTATGGGTTTCCGGCTCAGGCAAAGAACAAATAAGACACGGCGATCGCCGCCACCACGCCAGCCAAATCGGCCAAGAGGGCGCAGGCAATCGCATGGCGCGCGCGCTTGATGCCCACCGCGCCGAAATACACCGCCAGCACGTAAAAGGTCGTTTCCGTGCTGCCCTGAATCACCGCCGCCAGGCGCCCCGCGAAGGAATCGGGGCCGAAAGTACGCATGGTCTCCACCATCATCGCCCGTGCGCCGCTGCCGGACAGGGGTTTCACCAGAGCAGTGGGCATTGCGTCCACGAAGCGGGCATCCAGTCCCAGCGCCGTCACCAGCGCACGCAGGCCGTCGAGGAGCATATCCAAGGCGCCACTCGCGCGCAGCATGCCAATCGCCACCAGCATCGCCACCAGATAGGGAATGATGCCCACGGCGATCTGGAAGCCATCCTTCGCCCCTTCAATGAAAAGCTCATACACCGGCAGCCGCCGACGGAGCGCTCCCAACAGGAATCCGGCTACCAGGGCGAGCAGGATGGCATTGGTGAGGATGGCCGATTGGCGCTGCATCTGCCCGGCCGGCAAAGCAGCGAAATAGGCCGCCATCCCCGCCACACAGGCCGTGGCACCCCCCAGATAGAGCAAGATGACCGGATCCATGAGCCGGATGCGCTGCACCCATGCCACCGCAAGTAGCCCCACCAGGGTCGAGCACCAGGTGGCGATCAGGATGGGGATGAAGACATCGGTGGGGTCCGCCGCGCCCATCTGGGCGCGGTAGGTGAAGATGGTCACCGGAAACAGCGTGACGGACGAGGCATTGATCACCAGAAACAGGATCTGGGCATTGCTCGCCGTCTCCGGGTGGGGATTGAGCCCCTGCAGCTCGCGCATGGCCTTGAGCCCCAGGGGCGTGGCGGCATTGTCCATCCCCAACACGTTGGCGGCGAGATTCATCACCACCGCGCCCTGCGCCGGATGGCCCGGCGGGACCTCTGGCATCAAGCGCGTAAGCAAGGGCGCCAAGGCGCGCGTCAGCAGCGCGAGAAGCCCGCCCGCCTCGCCGATGCGCATGAGCCCCAACCAAAGACTCATCACGCCGGTCAGCCCCAGGGCCACCTCGAAGGCGAGGCGGCTATTTTCGAACATGCTCTTCATAAGGGTGGCGAATACGTGGATGTCGTCAAACCACAAGGCCCGCGCCAGGGCCGTGGCCAACGCCACCAGCACAAAGCCCGCCCAGATGGCATTCAGCATGGATCGGCACCGCAGGCGGTGAAGCGGCTGGCGGCAATCGCGCTCGCCAACTGATACACCGCCAGGGCGTACTGGAAGCTGCGGTTATAGCGGGTGATCACGTAATAGTTCTGGAAGGCGAGCCAGAATTCCGGCCCGCTCGTCGTATCGAGGCGCACCAGCATGGCCTGCTCGTCCTCTGGCAATGGGGTGGCCTGGTTCACGCCCAACCGCCGCCACTCGGCCACCGTCTTGCGCGTGCTCCAGCCGGTGTTGGCCAGCTCCCGCGTCGCCTCTCCCGCCACTTCCACCGGGACCACCACCCGCCCGCCTGGCTGCCAGCCGAAAGCCTGCAGGTAATGGGCCACGCTGCCGATGGCGTCCACCGGATTGCGCCAGAGATCGGCATGGCCATCGCCATCGAAATCGACGCCGTACTTGCGGCAACTGCTGGGCATGAACTGCCCCAGCCCCATCGCGCCCGCATAGGAGCCTTTCACCGTCAGGGCATCCACGCCCTGCTCCCGGGTGAACAGCAAGAATTCTGTCAGCTCGCGGCGAAAATAATCGGCGCGGGGTGGATAGGCCACCGCCAGGGTGGTGAGCGCATCCAGCACCCGCCAGCCGCCCATGTTGCGGCCATACTGGGTCTCCACGCCCAGGATGGCCACGATTACGGCTTCCGGCACACCATAGGTTTCTCGCGCTCGCGCCAGCGCATCCGCATGACCCTCCCAGAAGGCCACCCCGCCTTGGATACGGGCCTCGTTGAAGAACAGCGGGCGATATTGATCCCAGGGCCGTGCCTCGGCGGGCAGCGAAATGGCACGCAGGATCTGGGGCTTGATGTGCACCTGTCGAAACAGGTGATCGAGTTGCTGCCTATCGAGCGAAAGGGTATCCGCCAGGCCCTGCACGAAGCGCTCATAGCCAGGCTGCGCCGCGAATAGCGGCCCGGGATCGGGCCCGCGTCGCGCCGCCACCGGCAGACTCACGGCGAGCAACAGCATGACGAACAGCGCCCTCATTTCGTCTCTCCCTCTGCCACCCTAAGCAGTAGCGCGTCAAGCCAGCGATCCGGTAGCCAGCGCCGGGCATACCAGAACAACGTGGCGGGTAGCGTGACGCGGTAGCGGGTGCGCGGTCGGCGCGCCTCCAGGGCGCGGCGGACGGCCGCCAGCACCGCCTGCGCCGGCAAGGTGAACGGGACAGCCGGCCCTGGTTTGGTCAGGCGGCGCTCCATGGTCTCGTAGCGCTGCCGGTGCACGCTGTGCGTCTTGTCGATGTTGCGCTGGTAGGCACTAAAGGCATTGGCGCGGAAGCGGCTTTCGATGGGGCCAGGCTCGATGAGCACGACGTGGATGCCACTTTCTGCGAGTTCCAGCCGAAGGGTATCGGTGATGCCTTCCAGTGCGTATTTGGAAGCGGTGTAGGCGCCGCGATAGGGCAAGGCCACATAACCCAGAAGCGAGCTCACCTGCACGATGCGGCCATGACCCTGGCGGCGCATCACGGGAATGACGCGATTGGTGAGCTCCACGGTGCCGAACAGATTGGTCTCGAATTGCTCGCGCAACACCTCCCGCCGCAGATCCTCCACCGCGCCCGGCTGGCCATAGGCGCCGTTGTTGCACAGGGCATCGAGCCGTCCACCAGTTTGCGCCAGCACCTCCTCGACGGCATTCGCGATGGAAGCGGAATCGGCAAGATCGAGCCGCACCGCAGGAAAACCCGCGTCAGTAAGACGCACCACGTCTTCCGCCTTGCGCGCAGTCGCAAATACCCGCCAGCCCCGGGCTCTGAGACCGTGGGCCAGTGCGAGCCCAATGCCGCTGGAACAGCCGGTGATGAGAACGCTCTTAACCATGCAGATCGTCAAACTATCACGGATGGCTTATCGGGAATTATTAAAGTATGGGTGCCTTTCCGTCCGCCCCGCGCAAGCAAAGACCCAGTAACCGGACGCAGCGCGAGGTGCAAGCCCGGACACCGCCCAAGCCGGGACGATCAAGGCTTTGTTTCCCGCCGGCGCAGGAAAGAGATGACGGTCCGATCGCATGGCTACCCCATGGGGTCGCTTGTCCCACTTTATATCGGCAGGAATACGGCGGTGGCGAGATTCTGGATGACGCGCACGATGGTGCGCTGGGTGCGTCCCGCGACAATGCGCGCCATCATATCCGTCTCGCCGATCAGCTTGCCAAACTCACGTTCGAAGGAGAGATTGCGCCCTTCCCCGCCCATCTCGTTGGAAAGCAGGAAGAGCTCGCCCCGGGCATCACGCGCGTTTGCCAGCTTCCAGGCCGCAATCTCGTAATTGCGCGCCGCGTTGTAGAGTTTCTGGGGGTCGAGCTCGTCCAGAGCATAGTATTCAGTGCGGTCGTTGTAGGCCGCAAGCGTCATGGTGGCCAAACCCCAGATGAAGGCGAGCACCCGATCACCGCCGTAGTCGTCCCGGAAGGCCAGGTGCACGGCAGCGGTGCCGCGCCGACCCTGTAACTCCGGCAGTTCGCGCTGGAACCCACCTTCGAACAGGCGCGCCATGGCCTGCTCCAGGGACACGTGCCCGCCCTTGCGCCATTCGCGCGGATTACGCCGGTAGAGCTTCTCCGCCAGCACCCTCAGGTGGTGCAGCGCTTCTTGCACGTGCAGCTCCGCCACGTTGTCGATGTCGGTCTTGGCAAGAGAGGTCATGCGCCATTCTGGCGTCGCTGGGCCGGTGCCGCCGCCGACATGGGTGCAGGCAAGTAAAAGACAAGCGGAAGAGCAAGCCGCAAACCAGCGCATGATGCAGCCAGTGTAGCGTGAAACGCCAGACCGGTGACAGCACGCCCCATCATGAGTCCAGCGGGCGGATCAGCTCGGGTCCATCGTTGCGCGGATTGTTCACGCGTGCACTCACCGGCTCGGCCGTGAGCTCATCTGCGCTGTAAGGGGCCAACAACGGTAGCAGTGTCTGCGTCGGCGTGGCGGGATCAAGCCAGGCACGGTAAGTCTCAGGCGGCAAAATCACGGGCATGCGCCCATGGATGGGCCGGATCAGAGCGTTGGCCTCGGTGACGATGATGGCGCAAGTTTCCAGCGCTTCGTCCCCACCCTGCCAGCGCTCCCACAATCCGGCAAAGGCGAAGGGCTGACGGTCCTTGCGATGGATGTACCAAGGTTGCTTGCCCGTTCCCTGTTTCTGCCATTCGTAGAAGCCATCGGCGGGAATCAGACAGCGCCGCCGCCGGAAAGCGTCGCGGAAGGCGGGCTTCACCGACACCGTCTCCGCGCGGGCATTGATGGTGCTGTACTCGCTCCTGGGTTCCTTCGCCCAGTGGGGAACCAACCCCCACTTCACCCAGGCCAGTTCATAGCCGCCCCTGGCGCCGACGCGGATGATCGGTACCGGCAGACTGGGCGCGATGTTATACGACACGGGCACGGCCGGCAGGGTCACACCCAGCACCGCGCCGATGGGGGCAAGATCCGGGGTGGTGAGCGTGTAGCGGCCGCACATCAGAGCCGTGCAAGCTCCAGACGCTGGCCCAGCCCCGGCGTGTGTACCCGGGCACCCAGGGTCGTGCGCAGGTGTTGCGCCAGGGCGTCCATGGCCGAGGGCTCGCCATGCACCAGAACGACCGGTGGCCGGTTGCGGAAATGGGCATACCAATTCGTCAGGCCCGCTTGATCTGCGTGGGCGGACAGGCCACCCACGGTATGGATACGCGCCCGCACCGGCACGTCCTCGCCGAACAAATGGACGTGCTTGGCGCCATCCACCAATGCCCGGCCCAGGGTGCCCCGGGCCTGGAAGCCGACGATGAGCACATGAGCCTGGGCAAAAGGCAGATTGCGCTTGAGGTGGTGCAGAATGCGCCCACCCGTGCACATGCCGCTGCCGGCAATGATGATGGCGCCGGCACGGATGTCGTTGATGCGCATGGACTCCTCCGCCGTGCGCGTCAGGCGCAGATTGGGCACGGCGAAGGGATCGCCGTGATTGGCCACGATCTCGCGCGCTGCTTTGTCGTACACCCCCTGATATTGGCGGTAGAGCGCGGTGGCCTCGATGGCCATGGGACTATCCAGAAACAGGTGCCACTCGTCCAGATGCCAGTCGCGATAATAACGCGCGAACACGTAGAGGAGCTCCTGGGTTCGCCCCACGGCAAAGGCGGGTACCAGGATGTTGCCCTTGCCCGCGCGGGCGCTGCCGATGATCTCGCCCAACTCTGCCCAGGTGGCGTCCCATGGCCGGTGGCAGCGGTCACCGTAGGTGGATTCCATCAGCACCAGATCCGCCTCCTCGAGCACGGTGGGATCGGCCAGGATGGGTGCGCCCACATGGCCCAGATCGCCGCTCACCACCACGTGGCGGCTGAGATTACCTTCCTGCAACCGGAGCTCCACGATGGCCGAACCCAGGATGTGCCCGGCATCGTGCAGGGTGACGGTGACGCCCGGCAGGATCTCCACCGGCTCGTGGTAATCGATGGGTTTGAAATGGCGCTCGGTGGTATAGACGTCGTTCTGATCGAACAGGGGTTCCAGGCGCGGCTTGCCGCGCCCCGCCTGATAGCGGTTATAGCGTTCCGCTTCCTTCTCGTTTAGATGGGCGGCATCCTCCAGCATCACGCGGCAAAGTGAGGCGGTGGCGCGGTGCGCGTAGATGTAGCCACGAAATCCCGCCTTGATGATTAGCGGCAGCCGGCCGGAATGATCCAGATGCGCATGGGTGAGCACCACGGCATCGATCTCGCGAGCGTTGAAAGGAAGCGGCTCGCGGTTCAGTTTCTCGTGCTCGGGCGAGCCCTGGATCAGCCCACAATCCACCAGGAAACGGTAGCGCCCCACCTGGAACAGATGACAGGAGCCCGTGACCTCGCGTGCCGCGCCATGGAATTCGATGTGCATGTTGAATCCTATCTCAGAATCCGCGCCAGACGCGCCACACCTTCCTCGAGCCGCTTCATGCCCGTGGTATAAGCGAAACGCAGGTGATGCCGCGCCTGGTGGCTGCCGAAATCGACGCCTGGTGTAACGGCGACCCCGGCTTCTTCCAGCAGTCGCTGCGCCAACGCCATGCTGTCGTCGCTGAAGCGCTCGCAGCCGGCATAGACGTAGAACGCACCATCCGGCAGCACAGGCACGCTGAATCCCAACTCACGCAACGCCGGCACCAAGAAATCACGACGCTGGCGGAAAGCCTCGCGCCGTTCCTCCAGGATGGCCAGCGTGTCGGGCCGGAATGCCGCCAGCGCCGCGTGCTGGGCAATGGTGGAGGGTGCGAGGAAAAGATTCTGGGCCAGCCGCTCCAGGGCCGGCAGGAAAGCCGTTGGGGCCACCAGCCAGCCCAGCCGCCAGCCAGTCATACCGAAATATTTGGAAAAGCTATTCACCACGAACACTTCATCACTCACGGCAGCCGCGGTGTGGGCATCGCAACCATAAGTGAGGCCGTGGTAGATCTCATCCACGACGAGTGCCCCTCCCCGCTCGGAAATGGTCCCATAGAGGCCCCGCAAGGCCTCAGAACTGATCAACGTGCCCGTGGGATTGGCCGGCGATGCCACCAGCACGGCGCGGGTGTGCGCCTGCCAATGGGCGGCGACCGCTTCCGCAGTAAGCTGGTAGCGGCTCGCCGGCCCCAAGGCAATGCCCCGCGCCCGCGCCTCCAGGAAGCGCGCAAAATGCCGGTTGCAAGGATAGCCCGGATCCGCCAGCAGCAGTTCGTCGTCCCGCCCCAGGAGTGTAGCCAGAGCAAGCAATAGCGCGCCGGATGCACCCGGCGTGACGATGATGCGCGCAGCCGCCATCTCGACCCCATAGCGGCTTGAGTAGAAATCCGCGATCGCCTCACGCAGGGCGGGCAACCCCAAGGCCGGCGTGTAGTGAGTGTGCCCGGCCCGCAGCGCCTGCATACCCGCCTCGATGATGGGGAAAGCAGTGGCAAAATCGGGTTCACCGATTTCCATGTGCACGATGTCGCGCCCCGCGGCTTCCAAGGCGCGGGCACGCGCCAGAATGTCCATCACATGGAAAGGCTGAATGTCTTGGGCGCGGGCGGTGAGAGGTGGCAGGGACATGACCGGATTCGCTAAGGGCCAACGACAGCGCGCAGATACCATTATCCCGGAAAGCGGCGTCTCACCCCAAGGAGAGGCGCGCCATCCCGTCGCGGCTCGAACCCCTCCCACACCCATCCACCTCTGTCGTGGGAAGCGCTCAAAGAGCGACTCATCCGAGCCTCGCGCCGCTCCCGCACGCGGCGCCGACCTGCACCAAACGAATGCAGCCGTTCTCCACGATCATGGCCCCTGCCTGGCGTGTTTCTTCTACCCACGCGTCGAAAGCATCCGCCGCCAAGGTCTGGGTCAGATAATAACCTTGGGCCGGGTCGCAGCCGAGGTCGCCTAGCCTCTCAAACAAAGCTCGCGTGATTGCGCTTGGCGGCATACTGGCCATGTCGGCTCGCTGTAACAGCGTATCGGGATCGGTGTCATGCTCGGGATAGATGGCGATGCCCATGCTCGCGCGCACGTCGAGCCTGAGCTGCTCCAGCATCAGGGGCATTGCCATCGTCTGCTCGATCTTCTTCACCACCGCTCCCACTGCCTTGATCGCGGACGGCGCTGGCACGAGCACCGCGTATTCGTCGCCCCTAGCCGCGCCACGCTCTCCGGCGCCTGCACGACGGCGTGCAGTCGGATCGCCATCTGCTTTAGCAGCCGGTCGCCGTTGTAGGGGCCCATGGCTTCGTTGATTTGCTTGAAACGATCGAGGCCCATCACCCGCACCGCCACGCGCTTTTGCTGCCGCGCCGCAGCCAGCAACGCTTGCGCCAACCCATCCTTGAACGGAAAACGATTGGGCAGTCCCGTAAGCGGGTCTTGAGGGGCGTTAAACGTGGCCTGCGCCTCCAGGGCCTCCGTCTGGGCGCGCAGTGATCGACCTACATCAGCGCGGGAACGACAAAGCTGGGAAATGGCGCTTCAGCGTATGCCAGCGCGGGCGAGCGCGGCCTTGACGTCGAAGGGCGTGGTACGGCGCCAGCCCTCGTCCATCTTGCTGATGTAACCCTGGATGGGGTGGCGCTCAACCAGTGTGGCCAGGACACAGCGCGCCAGTGCCGCCTCGTCCGGGCCAGTGCAGGTCCCCTTGCGTCGGGCCAGGATGGCGGCGAAGTAGCGTTGACCGTCCGGTCCTTTGATGTTTTCCACGTCGTAGTTCTCTACCAGGGCCAGGTAGAGAAAAGCGAAATCATGGAGCACAGGCAGCGCATCGCGGCCCTCCAGGATGAAGCGCAGACAGGTATCGTCCGGGCAATGCTCGACGATGGCCTGGCGGCTGGTCTGCACCATGCCCACGTTGTTCGCGCCGAACACCTGTTTCAAAGGCCAACGCTGGCTTTCCCCGCCCCATGCCGAAAGAGCCATCACAGCGAGCAGGAGTAGCACGCCCCCTCGCATGCAAGCCCCCTCAGTTGACCGGCCGCGCCGCCTGCTCGTCCTCCTCTACCTCCAGGAGTTGGAATCGGGCCGCGGCCTCCTCGTGTTCCAGTTCCACCGCCTCGATCTGGGCGAAACGGCGACTGATCCTCTGACTGGTCGTATGCACCCTTTCGGCGTCCTCGTGGGCCTGGCGGATGTGGTCGGCGAGCTTCTTCATACGCGCGTCGAACATGTGGAAATCCTTAGCCAGCTTGGCCAGGGAATCCTTGATGATATGCACCTGCTTGCGCGTCTCCACGTCCTTGATCACGGCGCGCGCAGTGTTGAGGATGGCCATCATGGTGGTGGGCGAGACGATCCACACGCGCTTTTGCATGGCATATTCCACCACGTCCGGATGATAACCGTGAATCTCGGCGAACACCGCCTCCGCCGGCACGAACATCACCGCGCCATCCGCTGTCTCGTTGGGAATGATGTACTTGGCTGCGATGTCGTCGATGTGTTTCTTCACGTCCTGCTTGAACTGACGTTGCGCCGCCGCCCGTTCCGCCTCGGACAGGGATTTGTCGAACATGCGGTGGTAGTTCTCCAGTGGAAATTTGGAATCCACCGCGACGGTGCCCGTGGGCTCCGGCAGGAACAGCGCGCAGTCCACGCGCGTGCCGTTGGACAGCTTGTGCTGCATGGCATAGATGGGCTGCAGCGAATTATTGGGCAGGATGTTGCGCACCAGGGTTTCCAGTTGCACTTCGCCAAACGCCCCGCGGGCGCGCTTATCGCCCAAAAGCTCCTGCAGACTGACGACATTGCTGGTAAGGCCGTCGATCTTTTTTTGCGCCTCGTCAATGGTGGCCAGCCGTGCCATGACCTGGGCAAAGGTTTCATTGGTCTTGCGGAAGCCCTCGTCCAGCCGTTCCGAGACCTTGCCTGAGATTTGTTCCAGGCGGCTATCCGTGGTCTTGGTGAGGGCTTCCATGGCACTCATGAGCTGCTGCGTCACCGCCGCCATGGTCTTGGTGATCAGCTCCTGATCGGCGCGTCCCTGTTCGCTCATCGTCTGGGTGAGCCGCGCCAGCGTGTCCTCGCGTAGGGCATTGAGACGTTCCTGGGTGGCCGCCGTGGTCTCCATCAGGCTACGTGCCATCATTTCGCGCAACTGGCCCAGGCTTTCCGTCTGCGCGACCTGGAGCTGATGCATGGACTCGCGCGTGAGCTTGAGCTCAAGGGAAATGACACTGCGTTGCCGCTCGGCCTGATCGGCGATCACCTGGTTGATGCGGTCACCCTGCTTGTTGAGATTGTCGTGGAGATCGGCCAGCATCAGCCGATGCTTGTCCTCCAGCATCTGGCCGATTTCCACGGGAGACTGCTCCTGCAGCCGCGCCATGTGCCCCAGCCGCAGGCCAATCCAGAGGGCGCCCAGCACGAAGAAGAGCAGCAAGACGCCGATCAGAATTTCCAGCATGAAAACGCTCCGGGTTCGATGCCAATGCGCATGGCCCCAGTATAACCCAGCGCCCCAGGCACTTGCTCCTGGAATGACAAAGCCCGGCGCTGGGCCGGGCTTCGCGAACAGGTCAGGACTCAGTCGTCCCAGTCGTGACGATGCTTGCGCTTGTGCTTATAGTGCCCAAGATGCAGGCCGTTATCGTGGCGCTTTTCCACGTACACCACCTCTTTCTTCACCCGTTTGGGGCGATCCTGGGTGGCGATCGCCGCGCCGGCCGCGCCGCCCAAGCCCGCGCCGATCACCGCGCCCTCACGGCCGCCTACCGCCGAGCCCACCGCCGCACCGGCCGCGCCTCCCAGGGCGCCGCCCACCACTGCGTCAGTATCCAAAGCATGGGCCGTGGAAATGAGGCCTGCAGAGGCCAGCCACACCGTCAGCAAAGTCCGTTTCATAGTCCATCCTTTCAGAAAGTTCCGCGCGCCTTGTATACCATCCTCCGCCGCCGGGCAACATGAAATTTCTGTCAGACAACCCTTCACCCCGGCACGTTGCGCATATGATCGGCCGTGCGGGCGAAAGCTTGAATCAATTCTTGGCGCAGCTCGTTTTCTACCCCCAGTTCGGCCATGGCCCGCGCCATGCACGCGAGCCACTGGTCGCGTTCCGCCACGCCGATGGGAAAGGGCAGGTGCCGCGCCCGCAGCATGGGGTGGCCGAAGGCCTCCACATAAAGTGGCGGACCGCCCATCCAGCCCGACAGAAACATGAACAGCTTCTCGCGGGAAGCGGTGAGATCCCGTGGGTGTAGCTTGCGAATGCCGTAGTAGTCCGGATCCTCGTCCATGAGATCGTAGAAGCGGTCCACCAGTTGGCGGACTTTTTCTTCGCCGCCGATTCGTTCGTAATGCGTCTGCATGCTCAAGCCTTCACCGGTCGCACCAGGCTCGCCGCCCGTTTGGCCCGTGCCCTCGCCTCGTCGATATCCTTGCCATTGGCCAATGCCACGCCCATGCGCCGGCGCTCGAACGACACCGGCTTGCCGAACAGGCGAATCTCGCTTTGCGGCACCGCCAGCGCCTCGGCCACGCCCTCGAAGGCGATGCCCGCCGCTTCCATGCCGCCGTAGATCACGGCACTCGCCCCGGGCTCGCGCAGGCTCACATCCACCGGCAGGCCGAGGATGGCGCGCGCATGCAGGTCAAATTCGCTCTGCACCTGCGAACACATCGTCACCATGCCCGTGTCGTGGGGCCGCGGGCTCACCTCCGAGAACCACACCTCATCGCCCTTGACGAACAGTTCCACGCCGAAGATGCCGCGCCCGCCCAGCGCATCCGTGACACGCTGGGCGATCTCGCGCGCGCGCTCCCGCGCCAGCGGGCTCATGGGCTGAGGCTGCCAACTCTCCACGTAATCGCCCTTGACCTGCACATGACCGATGGGCGCGCAGAAGAAAGTTTCCACCTGCCCGGACCCGCCCACGGCGCGCACCGTGAGCTGGGTGATCTCGTAGTCGAAATCGATGAAGCCCTCGACGATCACCCGGCCCCTGTCCACACGGCCGCCGCGAGCTGCATAGTCCCACGCCGCCTGCACCTCATCCGGGCCATCCACCTTGGACTGGCCCTTGCCCGAGGAGGACATCACGGGCTTGACCACGCAGGGATAGCCGATGCCCGCGTCAATCGCCGCGCGCAATTGCTCCAGGCTGTCGGCGAAGGCATAGGGCGAAGTGGGCAGGCCCAGTGTCTCCGCCGCCAGCCGGCGAATGCCTTCCCGGTTCATGGTGAGCTGCGCCGCGCGGGCAGTGGGAATGACTTCGGCGAGGCCCTCGGCTTCGATTTGCACCAGCATGTCGGTGGCGACGGCCTCGATCTCCGGCACCACCAGCTGCGGGCGTTCCTGCTCGATCAGCGCGCGCAATGCCGCGCCATCGGTCATGTCGATCACGTGGGCGCGGTGGGCCACCTGATGCCCGGGCGCATTGGGGTAGCGGTCCACGGCGATGGTTTCCACGCCGAGCCGCTGCAAGGCGATGATGACTTCCTTGCCCAGCTCGCCGGCGCCGAGCAGCATCACCCGGGTGGCGCTGGGAGAAAGAGGGGTTCCGATTTTCATGGAGCGCTCGCCTATCGAGGATTCCGTAAGTGCGTGACACCTTGCCGTCGTCCCCGCGCAAGCGGGGTCCCAGGAAAACGGCCCTGGAATGACGGTCCAATGATGCCACCCATCACGCCTTTGGCAACACCTAGCCAATCCGGCTTTCCGGCAAGGCGCGTATCATGCCCGTTTCGGGTTATCAGCGCAGTTGGTAACGCGCGAGCTTGCGATAGAGGGTGCGCTCGCTGATGCCCAGCGCTTGCGCCACACGGCGGCGGTTACCCTGGTGGCGGGTGAGCATTTCGGCGATGTGGCGTGCTTCCAGCTCCACCATACGCGGCGGCCGGTCCGGGACGGGTGCCGGCGCTTCCGGCACGCTTCGCCTGTCTCGCTCGTGGGGAAACAGGATGTGCTCGGGACCGATCAAGCCGTTGGGGGCCAACGCCGCCGCTTTCTGCACGATGTTGCGCAGCTCGCGCACGTTGCCTGGATAGTCGTACTGCACCAGAAGCGCGAGCGCCTCGTCGCTGAAGCGGTAGCGCCGCCCATCGCGCGTGCCCAGCCTTCCCAGCAGCACCTCGGCCAGCGCCGGAATGTCGCTCCGGCGCTCCCGCAAAGGCGGCAGGCGCACGTCGATGCCGGCGATGCGGTAGTAAAGATCCTGCCGAAAGCGCCCCTCATCCACCATGGCCAGCAGGTCACGGTTGGTGGCCGAGACCAGGCGCACGTCGGCACGGATGATCTCGCGGCCGCCCACGCGACGGAATTCGCCCGTCTCCAGCACCCGCAGCAGCTTGGCCTGCATGGACAGGGGAATCTCGCCGATCTCGTCCAGGAACAAGGTGCCGCCGTCGGCTTGCTCGAACAGGCCCTCGCGCCGTCCCACGCAGCCGGTGAAGGCGCCCCGCTCGTGTCCGAACAGCTCGGCCTCGAACAGGCTTTCGGGAATCGCGGCGCAGTCTAGCGCGACGAAGGGCTTGGCCGCCCGCTCGGAGCGGCGGTGGATGTACTGGGCCGCGAGCTCCTTGCCCACCCCCGATTCGCCCAAAAGCAGCACCGGAGCCTCGGCCTGGGCGGCGGCGGTGAGGTGTTCCACGCAGGCGAGGAAGGCGGGCGAGCGCCCGATCATGCGCAGCTCGTCGCAATCCAGCTCGGTGCCCGCGAGGCGGCGTATCTGTTCGCCGAGATAGGTGCGGCCGTCCACCGAGGCCAGGCGCCGTCCCACCAGCTTCACGTGTTCAGGACGACCCAGCGCATCGAAGTGCACGTGCACCAGATCCACCCGAGTCTGCCCCGAAAAAACGCGCACATGGGGGCAGTCCTCGCCGTTTTCGTGACAGGGCACCCGGGAATGGTGGGACACCTCGTGGCAGCGCCGTCCCACCACGTCCTCCCGCGCCACGCCATAGGCCTGGCAATAAGCCGAGTTGGCCGCGACGATGCGATAGTCCCGATCGATCAGGACGAAGGGGTCGTCCTGTAGATCGATCAGGCCCTGAATGTCGAGCATGGGGGTTTCTGCCATATTGGCAGAGTATAGCGCGAGGCCGAGTCCGTGTCGTGTCACACGGCATGTGGACGAGCCCGCGACGAGACACAGGCCCAACCGTCGTGCCAATAAGCACAGACTCCCTTACTAACAGCCGAGACACGCTCTTGGCTCGAGCCGGAGAAATAGACCTGGCGCGGTCTTAACCTGATTTTGACATTATGACCGCGACCTAGTACGGTTGCGCCAGACTGACATGATTGCTTCGGGCTGCCGCAACACGGTCCGTATCTGTTGGTCAGCACATCTGCCATTGTGGCAGTCCTGACAGTTGAACAGACAGGGATCATTCGTCGGGGAAACGACACAAGTTACTGACTTAAAAAGGTGTCTGATCGATGGCACAGGCCTTGCTCAGCGTGAGCTTCATCTGTCATCACTAAACGAGGAGCATTGGCATCATGGCACACATCGTCATCATGGGTGCGGGCATCGGCGGCATGCCCATGGCCTACGAAATGGCGGAACTCGCCCGCAAGGGGGACCGCGTCACCGTCGTTTCCAACACGCCGAATTTCCACTTCGTGCCCTCCAATCCCTGGGTGGCGGTGAACTGGCGCACGCGCGAGGACATCGAGTTTCCCGTTGCGCCCTACCTTGCCAAGAAGGGTATCGAATTCGTCGCCACCGGCGTCAAGCGGGTGCATCCAGAGGAAAGCCGCCTCGAGCTCAGCGACGGCACAAGCCTCGCCTATGACTATCTGATCATCGCCACCGGCCCCAAGCTCGCGTTCGAGGAGGTGGAAGGGCTGGGACCGCAAGGGCATACCCAGTCCATCTGCCACGTGGACCACGCGGTGCAGGCGGCACGCGCCTGGGAGCAGTTCGTGCGTGACCCTGGGCCGGTGGTGGTGGGCGCAGTGCAGATGGCCTCCTGCTTTGGTCCCGCCTACGAGTTCGCCATGATCATGGACACCGATCTGCGCAAGCGCAAAATCCGCGACAAGGTGCCCATGACCTTCATCACTTCCGAGCCCTACATTGGCCACCTGGGTCTTGGCGGCGTGGGCGACTCCAAGGGGCTATTGGAATCGGCCATGCGCGATCGGCACATCAAGTGGATCACCAATGCCAAGACCACCAAGGTGGAAGCCGGCAAGATCTACGTCACGGAATACGACGACAACGGTCAGGAAAAGAAGCAGCACGAGATTCCCTTCAAGTACGGGATGATGCTGCCCGCGTTCAAGGGCGTGGACGCGGTGTTCGGCATCGAGGGCCTCACCAACCCGCGCGGCTTCATCATCGTCGATGAGCATCAGCGCAACCCCAAGTACAAGAACATCTACGCCGTGGGCGTGTGCGTGGCCATCCCGCCGGTAGAGCAAACCCCCGTGCCCACCGGCGCGCCCAAGACCGGCTATATGATCGAGACCATGGTCACCGCCACCGCCCACAACATCCGCGCCGAGCTGGATGGCGGTCAACCTACTGCCAAGGCCACGTGGAACGCCATTTGTCTGGCCGATTTCGGCGATACGGGCGCGGCTTTCGTGGCACTGCCGCAGATTCCGCCGCGCAACGTCAACTGGTTCAAGGAGGGCGCGTGGGTGCATCTGGCCAAGGTCGCCTTCGAGAAATATTTCATCCGCAAGATGAAGAAGGGCACCACGGATCCTCTCTACGAGAAATACGTGCTGTCCGCGCTGGGCATCAAGAAGCTCAAAGAACCCGTGCAATGACCACCCACCAACCAAGCAAAAAAGGAGGTACGACACCATGAAGCGAAGCCTGCTTTGGGTGACCCTGGGACTCGTCACCGCGAGCCTCGGGGCCCATGCCCAGGAGGTCAACAAGCACGCGCGCATCCTCGCCGCGCCCTGCGCCGCCTGCCACGGCACCAATGGCAACAGCGTCGGCGGCACGCCCGTGCTGGCCGGCGCCGACCGTGCCCACTTCATCCTGCAGATGAAGGAATTCAAGTCGGGGGCCCGTCCCGCCACGGTGATGCACCAGCACGCCCGCGGCTACACGGATGAAGAAATCGAAATGCTGGCCGACTTTTTCGCCGCCCAGAAGCGCGGCCAATAACGGATTGGAGGAGGACCAAGATGAGTCTTGATCGTCGTTCGTTTCTGAAACTGGCGGGCGCCACTGGCCTGTTCGCGCTCTCCCCTGCGGCGGTGCAAGCTGCCGAGACCCTGGGCAAGGGCAAACACAAGCCGCGCGTGGTGGTCATCGGCGGCGGCTATGGCGGGGCCACCTGCTCCAAGTACCTGCGCATGTGGAGCAACAACGCGGTGGAGGTGGTGATGGTGGAACGGCAAAAGCAGTTCATCTCCTGCCCCATGAGCAACACCGTGCTGGGTGGTTCGCGCACCATGGCCGACATCACCCACGACTACGACAGCCTGACACGCAAGTGGGGCGTGAACCGCGTGGAGGCGGAAGTCACCGCCATCGATCCGGCCAAGAAAACCATCCGCACCGCGCGCGGGGAACTTTCCTATGACCGGCTGGTGCTCGCGCCCGGCATTGACTTCCTCTACGACCAGGTGCAGGGCACCTCCCACGAATTGGCCGAGACCAAGGTGCCCCACGCCTGGAAGGCCGGCAAACAGACCGCGCTTCTGCGCAGCCAATTGGAAGCCATGCCGGACGGCGGCGTCTATGTGCTGGCCATTCCCAAGGCCCCCTATCGCTGCCCGCCCGGCCCCTACGAGCGCGTCTGCCAGGTGGCCTTCTATCTCAAGCACCACAAGCCCAGGTCCAAGATCATCGTGCTCGATGCCAACCCGGACATTACCTCCAAGAAGGGCTTGTTCATGAAGGCCTGGAACGAGCTCTACCCGGGCATGATCGACTACCGTCCCAATGCCCAGGTGGTGCGGGTGGATGGCGCCACCCTCACCGCCCACACCGACTTCGACGCGGTCAAGGCGGATGTCCTCAACGTGGTGCCGCCCATGCGCGCCGGCAAAGTGGCGGATCTGGCCGGCGTGGTCACCGCGGACAAGCGCTGGTGCGGCGTGGATTTCCTGTCCTTCGAATCCACCGCCCAGCCGGGCATCCACGTGATCGGCGATGCGGTCTCTTCCAGCCTGCCCAAGTCCGGACACATGGCCAACACCCAGGCCAAGGTCGCCGCTGCCGCCATCATCGAACTTCTGGCCGGCAACCAGCCCGACCCCGATCCGGTGCTGGGCAACACCTGCTACAGCATGGTGTCGGACAAGGAGGCCATGCACGTGGCCAACGTCTTCAAATACGACAAGGAGAAAAAGCAGTTCGTCGCCGCCCCGGGTGGTGGCGTCTCCGACAAGCATTCGGAGACGGAAGGCAGCTATGCCAAGTACTGGGCCATGAACATCTGGTCCGACGTGCTCAAATAATTCATCTGTCGAGAGCCTTCCGGGCCGCGCAAGCGGCCCTTTTTTTGTCCATACAGGGTAGGGCGCTCACCCGTCGCTCCCCCGCGCAGAGGGCTTGCCGGCCGCGCCTTCAGCCGCGCAGTATCGTAAGCGGCGGTGTGCCCAGCACCCGACGTGTGGCGAAAACACCGGCGAAAGCCACGCCCACACAACCAGCGGCCACCCCGATCAGCCAGAGCATCGGGTTCATCGTATAGGGCAGATCGAGCACCCGCTCTGCCAGCGCCCAGGCCACGAAGGCCGCGCCAGCAGCACCCACCAGGCCGGCGAGCGCGCCGATGAGGGCGAATTCGAGCCACTGCGCCAAGAGGAGCTGACCTCGACGCGCCCCCAGCGCACGCATCAGCGCCGCTTCGTACATGCGTTCATCGCGCGTGGCGACGAGCGCAGCATAAAGCACCATGAGCCCTGCCAGCAGCGTGAACAGGAACACGAATTCGAGCGTCTGCGCCACGCGATCCATGATGCCGCGTACTTCCTCCAGGATGGCAGCCACGTCGATCACGCTGACGTTGGGAAAGGCGCGCACCAGGGCATCTAGCACCGCCTCCCGCCCCCGCGGCAGATGAAAACTGGTGATATAGCTGGCTGGCTGGCCAGCGAGCAGCCCTGGGGTGCCGATGACGAAGAAATTGACGCGCATGGAGTCCCAGTCCACGTGGCGCAGGTTGGTGACCGGTGCCTCCACTACGGTTCCAGCTACGTCGAAACGGAGCCGATCACCCAGGCGGATACCCAGCGTTTTGGCGATGCCTTCTTCCACCGACCACTGGGACAGACCGGTCTGTGCCTGCCAGAAGCGCCCTGCCACGACCCGATTGTCACTGCGCAAAGTGCTCGCCCAGGAAAGGTTGAACTCCCGCTCCACCAGTCGCTGGCTGCGTTCGTCTGCGTAATCGCGTGCGCGAACGGGGCGATCGTTGATGGCAATCAGCCGCCCCCGCACCGTGGGATAGAAAGTTGGCGGCGCAAGTCCCTGCTGGTTCATGAAATGAGCAAGGCTCGACACCTGGTCCGGCTGCACGTTGATGAGAAAGCGATTGGGCGCATTCGCCGGCAGTGTGCGTTGCCAGCTCGCCAACAGATCGCCGCGCACCAGGGTAACCAACAACAACGCCATGAGCCCGACGGCAAAGGCAAGGATCACAAGACGGCTCGACTCGCCCCGCCGCGTGACGGCGGCCAGACCGTAGAAAAGCACGCCATGGGCGCGCGAGCGCAACCGGGCCACGAGGGCAAGCAGTGCCGAGGCGGCGAGCCAGGCGACGCCCAACACCGCGCCCAACCCCGTAGCGACGTAGAGCGCAAGTCTGGGCTCGCCGGCCTTCCACAGAAAAAGCGCTGCGAGCACGGCGACGGCCAGGGCCTGCCCTGCTCGCCCCAGCCCGGTAGGCGGAGCGAGTTCTCGGCGCAGCACGCGCAACGTGGGGACGCGCGCCAGCCGCGCCAAGGGCACGACGCCAAAGGCGGTCAGTAGCACGGCGCCCAACAGCATCCCCTCGATGAGAGGCATCGGGCCTGGCAAGGGCAGCAAGAGCCCAAGCTGCCCCGCGAGCAGGCGCGCCAGAACCTCCTGCGCGGCCATTCCCATTAGGCTGCCCACCAAGCCTCCCACGGCACCGAGGACTAGCAGCTGCACGAAATACAGGCCAAAGATGCGGCGCTGAGCAGCCCCGAGGCAACGCATGATGGCGCAGGCATCCAGATGGCGGATCACAAAGCGCCGGGCCGCCAGCGCCAGCGCCACACTGGAAAGCACCGCTGCCACTAGCGCGGCGAGCCCCAGATAGCTGCGCGAGCGCTCAAGCGCGGAACGAATCTCCGGGCGCGCATCGCTCACCCCTTCCAGGCGCTCGCCACGGGCAAGCTTAGGCTCGATCGCGCGCCGATAAGCCGCCACTGCCCGTGGCTGGCCCGCCACCAAGAGTCGGTAACGAATGCGGCTACCCACGGTGATCAGTCCCGTCGCCGGCAAATCGCCCTCATTCATCATCAGCCGCGGCGCGATGTTGAAAAAATCCCCTGCCCGATCCGGCTCACGCTCAAGCACAGCCACCAGGGTCAACGCCTTGCGCCCCACCTCGATGACATTTCCGGGCACAAGGTTGAGCGCCCCCATTAGCCGCGCATCCGCCCAGACCGTTCCCGGCGCGGGACCGTGGGCCACGTCCATCCCTTTGCCGGTCGCCGCGGTGATCCGGAGACGGCCCCGCAGGGGGTAGCCTTCGCTTACTGCCTTGATCTCGGCCAGGTGGGCATGGCCCGCCGCCACCACCATACTGGGAAACACTGCGCTATGCGCCACCGCCAATCCCAAGGCCCGGGCCTGAGCCTCCCGGTGCGCCTCGATGGGATGGTCGCTCGCGAGCACAAGATCCGCGGCGAGCAACTCGCTCGCCTGACGGTCGAGCGCCTGATTGACGCGGTCTGTGAAAAAGCTCACAGTGGTCACGGCCGCCACCGCCACCAACAGCGCGAGGACGAATACGGTAAGCTCCCCCGCGCGCCACTCGCGCAAAAACAGGCGCAAGGCGAGGGTCATGTCTGCCCCAGAAGACGCCCACCATCCAGTACCAACCGACGCGCGCACCGATGCGCCAGGGCAGGATCATGGGTGACCAGCACCAGAGTCGTGTCGCGCTCCCGGTTGAGATCGAACAACAGCTCGATCACCCGCGTTCCGGTGGCGCTATCCAGATTGCCCGTGGGCTCGTCTGCAAATAGGATGGCTGGTTCCATGACGAAGGCCCGGGCGATGGCCACCCGCTGCTGCTCGCCCCCCGAAAGCTGGCGGGGATAGTGCACCAGGCGCTCGCCGAGGCCGACGCGCTCCAGGATCGTCTCGGCGCGTTTGCGAGCCGCGCGCACCCCCGCCAGCTCCAAGGGCAGCATGACGTTCTCCAACGCGGTGAGTGCAGGCAGCAGGTGAAAAGACTGGAACACGAAGCCCGCCAGTCGGCCGCGCAAGGCCGCGCGCGCGTCTTCGTCGAGCGCAAAGAGATCCTGACCATTCCAGTGCACCTGGCCGCGGCTGGGCGCGTCCAGTCCCGCGAGCAACCCCAGCAAGGTGGACTTGCCAGAGCCAGAAGCGCCCAAAATGGCCAGGGATTCGCCGGCTTTGACTTCCAGCGACACATCGGCGAGGATCGTAAGCCGTCCGCTTGCCACAGGGACGTCTTTGCCAAGGTTGGTTGCGCGAATGAGGGGCGTCATGCGATTTCTTCTTCCGTGGCATTGGTGCTTGGCGATTCTCGCCGCGTTAGTGGTTGCGAGCAATCTCGCCCACGCCGCGGTCGCGCCGCGTATCCTCGTGCTGGGAGACAGCCTATCAGCCGCCTATGGCCTGCCGCAGGAGGCGGGCTGGGTCGCCCTGTTGCAGAGTCGTCTTAAGGCAAGAAAGTTTCCCTATCAGGTGGTGAACGCAAGCATCAGCGGCGAGACCACGGCCGGCGGACGCACACGGCTGCCAAGTCTTTTGGCGCACTACCGGCCGCAGGTGGTGATCCTGGCCCTGGGCGCCAACGATGGCTTGCGCGGCCTGGATCTCGAGCAGACGCGGGGCAATCTAGAGGCCATGATCCGCGCCGCGAAGGCCAGCGGTGCGCGGCTGCTGCTTGTCGGCATGAAGCTGCCGCCCAACTACGGTCCGGCCTATACCCAACGCTTCCACGCCCTGTACGGGAGCCTTGCGCGCCAGCACCAGCTGGCCTTCGTGCCCTTCCTGCTGGAAGGGCTGGCCACCCGGCAAGATTGGTTCCAGGCCGATGGCCTGCACCCCACTGCCGAGGCCCAACCCCACATCCTCGACACGGTGTGGCCCGTTCTCGAGCCCCTCCTGCGTTGAACCCCGATCATCGATTACCGAGGGTGGCGAAAGTCGTGCTGCCTGCGGACCGCCGTTGCCGTATTCATGGGAATGACGGTAAAGGCACAGCGTGTCGCCTGCTTTTGTGAATCTCGACAAGGAAAGATCTGGGTTGAACTTCAGAGCCTGCCACCGCAATTCCAGCAGACATCGAAGGACGCGGGGGATGCCTCGCCACAGGCGGGACAGCGCCGGCTCGCTGCCTCGTTGTGCGCGGTCTCGTAGGCGCGCACCACGGCCCGCGCCCGTTCGAAATCGGCATCGTCTTCGATCCATACCTCGGGCGCGGTCTCGGCAAAGGGGAGCTCCCCTAGCCCACCCCGGGCATGTTGTTGCAGCACCCGCGCGGCAATGCCCCGCTGGATAAGCAAGCCAAGCAGGATGTGTGCGTCGGCGAGGTCTGCGGCGCTATAGACGCGGCGCATTAGGTGACTGGCAGCAAAATGGTGAAGGCCGCACCGCCCAGCCGGCTATCGGACACGCTCACCGAGCCGCCATGCAATTCCACGAAGGCCTTCACCAGGGACAGGCCCAGGCCCGTTCCCGGCAGGGTGCGGCTGGGGTCGAGACGCACGAAGCGATCGAACACCTTGCTGCGCATCTCGGGGACAATGCCGGGACCACTGTCGGCCAACACGATTTCCACGCGCTCACCGCGCCGTGCCAAGGCCAGTTCGATCATGCCACCGGCGGGCACGTACTTGATGGCATTGTCGAACAGGTTGGAAAACACCTGGGCCAGGAGCTGGCGGTCGCCACTGATGGTCACGCCCTCGGGGATGCGGGTAGTGAGGGTCTGTTCCTTCTCTTCCATGAGGGGAGCGTAGAGTTCCGCCATGTCCTCCAGCAGCGCGGAGAGATTCAGCGGTTTCTTGCGAATCTGCAGGCTGCCCGCCTCGGCCTGACCGAGGGAGAGCAGGGACTGGAAGATCTCCTGCATCTCCTGCAGCTCCTCCAGGGCGCGTTCCAAGGTCTCCCGGTATTTGACCGGGTCCTCCTGCTGCAATGCGACCTCCACGTCCGCGCGCAGGCGGGTGAGCGGACTTCTCAGGTCATGGGCAATGTTGTCGCTCACCTGACGGATGCCCTGGAATAATTTTTCGATGCGATCCAGCATGGCATTCATGTTGCTCGCTAGGGCAGCAAACTCGTCGTCCCCGCGCACCGGCAAGCGGCTGGAAAGATTGGCGGAGTGCACGATCTTCATGGCCATCTCGTTGAAGGCTTCGATCTGGGACCAGAAGCGCCGGCCAAGCCAGTAGCCGAGTCCCACGCCCACCACGAGGATCAACACCAGGGCTTGGATCAAGGCCATCCAAAAACCCTGCATGGTGCGGTCGATGGACTGGGTGCTGTGGGCGAGATACACCCTGTAGCGCTCGCCCAGCGTGAAACTCACCGCGCGTGCATGTCCACCGGGCTCACCGCCCACTGGCGGGATCTTCATGTCCTGTACGCCCTTGAAGGGTTTGACCTCGGGGAGGGTGAGCTCACCCGCCTCGAACACCACGCGACCGTTGCGGTCCAGGATGCGGTAGTTGCGTTCGCGCTTACCCTTGGACAAAAGCTCGCTTTCGATGGCGCGGAACAGGCCTGCCACGCCACTGTCCCGGTATTGCACCGTGAGCAGGCTTTGTTGATCCAGCAAGGCCTTGTCGATCTGGGCGATCAAGGCCGCCTTGATCTGGAAGCTCAAATAGGCGAAGACAAGCAGCGTCCCCACCAGGAACAAAGAGACGAAGCCAAGCGTGAGCCGCGCGGGTGTGGAACGGAAAAATCGCAGGAACGAAGCCAGTGGCACTGGCGGTCATTCCCCGCCTTGCTGGGGCGCATCTTCGGCCGCGCGCAGCACATAGCCCGTGCCGCGCACGGTGTACAGCATCGGCTTAGGAAAGTACTTGTCGATCTTGTAGCGCAGTCGGCTGATGTGAACATCCACCACGTTGGTCTGGGGATCGAAGTAATACTCCCAGACGTTCTCCAGTAACATGGTGCGCGTCACGACCTGCCCTGCGTGACGCATCAAATACTCCAGCAGACGGAATTCACGCGGCTTGAGGTAGATCTCCTGGCCTGCGCGGCTGACCGTGCGAGCCAGCAGATCCATGTGCAGATCGCCCACGGTGAGCTCAGTCTCCGGGTGCTTGCCGTAATTCTTCGCCCGCCTAAGCAGCGCCTCGATGCGTGCCTGCAGCTCGTTCAGGGCATAGGGTTTGACCACGTAATCATCGCCACCGGCACGCAAACCTTCCACCCGATCGTCCACCTGACCACGCGCCGAGAGGATCAGCGCAGGCACCTGCTTGCCCTCGTGGCGCAGGGATTTCAGCACCGACAAGCCGTCCCGCTTGGGCAGCATCACGTCGATCAGCCACAGGTCGTAATCGGTCTTACGGGCCATGGCAAGACCTTCCTCGCCGTCGTGGGCCACGTCCGCCTCGTACCCAAAATTACTCAAACCCTGGCGCAGGAAATCCGCAGCGGAATTGTCGTCTTCGATGATCAGGAACCTCATGGCGTTTCCCCCTGCCAAAAGTATGGCTTCATTCTAATTCAGGCCCGTTTCACGGCGGAAATTACAAAGGGGTTAAGTGACGGCACAGTAACGGTTTTGTCGCCATGTGCGCGATAGCATGGAAAACGACGGTGATCCTGGAGCACGCCTGATGGAAAGTCCTCTCCTGCCCCTGTACGAAGTCGAGTATCTGCCGGTGGAGCGGCGGCTGGGTGAGCGCCGTCGCAACCCTCCGAACCTACGCCCACCGGGGTTGGAGCGCCGCCGCGGAGAACGGCGTCAACCCGAAGCCCCGGCGGTCTTGCGTCCGATGGCCTGACCTGGCAGCGGAAGGCTGCGCACCTTCGCGGCTTCAACGGCTCTAGACCACGCGCACCGACACCTCACCCGCCATGAGCGCGCCGATCTCGGCCGCGTAGCCGAAGCCCTCCCGGGCAAACAACGCCATCACCTCGTCCACCGCCTCCGGCGCGCAGGCCACGAGCAGGCCGCCGCTGGTCTGGGGATCGCACAAAAGCTTGCGCCGCCACTCGGGCCAGTCCGCCGGCAGGCGCACCGCCTGACCATAGCTCGCCCAATTGCGGTCCGCCGCACCCGGCGCGAAGCCTGCCTGCGCCAGGGCTTCAACGCCTGGCAAGATGGGCAGCCGATTCCATTCCAGTTCTGCGCCCAGGCGGGAGCCGCGGCAAATCTCCAGCAAATGCCCCAGCAGGCCGAAGCCGGTGACGTCGGTGAGGGCGTGCACCCCCGGCATTTCCGCCAGCGCCGCGCCGGGCGTGTTGAGCTGGGTGGTGCTGGCCACCATTTGCCGGTAGCCTGCCGCGTCGAGCCGTCCTTTCTTGAGGGCCGCGCTCATGATGCCGACGCCGAGGCCCTTACCCAGAATCAGCCGGTCGCCCGGCTGCGCTTGGTCGTTGCGCTTGACCCGCTGCGGATGCACCACGCCCAGGGCCACCAGGCCGTAGATGGGCTCGGGCGCGTCAATGGAATGGCCGCCGGCGATGGGGATGCCCGCCGCCGAGCAGACGCTACTGCCCCCTTCCAGAATGCGGCGGATCACCTCCACCGGCAGCTTGTCCACCGGCATGCCCACCACCGCCAGGGCAAGGATGGGACGCCCGCCCATGGCATATACGTCGGAGAGGGCATTGGTGGCGGCGATGCGTCCGAAATCGTAGGGGTCATCGACGATGGGCATGAAGAAGTCGGTGGTGGCCACGATGGCCTGCTCAGCGTTGAGCCGGTAGACCGCGGCATCGTCGCTGGTCTCGGTGCCCACCAGAAGATCGGGAAAGGCATGGGTCAAAGAGACCTGGCCGAGGATTTCGGAAAGCAGGGCGGGGGCGATTTTGCAGCCACACCCACCGCCGTGGGAGTAGTGGGTCAGTTTGATCTCGGTCATAGGTGTACGAAGACTGGCTAGCCCGTGGGCTTGATCATCGTGCTGGGCCATCCCTCGGGTTAGAATGACACTCTTTCGTGCGAAGAAAAGCAGAAGCGAGCCATGACGGGCGTCGTTACCGTAGCACAGCTCACCGGCTTTGACGAGATCATCGACGTGCGCACCCCCACGGAATTCCGCGAAGATCACATTCCGGGCGCGGTGAACCTGCCGGTGCTCTATGACGAAGAGCGGGCACGCGTGGGGACCCTCTACAAGCAGGTCTCGCCCTTCGAAGCGCGCAAGGTGGGGGCGGCACTCATCTCACGCAACATCGCCCACCACATCGAGCACCATCTCATGGATCGCCCGCGCGATTGGCGTCCCCTGGTGTATTGCTGGCGCGGCGGCAAACGCAGTGGCGCCTTGTCCCACATCCTGAGTGAGATCGGCTGGAAGGTCTCGCGCCTGGAAGGCGGCTACAAGGCGTATCGACGCCGGGTGATCGAGGAGCTGGCCACGCTGCCCGCCCGTTTCCACTTCCACATCGTCTGCGGCCCAACCGGTTCCGGCAAAAGCCGGCTACTTGCCGCCCTCGCCCGGCGCGGCGCCCAGGTGCTGGACCTGGAGGCGCTCGCCGCCCATCGCGGCTCGGTGCTAGGCAGCCTGCCCGACGCCCCGCAACCCAGCCAGAAATGGTTCGAAAGCCAAGTGTGGCACGCACTTGGCCACTTCGATCCGGCCCGGCCGGTGTTCGTCGAGGGCGAAAGCAAGAAGATCGGCAACCTGCGGGTGCCGGAAGCCTTGATCCAGCGCATGTGGACCACCGGCCTATGTATTCGCCTGCACGTGGACGCGCAGCAGCGCGTGGCCTTGCTCAAGGAGGAATACCGGCACTTCTTGGAGCAGCCGGCCACCCTCCTGTCGCGGCTCGATGCCCTCACCGCCCTGCACGGCGCCGAGCGTATCCAGCTCTGGCGTGACCTCGCGACCGCCGGCCGCTGGGACGAACTCGTGCGTGATCTGCTGGAAAAGCATTACGACCCCAGTTACACACGCTCCATGGCCCGTCACTATCCCCAGCTGGAATCCGGTCCCCTGCTTGAACTTCGCGACACTTCACAGGCCGCCTACGACCTCCTAGCCAACGAGCTCATGCCGGACCTGGCCGAGAAGTTGCACGCAAAATGAACGATCAGGCGCAGCCAAGGCCCGCGGCTTTCGATTTCGGCGATGTTCGCATGCCGACCGT
The DNA here is from genome assembly GCF_039822265.1 of Thiobacter sp. AK1. Lineage (NCBI taxonomy): Bacteria > Pseudomonadati > Pseudomonadota > Betaproteobacteria > Burkholderiales > Thiobacteraceae > Thiobacter > Thiobacter aerophilus. The sequence goes on from NZ_JBAJEX010000001.1 coordinate 292,592, forward strand.
TCGCAACGCAGGCACGGGCCGGTCCAGGGGAGAATCTGGGTTGAATGGGGTTTAATGCCCCTGTACCCTATAGTGAAACTTTGATGAAGGAGCACAGCATGAGTATGACCTGGGTCGTCGTCGCCAACGCAAGCATCGCCCGCATCTACGAACGCAACAAAGGTCTGCATCCCGTGACCGAGCTCACCCACCCGCAAAGCCGCATGAAACGTGCCGACCTGGTCACCGATCGCCCCGGCTACATGCAGAGCGTGGGCAACGGCCATGGGTCACGTCAGCCCGCCACCGATCCCAAAACCCACGAGGCCGAGGAATTCGCGCTGGAAATCGCCAAGCTCTTGGATCACGAACGGGCGGCGGGCAAGTTCAACCGCTTGGTGCTGGTGGCATCCACCCCCTTCATGGGCATGCTCAAGCAGCGCCTGCACGCCCAGACTGCGGAGCTCGTGACGGACACCATCGAGAAGGACTACACCAAGGCCTCCGAAAAAGAACTCGTGGAACGACTGAAAGAGCAGATTGTCATTTGAACCCAGATTATTCTGGGCCGGCACCCGCCCCCATTTTTTGTTTGCCCTCAGCCGGGCAAGGACCAGGCGGCGAGCTGGGCGTAGGACGCCCCTTCGTTGCCCAGCCGCGAGGAAACCAGGACGAACTCCCGGACAGGCCAGACGATGTCATCAACCTTGGGCAGGTCGCCGCGGCAGCGCGCCTGGCGCAGCAGGGTGACATGGGGCAGGTAGGGTCGATCATCGAGCGCGAAGCCCCGCGCCCCCAGGCCGCTGGCAAGGGCCGAGACCAGATCGAACAAGCCTCGTGGCGGCTCGGTGGGCGCAAGCCAGGCAATGCGCTGGCGTGGCCAGTACCCCAGCTCGCGCAAGTCGAGCTCGAACGCCCGCGCGCTCACCGCATCGGCGGCGGCGCGCACTTCCGGAAGCCGCGCCGGCTCCACCTCGCCCAGGAACACCAAGGTGAGATGCAGATTCTCAGCCCGCGTGGGCTTGCCGCCACAAGCCTTCGCCACACGCCAGCCGGCCGTCTTTAGCGCGGTGCGCACTTCCTCCTGCGGCCAAAGGGCAAAGAATAGGCGCATTCTCCGCGCCCGGTCAGGCGTCGCGCATGATGAGGCAGACGGCTTGGGCGGCGATGCCTTGGCCCCTACCCGTGAACCCCAGCTTCTCGGTGGTGGTGGCCTTGACGTTGACGCAGTCCTCGGCCACTTCCAGGTCGCTCGCGATGTGGCGCACCATCTCCGGAACGTAGGGCGTAAGCCGCGGTGCCTGGGCCACCACGGTGGCATCCACGTTGCCCACCCGCCAGCCCTGCTCCTTGAGCACCGCGCGCACCTGGCGCAACAGCCGCCGGCTGTCGATGCCCCGATACTGGGGGTCGCTATCGGGAAAATGGCGGCCAATGTCTCCCATTGCCGCCGCGCCCAAAAGCGCATCGCAAATGGCGTGGAGCAGCACGTCGGCATCCGAGTGGCCTTCCAGCCCGAGCGGAAAAGGAATCTCCACCCCACCGAGGATCAGCTTGCGCCCTTCCACCAGGGCATGCACGTCGAAGCCTTGTCCAATACGCATCATAGGTAGGTCCCCCTGTCACTGAGGATCAGTTCTGCCAGGCGCAGGTCCCGGGGCCACGTGACCTTGAGATTGCTGGCGTCGCCCTCCACCAGCTTGGGTTTGAGGCCCAGTGCTTCTACCGCCCCAGCCTCGTCGGTGGGCTCACGGCTAACAGCAGTCTCCAGGGCGCGCAAAAGCAGGGCGTGGCGAAACATCTGCGGTGTCTGGGCCTGCCAGAGGCCTTCCCGCGGTGCGGTGGCGGCGATGCGGCCTTGCGCGTCTGACCGCTTGAGCGTATCAGCTACCGGAATGGCTAGGATGCCACCCACGGAATCGTGCTCGACGCCAGCGATTAGACTGTCCAGATGATGGCGGCTCAGACAGGGACGTGCCGCGTCATGTACCAGCACCCAATCCTCGGCCGCGACCTCGCCTGCCATCGCTCTGAGCCCATTTAAGACGCTCATCGCGCGCGTGGCGCCGCCGCAGCGCAGCACGGCAAGCCCGGGAAATTCCGTCTGCCAGTCCCAGGTATCGAAAAGCCTATCTTGCACAGAGAGCACCACATACACGCGCCGAATGCGGGGATGCATCGCGAGGGTCCGCACCGCATACCAGATGAGCGGCCGGCCCGCTACGGTGAGATATTGCTTGGGCAGTGCGGCACCGAAACGGCTGCCGTTGCCCGCGGCGGGAATCAGGGCGAAGCAGTGGGACATGGAATTTTCTGGCGGTAGAGGTCTATATTGATGAGGATGCGTATAGCCACTCACCCGGCCCGCACTTCGATGAGCCCACTTGGGTGAGTGAGCCAGGTCCTTTGCGCATCATTAGGACGCGCGATGCGGCTATCGCGCGCCGCAGGGCGATCCGGGTTGAAAAGCGCCTTCGCGGCCCCATTCCCCGGGCCAGCATCAGCAAGAGGAGAGGACCATGGCGCACGCCGTCCGCCACCCCGCCGTCGCCGGCACCTTTTACCCGGAGCATGCCGGCAAGCTCGACTACGATCTGGACAATCTGCTGCGTCGGGCGCGCAAGACCACCGGGCCCGTGCCCAAGGCCGTGATTGTACCCCACGCCGGTTACATCTATTCCGGTCCCATCGCCGCCAGCGCCTACCAGCGCATCGCCGCCGGACGCGACCACATTCGCCGCGTGGTGCTGCTCGGGCCCGCCCACCGGGTGCCGGTACGGGGCCTGGCCCTACCCGGCGTGGACGCCTTCGAAACCCCCTTGGGCGCTGTGCCCCTAGATCAGGACGCCATTGCGCGCCTGCGCAGCCTGCCCCAGGTGGTGGAAAGTGCCCCCGCCCATGCCTGGGAACACTCGCTGGAAGTGCAGTTGCCCTTCCTGCAGAAGGTGCTCGACGAGTTTACCCTGGTGCCGTTGGTGGTGGGGGATGCCACGCCGGAAGAAGTGGCCGAGGTGCTAGAACGTGTCTTGGGCGGCCCGGAGACCCTGATCGTCATCAGCTCGGATCTGTCCCATTACCTCCCTTACGATCTGGCGCGGCGCATCGATGGCGACACGGCGCAACTGATCCTCGACCTGCGCCCCGTGAGCCATGAGCAGGCCTGTGGTGGCACCCCGGTCAACGGGCTGCTGCTCGCGGCGCGCCGTCACGACCTCAAGCCGGAGCTGCTCGATCTACGCAATTCCGGCGATACCGCCGGCGATCATGACCATGTGGTGGGCTACGCCGCCTTCGCCTTCGTGGAGGATCAGTCCGGTGTCCACTGACGAGCAGCAAGATCGCGGCCAGATCCTCCTGTCGATCGCGCGCGCAAGCATCGCCGAGGCCCTGGGCCGCCATTATGTCCTGCCGGACTATGACCAGCCTTGGCTCGATGAACCCGGCGCAAGCTTCGTCACACTGACCCGCAATGGCGCGCTGCGCGGCTGCATCGGCAGCCTCGAAGCCCATCGTCCCCTGCGCGTGGACGTGGCCAGCAATGCGCTGGCCGCCGCCTTGCGCGACCCGCGTTTCCCGCCGCTCACCAGCCGGGAATGGCCGGACATCCGGGTCGAGGTGTCCCTGCTTTCGCCACCCGAGCCCCTGCCGGTGGCATCCGAGCAGGACGCGTGGGAAAAGCTGCGGCCCCACGTGGATGGCGTGATTCTGGAATACGGCCCCTATCGCAGCACCTTTCTGCCCCAGGTGTGGGAACAGCTGCCGGACCCCGACCGCTTTCTGGCGCACCTGAAAATGAAGGCCGGTCTGCCTTGGGACTTCTGGGCGCCGCAGCTCAAGCTTGCGCGCTATAGCGTGCGCAAATGGAAGGAACCCGAACAGGAGATCGTCACGCCATGAGCCATGTTCCGGAATCCCATCACCCCGGCCGCTGGTGGCACAGGCTGCCGGATGGCCGCATCCAGTGCGACCTGTGTCCCCGCGACTGCAAGCTGCACGAAGGCCAGCGCGGCGCCTGCTTCGTGCGCAAGATGGAAGGCGGCCAGATGATCCTCACCACTTATGGCCGCTCCTCGGGCTTTTGCATCGACCCCATCGAGAAGAAGCCGCTCGCCCATTTCTATCCGGGCACCAGCGTGTTTTCTTTTGGCACCGCCGGCTGCAATCTCGCCTGCAAGTTCTGCCAGAACTGGGACATCAGCAAGTCGCGCGAGATGGACCGCCTCATGGACCAGGCCGCGCCGGCGGAGATCGCCAAGGCGGCGCAGCGCCACGGCTGCAAGAGTGTCGCCTTCACTTACAACGACCCGGTGATCTTCGCCGAATACGCCATGGACACGGCTGACGAGTGCCACAAGCTGGGCATCAAGACGGTGGCAGTCACCGCAGGTTACATCCATGCGGAGCCGCGGCGGGAATTCTTCGCCAAGATGGATGCCGCCAACGTGGACCTCAAAGCCTTCACCGAAGAGTTCTATTTCAAGCTTACCGGCGGCCATCTGCAGCCGGTGCTGGACACCCTGCTTTACTTGAAAAAGGAAACCAATGTCTGGCTGGAAATCACCACGCTGCTGATTCCAGGCAAGAACGATTCCGACGAGGAAATCACGGCGCTTTCCCAGTGGGTCGCCCGGGAGCTGGGGCCAGACGTGCCCCTGCACTTCTCCGCCTTCCATCCCGACTACAAGATGATGGACGTACCGCCAACCCCGGTCTCCACGCTGGTGCGGGCGCGCGAGATCGCCATGAAGCAGGGCCTGCACTACGTCTATACGGGCAACGTGCACAACGTGGAGGGCGACACCACCTTCTGCCCCAACTGCCATGCGCCGGTGATTCAGCGCGACTGGTATGCCATCAAGGATTACCAGCTCGACGATTCCGGCCACTGCCGTCACTGCGGCACGCGCATCGCCGGCCATTTCCAGCACTTCGAGCTTGGCCGGCAGTTCGGCCCGCGCCGCATTCCGGTGGCCATGCACATCGCCTGAGACGGACCGGCGCGTTCGTCTGTCCTTTGCCCTGCGGGTCGTCTATATATGAAGGCATGCTGCAACGACTCGTGCACATTCCGGATGGGCCGGCCCTCATCGAGGGCATGCTGGAAATCCCCGACCAACCCCGGGGCATCGTTCTGTTCGCCCACGGCAGCGGTTCCAGCCGCCACTCGCCACGCAACAACTACGTCGCGGGCGTCCTGCGCGAGGCCGGCATCGGCACCCTGCTCATGGACCTGCTCACGGCCGAAGAAGACGGCGACTACAAGACCCGCTTCGACATTCCCCTGCTCACCCGGCGGCTGACCGTCGCCACCCAATGGCTCGCGCAGCAGCCCGAGGCCAAGGGCCTGCCCATCGGCTATTTCGGCGCCAGTACCGGCGCCGCCGCGGCGCTGCAGGCCGCGGCGAAGATGGGCAAGGCCGTCGCGGCCGTCGTCTCGCGCGGCGGGCGCCCCGATCTCGCCGGCGGTGTTGCCCTGCGCCAGGTGGTGGCTCCCACTCTGCTGATCGTCGGCAGTCTGGATGACGTGGTGATCGAACTTAACCGCGCCGCCTTCGAAGTGATGACCTGCGAGAAGGAACTGCGCATCGTCCCGGGCGCAAGCCACCTGTTCGAGGAGCCAGGCACCCTGGAAGAAGTGGCGCGGCTAGCCACCGACTGGTTCCTGCGTCATCTACTGCTGCAATTGGGCAACCCCCACGCGCTGTAGAAGTAGAGGGACGCTCCCAGCCAGACGGCAAGGTGGGTGAGGGCAGCCGCGTCACGCCCCCTGTGCGCGGTGACGGACAGTCTGGCTCAGGGGCGCGCCGAGGCCTCGCGCAGGACGCGCATGACCTCCTCGTCCTCCACCTGAGGAAATTCGGCATAGAACTGGCCGACGGCATAGAAGTCGTATGGGGTCTCGAGGCATACCACCTCGTCGCAGTAGCCGCGCACCCTCTCCACCGTCTCCGGCGGCGCGACCGGTACCGCACAGATCAGTTTCGCCGGCCCCTTGGCGCGCAGCGCATGCAGCGCGGAAATCATGGTGGCCCCGGTAGCCAATCCGTCGTCCACCACGATCACGATGCGCCCAGCGGGATCGATTGGCGGGCGCACCGGCGTGTACTGCGCCCGCCGCTGGCGCATGATAGCCATCTGACGTGCCTTTTCCCGCTCGATGTAGTCCGGAGTGGCACCCGCTGCGGCCGCATAGTCTGCGATGTAGGTCCAACCCGTTTCGTCCACCGCGCCGATGGCGAATTCCGGGTTACCCGGTGCACCCAGCTTGCGCACCAGGACCACATCCACCTGGCCTTGCAACACGTCGGCGATATGCTTGGCCATGGGCACCGCGCCACGGGGAATGGCCAGCACCAGCGGATTCTGTCCCTTGTAGGCGATAAGACGCCGCGCGAGGCGATCGGCGGCTTCGAGACGGTTGCGAAACATGGCAGTCCTCCTCGCTGTCACCATAGCACAGGGGTCATCGCAGTCAGGCAGGCCGCCCACGAAAAAAGAGGCGGAACCCGTCCGCCTCCCAAGGAGAGCCCCACTCCGTCCCGAGCAGGTAACTCTTGTATCGGCCACCATCGCCGCCACTTGAGAAGAAGTTTTCGCAGCCCGCCGGCCCGTCGCCGCACTCCCTTATAATTCGCAGTTTTGTCTTGCCCATGCTGTTCTCCGCTCCCCTCCCCCGTCCCGGCGAAAGCCAGCGCTACACGAACCTCACCGGCTCGTCGGATGCGCTCGCCCTGGCGCAACTGGCCGCGACTGGCCAACGGCTGGTGGTGATCACGGCAACGGCATTCAGCGCCCAGCGGCTGCGCGATGAGATTCCCTGCTTCGATCCCAGCCTGTCCGTCCACCTGTTTCCGGACTGGGAAACGCTGCCCTACGACCAGTTCTCGCCCCACCAGGATCTGGTCTCGGAACGGCTGGCCACCCTATACCAGCTGGATCGCTGCGCCTTCGACGTGGCCATCGTGCCTGTCTCCACCGCCCTCTACCGCCTCCCACCCAAGGATTTCCTAGCCGCCCACACCTTTTTCCTGAAACAGGGCGCCCCGCTAGACCTCGATGCCCTGCGCCGCCAACTCACCTTGGCGGCCTACGTTCATGTCAACCAGGTGCAGGCCCCCGGCGAATTCTGCGTGCGCGGCGGCGTCATCGACTTGTTTCCGATGGGCAGTCCGGTGCCCTACCGCATCGATCTGTTCGACGAGGAAATCGAGACCATCCGCACCTTCGATGTGGACACCCAGCGCTCCATTTATCCCGTGCCGGAGGTGCGGCTGCTGCCCGCGCGGGAATTTCCCCTCAACGAGACCGGCATCGCACGCTTCCGCCAAGCCTTCCGTGAGCGCTTCGAAGGCGACCCGTCGCGCAGCCGCCTATACAAGGATGTGAGCAACGGGCTTGCACCGCCCGGCATCGAGTACTACCTGCCGCTTTTTTTCCAGGAGACGGCTACCTTTCCCGATTATCTGCCGCACGATGCGCTGATTTGCCTGCACCACGGGGTAAAAGAAGCCGGCGAGCAGTTCTGGCGGGATACCCGTTCCCGTTATGCGCTGCTGCGTGGCGATGTCGAACGCCCGCTTTTGCCTCCCGAGGCGTTGTTCCTCACCGTCGATCAGCTCTTCGCTGCCCTTAAGACCCATCCACGCCTGGAAATTCTCCCCCCTGCAACACCGCTGCCGGCTCGCACCGTGGCCTGTGCCACGGCGCCGCTACCGCCCGTACACGTGGACCGGCGCGCGGAGCGGCCCTTGGCCCGGCTCGAGACTTTCCTGGCCGAGTTCCCGGGGCGGGTGCTGCTTGCGGCGGAAAGCGCGGGCCGCCGCGAGACCATCGCCCAGATGTTGCACGACCATGGCCTTAAGCCGGCGCCGGTGGAGGGCTTCCAGGCCTTCTTGGCGCAGACGGCCCCGTTCATGCTCGCCACGCTGCCGGTGAGCCAGGGCTTCATGCTGCCGGCGGCAGGCATCGCCGTCATCGGCGAATCTGAGCTGTATGCCTTGCAGGTGCGTCAGTCGCGCCTGCGCGAAGGGAAGAAACCCGGTTCGGAGCACTGGCTGCGGGATCTCTCGGAGGTACGCGTCGGCGATCCCGTGGTGCACGAGGCCCACGGCGTGGGCCGCTATCACGGCCTGGTCACCTTGGATCTGGGCGAGGGCGACACGGAGTTCCTGCTATTGCAATACGCCGGAGGCGATAAGCTCTACGTGCCGGTGGCCAATCTGCATCTGATCAGCCGCTACAGTGGCGGCCCGCCCGAGACCGCGCCCCTGCACCGGCTGGGCAGCGGCCAGTGGGAGAAGGCTCGCCGCAAGGCGGCGCGCGCGGTACGTGATACTGCGACGGAACTCCTCGAGCTGTACGCGCGGCGCGCGGCCCGGGCCGGTCACGCCTTTCGGCTCAAGCCTCAGGACTACGAGGCGTTCGCCGCCGCCTTCGAATTCGAGGAAACGCCGGATCAGGCGGCGGCCATCCGCGCCGTGATCGAGGATATGACCTCGGGCAAACCCATGGACCGCCTGGTCTGCGGCGACGTGGGTTTCGGCAAGACCGAGGTGGCGCTGCGCGCCGCCTTCGTCGCCGTGGCAGACGGCAAGCAGGTGGCGGTGCTGGTGCCCACCACGCTGCTCGCCGAGCAGCACTACCAAACCTTCTCCGACCGTTTTGCAGACTGGCCGGTTAAAGTGGCGGAAATTTCCCGCTTCCGCACCGGCAAGGAGCAAGCGGAGGTGCTAAAGGGCGTGCGAGAAGGTGCCATCGACATACTGATTGGCACCCACCGCCTGCTGCAGCAGGACGTCGCATTCAAGAACCTGGGGCTGGTCATCATCGACGAAGAGCATCGCTTCGGCGTGCGCCAGAAAGAACGCTTAAAGGCGCTGCGTGCTGAAGTGGACGTGCTCACCCTGACGGCCACCCCCATTCCCCGCACCTTGTCCATGGCCCTGGAAGGCCTGCGTGACTTTTCCGTGATCGCCACCGCGCCGCAGCGCAGACTTGCCATCAAGACTTTCGTCCATCCCTTTAGCGACGGCCTGATCCGGGAAGCGGTGCTGCGCGAGCTCAAGCGTGGTGGACAGGTCTATTTCCTCCACAACGAGGTGGAGACCATGCACAACATGCACGAGCGCCTGGCGCGCATCGTGCCCGAGGCGCGCATCCAGGTCGCTCACGGCCAGATGCGTGAACGTGAGCTGGAACACGTGATGCGCGATTTCTATCACCAGCGCTTCAACGTGCTTCTGTGCACGACCATCATCGAGACCGGCATCGACATTCCCACCGCCAATACCATCATCATCAACCGCGCCGACAAATTCGGGCTGGCGCAACTGCACCAGCTACGCGGCCGGGTGGGGCGTTCCCACCACCAGGCCTACGCCTACCTGCTCACTCCGGAAGGCACGCTCACCGGGTCGGCAAAGAAGCGGCTGGAGGCGATCCAGATGATGGAAGACCTGGGCGTGGGCTTTAACCTCGCCATGCACGACCTGGAAATCCGCGGCGCGGGGGAGCTGTTGGGAGAATCCCAGAGCGGCGAGATGCAAGAAATCGGCTTCACCCTCTACGCCCAGATGCTGGAGCAGGCGGTCAAGGCCCTCAAGGCGGGCAAGGAGCCGGCGCTCGATGCACCGTTAAACGTCACCACCGAAATCAATTTGCATGCGCCGGCCCTTTTGCCTGCTGACTACTGTGGCGACGTGCACGAGCGACTGGTGCTCTACAAACGCCTCGCCCACTGCGAAACCCTCGACCAGCTCGATGCCATGCACGAAGAACTGGTGGACCGCTTCGGTCTGCCGCCCGCCCCGGCGAAAACCCTGCTCGACACCCACCGTCTGCGCATCCTGGCCAAGGAGGTGGGTGTGGCACGCATCGATGCCAATGGCGAGGTCATCACCCTGCAATTCGTCCCCAGCCCGCCCATCGACGCGGGCCGCATCATCGAGTTGATCCAGACCCGGAAAAACTACAAACTTGCCGGCCAGGACAAACTCAAGGTCACACTGGCCACACGCGATGCCGAAACTCGGGTCAAGGCCGTGCAGACGATTTTCCGGGAACTAAAGGCATGACGCCCGCTGTGTCCTCCCTGTCCTTTGTTTCCACTTTTGGAAGGAAGCGATGAACCTTGTCATCCAGGGTCTCGACGTCAAGACGCCCGATCTCAAGACATTGGCCAGACTCACCCAGGCCAACGGCATCGAGCAGGTGCGGCCGAACGTGTTCCGGCTCGTCCACTCTACACCCCACCCCGATGTGCCCCGCCTATGCGAAGGCGCCCAGCTCGACTATGGCTACGTCCCGGAAGGCCAGAGGCTTGATCAGCTGGGCCTGGTGGTGATGGACATGGATTCCACCCTGATCACCATCGAGTGCATCGACGAAATCGCCGATATGCTGGGCATCAAGCCTCAGGTCGCTGCCATCACCGCCAGCGCCATGCGCGGCGAGATGGAATTCGCCGAGAGCCTAACCCGCCGCGTGGCTTTGCTTGCCGGCCTCGAGGAGATTGCTTTGCAGCGCGTCTATGACGAGCGGCTAAAACTGTCGCCTGGGGCAGAGCGCCTGCTTGCCGTCCTCAAGGCGCACGGCATCAAGACCCTGCTGGTATCGGGCGGTTTTACCTTTTTCACGCAGCGTCTTAAGACCCGTCTGGGGCTGGATTACGCCGTAGCGAACACGGTCGAGATCGTCGACGGCAAGCTCACCGGCAAGGTGCTAGGCAAGATTATCGATGCCCAGGGCAAGGCCGACTGGCTCAACCGTGTTCGGACGGAACTGGAGCTTGGGCGCGAGCAAGTCCTGGCCATTGGCGATGGCGCCAACGATCTCAAAATGTTGGCCGAGGCGGGCATCAGCGTGGCCTATCACGCCAAGCCAGTGGTGCGGGAAAAAACCAGTTACGCCATCAACTACGTGGGGCTGGACGGCGTGCTCGAGTTCTTCGAGTACTGAACAGCGGGGGACCGTGCAACTTCAGAAAAGGCTCATCTGGCCGGAGGTCGCTGGCGGCCGGAAACGATCCGTAGCGAGCACTGGCAACCCAGGGAAGCCAAGCCGCCGGTAGGCTAGTCGAAAGCGGTCGCGTAAGAATCGGGCGTAGGGGCCACTGCCCACCAGGCGTACGCCGAATGCGGCCTCATAATCCTTGCCGCCGTTTAGCTCCCGCACCCGACTCATCACGTGCTGGGCCGCGAGCGGCCGGTGGCTGGCCAGCCATTCCCGGAACAGATTCTTCACCTCGTGCGGCAGGCGGAGCACCGCGTAACCCGCTTCCTGCGCCCCGGCTGCCCGCGCCCGTTGCAGAATGCTTTCCAGCTCCGGATCGGTGAGGACGGGTATCACCGGCGCCACCATCACCCCCACCGGTACCCCTGCCCGAGCCAGAGTCTCGATCACAGCAAGCCGCCTTTCCGGCTGGGCCGCGCGTGGCTCCATGCAGCGGGCCAATTCGCGGTCCAGGGTGGTGAGGGAGACGAACACATGCACCAGATCGTCCCGTGCCAGATCGGTGAGCAGATCCAGATCGCGCTCAATCAGCGCGGACTTGGTGACGATGGATACCGGGTGACGGCACGCTGCCAGCACTTCCAGCAGGCGCCGTGTCAGAGCGAGCCGTCGTTCTGCCGGCTGCCAGCCGTCGGTATTGATGCCTAGCGCAATGGGCTGGCACCTGTAGCGCGGATGAGCCAACTCCTCGCGCAGGCGCTCGGGTGCATCGGGCTTGTAGAACAAGCGACTTTCGAAGTCCTGGCCCGCCGACAAGCCGAGATAGCCGTGAGACGGCCGGGCAAAACAGTAGATGCAGCCGTGCTCGCAGCCGCGATAGGGATTGATGGAGCGGTCGAAGGGGATGTCGGGCGAGTCGTTGTAGGTGATCACCCGGCGCGCGCGGTCCACACCCACCACGGTGGCGAGCACCGTCTCTTCCGAGACGCTGCCCCAGCCGTCGTCCTCGCGCTCGCGGCGCAAAGACTCGAAGCGGCCATCGGGATTGCTCGCCGCGCCACGCCCCTTGCGCAGGTTGCGAAATTTGGCGGATTCGCTCATGAAGCCATCTTTCAGGATCAAAAAGAGCTTACCCACCCCTCAAGCTTTTGCAAGCGGGGACGCTATAGTGAATGCAGGCGGCAATGATTCGCCGCCCAAGGAGGTGCATCATGCTGATCGTGAAAGACATGGGCTCCGGCACCATCGAGGAATGGATCGGTCCGGACGACGAGACATTCGCGGACGACTACGACGCCGCCCTCTCCTCCGGCTGGGACCCCGTGATGGCAGAAGTGATAAAGCGGGAACGGGACCATTACGAGATCTCTCAGGCGGAAACGCCGATGCCGGCCGATCTCAACGACGTGGACATCGACGCCTTCTTGGACCGCATGTACACGTACATGGGTTGAGCCCTGCGCCGAAACGGCCACGACGTCCCCGGGAAACGGGGCAAAGTGGCCGTTTTTCTTTGCCTCCGCCAGGGGCGTTTGCAAACAGCAGCCGGTTTCCGCGGCGCTCCGGCGTGGGGTAGAATGAGCTTTTTGCCAAAGAAGCCGACATGATCAAAGGCAGTCTGGTGGCGCTGGTCACCCCCATGCATGAGGACGGCAGCCTCGACTGGGAAGCCTACCGCGCCCTCATTGAATTCCACATCGCCCAGCAGACCGACGGCCTGGTAGTAGTGGGCACCACCGGGGAATCGCCCACTGTCGATTTCGACGAACACCGCCGCCTGATCGAGGAAGCGGTGAAAATCGCCGCCGGCCGCATTCCGGTCATCGCCGGCACCGGCGCCAATTCCACGCGTGAGGCCATTGAGCTCACCCAAGCAGCGAAGCAGGCCGGCGCCGATGCCTGCCTGCTGGTGGCGCCCTACTACAACAAGCCGGGACAGGAAGGGCTCTACCAGCACTACAAAGCAGTGGCCGAGGCGGTGGACATGCCCCAGATCCTCTACAACGTGCCAGGCCGTACCGCCTCCGACATCGCCAACGACACCGCGCTGCGCCTTGCGCAAATCCCCAACATCGTCGGCATCAAGGATGCCACCGGCAACCTGCAGCGGGGCACGGATCTCCTGCTGCGCGCCCCGGAGGGCTTCGCCATCTACAGCGGTGACGACGCCTCTGGGCTTGCCCTCATGCTACTGGGTGGCCATGGCGTGATCTCGGTAACGGCCAACGTGGCGCCCCGCCTGATGCACGAGATGTGCGCGGCGGCGTTGGCAGGGCGGCTTGAGGAAGCGCGCGCCATCAATGCCCGCCTGTTCCCCCTGCACGACAAGCTGTTCGTGGAGGCCAACCCCATCCCGGTGAAATGGTGCGTGGCGCAGATGGGGCTGATCCGGCCCGGCATCCGCCTGCCCCTCACCCCCCTGTCCCCGACTCACCACGACGCCCTACGCGCCGCGATGCGCGCCGCTGGCGTGCTGGGCTGATGACGCAGCCCTTTAAGCGCCCCTCTAGGAAGGACGGAGCATGAAACGAGGTATCAAATCGGGGATGGCGCTGCTTTTGATCGCCACCCTCTCCATCGGCGGCTGTTCCATGTCGCTGGAGACTAAGAAGATCGACTACAAGTCGGCGGGCAAGATCCCGCCCCTGGACGTGCCGCCCGACCTCACCGCCACCACGCCGGATGATCGCTACGTGGTGCCCGATGTCACGCCACGGGGCAGCGCCACGCTCTCGGCCTACCAACAAGAACGCCAGGCACGCCCAACCACCGCCAACGCCACGGCGGGCAATCTTTTACCGGACCTGGCCAACGTTCGCGTGGAACGCGCAGGCAACCAGCGCTGGCTCGTGGTGAAAGCCCCGCCGGAGCAGGTCTGGCCCGTCGTGCGCGATTTCTGGCAGGAGCTGGGCTTCATCATCAAGACCGAGCAACCGGAAGCCGGCATCATGGAAACCGACTGGGCGGAGAACCGGGCCAAGATCCCGCAGGATTTCATCCGCAACATCCTGGGCAAGGTGCTGGATAGCCTGTATTCCACCGCCGAGCGGGACAAGTTCCGCACCCGTCTGGAGCCAGGCAAGGAGCCGGGCACCACCGAGGTCTATATCAGCCATCGCGGCATGTACGAGGTCTTGGAAGGCGGCGATGGCGGCCAGCGCACCATCTGGCAGCCCCGCCCGCCCGATCCTGAGCTGGAGGCGGAAATGCTGCGCCGCCTGATGGTGCGCTTCGGTGTGGAGGAAAGTCGCAGCAAGACGCTGCTCGCCACCAGCAAGGACGTGGACCGCGCCCGGCTCGACCGCCGCCCGGACGGCAGCGCCAGCCTGGTGCTGGACGATGCCTTCGACCGCGCGTGGCGGCGGGTGGGACTGGCCCTCGACCGCGTCGGCTTCACCGTGGTGGACCGAGATCGCTCCCAGGGTCTCTACTACGTGCGCTACCTGGATCCAGAGGCGGAAGACACCAAGAAGAAAGACGACGGCTGGTTCTCCAAACTCGCCTTCTGGCGCAGTCGCGACAAGCAGCAAAAACCGGAAGAGTTCCGGGTGCGCGTGACCGAGGTCAACGAGGCCACGCGGGTGGCCATCGAGGACAAGCAAGGCGCGCCGGACAAGTCGGAGACCGCCAGCAAGATCCTCAACCTTCTCTATGAGCAGCTGAAGTAATGCGCTTCGCCTGCCTCGGCAGCGGCAGCGAGGGCAACGCCTTGCTGGTCGAGTCAGGCAAGACGCGCCTGCTCCTCGACTGCGGCTTCAACCTCAGGGAAACCACGGCGCGGCTGGCGCGGCTAGGACGTTCGCCCAGTGATCTCAGCGCTATCCTAGTCAGCCACGAGCACGGCGATCACGTCGGTGGCGTGCCCCGGCTCGCGGCGAAATTCGGCTTGCCGGTGTGGCTCAGCCACGGCACCCATCTGCAGCTGGCAGCAATAGGACAGATGCCAGAGCAGTTTCATCTGTTCGACACGCATCACCCCTTCGCCGTAGGCGATCTGTGGATCCAGCCTTTCCCGGTGCCCCACGATGCGCGCGAGCCTACCCAATTCGTCTTCAGCGACGGCGCGTATCGCCTCGGTGTGCTCACCGACCTGGGTCGCAGCACGCGTCACATCGAAACCATGCTCGATCGCGTCGATGCCTTGGTTCTGGAATGCAACCACGACGTGGAGCTGCTCGCCGCGGGGCCGTATCCCCCAACCCTCAAGCGGCGGGTGGCGGGCGACTACGGGCACCTGAGCAATGCCGCCGCTGCGGCACTCCTCGCCAAACTGGACACGCGGCGGCTCAAGCACATCATCGCCGCTCATCTATCACGCACCAACAACCGGCCAGGGCTTGCGCGGCAGGCGCTCGCCCAAGTGCTGGCATGCGAGCAGGACTGGATCGCGATCGCCGACCAGGATACCGGCCTGGACTGGCGGCAGCTTCTGTAAGAAGGGGCCGGAAAAAAAGCGGCTGTTTTGAATTTCGAGTGGGTTAAGCGGCATGCGGGTTGAAGCGAGTGAAGTCGAGCTTGCCGACGATGAGGACAATCACGGTGCGGATGGTGGAGAATCGTCTAGTGCGCCGGTCCCGTTTTTTTGGACAGTCGGATAAGCCAAAGCGGTCCGGTTGAAAGGAACGTGAAGCATGGGAGCAAAGCGCAAGCAGCACAGTGGGGAATTCAAGGCGCAAGTCGCGATGGCGGCACGGGCGGGGGACAAGACCCTGGCGGAGCTGGCCTCGGAATACGGGGTGCATCCGACGATGATCAGCACCTGGAAACAGGAACGGGTAAAGAACGCCAAGAACCTTTTCGAGCGGGGCAACAAGAAAGCCGCCGACCCGCAGGCGGTGATCGACAACCTGTAGCGCAAGATTGGCCCGTTGCAGGTCGAACGGGATTTCTTGGCCGGACAGCCCGCCATTGCCCGCCTCGTGAGAGGCGCGCGATGATCACCCCGGACAGCGAGCTGTCCGTGGCCCGGCAAGCCAAGCTGCTCGGCGTCTCGCGCAGCAGCGTCGATTACCGGCCCAAGCCGGAATGTCAGGAAGAACTCGATCGCCTCAAACGGCTGGACGAACGCTTCACCGAGAACCATCCGCATGCGGCACGGTTTCCTGTACCTGTGCGCGATCATGGACTGGTCGATGCGGAAAGTGCCGAGTTGGCGCTTGTCGAACACCCTGACGAGCGACTTCTGCACAGCGGCGTTGCGGGCGACGCTGGCGCGTTACGGCGCCCCGGAGATATTCAACACCGGCCAGGGCAGCCCATTCACCAGCGCCGAATGCACCGACGTGCTCAAGGCGCATTCGATCCAGATAAGCCAGGATGGACGCGGGCGATGTCACGACAACATCTTCGTCGAACGGCTGTGGTGGACCGTCGCACGAATGGGTCTATCTGCGCCCCTGCGACACCGCATCGAGCAGCAGCGTAGTCTCGCCCAGTGCTGCGAGTGGTATAACCGCCGAGGACTTACCCGTCGCTGGACTGGCAGACACCCGACGAAGCCTACTTCAGCGCCCTGGCGCAAACCCTGCCAATGGCGGCGTGACATGGAAAGCCAATGCACTGTGGATTTGTGGGCAGCCGGCAGCACCCGCCTGACCGCGAAGCCGCGGACCCCCAT
Organism: Thiobacter sp. AK1; assembly: GCF_039822265.1. Lineage (NCBI taxonomy): Bacteria > Pseudomonadati > Pseudomonadota > Betaproteobacteria > Burkholderiales > Thiobacteraceae > Thiobacter > Thiobacter aerophilus. The sequence goes on from NZ_JBAJEX010000001.1 coordinate 309,138, forward strand.
GGACAAGCCATGGACAACGCTTGCCCACAGGTCGGCGGCTGACCGCCAGCGCCACAGCGCGCAAGTTACAATCCTGCAAATCCGGGAACGTCAAAACCCTCTCTCTCCGGCACCAGCCTTAGCTTATTCCTCCCTGGTGGCTGTCCAAGCTACCGTGACCACCGCAGCCGATTCAGTTCTTGCAGCACTGGATCAGCACTCAGCATAAGCAAAATCTGGCAGCATGAAACCCGCCGCTTGGAAGACGAAAAACATAGGGAATGTCACGTCAACCCAGCAAGGCGGTGGCATCCACCGCCTCGCCCTGGCTGTAGATCATCAGCCACTTGACGCAGATGACGCGCAGGCAAGAGGCGATGTTCTTGTCGTTGGCCACCAGACAGCCGTCATGAACGCGCTGGATGAGCTTGGGCAGGGTTAGTCCCAGTTCCCGCGCCATGTCCTCCAGCACGTTCCAGAAGGCACGCTCCAGAGCGATGGTGGTGCTGTGACCGTGGATGCGGAAACCGCGTTTTTCCGGGATGAACTCCGTGATCTGCGCCGTGGTGCAGGCGTTGAACATATGATCAAGGGCGTCGTGCTCCTCGATGAAGATCTTCATCTGCTCCTCTCCTATCGTTTCTTCCGATTACAACGCAGACACAAGTGCTTAGCAAGGTATCTCTGCCCGCGCGGCGCGAAGCGTCGCCTGTTGGCAAAGATTACTACCACGGGGCGAGCACGCTGGCCTATCCTTGCTTCAACGATACAACAAGGAGGCAAGGTGGAACTCTTCAAAAAAACGCTGGATCCGGTGTTCGCCCTGGCGGTGATCGCCGTGCTCGACATCTTTCTCTTCCTGACCATCGGCGCCTGGACCGTGGGCGGCGGCGAAACCATGATGACCGGCCTCATGGCTCAGGCCATCCTGGGTGAAGACCTTAAGCGCCTGCCCTTCTGGAGCCTGGTGTTCCAGCCCCACTGGGACTACTGGAAGATGTACATCAGCCTGGGCATGTTCTTCGGTGCCTTCCTCGGTGCGGTGCTCAGCAAGGAGTTCTACCTGCGGGTGCCGCGCCGCCTATCGGAATGGGTAATGATCACCCTGGGTGGTCTACTCATGGGCGTAGGCATCCGCCTCGCCTTCGTCTGCAACGTGTCTACCTTTTTCGGCCTCACCCCGGAAATGAACCTGGGTGGCTACCTGGCCGTCTCCGGCATCGTCGCCGGCGCCTGGGTCGGTTCCCTCGTGTACAAAAAAATGTTGGAGGGGTAAACATGTCCACCATCGCCGAATGCATGATCGCCTTCATTTTCGGTAGCGTCGTAGGCCTTTTGGTGCAGCGCTCCCGGTTCTGCAACACCGCCGCCTTGCGCGATGCCATCATGTTCCAGACCTATCGCAACACCAAGGCGTTACTGGTGGCCATGATGATTCTCACCCTGGGCTTCACCGCCTTCATGACCGTGGGCGCAGGTCATCCCTTGGATTTCGATGTGGGCCTCAATACCTTTCTGGGCCTGTTCCTGTTCGGGGTGGGCATGGTGCTCGCCGGCGCCTGCACCGTTTCCACGTGGGTAAAGGCCGCGGAGGGCAACGTGGGCGCCGTATGGGCGCTGCTGTTCACCTTCATCGGCATGTTTCTCTTTTCTCTGCTCTGGTCCTACAACCAGTGGCCGCCGGCGCCCGCCTCCATGACTGGTGACCCCAATCCCGAAGCGCTGCAGGCGGGTTTTGCCAATGCCCGTACCCTACAGGAAAAAACCGGCATCCCCGCCATTGTCTTCGGCCTGATCCAGTTCGCCGTGCTGCTCGGCATTTACCGGGCGATCCGGCGCAAGGAAAAGGCTCGCGAACAGGATGACGCTCACGAATGAAACAAGGAGACAACGATGGGACTTTTTGCTAACAAGAAAACGCAAAGCGCAGGCAGCGGGGGCAGCGCGACCCTACCGAACGGGCAGATGGTGACCGTGGCGCGGCAGGTGGATGCCATCGGCGACTCCTGTCCCCGCCCCCAGCTCATGACCAAGAAGGCGATGGGCGAGCTTACTTCCGGCCAAGTGCTGGAGGTGATTGTGGACAACCCCACCTCGATGGAAGCCCTGCCACCCATGTGCGCGGAACTCCACTGTGAGCATCTGGGCACGGTCAATACCGGTCGCGCCTGGCATGTGTATCTGAGGAAACTGTGACATGGCCCGTTTCTTGATGCGCGCCTATCTGGCAGTGTCCCTTGCCATCTGCGCCTGGGGCGTGTGGAAGGTCTATCTCCACCCGCCGGCGAGCATGAAGGTCAACCGCGACGGCGTACCCTATTTCACGCCGCCGGTGATCGACCCGGCGACCGGCAAGCCGATTCCCGTTGAGGTCCTGGTACGCCACTACAAGGGTGAGAAACCATGATCGTCGACTTCGAAACCACGCTCCAGATCGTTATGTTCGTCATCGCCTTCGGGGTGATGTACCTCGCCTTACTCCACGACACGCTCTAAGGTCGCCATGAACCGCGAAAGCCTAATCTTCTGCATCCTGGCCCTGGCTGCGGCGCTGGCCATTTCCGTCCTTGGCTTCCGCTACGCCGCGCTACCGCCCGAAGTGGTGGCGCAAGCCAAGACCCCCGTCACCCCGGACAAGCTGCCGGAGTTGGACCTGGGCAGCTTTGGACGAGTCTCCGGCATCGACCTGATGGCCTACTGGATGGAGCATCCCCCGGCGGCGGGCAGCGACGCCGCGCCCGCCTCGGTGAAACGCTTTGGAGGCTGCTAAAGCATGCGCGCCCTGTTCTGGCTGCTCGCTTGCACGATCTTGCCTGCCCGCGCCGAGCTGGGTCTGCGCCCCGTGCTTCCCCCGCCCGGGGTCGAAGTGGTGCTCCTCGACGTGCGACCGCTGGCAGTCTGTCAGGCGCGTTCGGTGGCGCGCGCCCGCTGCCTACCCGCTTCCGACTTTCTCGATGTCCAGGGACGACTCGCGCCCTGGCGGGAGGTGGTGTGGCTGATGAGCACCGCCGGGCTCACCGGCGCCGAAGCCGTGATCGTTCTCGGCGATGATGGCGTCGACCGTCGCTTCGTCGCAGGCTTGTTGGAGCTTGCCGGTCAGCGCCGGGTGTGGTTGGTGGAACGGCCCGTGCCCGCTCTGTGGAAGAGCGGCTGGCCCGCCGGGCAAGGTCGCCCCCGGGATTTCGCGCGCCAAGTGGCTTATACGGCGCCAATGCGCGAAGGCGACATCGTTCTACCCCATGAGCCGCGCCCCGCTGCCACCGTGACCGCTGCCGATGTGCGCAGCGCAGTGACGCGCTGGGTGGAGTTGCGGCTAGCCGGCAAGCAGTGGCGCATCCTTCTCGGGGGACAGACATGAGCATCGACATCCTGTTCCATGTCAGTCATCGGGGCGCAGGACGCTACCTCTTTCCCCTGATCGCCGCCGCCCGCCGCCGCGGAGCGAGTGTCGCCTGCTTCTTCACCTACGACGGCGTGCTGGTAGCAGCCGACCCGCGCCTTAAGGAAGTTTTAGGTGACGCACGCGCCGTGGTATGCGAGGAATCCTGGCATCGCTTCCGGCCGGGCGAACCCTGCCCTGTGGAAGCCGGCAGCCAGACCGTGAACAGCGCCCTGATGGCGGAAGCGACGCGGGTGGTGAGTCTATGAATACCAAGCGCAAACTGCTGGTGCTGGCGCGGCGTGACCACGCCGAGGCCATGCGCGTGGCAGCAGGCCTCACGATCTTCGGCCACCAGGTGCGCTTGGTATTCATGGATCGGCTAGTCGCAGAAACGGAGGAAAATGCGGCCATGGCGGAACTGCTCGCCCTGTCGGACATCGCCCCGGAAACCACCGTGGCCGAGCAGACGGATCTCGCCTACCTGGATGCCGCCGCCTTGGGCGCAGCCATTGCCGAAGCGGATGGCGTGCTCAGCCTATGAGGATCGTCGCCCTGAAAACGGACTTGTTTCCGGACGCCCGGACCGTGGCGGCTGCGCTGGCCACCCTAGCCGGTGAGGTCACCGTTCTCGATCTGACGCGCCTGGAACATGAAGAGGCGGACTGGCTGCGCATCGTCGATGCGCTGCTCGCCGCCGAACGCATCATCACCCTTTAACCCGACCAAAGGAGCAGACCATGAAAACGCTCGCCTCCATGCGCACGACCCTTCTCGGGTTCTGCGCGCTGCTTTTGTTCTGGTCCATGACCGCACTCGCCGCGACACCGTTGGTGGATGTGGCATGGGTCAAGGCCAACATTGGCAAACCCGGCATTGTCTTCCTCGACTTGCAACCGCCGGCGGATTACCTGCGCGGCCACATTCCAGGGGCGGTCAACACCAGTTTCGAAAAAGATGGCTGGCGCGAGGAGCGTGCCCGCGACAAGGTGCCGGACATGTTGCCCGAAAATCTCGACAAGCTGGCCGCACTCATCGGCCGACTGGGGATCGACAACAAGACCCATGTAGTGCTCGTCCCCCCAGGCCAGAGCCATTTGGACATGGGCTGGGCCACACGCATCTACTGGACATTCAAGGTGCTTGGCCACGATGAGGTGTCCATCCTCGACGGTGGCATGAAGGCCTACACTGCAGACAAGAAAAACCCGCTGCAGGCCGGGCCCATTACTCCTGAGCCCAAAACCTTTGTGGTCCATTTCCGACCCGAATACCTGGCCACCGTGGATGACGTGAAACACGCGCTGGCCAGCAAAAAAGTAGTTTTGGTGGACCTGCGCCCCGAGGACCAATACGTGGGCATCAATCGCAATCCCAAGGCCACCATGAACGGCACCCTACCAGGGGCGAAGAACCTCCCTTCGCCTTGGCTCACGGATAACGCCGGCGGGACCTTCCGTAATCTGGAACAGCTCAGGGAACTGGCCAAGATCGCTGGCGTCCCGACCACGGGGCCTCAGATCGAGTTCTGCAACACGGGCCATTTCGCCGCCAACGGCTGGTTCGTCATGCACGAACTCTTAGGGAACAAGGAGGCCAAGCTCTATGACGGCTCCATGGTGGAATGGACCCTCACCAAGGCCGGGCCGGTGGAACAGAAGGTCAAGCTGCCCTGATCCGGGGAATTCCTCTCCTCATCCTGGGCGCCGCCTCGCTCCTGATGGGCCAGGCGGCGCTCGGTGCCGACGAAAGCGAGCAGCGCCTTGCTGCGCTGCTTGCGGTCATGCAGGCCGATTTGGCTCAGCCCACGACGCCGGGCGGCCGGGCCCGCCTGCTGGAATCCGCATCGCTTTTGCCAATCATGTTACGGGAGGCACGTGCGCCGGCAGAAGAGGTGCGCCTTGCCCGCCGGCTCTACCCCGTGCTGCGGCGAGGCGACGGGGCGGCCGCCCGCGTCAGTCTTGCCCGGCTTACCGCCGCCCATCCCTTTCACCCCCCACCTGCCCCGAGCAACCCGCAGCGCGCCTTGCGGCTAGCGGCCGCCATCCACCGGGAGGCCTGTGGCGGCTGCCACGATCACCCCAGCAGTGATGCGTTTCTCCCCGCTCAGGACCTCTTTCGTCTGGCCTGTCGCGAAGCCCCAGAGGTTTTCGCAGCCCGGCTCTACCTGGGCGTGAAGGGCCAGGCGGAGATGGGTTTTCGCAATCCTTTCAGCCCGGAGGAACGGGCCGCTCTCGCGCTCTGGTACCGAACCGCCCGCCCTTGCGCGCGCTGATCGATGTAGCGGCGGGAGCTGGCTACGCGCCTCCACAGGCACGTCGTGCAATTGGCGGAGAGAGTGGGATTCGAACCCACGATGGGCACAGGCCCATACCGGATTTCGAGTCCGGCGCTTTCGACCACTCAGCCATCTCTCCTGTTTGAACTGTGCGTGGGACGCAGACCGTTGCCGCTCCGCTCACCCCGCGCCTCGCTCCGGCGCTTTGGCTCCGGCCCGCGCTACGCGCTTAACCCGGCTCGCGCCGGGTTAGCCTTCACCCAACGGGTTTCACCCGTTGTCGACCACTCAGCCATCTCTCCTGTTTGAACCGAACGCGGTAAGCGCAACATCGCGGCTGCGATGACCGATGCCATCCACTGCTGTGGTGCGAGCATGGCGCGCCGAGTCGTCGCCACGGAAAAGGGCGCATTCTACCAGAACGGCCGTGGCCACAGAACTGCGGCATGGGCAGCACTTCTGCGATAATGCGCGTCATGAGAATCGACGGCCAGCCCACACGCACCATCGCGCCCCTCGAAGATGGCCGTGGGGTACGCATCATCGACCAGACGCTATTGCCCCACCGTCTGGAATTGCGCGTGCTGCGCTCACTGGAGGATGCGGCCGAGGCAATCTCAGCGATGCGGGTGCGGGGCGCGCCGCTGATCGGGGCCACGGCGGCCTACGGGGTGGCCCTGGCGATGCAGGAAGACGCTTCGGAAACCCATCTGGAAATCGCCTGCGCGCGTTTGCTCGCCACGCGTCCCACGGCGGTGAACCTGCCCTGGGCGCTGGAACGCATGCAGCGTACGTTGGCGCCGCTTGCGCCCACGGCGCGACGGGAGGCTGCCTGGCAGGAGGCGGCAGCCATCTGCGAAGAGGACGTGGCACTCAACGCGGCCATCGGCCGTCATGGACTCACGCTCATCGCAGCGCTGCACCGCAAACAAGGCCAGCCGGTGCAGGTGATGACCCATTGCAATGCGGGGTGGCTTGCCACCGTGGATTGGGGCACCGCGCTGGCGCCGGTTTACATGGCCCACGACGCGGGCATTCCCGTGCACGTGTGGGTGAGCGAGACCCGGCCGCGCAATCAGGGCGCCGCCCTCACCGCCTGGGAGCTGGCGCGCCACGGCGTGCCCCATGCGGTGATCGCGGATAATGCCGCCGGCCATCTCATGCAGCGGGGTGATGTGGATCTGGTGATCGTCGGCGCCGACCGCGTGGCGGCCAACGGCGACGTGGCCAACAAGATCGGCACCTATCTCAAGGCGTTGGCGGCGCGCGACAACGGCGTGCCTTTTTATGTCGCCGTGCCCGGCCCCAGCATCGACTGGCGGCTCGATGAGGGACGCGCCATTCCCATTGAGGTGCGCGCGCCGCGGGAGGTGACCCATGTCACCGGTGTCGATGCGGAAGATAAGCTACGGGAAGTGCGTCTGACGCCGGCGAGCAGTGATGCCCTCAATCCCGCCTTCGACGTGACACCGGCGCGTCTCGTCACCGGCCTCATCACCGAGCGGGGCGTGCTCGTTGCGCAGAAAGCAGCGCTGCGCCAGGCCTATCCCGAAGCCGAATGCCCATGAACGATGAAAGCAGTCTGCGCGAAGCGCTCGCTGAAACCAGCCGGGAGACCGTGCGACGGGGACTCAATCGCGGCACGGCGGGAAATGTCAGCGTGCGGCTCGGCGATGGACTCCTCATCACACCCAGTGGTCTGCCCGCCGATACCCTGACCCCCCAGCACATGGTGCGCATGGACATGACGGGTCACCACCAAGGCCCCCTCAAGCCTTCCAGTGAATGGCGCATTCATCGCGACATCTATGCCGCCAAACCCGAGGTGAATGCCGTGGTGCATGCGCACGCGCCGCATGCTGTGAGCCTGTCCTGCCTGCGTGTGCCCATCCCACCGTTCCACTACATGGTCGCGGTCGCGGGCGGCAAGGACATTCCCTGTGCCCGTTATGCCACCTTTGGCACGCAGGCCCTGTCGGACGCGGTGCTAGAGGCATTGGCCACACGCCGCGCCTGTCTGATGGCCAACCATGGCCTGGTGGCGGTCGGAGCCGACTTGGCCAACGCGCTGGCGCTCGCTGAAGAGGTGGAGGAACTGGCCGCCCAGTACTGGCGCGCACGTCTGCTGGGTGAACCCGTCCTCCTCAGCGACGCCGAGATGGACGAGGTGCTCGAGCGTTTCAAGTGCTACGGGCAGCGGGGCCGCTGAACCGCCCCTTAGTTTCGCCTGTCCTAAGCTCTCTATGCAGAAGAACAAGGCCGCTTTTCTGTTTGCCCTGCTTTTCGCCGGCTGCGCCGCGGGCCCCGACTATCGCCCCCCCGCCCCTTCCGTGCCCCCAGAATGGTCCCGGTTGGACGAAGTGGGCATGTCGCATGCGCCCGGCGACCTGGCACGCTGGTGGGCAAGCTTCGGTGATCCCCTGCTAACAGCCCTCGTTACAGAGGCGGAGCGCGCCCATCCCGATCTCACCCTCGCCCTGGCCAAGCTGCGCCAGGCCCGCGCTCAGCGCATCGTCAGTGGTGCCGCGCAATGGCCGGAGCTGTCCGCCGCGGCCAGCGCCAACCGCAGTGACACAAGCAGCCAAACCGGCAGCGGCCTGGTACGCAAGCTCTATCGGGCCGAGCTGGATGCAAGCTGGGAGCTCGATCTGTTCGGTGCGGTGCGCCGCTCGGTAGAGGCGGCCGAGGCCGAGGTGGCCAGTGCCCAGGCGAATCTCGCCGCCACGCGCGTGAGCCTCGCCGCCGAAACCGCGGCAGCCTATGTGGATGTGCGCAATTTCCAGAACCGCCTGAACATCGCCAGGGACAATCTGGCACGCCAGCAGGACACCCTCACGCTCACTGAATGGCGGGCGCGCGCAGGACTGGTGAGCAGCCAGGACGTGGAGCAGGCACGAGCCAACGTGGAACAGACCCGCGCCCAGATACCCGTGCTGGAACAAAATCTCGCTGCGGCGGAAGACCGTCTCGCCCTGCTCGTCGCCCAACCGGTGGCGGTCCTGCGGGCGCGGTTACAGCCGGTGAGACCCTTGCCGCCGCTCCCCGAGCACCTTGCCGTGGGCATTCCTGCCGACACTTTGCGTCAGCGGCCAGACGTGGCGGCCGCGGAACGGGCGCTCGCCGCAGCCACCGCGCGGGTGGGCGTGGCAGAAGCGGCCCGTTGGCCGCGACTTGTGTTGTCTGGCACGCTGGGCGTGGAGGCCTTTGGCGCCAGCGCCCTCGCCGACCCTGGTAGCGGCTTTTCCACGCTGCTAGCCCAGCTCACCGCGCCGTTGTTCGATGCCGCCAAGCGTCGCGCCCAGGTGGAGGTGCAGGATGCGCTGCGGGAACAGGCCGAGGCTCAATATCGCAAGACCGTACTGACCGCCCTCTCGGAAGTGGAAGACGCCCTCGCCGCCATCGCAGCGGCACGCAGGCGGGAGGCAAGCCTCGCCGTCGCCGCCGAAGCCGCGCGCAACGCTGCCTTGCTCGCCCGCCACCGTTATCAAGCAGGACTCATCGATTTCCAATCGGTGCTGGACACGGAGCGCAGCCAGCTCGGGGTAGAAGACGCACTCGCCACGGCGCGCGCCGACCGGCTATCCAGCCTGATCCGACTGTACAAGGCCCTCGGAGGTGGCTGGAATCCATCGCAACAGGAAAACACACCATGACCGACCAAGCTTCTTCCATCCAGCGCTTGCTGGGCCGCGAGGCCGTAGGCGGCCGGCGTCTCATGCTCGTCGTTGCCGGGCTCGTTCTGCTCGCCGCCGCTGCCCTGGCCTACTTCGTCCAGCGCAACGAGGCCAAACCCCGCTATGAGACCGAGGAAGCGAAACGGGGCCGCTTGGAAGTAACGGTATCCGCCACCGGCAGCCTGCAGCCCACCAATCAAGTGGACGTGGGCAGCGAACTGTCGGGCATCATCGACAAGGTATTCGTGGACGTGAACGACCAGGTGAAACGGGGTCAGGTGCTGGCGCGACTGGATACCCGGCGGCTTGAGGACCAGGTGGCGCGCTCCCGTGCCGCGCTGGTAGCAGCCGAGGCCACGGTCGCGCAGGCTCGCGCCACCTTGCAAGATGCCCGCGCCAATCTCGCCCGGCTGGAGGAAGTCGCGCGTCTGTCCGGCGGCAAGGTGCCCTCCCAGGCGGAACTGGAAACCGGGCGCGCCAACGTGGCCAAGGCCGAGGCGGCAGTCAAGAGCGCCGAAGCGGGCGTGGAACAGGCGCGCGCCACGCTGCGCACGGACGAGACCAATCTCGCCAAAGCCAGCATCCGCTCCCCCATCGACGGCGTGGTCCTGACGCGCAAGGTGGAACCGGGCCAGACCGTGGCCGCTTCGCTACAGGCACCGGTGTTGTTCACCCTGGCCGAGGACCTCACACACATGGAGCTACAGGTGAACGTGGACGAGGCGGACGTGGGCCAGGTAAAACCGGGACAGAAGGCCACCTTCACGGTGGATGCCTGGCCGGGGCGCAAGTATCCCGCAGTGATCGAGCGGGTGGCCTACGGCTCCCAGGTCACCGAAGGCGTGGTGTATTACCCCACCACCCTGCGGGTGAACAACGACGATCTCAGCCTGCGGCCCGGCATGACGGCGACAGCGGAGATCCTCACCGCAGTGCACGATGACGTTTTGTTGATACCCAATGCCGCGCTGCGCTTCACACCCCGCACCAGCGCCAGCAAGAAGAAAGGTGGCATCCTCGATGCCCTGCTGCCCAAGCCGCCGCGCCCGGAGAGCGGGCGGGTACCCAAGGAGGCGAAACGCAAGGATGCGCCGCGCCGCGTATGGGTGCTGCAGGATGGCACGCCGACGGCAGTGGAAGTCACCCTGGGTCTGAGCAATGGCCGGGTCACCGAAGTGCTGAGCGGTGGGCTCAAGCCGGGCATGAAGGTCATCACCGACATGAGCCAGCCGGCCAAATGAGCGCATGCCTTTTGCGTCTTCAGGGCGTGACCAAGATCTACGGTCGCGGCAGGGCGGCCTTCCAGGCGCTGCGCGGCGTGGACCTGGCCATTGAGGCCGGCGAATTCGTCGCGGTCATGGGGCCCAGTGGTTCCGGCAAGTCCACGGTGATGAACATTCTCGGCTGCCTGGACGTTCCCAGCGACGGGCACTACTGGTTCGAGGATCTGGCCGTCACCCAGCTCAGCCGGGACCAGCGCGCCCTGTTGCGGCGCAATCAGCTCGGCTTTGTGTTCCAAGGCTTCAATTTGCTGCCCCGCACCACGGCGCTGGAAAACGTCGAGCTACCCTTGCTCTACCGGCGCGAGCCAGCGGCACGCCGTCACGGGCTGGCGCGCGAGGCGCTCGCTGCGGTGGGGCTCGCGGGCTGGGAACATCACACGCCTGCGGAACTCTCGGGTGGTCAGCAGCAACGGGTGGCCATCGCCCGCGCCATCGTCACCCGGCCGCGCGTGCTGCTGGCCGACGAACCCACCGGCAATCTGGACACCCAGACCAGCGGCGAGATCATGGAGCTGATCAGCGGGCTAAATCGGGACAAGGGCATCACCGTGGTCATGGTGACCCACGAGCCCGACATCGCCGCCTGGGCGCAGCGCGTTATCCACTTCCGCGATGGCCGGGTGGAAAGGGAGGAACGCCGATGATTTGGAACACCTTGCTACTCGCTCTGCGGGCGATCCGCCGCAACCTGCTGCGCTCCTTCCTCACTATCCTGGGTGTGGTGATCGGTGTGGCCTCGGTGATCACCATGGTCACTCTCGGCGATGGCGCCACGCGCGCCGTCTCCGACCAGATCGCCAGTCTTGGCAACAACCTGCTCACTCTGCGTCCCGGCCAGCGCCTTGGCCTGGGCTTCATCGGTGCCCCCTCGTTCAAGGTCAGTGACGCGGACGCCATCGCGGAGCAGGTTCCCGGCGTGCGCGCGGTGGCGCCGGTCGCCAGCCGTTCCACCACCGTGGTGGCGGGCGCCAACAACTGGACCACCAGCATCACCGGCTCCACCGTGAGCTATTTCGAGGTGGGCAACTGGAAGCTCACGGAGGGCCGCTTCTTCAACGAAAGCGAGGAGCGCGCGGGCAAATCCGTATGCCTTTTGGGGCAGACGGTGAAACGCGAGCTATTCGGTAGCCAAAGCCCCATCGGCGAAGAGATCCGCGTCAAGCAGTTCGCCTGCGAGGTGATCGGCGTGCTAGCGCCCAAGGGACAGTCAACCATGGGTGCCGATCAGGACGACACCATCGTCATGCCCTTGCGCGCGGTTCAGCGCCGTCTCCTCGGCAACACTGACGTGCGCGCCATCATGGTTTCCGTCAAGGACGCGGAGTCCATGGAAAAGGTCAAGCGCCAGATCGAACAGCTCATGCGCGAACGGCGACGCCTCGCCGACAACGAAGACAACAACTTCACCATCTTCGATACGCGCCAGATCGCCGACACCCTCACCGGCACCATCCGTGTGATGACCACATTGCTGGGCGCGGTGGCGGCGGTCTCCCTGCTGGTGGGCGGCATCGGCATCATGAACATCATGCTAGTGTCGGTGACCGAGCGCACCCGCGAGATCGGCATCCGCCTCGCCATCGGCGCGCTGGAGCGGGACGTGCTCCTACAGTTTCTGATCGAGGCGGTGGCGCTTTCTGCCTTCGGCGGGCTGGTGGGCATCCTGGTCGCGTTCGGCGCCGCCATGGGGCTGGCGAGCCTAATGCAGGTGCCCTTCCTGTTCAATCCCAGTATCAATCTGCTTGCTTTCCTGTTTGCCGGCGCCATTGGCGTGATCTTCGGCTTCTTCCCCGCACGGCGCGCGGCACGCTTGAATCCCATCGACGCCCTGCGTCACGAGTAAGTCAGGCGGTCTTCCCCGGCCAGGGACAAAGATCGCGCAGCACGCACTCGCCGCAACGCGGCTTGCGTGCCGTGCAGGTCTCGCGTCCGTGCAAGATCAGAACGTTGCTGGCGGTGACCCAATCCTGTTTCGGCAAAGCTTGCATCAGCGCCCGTTCGATTTCTTCCGGGTCGTCGCTGGCCGCCAGCCCCAGCCGCTGGGCCACGCGCGCCACGTGCGTATCCACCGCGATGCCTGGAATGCCAAAGGCGTTGCCCAGCACCATGTTGGCAGTCTTGCGCCCCACCCCGGGCAGGGTGAGCATGGCCTCCAAGCTGTCCGGCACGCGGCCGCCGAAGTCCGCGACCAGCTTGCGACAGCAGGCGATGAGGAGCCGCGCCTTGTTGCGGTAGAAGCCGGTTGGGCGAATATCTGCTTCCAATTCGGCTGGATCCGCCTCGGCATAATCGCGCGCGCTGCGATACTTGCGAAACAGCGTGCGGGTCACTTCGTTGACGCGGGCATCCGTGCACTGGGCGGAGAGGATCACCGCCACCAAGAGTTCCAGCGGATTGTGATAGACCAGTGCCAACCTCGGGTTGGGATGCGCTTTAAGCAGGCGGGCGAGGATTTCCCGGGCGCGATTGGCCGGCGCGGTCATCGTGAGCTCTCCTCGACATGGCGCGCCGCCCATTGCAGCACGGGCAAAAGACGCGGTGAGACCAGTCGGCGGGCCTCTTCCAGCGTCACCCAGCGCCATTCGTGGTGTTCCGGATGGCCCAGCTCAGGCGAGACGGGCAAATGGATATCCCGCGTCGCCGTCTGCGCCAGGTAATAGCGGGAAATCTTGCGGCGCGGTCCGTAGGGGCCGGTTTCCACGTAGTCCTCGCCCCAGCGAAAATCCAGATCGCGAAGCCCGGCTTCCTCGGCCGTCTCACGCACGGCGGCCGCCAGCGGCGTTTCGCCGGCTTCCACCGCACCTTTGGGAAAATCCCAGTTGCGCCAGGCACGCAGCAGAAGAAAACGCCAGCCATCCGGCTCCTGCCGCACCACCACCACGCCCGCGGAAAAGGCACCGGGCTTCGCCTCGGGCCGGCTCATGGCAACGGCCCCGCCAACGAAGGCAGCACCCAGGTGGGCGCGAAGCGCGCATCGGCAAGCGGGCCCGCACTCACACCCCCCTCGAGCCACGCGGCATCCAAGCCAAAGGCGCGCGCGCCCCGCACGTCCGTCTCCAGTTGATCGCCGATCATCACCAGCCGGCGCGTGCCGAGCCGCTCCACCGCGGCGGCGAAGAGAGCGGGTTCAGGTTTACCCAGACGGTGAAAACGCAAGTCCCGGCGACCGGGATAGCGGAGCGCAAGCGCCGCCTCGATGATCAAGGCGATGCTGCCGGCAGTGACCCCATAACCTTTGCCCGTGGGATAGATGAGATCCGGATTAGGCAACACCAGATGCGGCGTGCGTCCGCCGTCGATGGCGGCGAACAGGGCGGTGAGCACACCATCCACCGTCTCCAGGAAGGGAAAGCCCTTTTCGTCGCAGATGACCAGGACATCGAACTCCCCATCCCCTGTCACCACGTGGCCGCCGGCACGCACCACGTAGGTACGGCTGTCCTCCGGTCCCAGCACCACGCAGCGCGCATCAATGAGACGATGGGTGCGAAAATGCTGTTGCAAGAGGCTACCAGAAGTGAGAATGCGCTGCGCTGGAATGTCCAGACCGAAGTCCCCATAACGGCGCGCGGCGGTCTCCGGTAGGCGCGAAGCGCTATTGGTGACCACCAGATAGGGCTTGCCATGATCGTTCAGCCAGTCGATGAGCGCCACCGCGCCCGGCAATGCCGCCTCGTCTCCCACCAGTACGCCGTAGGCGTCGAGGAGCAGCGCATCGTAGCGCGCAAGCAGTTCGGCGAGGGAAATGGCAGGGATGTCCACTTCAGTCGATCCCAAGCCGCAGGTCGTCGTCGAGCTGGGTGAGCAGCTCCTCCACACGCAACACGCCATCGGGTGTCGACAGCATTTGGCGCGGTGTGCGTCCAGCAAGCTGCACACGCGGATGATCGAGCCACGCCTCGGCCTTCTCGCGGCTGCCGAGCAGGCGCTCGGCCAGCTTAAGAATGCGGTGCGGATCGTGCTGGTGCAGCGTCATGGCCGGCTCACTCCTATACTGGGACAAGCATGCCCCGCCCAATGGCACGCGGCATGCCGGCACACATAGCCACGGCGTTTCTACTGCGCAGTCCTCGATACGCGATGCAGGCCTACATCGGCACCTCAGACTGGTCCTACCGCCACTGGCAGGGACGATTCTACCCCGTCGCGCTGCCCAGGTCCCAGTGGCTCACCTTTTATGCACACCATTGCCTGACGATGGACATCAACGCGAGCTTCTCTCGGCGGAAGCCTGTGGCGTGGACAAAGCCGGCCTGCTCGGCGAAACTTGCGCCCATCATGCGTGGTCTGGCTTTGTTTGGCTTTTGTCTAGTACTCGCCGCCTGCGGCCGTGGACCGGAGCCGCTCAAGCCCGTGCGGGAAACCGGTGAGCTGGTCGTGGTCAGCCGCAATGGTCCGACCACTTATTACGAAGATGCCGACGGTAATCCCATCGGCCCGGAGCACGATCTTGCGCAGATGTTCGCAGATGAGCTGGGTTTGCGGCTGCGCTGGATCGTCGTGCCTTTTCCAGATGTGCTGCCCACATTGACGGCGGGGCAAGCCCATCTCGCGGCGGCGGGGCTCACCATCACAGACGAACGCAAGAAGCGTGTGCTGTTTGGCCCACCCTACCAGACGGTGCGCGAAGAGCTCGTGTACCACCGCGATGCCCCACGCCCGAAAAGCCTGGCCGACGTGATCGGCAAGCGGCTGCAGGTCGTGGCGGGAAGTAGCTACGTGGAGACTCTGCGCCGCGTCCAGCGCAAATATCCCGGACTTGCCTGGGAGGAAGTGCCGGATCACGATAGCGAGGAGCTGCTTAGGCGGGTGGCGGAAGGGGAAATCGACTACGTGATCGCCGACTCCCACATCGTCTTGCTCGCCCAGCGCTATTACCCGCAACTGGCGGTGGCCTTCGACGTGGGTCCGCCGGAAGAGCTCGCATGGGCCTTCGCCAAGGATGGCGATGCCTGGCTTTACCGCAAGGCAGTGGAATTCTTCGCACGCATCCGGCGCGACGGCACCCTCACGCGGCTACTGGACCGCTATTACGGCCACATCGAACGCTTGGAACCCGCCGACGTGATCGAATTTTTGGCACGCATGAACCGCGTGCTGCCCAAGTATCGCGCCCTGTTCCAGCAGGCCCAGGAAATCACCGGACTGGACTGGCGCCTGCTGGCGGCGCTGGGTTATCAGGAGTCCAAATGGGATCCCCTGGCCACGTCTCCCACCAATGTGCGGGGCATCATGATGCTCACGGAACAGACCGCGGACCACATGGGTGTGGCCGACCGTCTGGACCCGGCCCAGAGCATCATCGCCGGCGCGAAATATCTCCTGAGCCTGAAGGAAGCCCTACCGGCGCGCATTCCCGAACCGGATCGCACCTGGATGGCGCTTGCCGCCTACAACGTAGGGCTCGGACACCTGGAGGATGCGCGGATACTCGCAACGCGTCAGGGGCTCAGTCCAGATGCCTGGGCGGACCTCAAGAAGACCCTGCCTCTGCTCGCGCGCGCCAAATGGCATGCGACCGTCAAGCACGGCTACGCGCGCGGTGGCGAGGCGGTGATTCTCACCGAAAACATCCGCACCTATTACGACATCCTCCTTAAGTTCCAGCCGGCCTACAAACCGCCCCTGTCGCCCTTCGGCCAGAACCATCAGGAAGTGCGCCTCAGCCGGCGCTGATGCGCGCAAGTCCCCCGAGGTAGGGGCGCAGGACAGTGGGCACGCTGATGCTGCCGTCCCCATTCTGGTAGTTCTCAAGCACCGCCACCAGGGTGCGGCCCACGGCCAGCCCCGAGCCATTCAAGGTGTGCACCAGCTCGGGCTTGCCCTTCTCGCCACGGAAACGGGCCTGCATGCGGCGCGCCTGGAAGGTCTCGAAATTGGAGCAGGAGGAGATTTCGCGGTAAGTATTCTGCCCAGGCAGCCAGACTTCCAGGTCATAGGTCTTGGCGGCGGCAAATCCCATGTCGCCAGTACACAGCGCCATGACGCGATAGGGCAGCTCCAGCTTCTTTAGGATCGCCTCTGCGTGGGCAGTGAGTTCCTCCAACGCCTCGTAAGAGCGGGACGGATGCACGATCTGCACCAGCTCCACTTTGTCGAACTGGTGCTGTCGAATCATACCCCGCGTGTCCTTGCCGTATGAACCGGCCTCGGAACGGAAGCAGGGCGTGTGGGCGACCAGCTTGAGCGGCAGCGCCTCTGCCGCCAAGATGGTGTCGCGCACGATGTTGGTGACCGGCACTTCCGCCGTGGGGATGAGATAGAGTTTTTCGTTCTCGCCTTTGCGAGTGGCGAAGAGATCGGCCTCGAACTTGGGCAGTTGTCCCGTGCCGAACATGCTCTCTGCGTTAACCAAATAGGGCACATAGGCTTCCGTGTAGCCGTGCTCCTGGGTATGCACGTCCAGCATGAACTGGGCAAGCGCCCGGTGCAGGCGCGCCAGCGCGCCTTTCATCAGGCTGAAGCGTGAACCCGAAAGCTTCGCCGCAGTGGCGAAATCCATGAGCCCCAGCGCCTCACCCAGATCCACGTGGTCCCGCACAGGAAAATCGAACACGCGCGGCGTTCCCACCCGCCGCACTTCCACATTGTCCGCCTCCGACTGCCCGACCGGCACCGATTCGTGAGGCAGATTGGGCACCACGCTCAACAGCTCGTGCATGCGCACCTGAATGTAGGCGAACTTTTCCTCCAGGCGCTCAAGCTCATCGCCCAGCCCCACCACCTCAGCCATCAGAGCGGATGCATCCTCGCCCTTGGCCTTGGCCGCCCCGATTTGCTTGGAAAGCGCATTGCGCCGAGCCTTAAGCTCCTGGCTGCGGGTCTGCACCGTCTTGCGCTCCTGCTCCAGCTTCTGGAAATGGTCGACGTCGAGAACGAAACCCCGCGTGGCGAGCCGCCGGGCCACGCCGTCGAGGTCGTTGCGGAGGAGTTGGATGTCGAGCATGGTTGTCGTTCCTTCTGTCGCCCCTATTGCGACTCACAAAAATTGGTCACAGGCCGAGCAGAGAGGATCCTTCCCGCGCAAGCCGGAATCCACTCCCACGGCCCGCGCCTCTGCCTGAATTGCGTGTAGCCTGCGCTGCCCAAAACGACGCTGAACGCGTCATTCCGGGCAAGCCCCAGTCTCCTGCGGATGGTCAAGGTCTGCGCCGATTCTGGCATGCCCGCGCAGGCAGCAATGGCGTACTATTGAGCGTTACGTAAGTCGTTGACAGGCTGCGTAAGTCAAACGTCATTCCCGCGAAAGCGGGAATCCAGGGTATTCCTCGCCATGTTCCTGGGTCCCCGCTTTCGCGGGGACGACACAAAGGTGTCACCTACTTACGTAATGCTCAATAGAGCGCGATTTTCCAGGTCCCCGCTCGCACGAGGACAATGGGTCTCACACAGCTACGTCATCCTCGATAGCATTAGGAAACAGCTTGCTGTCGCCCAATCCACCCGGACTCGCGCCGCGGGCTATTTCTTCTTCGCCTGGCGATCCAGCTCCCGCAGCTCGCTCAAGCGTTCCGCGATCCGGCTTTCCAGGCCCCGCGGGGTGGGTTCATAGAAACGCACCTCGGGCATGCCTTCCGGGAAATAGTTTTCCCCCGCGGCGTAAGCGTCGGGTTCATCGTGGGCGTAACGGTAGGCCTTGCCATAGCCGAGCGCTTTCATCAACGGGGTGGGCGCGTTGCGCAGATTAAGCGGCACCGGACGCGAGGCATCGCGGGCGACAAAATCGCGGGCGGCATTATACGCGACATACACCGCATTGCTCTTGGGCGCGCAGGCGAGATACAGCACCGCTTCGGCCAAAGCGAGCTCCCCTTCCGGCGAGCCTAAACGCTCATAGGTCTCCAACGCGTCCAACGCCAGACGCAGCGCACGCGGGTCGGCCAAGCCGATGTCCTCACTGGCCATGCGCACGAGACGTCGTCCCAGGTATAGGGGATCGGCGCCACCGTCCAGCATGCGCACGAACCAGTACAGTGCCGCGTCTGGATTCGAGCCGCGCACGGACTTGTGCAGCGCCGAGATCTGGTCATAGAAGGCCTCGCCCCCCTTGTCGAAGCGTCGTCCGCTGCGCGCCAGGGCATCCCCTACGAAATCCTCACCTACGCACCCAAGCTCTGCGGCCTGCGCCGCAGTGTGCACCTGTTCCAGCAGGTTGAGCAGGCGCCGCGCATCGCCATCGGCATAGGCGATGATGCGGCTGCGTGCGCCGGGCTCGAAGGTCAATCCATGAAGCGCCGCAGCGCAGGCCCGGTCGAACAGCTCACCCAATTCCGCCTCGCTCAACGGTTCCAGCACATAGACCTGGGCACGAGACAGCAGCGCAGCGTTGACCTCGAAGGAGGGATTCTCGGTGGTGGCGCCGATGAAGGTGATAAGGCCCTGCTCCACGTAGGGCAGGAAAGCGTCCTGTTGCGCCTTATTGAAGCGGTGCACCTCGTCCACGAACAAAATGGTGTGACGTCCCCACTGCTTGTGCGCAGCTTCCGCTTGAGCAATGGCCTCGCGGATGTCCTTCACACCAGAGAAGACCGCGGAAAGCGCAATGAACTTGGCATCGAAGGCGTCGGCCATCAGCCGCGCCAGGGTGGTCTTACCCACCCCAGGCGGGCCCCAGAGAATCATCGAATGCAACCGCCTCGCCTCGAAGGCAAGCCGCAGGGGTTTGCCCGGCCCCAGTAGGTGCCGCTGGCCGATCACCTGGTCCAGGGTGCTCGGACGCAGACGTTCCGCCAGGGGAGCGGCCAATTTGCTGGTAAACAGATCACTCACCGATTACGTCCACCCCCTTGGGCGGCGTGAATCGAAACAACTGGGGATCGAGGCGTGGATTGCGCTCCAGATGCTCGAATCGGATCACCGTGCGGTTGCCGAAACTGTCCTTCAATTCCATCACACGCAACCCATTGCCGGCAAAACCCATGCGAATCTGCTCGAAGGCGGTGTCACGGGATTTCGGAACCGCCTCCAGCCAGGCCAGGCCATCGCGACTGCCCGCCTCGCGTAGCGTGAAGAATTTCTCGATTTCGTTGTCCCCCGCCAGCAGGGCCGCCGGGGAACTGCCAAGGGCCTCGCCCAGGGGTTTCACCGTCACCTGCTCCAGATCCTTGTCGTACACCCACAGCTTCGCACCATCGCCCACGATCACCTGTTCGTAGGGTTTGTCATAGGTCCACCGGAAGCGCCCTGGCCGGGCAAACACCATCACCCCCGCGGCCTGTTGCCGCGGCTGTCCAGCGCGGTCTAGCACCACCTGGGAAAACTGGGCCCGCGCCGACTGGGTCTCACGCACGAAGGCACGCAGACTGTCGATGGCGCCAGCGTGGGCAGTCGATGCCAAGAAAAGAAGTCCTGCGATCCAGAATCTCATCAACGAAACCTTTTACACTCAGATTATCCATTTAAGACTTGCACAAGTCTCCTCGAACTCGGCGCGCCCTCTACTTGGCGCAATGACGCAGGTCGTCATTCCCGTTCCGGCACGAGCACGTCCCGGTTGCCGTTGGGCTGCATGGGAGAAACGAGGCCGGCGCGTTCCATTTGTTCGATCAGGCGGGCGGCCCGGTTGTAGCCGATGCGCAGCTGGCGCTGCACGCTGGAAATGGAAGCACGCCGCGACTTGAGCACGATGGCCACCGCCTCGTCGTAGAGAGGATCCGCCTCGCCCTCGGCCCCGCCTTCTGCGCCGCCGCTTTCCCCTTCCGCCGAGGCCCCTTCCAGGATGCCTTCCACGTACTTGGGTTCGCCCAGCTTCTTGAGATACTCCGCGACCCGGTGCACTTCCTGATCGGAGACAAAGGCGCCATGTACCCGCTGCGGATAGCCCGTACCCGGCGGCAGATAGAGCATGTCGCCCTGTCCCAGTAGGGCTTCCGCGCCCTGCTGGTCGAGGATGGTGCGGGAATCCACCCGGCTCGACACCTGGAAGGCGATGCGGGTGGGAATGTTGGCCTTGATCAGCCCGGTGATCACGTCCACCGAGGGACGCTGGGTGGCGAGCACCAGGTGAATACCGGCGGCGCGCGCCTTCTGGGCGAGCCGCGCGATGAGCTCCTCGACCTTCTTACCCACCACCATCATGAGATCCGCCAGCTCATCGATCACCACCACGATGTAGGGCAAAGGCTCCAGCGGCTCCGGCTTCTCCGGCGTCACGCTGAAGGGATGGTTCAAGGGTGTGCCCGCCTTCTTCGCCTCGGCCACCTTCTGGTTATAGCCAGACAGGTTGCGCACACCCAACGCCGACATGAGTCGGTAGCGCCGCTCCATTTCTGCCACACACCAGTTGAGGGCATTGGCAGCATGCTTCATGTCCGTGACCACCGGCGCCAGCAGATGGGGAATGCCATCGTAAACCGATAGCTCCAACATCTTGGGATCCACCAGAATCAAGCGCACCTGGGAGGGATCGGCCTTGTACACCAGAGAAAGGATCATGGCATTGATGGCCACGGACTTGCCGGAACCCGTGGTGCCGGCCACCAGCACGTGAGGCATCCTCGCCAGATCGGCGACCACTGGCTTGCCAGTGATGTCCTTGCCCATGGCGATGGTGAGGGGAGCGTTCATGTCGTTGTAAACCTGAGAGCTCAGGATCTCCGACAGACGAATGATCTGGCGTTTGGGGTTGGGCAGCTCCAGCCCCATGCAGCTCTTGCCAGGGATGGTCTCCACCACGCGGATGCTCACCACCGAGAGGGCGCGCGCCAGGTCCTTCACCAGATTGGTGATCTGGCTGCCCTTCACGCCCACCGCGGGCTCGATCTCATAGCGGGTAATCACGGGGCCCGGATAGGCCGCCACCACCTTCACTTCCACGCCGAATTCCAGCAGCTTGCGCTCGATGAGGCGGGAGGTGAATTCCAGTGTTTCCGCCGATAGCACTTCCAGGTTGCCTTCGCTCGCATCCAGCAGATGCAGCGGCGGCACGCCGCTGTCTGGCAGATGCTCGAACAAGGGAACCTGTCTTTCTTTCTCCACGCGCTTGGACTTGGGAATCTCCACCACTGGCGGCTCGATGTGGATCGGCTTGTGCTCGTCGAGCGTCTTTTTCAGTTCCTGCACCACCACCGCCCGCTCGCTTTGGGCCTGTTCACCCGCCTTGCGGTCGCGCCAGTGCTCGATGCGGCTGCGCAGGAACAGGTAGAGCCATTCCACACCGAGCCCAATGCGCTCCATGATGGTAAGCCAGGACGCGCCCGTGAACAGGCTAAAGCCCACACCGAACAGGGCGAGCAGGAACAGGGTGGCGCCCGTGAAGCCAAAGGCCGCCGCCAACATGTCGCCGATCACCGCGCCGGCGATACCGCCCGGCGCATCCGGCAGAGTGAACTGGACGTGATGCAAACGCAGCCGCTCCAGGGCGGCGCTGGCCAGAAGCATCACCAGGAAACCCGCGCCAATCACGAACAAGGGACGGCGTTCATCAAAGTTCGCCCCCTCCAGCCGCTGGTAGCCCCACCACACCAAGTACAGGGTGAAAATCAGGAACCAGTGGGCGGAAAAACCGAACACATGGAGCAGCAGGTCGGCCAGCCAGGCGCCGAAGGCTCCGCCCCAGTTGTGCACGGTGGCCTCGCTGGCACTGTGGGACCAGCCGGGATCACCCTTGTGATAGGTGAAGAGGATCAGGGCCACGTACAGGGCCAAGGCCACGGTGGTGAGCCAGGCGGCTTCGCGCAGCATGGGTACCAGCCGCGAATGGGCCGCCGGTGAGGTGACGGGCGTGGCAGGCTTGCGATCGTTCAGGGGCATGGACCGGATGCGGGTGAATCGCATCATTATCCCAGATTTCCCCAGGGATTACCCTTTCCGGACGGCGCCGGCCACGTATCCTTTCTCACGGCAACGCGCGGGTGCGGACGGACACGACGGCCCACGTCCCATGCGCCCTGGCGCAAATATTGAGCGTTACGTAAGTCGTTGACAGGCGGCGTAAGTCAAACGTCATTCCCGCGAAAGCGGGAATCCAGGGTATTCCTCGCCATGTTCCTGGGTCCCCGCTTGCGCGGGGACGACACAAAGTGTCACCTACTTACGTAATGCTCGATAGACGGTCGCTGCCGGGCGTCTGCCAGCTGTCTGCCACCGGTCTGTTAGAATCGTGGACTTTTCGCAACGCATCAGGAGGATCGCCATGTCCACCAAGCACTGCCAGCTGCTCATCCTTGGCTCCGGTCCCGCCGGCTACACTGCCGCCATCTATGCCGCGCGCGCCAATCTCAAGCCCGTGCTCATCACCGGCCTCAACCAAGGCGGGCAACTCATGACCACCACCGAGGTGGACAACTGGCCCGGGGACGTGAACGGCGTGCTGGGTCCCGAACTCATGCAGCGGCTGCAGCAGCACGCCGAGCGTTTCGCTACCGAGATCGTCTTCGATCACATCCACACCGCGAAACTCACAGAGCGTCCTTTCACCCTGATCGGTGATTCCGGCACCTATACCTGCGATGCCCTGATCATCGCCACCGGCGCCTCCGCCAAGTATCTCGGTCTGCCCTCGGAGCAGGCCTTCATGGGCAAGGGGGTGTCCGGCTGTGCCACTTGCGACGGCTTCTTCTACAAAGGCCAAAAGGTAGCCGTGGTGGGGGGCGGGAATACCGCCGTGGAGGAGGCGCTCTATCTTGCCAACATCGCTAGCCACGTGACCCTGATCCACCGCCGCGACACTTTCCGCGCCGAAAAAATCATGGTGGACAAGCTGATGCAGCGGGTAGAGGAAGGCCACATCAGCCTGGAACTCGACAGCGAGGTGGACGAGATCCTGGGCGACAAAAGCGGGGTCACCGGCGTGCGCATCAAGGCCAAGGACGGCAACACCAAGGAAATCGCCGTGGCGGGCGTTTTCATCGCCATCGGTCATAAGCCCAACACCGATATCTTCGTCGGCCAGCTGGAGATGGAAAACGGTTATATCGTCACCCAGGGCGGTCGCAACGGTAACGCCACCGCCACCAGCATCCCAGGCGTGTTCGCGGCGGGCGACGTACAGGATCACGTCTATCGCCAGGCCATCACCAGCGCGGGATCCGGCTGCATGGCAGCGCTGGATGCGGAACGCTACCTCGATAACCTGAAATGAGATGAAGCCCCGCTCTGGCCGTTCGTCCCCGACGAAACTTTCCCAGGCGGAAGTGGAAGCGTTCCGCGCCGCCGTGGCGGGCGCCCGGCCGTTACCAGATTCCGGCCGCATCGAGCCGATGCGGCCGCGCGTGCGACCGCTGCCCCGGCAGCGTCTGTTGGACGAGCGGCGCGTGCTGGGTGATCTGCTCTCCGATACGCTGCCCTGGGAGGAAGCGGAAACCGGCGAAGCGCTCCGCTTCGTGCGCCCGGGCCTATCCCACCAGGTCTTGCGCCGCATGCGCCGTGGCCATTGGGTGATCGAAGCCGAGCTGGATCTGCACGGCCTCACCCGCGATGAGGCGTCCGTGCATCTGGCTGAATTCCTCCAGGCGTGCCGCAAGCGGCAGTTGCGCTGCGTGCGCATCGTGCACGGCAAGGGGCTGGGCTCGAAAAATCGGGAACCCGTGCTCAAGCACAAGGTGCGCAGCTGGCTCATGCAGCGCGATGAGGTGCTCGCCTTCGTCGAGGCCCGTCCCTGCGACGGCGGCATCGGCGCGGTGATCGTGATGCTCAAGGCCGGGCGCTGAAGGCGAGCGGCCACAGCGGCACACCCGTTAAGCTAGTTGTAAGCCGCTCCCGCTATTCTTTCGCTATGCTCATATTCCCCCGCGCGGTTAGCGTCCTGCTGCTCGTCCTGTTCACTCTCCTCTGGTTCGGCAACCTGGATTATCGCCACCTGATCCGCCCGGACGAAGGACGTTACGCCGAAATCGCCCGCGAGATGGTGCAAAGCGGCGACTGGATCACGCCGCGGCTCAATGGCATCAAGTATTTCGAGAAACCCCCCTTGCAATATTGGGCCACCGCCGCGGCCTATCGTCTGTTTGGCGAACACGAGTGGACCGCGCGTCTGTGGACGGCGCTCACCGGCTGGGCCGGCGTCCTTTTGGCATGGTTCGCCGGTCGTCGCCTGTTCGGCCAGACGGCCGGCCTCATCGCCGCCCTGGTATTGGGTTCCAGCGCCTATTACGTGCTGGGAGGACACGTCAACACCCTGGACATGGGGGTGAGTTTTTTCCTCCAGCTTTCCTGGACCGCCTTTCTGCTGGCCCAGACCCGGGAAAAACAAAGCACGCGGCGCAACTGGATGCTGCTGGCCTGGACCGCCGCGGCGCTGGCACTCCTTAGCAAAGGGCTGATCGGGCTGGTGCTACCCGCGACCACCCTGGTCACTTATTGCCTCTTTACCCGCGATTTTCAGATTTGGCGGCGCCTCTATCTGCTGCCGGGGCTGGCGCTATTCCTGCTCTTGGCGGCGCCATGGTTCATCGCCGTGTCTGTGGCCAATCCCGAGTTCGCCCAGTTTTTCTTCATCCACGAGCATGTCCAGCGGTTCCTGACACGCATCCACAACCGATATCACCCCTGGTACACATACTTCCCCTTGCTCGTGCTCGGAAGCTTGCCCTGGCTGGGGAGTCTCTTCCCGGCGCTTGCCCGCGCCTGGGCCACGGAATGCGGACAGCAGCGCTTCCGACCGCGTCTTTTCCTGCTGTTATGGGTGATCGTGGTAGTGGGCTTTTTCAGTGTCTCCCAATCCAAGCTGCCGGGCTACATCCTGCCCGTGTTTCCAGCCCTGGCGCTGCTCATCGGCGATGCCTGGGCACGCGCCCCGACACGCAGCCTACGTCTGCAGCATGCCATTGGTCTTGCTGCGGTGGTGATCGTCACCCTCGCAGGCGTGGTCGCCTTCGAGCGTTACGCCCAAGCGGAACCCGTGCTTTACGGACGGTATGCGCTGTGGCTCGCCGCCGCGGGGGCACTGCTCATCTTCGCCCTGGTTCTCGCCCAGCGCTGGCTTACACGGGAGAAGCGCCTGGCTGCTGCCCTGGTCACCGCCCTGGGGGGGCTACTCGCGGCCCAAGCAGTGGTGACCGGCCATGAGGCTCTCGCGCCCATCAATTCAGGGTATGATTTCGCGCGCAAGCTGCGCCCCCTGCTGCGCCCAGAGCAAACCCTCTACTGCGTGGAAATGTACGACCAGACCCTGCCCTTCTATCTCAAGCGCACCTGCACCCTGGTGGCATACGAAGACGAAATGGCTTTCGGTCTTGCCCAGGAGCCCTGGCGGCGCGGCCCCGATCTCGACACCTTCCTCCACCGCTTCCCCACGGAGCGGGCCGCGGTGGCCATCCTCTCCCCCGAGTCCTATGATCGGTTGAAGGACCGCCTGCCCCATCGCCTGTTGGTGCGGGAGCGGGAACACGTGGCCATCGCGCCGCCCCAGGCCGCCAGCCAATGAATTTCGTCTCTGCCAGCCTCATCTTCACCGGCGTCTTGCTCAACGCCATCGCCCAATTGCTACTCAAAGCAGGCACCAATGCCATAGGCCCGTTTGCCTTCACCGCGCAGAACGTCTGGCCGGTGGGGCTCAAGCTCGCGACCCAGCCCTACATCCTCACAGGCATGGCCTGCTACGTCGTAAGCCTGGTGGTGTGGATCATGGCCCTGTCGCGGGTCGAGGTGAGCGTGGCTTATCCCATGCTCTCGGTGGGCTATGTGCTCAACGCGATCGCCGCTTGGTATTTCTTCGGCGAGGCAGTGACACCGACGCGGCTGGCTGGCATCGGCATCATCATCCTCGGCGTGTACATCGTCGCCCGTTCCTGATGGACTTCCTGCCCTTCACCCGCCCCAGCATCGACGAGGACACCATTGCGCGCGTGGCCGAGGTGCTGCGCTCCGGCTGGCTCACCACTGGGCCTCAATGCGCTGCGTTCGAGACGCGTCTGTCGGAACTGTGTGGCGGCCGCACGGTGCGCGTATTCAATTCGGGCACGGCGGCGCTGGAGATCGCCCTGCGTCTGGCCGGCATCGGCCCCGGGGACGAAGTCATCACCACACCCCTGTCCTGGGTGGCCACCGCCAATGTCATCTTGACCGTGGGCGCCCGCCCGGTGTTCGTGGACGTGGAGGCAACCACCCGCAACATCGATCTCACACGCATCGAAGCCGCGATCACACCCCGCACCAAGGCCCTGCTGCCGGTGGACCTGGCCGGTCTGCCGGTAGATCGGGAGCGCTTGTATGCCATTGCCGATGCCCATGGGCTGCGCGTGATCGAGGACGCCGCCCAGTCCTTCGGCGCCACCTGGCGCGGCAAGCCCATCGGCAGCTGCGGCGATTTCGTTGCGTTCAGCTTCCATGCCAACAAGAACATCACCACGGGCGAAGGCGGTGCGCTGGTGCTGCCGGATGCCGGACTCGCCCCCCTCGCGGAAAAACTGCGGCTGCAAGGCGTTACGCGCCACGCCGATGGGGAAATGAGCGTGGATGTGTTGGGCGGCAAGGCCAATCTCACGGACATCGCCGCCGCCATCGGCCTTGGCCAGCTGAAACACCTGCACGCCTTTACCACGCGTCGGCGGGCGCTCGCGCGGCGCTATTTCGAGCGGTTGGATCCGGCCCTTGAGCTCGGTCTGCCGCTGGCCGAGTTCGAGCAGAGCAACTGGCACATGTTCCAGGTGCTGCTGCCCCTTGCCCGCATGCGCATCTCGCGCGGTGAATTCATCGCCCGCATGAAGGCGCGCGGCATCGGCGTCGGTGTCCATTACCCGGCAATCCACCTTTTCCGACTCTATCGGGAGCTGGGCTGGCGAGAGGGCGATTTCCCGGTGGCCGAGGCGATTGGCCGCGCCATCGTTACGCTGCCCCTATTCCCGGCCATGGCGGACACGGACGTGGACCGGGTCTGCGCGGCCCTGGCGGAGGTGCTGACGGAGGCAGTGACATGAACCATCCGGAAGTCTCGGTGGTGATCCCGGTGTACAACGAGGCCGCCAGTTTGCCGGCTCTGTTCGCGCGTCTCTATCCGGCGCTGGATGCGCTCAGCCGCAGCTACGAGGTGATCTTCGTCAACGACGGCAGCCGCGACTGCTCCGCCGCTCTATTACGGGAGCAGTTCGAAAGACGTCCGGACGTGACCCGGGTCATCCTGCTCAATGGCAATTTCGGTCAGCATCTGGCCATCATGGCCGGCTTCGAGCACTGCCGCGGCGAGAAGATCGTCACCTTGGATGCGGACCTGCAGAATCCGCCGGAAGAGATCGGCAAGCTACTTGCCCGCATGGACGAAGGCTACGACTACGTGGGCTCCATCCGACGCCAGCGCAAGGACAGCGCCTGGCGCCGGTGGGCTTCGCGGGCGATGAACCGGCTGCGGGAGCGCATCACTCACGTGAAGATGACCGACCAGGGCTGCATGCTGCGCGCCTATAGCCGCCAAATCATCGATCTCATCAATGGCACCTCGGAGGTGAACACCTTCATCCCAGCCCTCGCCTATACCTTCGCCCACCACCCCACGGAAGTGGTGGTGGAGCACGAGGAACGGGCAGCGGGGCAATCCAAGTATTCCCTCTACAAGCTGATCCGTCTCAACTTCGACCTGATGACGGCCTTCTCCATCGTGCCCTTGCAGATGTTTTCCCTGTTCGGCATCGCGGTGTCCATCCTGTCGGCGGCATTTTTCGTGTTCCTGGTGATCCGCCGTCTGATCGTGGGACCAGAGGCCGAGGGGCTGTTCACCCTGTTCGCCATTTTGTTCTTCCTGATCGGCATCGTCCTGTTCGGCATTGGCCTATTGGGCGAATACGTGGGTCGCATCTACCAGCAGGTACGCACGCGACCGCGCTACCTGATCCAGGCGGTGCTGGAGCGCAGCGAAGCATGACCCGCGCAGTGGTCTTCGCCTATCACGACGTGGGTGTGCGCTGCCTGGCCGTGCTCTTGGGCCAAGGCGTGCACGTGCCTTTGGTAGTCAGTCACGAGGACGACCCCAATGAAACCATCTGGTTCGCGAGCGTGGCCCGCCTCGCCGCCGATTACGACATACCCGTCATCACGCCCCGTGATCCCAACACCGAGGAAGTCGTCGAGCAGGTTCGCGCCCTGGCGCCGGATTTCCTGTTTTCCTTCTACTACCGTCATCTGCTCCAACCGCCACTGCTGGCGATTCCATCGCGGGGCGCCCTCAACATGCACGGCTCGCTGCTACCCAAGTATCGCGGGCGCGTGCCCGTCAACTGGGCCATCATCCACGGTGAAACGCAAACCGGCGCCTCGCTGCACTACATGAACGCCAAGCCGGACGCTGGCGACCTGGTGGATCAGCAAGCCGTGCCCATCTTGCCCGACGACACCGCCCTAGACGTGTTCCGCAAGGTGACCTGTGCCGCAGAAGTGGTGCTAGAGCGCAGCCTACCGGCGCTGATCGCCGGCACCGCGCCGCGCCTTCCGCTTGATCTCACGACAGGCTCCTATTTCGGCGGGCGTAAACCGGAAGACGGGCGCATCGACTGGTCGCGCCCGGCGCGGGACATACACAACCTGGTGCGCGCGGTGGCACCACCTTTCCCCGGCGCCTTCTGCAACGTGGCAGGCCGACCGGCACGCCTGTTACGCACTCGCATCGCCGACACGCGCGCGTCCACGCTCACTGCCACCCTCTACGCAGACGGCCACCGCCTGTTCGCCCACTGCCATGACGGGGGCGTGCTGCGCGTGCTGCAGCTGGAGGTCGAGGGCAACGAGGTCGACGCGGTGACACTCACGGCCCTCTGTGGCCCGGGCCCCTGGCCCCTGGGCTGACCGTATAATTTTCCTCGATCGTTTCATCGAAAGGCCTCTATGCAACGCATCCTCATCCTCGGCGTCAACGGCTTCATCGGTCATCACCTCTCAAAGCGCATCATCGAAAACACGGAGTGGGAAGTCTATGGCATGGACATGATGAGTGATCGCGTGGCCGATCTCCTGGACAATCCCCGCTTCCGTTTCTTCGAGGGCGACATCACCATCAACAGGGAGTGGATCGAATACCACATCCGCAAATGCGACACGGTGATTCCCCTAGTGGCCATCGCCACACCTGCCACCTACGTGCGCGAGCCGTTGCGCGTGTTCGAGCTGGATTTCGAAGCCAACCTGCCCATCGTGCGGCAGTGCGTGAAGTACAACAAACGCATCATCTTCCCCTCCACTTCCGAGGTTTACGGCATGTGCCGGGACGCAGCCTTCGATCCGGAAAATTCGGAACTCGTCTATGGCCCGATCAACAAGCCACGCTGGATATATGCCTGTTCCAAGCAGCTCATGGATCGAGTGATCCACGCCTATGGCATGCAGGAAGGGCTGGACTACACCCTGTTCCGTCCCTTCAACTGGATTGGTGCGGGGCTGGATTCCATCTTCACACCCAAGGAAGGCAGTTCGCGCGTGATCACCCAGTTTCTCGGTCATATCGTCCGCGGTGAAGACATCAAACTGGTGGATGGCGGACATGCCAGGCGCTCCTTCACCTATGTCTCGGATGGCATCGACGCCCTGATGAGGATCATTGAGAACAAAAACGGCGTGGCGAGCGGCAAGATCTACAACATCGGCAACCCGGCCAACAATTATTCGGTGCGCGAGCTGGCGCAAATGATGCTTGATCTTGCCATGACCTATCCGGAATACCGCGACACCGCCAACCGCGTCAGGATGGTGGAGACCCGTTCCAGCGAGTATTACGGGCAGGGCTATCAAGACGTGCAGAATCGCGTGCCCAAGATCGACAACACCATGCGCGATCTCGACTGGGCTCCCAAGGTGAGCATGCAGCAAGCCCTCCGCCACATATTCGAAGCCTACAAGGATCAGGTGGCCGAGGCACGCAAGCTGGTCGAATGATCCGACGCCCAGGATGGCGAAAACGCTTGGCAGGTTCTGATTCCCGGCAGCCATGGGCGGTCGTTCCATGAAACTTGCGCTCAAGATCGACGTCGATACCTACCGTGGAACCCGCGAGGGCGTGCCACGCCTGGTGGAAATCCTCAAGCGTTACGATGCGAGGGCGACGTTTCTTTTCAGCCTAGGCCCCGACCACACGGGGCGCGCCATCAAGCGGATCTTCCGGCGGGGCTTTCTGCGGAAAGTGGCGCGCACCTCGGTCACTTCCCACTACGGACTCACCACCTTGCTCTATGGCACTCTGCTGCCCGGGCCTGACATTGGGCGGCGCTGCGCATCCATCCTGCGCCAGGTGCGCGACGCCGGTTTCGAGGTGGGCATCCATAGCCACGATCACGTGCGCTGGCAGGATCGCGTGTTGGACGCCGATGCCCAGTGGACTGCACGCGAGATGGAAGCAGCCGCGCAGCGCTTCGAGGCCATCTTTGGCGTACCCGCCACGGTGCACGGCGCGGTCGGCTGGCAGATGAACCGCCATGCATTCCGTCTCGAGCAGCGCATGGGCTTAAGCCACGCCTCCGACTGCCGTGGCACGCATCCCTTTATTCCTCTCTGGAACGCAGAGATCATCGACTGTCCGCAACTGCCGACTACGCTACCCACGCTGGACGAACTCATCGGCCGGGATGGGCTCACCGAGGCCAACGTCGCCGATCACGTGCTCGCGTTGACGGCGAAGCCCCCCGCCACCGGGCACGTCTATACCCTGCATGCGGAACTGGAAGGCATGAAGCTTGCGCCAGTGTTCGAACGCCTGCTCGCCGGCTGGCTGGACCAGGGCTATGAACTCACTGACCTAGCCGGCCTGCGGGCGGCGTTGGACGTGACACAACTGCCGTATCACGAGGTGGTACTGCGGGAGATTCCGGGCCGTTCCGGCCGGCTGTGCGTGCAGGGAGAGGCCTTCCCGGCGCACGGTTGACGGCCGCGGAAAAACGGCTTGCGTTTCTGCGTGAATTTGCAAACAATGCAGCCATGACTGCGCTGCCAAGAGGCCGCTGGGTCGATGGCTAAGCTGAGCGTCGGCCATCCCGTTCCCGATTTCGAACTTGCCGCGACCGGCGGCAAGTCTTTTCGCCTGTCGCAGCACAAAGGCCGCATCCTGGTGCTGTATTTCTATCCCAAGGACAGCACGCCCGGCTGCACCAGCGAGGCAGCAGATTTCCGCGATCTCTATCCTCAGTTCACCCGGGCTGGCGCCGCCATCTACGGCATTTCCCGGGACAGCATGAAATCGCACGAAAACTTCAAGGCCAAGCTCGCCCTGCCCTTCGATCTACTGAGCGATCCAGAAGAGCGCGTCTGCGAGCTGTTCGGCGTCATGAAGCTGAAAAACCTGTACGGCAAACAGGTGCGCGGTGTGGAACGAAGTACGTTCGTCATCAACCGCGACGGTTTGCTGGTGCGCGAGTGGCGCGGCGTAAAGGTACCGGGCCACGCCCAGGATGTCCTCCAATTCGTGCAAAGCCTATGACCCTCGACGACGCGCGTCCCACTTCCTCCGAACCTTCCAACGCCCACGCCATGGCCAAAACCAGCCGCAAAGGAACCCGCAAAGCCGCCTTCAGCAAGCTGTTCGTGCTGGATACCAACGTGCTGATGCACGACCCCTCCAGTCTTTTCCGCTTCGAGGAGCACGACGTGTACGTGCCAATGATGACCCTCGAGGAGCTGGACAACAACAAAAAGGGCATGACCGAGGTGGCACGCAATGCGCGCCAGGCCAGCCGTTTCCTGGACCAGATCGTCTCTGCGCCCCAGACGGACATCGAGCAGGGCATCCCCCTCGCTCCCTTCAGCGGCGAGGCCGCCACGGGCCGGCTGTTCCTGCAAACCAGTGCCGTAAGCGGCGAGCTGCCTGCCGGCCTGCCCGGCAGCACGGGCGACAACCAAATCCTCGGCGTGATGCTGCACCTATCGCGCCAATATCCGCAGCGGGAAGTCGTGCTGGTGTCCAAGGACATCAACATGCGGATCAAGGCGCGTGCCCTCGGTCTGCCCGCAGAGGACTACTACAACGACAAGGTGCTGGAAGACACGGACCTCCTCTACACCGGTACCCGTCCCCTGCCTGCGGACTTCTGGGAAACCCACGGCAAGGGGATGGAATCCTGGCAGGAGGGCGGGCGCACCTACTATCGCGTGCGCGGCCCGCTGTGCAAAGAGCTTCTGATCAACGAGTTCGTTTACCAGGAAGGCGAACGGCCGCTTTACGCGATGGTCAAGGAACGGGTGGGCAACATGGCACTGTTGCAGACCGTGCGCGATTACACTCACGCGAAGAACAACGTTTGGGGCATCACCGCCCGCAACCGGGAACAGAATTTCGCCCTCAACCTGCTCATGAATCCGGACGTGGATTTCGTCACCCTGCTGGGGCAAGCGGGCAGCGGCAAGACCCTGCTCACGCTCGCCGCCGGACTGACCCAGGTGCTGGAGGAAAAGCGCTACAACGAGATCATTATGACCCGCGTCACCGTGCCGGTGGGCGAGGACATTGGTTTCTTGCCAGGCACCGAGGAAGAGAAGATGACACCCTGGATGGGCGCGCTGGAGGATAACCTAGACGTCCTCAACAAGACCGACGACGACGCCGGGGAGTGGGGTCGCGCCGCCACCCAGGATCTGATCCGCTCGCGCATCAAGATCAAGTCCCTCAACTTCATGCGTGGGCGCACCTTCATCAACAAGTTCCTGATCATCGACGAAGCCCAGAACCTCACGCCCAAGCAGATGAAAACCCTCATCACCCGTGCCGGTCCCGGCACCAAGGTGGTGTGCCTGGGCAACATCGCCCAGATCGACACCCCCTATCTCACGGAAGGAAGTTCGGGGCTTACCTATGTGGTGGACCGCTTCAAGGGTTGGGCCCACAGCGGGCACGTCACCCTGATGCGTGGCGAGCGCTCCCGCCTCGCCGACCACGCAGCGGAAATTCTCTGAGCCCAGATTACCCATCCGGACGCGGGATTGGGGGCTGCCCGGCGCGCCTGGGTTGCGTAAGACGGTCGCAGCCCGGGTTGCATACTGGCTGAGGAGTCAAGCGCGCCGGGCCGCATGGGGCATGCGCCGGTCTAGTGGATAGGCTGGGGAGTACGCCCACCCGCCAAGCCGCGCCCTGCTACGCGTCCTCCTCGCCGGCCTTTAGCCGCTTCTCGTAGTGGGCGCGGAAAAGCAGTTCCAGCTCGTCGATCACTTCATGCGCGGGCCGGCCCTGCATGACGTGCTGGGTCATGAGCTGGGATACTTGGTTGAGCATCTTGCCGTGGTCCAGCATGGGGTAAGTCTCGCGCAGGCGACGGATGGCGTGCACCACTTTCTCTTCGGCGGGACGGGGAATGGCCAGCGGTGCCTCGGGCACGCTGGGTCGCGGCACGCGCCCGGCGAGGAATTCGGCGAAGGCCACCAAGGTGGCGCGGTCCTGTGCCGATAGCGTTCGCACTAGGCGCAAAAGTTTGCGTTCCTGGACATCCATGCACACACACCCGCCTCAACCCACCTGGGGACGGAGGGAGACCTTGACGAAATCCAGGAAGGTCTGCAGCAAGCGGGAGCGGAACTTTTCCTTGGCATACACCATGGAAAGCGGTCGGTGCAGGGGCGGATCCAGAGGCACGGCCACCAGCCCGCCAAGCTTGAGTTCCTTGGCGATGGTGGCGCGGGAGACGATGGCAATGCCCAGGCCCGCTTCCACTGCGCCCTTGATTGCCTCCCGGCTACCCAGCTCCATGACGATGTGCAAATCGTCCGGATGGATGCCGTTGGCGCGGAAATATTCGTCCACCACCTCGCGCGTCCCCGAACCATCTTCCCGGCTCACGTAGGGCAGTTCCGCGAGTTGCTGGGGTGTGACCGCCGCCTGCGCGGCCATGGCATGCCCGGGGGCGCAGATGGCCACCAACTCGTCTTCGCTACACACTTCGGCGGCAAGCTGCGGATGATGGGAAGGCGCCTCGATCAGGCCCACGTCCAGGGTGTGATCGGCCACCTTCGATTCGATCGTCTCGGAATTGGCCACCGTCAGCCGGCAATGCACGTGGGGATAACGGTTTTTGAAATCCCCCAAAAGGCGCGGCAGCATGTACTCGGCGATGGTGGTGCTGGCCCCCACCATAAGCGTGCCTGACACCTGACCGGTCAGCTCGCCCAGCCGAGTTTCCATTTCATTGGTGAGGGCAAGGATCTTCTCGGCGTACTGCAGGGCGAGCTCGCCCGCCGGCGTCAGGCTGATCTTGCTGTGGCTGCGCTCAAACAGACGCGTGTTGAAGTGCTCCTCCAGCTGCTTGACCTGGAAGGTCACCGCCGGTTGGGTCATGTACAAAAGCTCGGCCGCCTTGGTGAAAGACAGTTGCTTGGCGACGGTGTAAAAAACCTGGAGACGACGATCCGCCATGGGAAAACCTGCAACGAGATATCCAGCTTCAAAACCTGCCGGCGCGAGCCGGAGAGCGCGCCGTCTCTATACGGGGAAAGCATTTAAGCACAAACCACCGTCCAAGGCCACAAACCTCAGGCAGAGGCACGCAGAGAAAGGCCGTCTGGTGGAGGCAGAACACCTGCGCTGCCGCGCTTACGCCCGTCAGAGCTTCGTGGTATAAAGCCCTATTGTTTTTTCGACCGGCGCGCGCGCCGACTGTCTCACCCTTGACTTCCACGCAGCAACGTCTTCCGGGCGGCTTCTACGTCATCATGGCCGCCCAGTTCTGCTCGGCTCTCGCCGACAACGCCCTGCTCATCGCCGCCATCGTGCTGCTGCGGGACTTCTTCGCCAGCCCCCAATACGCGCCACTCCTGAAATTCTATTTCACGGTCTCCTACGTGGTCCTAGCCGCCTTCGTGGGGGCATTCGCCGACTCCATGCCCAAGGGCCGGGTGATGTTCATCAGCAATGGCATCAAGATCCTGGGTTGCGCCCTGATGTTCTTCCACGTGGATCCACTCTTGGCCTACGGCATCGTCGGATTGGGCGCCGCCGCCTATTCACCCGCCAAGTACGGCATCCTCACCGAGCTTTTGCCGCCGCGCCTGCTGGTCAAGGCCAATGCCTGGATCGAAGGTCTCACGGTATCGGCCATCATCCTGGGCACCGTCCTCGGCGGCTGGCTCTTGCTGCCCCCGGCCAGTACCTTTCTCACGGGCTTGCATCTTTCTGCACTGGACACGCCGAGCGCGGGTGCCATCGCCGTGATCGGACTGCTTTATCTGGCCGCGGCGCTGATCAACCTCTTCATCCCCAATACCGGCGTGGATCACGAGCCGGTCAAGCGCAATCCATGGTATCTGCTACGCGATTTCGGCCACTGCGTGAAGGTCCTGTGGACGGACAAGCTGGGCCAGATCTCGCTCGCGGTGACCACCTTGTTCTGGGCCGCTGGCGCTACCCTGCAATTCATCGTTCTGGACTGGGCCAAAGTAGCCCTAGGCCTGGACGTGGAACACGCCACCAAGCTGCAGGCGATCGCCGCCCTGGGCATGGCGGTCGGGGCCGTGGTCGCGGCGTGGCTCATTCCCATCCAGCGTGCGCTAGCGGTGCTGCCCGTGGGTGTCGCCATGGGGCTACTGGTGTGCGTGATGATCGGCGTAAAGGACCCCGTCACCGCGCAGGCCGTGCTGGTTATCATCGGCGCGGCGGCGGGCTTCTTCGTGGTGCCCATGAACGCGCTGCTGCAACACCGGGGCCACATCCTGGTGGGTGCGGGACACTCGATCGCGGTGCAGAATTTCAACGAGAACGCCGGCATCCTGATCATGGTCGCGGCTTACTACCTGCTGGGCCGGTTGGGCGTCTCGGTGAACGTCGCCATCGTCCTGTTCGGCCTGGCGGTCTCGGCCACCATGCTGCTGGTGATTCTATGGCAGCGCCGCAACTCACGGGAGCACGGCCCCGAGATTCAGCGCCTGCTGGAAGTGGCGCGCACCTCCAGCCATCCCTAGGCCCACGCGGCCCAGTGGCAGTGCGTCAGAGGAGTAGGGGCCAGTCCGGTAGTTCGTTGGCCGACGTCCCGCTGGCCGGAAAATGACGGGCGAGCAAGCCGCCAACCGCGGCGATGCCCGCCAGCGCCCCTTCCTCGAACCGGCCCTGGCGAAAGGCGCTTTCCATGCGGCGGGCAATGGCCTGCCACGCCTGTACCGGCACGTGCCGCGCAATGCCCCGGTCGGCGACGATCTCCACATCTCGGTCGGCGAGCAGCACATAGATCAGCACACCGTTGTTCTCCTCGGTATCCCATACCCCGAGCTGCGCGAACACCTCCAGCCCTCGGCGCCGCGGTGTGATGTCCCGAAGCAGGGCCGGCAGGGGAAGACTCGCCTCCACCGCGAAGCGGATCTGGCCACGATGGGTCTGCTCCGAGGCGCGAATCGCCTCTTTTATCGCCATCAGGGTGCGGCGAGGGAAGCGCACCCGTAGCCACCAGGGTGGAAAAACCAGATGTCGCAACAGGCGAGCAAGCTTCATGGTCTGACCCTCACCAACGACCAGAGGCACCGCCGCCTCCGCCCATGCCGCCCCCGCCGCTGAAGCCTCCACCCCCGAAGCCGCCCCCGCTGCTCCAACCGCCCCCAAGGCCACCCCAGCCGCCACCGCCGCCCAAGGTCGCCAGCAACAGGACGAACACGACGAAACCCACCGCGAGCCCCAACAGCAGGGAGCCCAGACTCAGCCAGACCAGTCCCCCCGCTAGCACGGCCCCGAGGGTCGCGCCCAAAAGTTGACCAAAGAGCGCGCCCAACAATCGCCCGGCAAACAAGACAACGAAGGCCAGCACCGGCAGCAGCTCGCCAAACCCGCCGTCCCGCTGCGGCGGTTTGGGCGGTGGTAGAGGCTCGCCCTCCACCAGCGCCACCATGCGTTCCACACCGGCGCGGATGCCGCCGGCGAAATCGCCGGCTCGCAAATGGGGTACGATGTCTTCCTCGATGATGCGCTTGGCCACCGCATCGGGAATCACACCCTCCAGACCGTACTGGGTCTCGATGCGCAGCCGACGGTCGTCTTTCGCCACCAGCAACAGGGCACCGTCGTCTATGCCCTTGCGGCCCAGCTTCCATTGATCCAGCACCCGCCGTGCGTACTGCTCGATGGTCTCCGGCTGGGTGGTGGAGACGATGAGCACGGCGATTTGCGTCCCTTTGCGCCTTTCCAGATCGGCCAGTCGCCGCTCGATGTCGGCCCGCTCCGCTGGCGAGAGCGTGCCGGTGAGGTCCATCACCCGTGCGCTTAAAGGGGGAATTGGCTGCTGGGCGTGGGCAAGCGGCAGCCAACACAGGGCGCACAGCCACAGGCGCAGAAGAATGCTCACGGATGCGGGCTCACGGTCAGTGAGGTGAATACTCCGCACCCGAGGGATTAGGCGCCGGCGCGGGCGCGCCGAAATCCACCCGCGGCGCCCTGGAAATGTCCTTCTCGTTGTCCACGGTGAAGTTGGGCTTGGGCTGGTAGCCGAACAGCATGGCGGTGAGGTTGCTGGGGAACTGGCGCACCGTGGTGTTGTATTCCTGCACGGCGCGGATGTAGCGGTTGCGCGCGACGGCGATGCGGTTTTCGGTGCCCTCGAGCTGCGCTTGCAGATCCCGGAACAGGCCATCGGCCTTGAGCTGGGGGTAGTTTTCCGCCACCACCAAAAGGCGCGCGAGCGCACTGGAGAGCTCGCCCTGGGCCGCCTGGAACCGCTGGAAGGCCTGGGGATCATTGATGAGCTCAGGCGTGGCCTGGATCTGGCCCACCCGCGCCCGCGCGGCGGTGACCTGGGTCAGCACCTCCTTTTCGTGCGCGGCATAGGCCTTCACCACGTTGACCAGGTTGGGCACCAGGTCGGCGCGCCGCTGGTATTGGTTGAGCACCTCGGACCAGGCGGCCTTGACGGCCTCGTCCTGGGCCTGCAACCGGTTGTAGCCGCAACCCGACAGGCCAAAGACCACCACCAGCAGAAACAATGACGATACGAGCTTGCGCATGAAGCCTCCTTCGTAAAGAAATTCAGGGCGTCGGCCGGGGCAGCGCCTGCAAGCGTTGCATCTGCTCCCGGATGAAACACAGGTCTTCCCAGGCGCGGGCCTTGTCCGCTGGATTGCGCAGCAGATAGGCCGGATGATAGGTGACGATCACCGGTCGTCCATGGTACGTCCACAGCTTGCCGCGCAGGCTGGCGATGCTCGCCTCCCGTCCCAGCAGGCGCACCGCCGCCACTTTGCCCAAGGCAATGATGAGACGCGGCGCGATCAGGTCGATTTGGCGATCGAGCCAGGGCGCGCAGGCGGCGATCTCGTCCGATTCTGGATTGCGGTTGCCCGGCGGTCGGCATTTCACCACATTGGCGATGTACACGCGCTCGCCGCGGTTAAGGTCGATGCTCGCCAGCATGTTGTCCAGCAGCTTGCCTGCCTGACCGACGAAGGGCTCGCCTTTGAGATCTTCCTCCGCGCCTGGTCCCTCGCCCACGAACAGCCAGTCGGCCCTCTCGTCGCCCACGCCGAACACGGTCTGCGTGCGGCTGGCGGCGAGCCTGCACGCCGTGCAGTGGGCCACCGCTGCCTTGAGGGTGGCCCAGTCCATCTGAGCGGCATCGAAAACGGCGTGGGAAGGGGAGGGTG
This sequence comes from Thiobacter sp. AK1, assembly GCF_039822265.1. Classification (NCBI taxonomy): domain Bacteria; kingdom Pseudomonadati; phylum Pseudomonadota; class Betaproteobacteria; order Burkholderiales; family Thiobacteraceae; genus Thiobacter; species Thiobacter aerophilus. The sequence goes on from NZ_JBAJEX010000001.1 coordinate 348,177, forward strand.
TCGCAGCACGCAGCCGCCAAACCGGGGCGAGCTCCATTTCATCGAGCCAGGCGGGGGGTAGCGCCTTCATAGGGTGAGCGCCATCAGGATCGCATCCTCGCGGCCGCCGTGAGCGGGATAGTAGCGAGGCCGCAGCCCGATTTCGTTGAAACCCATGCCATGGTAGAGGCGACGGGCGGTCTCGTTGGAGGGCCGCACCTCGAGGAACATTTCCCGCGCCCCATAATCTCGCGCCAGGGCGATGAGATGCCGCAACAGGGCCGTCCCCAGGCCCTGCCGCTGCCACGCGCGAGCGATGGCAATGTTGAGCACGTGCGCCTCACCGGCCGCCAGCATCAACACCGCATAGCCGACCACCGCTCGGGCTCGCTCGCACACCCAGCAGCTGTAACCGGCCTGGAGAGAATCGCGGAAATTGCCTTCGCTCCAGGGAAAGGGATAGAGGTCCCGTTCGATTTCCATTACCCGCGCCAGGTCCTCCCGGCGCATGGGTCGGAACGCGGGCTTGCTCTCCAGCACGGCACTCATCGTTCACTCGTTTTCAGGGCGACCTTGTCGCGCAGGTAGAAAGGCGCCGCCTGCTCCGGGTCGATCCAGGCGGCAGGCCCCTGGGCCTCGGCCAGAGCGGCGATGTCGGCGGCGTGGGGGAACATTGTGCCATCCACCCGGACAAGCTGTCCGGCATAGCGGCGCGCAAGCGCTTCGTGATGCACGGAGAAGCCACTGCCCACACCTGTCCAATGGCCGCCTTCGACGCTTGGGCTTGCCTCTGGCGCACACAGGTTGGGGCCGACAAGGGTTTGCCAGCCCGCCTCGGCCTTGAGGAAGGCGGCATGATAGAGCTCCCCCATGCGGGCATCGAGACAGGTGATCACCCGGTCGGCGCGGCTGCCCGCCGCCAAGGCAAGCAGGGTGCAAACCGGCGCCACCGGCAAATCGGCACCAAAGGCCAAGCCCTGCGCAACACCACAGGCGATACGTAGTCCCGTGAAGGTGCCGGGACCTTGGCCGAAGGCGATGCAATCAAGCTGGTTGAGGGCGAGCCCTGCCTCAGCCAATAGCTCATGCACAAAATCCAAAAGCCAATCCGAGTGCTGCTGAGCCGCTTTGACATCCCGGCTCAGGGTGTCGCCTGCCACACGCAGGGCGACAGACAAGTATTCGGTGGAAGTATCGAAGGCGAGCACGCGCATGGCGCGATTATCCCAGATAATCCATTGAGCCGCGGACTACGTCCGGGCGCATGCCGTGGCGAACCTTGATGGGGAAACACTCGCGTTGTTTCCCGTTAGAGCAGAAGCGCCACCGACTTGATCAGCCCCCACGCGCCAAGCCCCGGAGAAAGGCGCAGCGTCGCCACCGAATGGGCCGTCGGCGAGGCCAGTCGCATGTTGAGAATGCTCACGCCCCTCGGTCGTTCCGTCACGAGCGCCAGCTCCCGCGCCAGGATCCGCAGACGATTGACCCCATGGGGGAATTGGCCTTGCCTGGAAGAGGAAAGGGATAGCCCCGCGTCGAAGCAAGCCAAACCGGGAAAGCCGCACCCCCACAGGCGCCCGTACCGCACCGTGACTGGCGCTTCCTCCGCGAACACAGGCGAGTCAGATCTCGCCAGCGCCTCCTTTAGCGACGCGATACGGGTGATGCGACCGTGGTCCATGAACATGACGCGCCTCACCAGCCGCTTGACCTGCACCGCCGGTGGGCGATAGCACAACTCGCCAACTCGCTTCGTTCGCGCCCCTTTGCTGGTGACCCTGTCGTTGGGCGGGCATCATGCGCGTTTCGTCTATCCCTAGCGCAGCCAAAAGGGAGCCAAGAGCGAATAACGCGCCCTTGCCCATGGCCAGTGCCCACAGCCCTCCATCTCAGTTAGCATGCGCGCCATGTCGTGCCAAAGCTGGGACATCTTCTGCACCGTCATCGACAACTTCGGCGACGCCGGCGTCTGCTGGCGCCTAGCCCGCCAGCTCGCCCGGGAATACGGCTTCGTGGTCAGGCTGTGGATCGACCGCCCCGCGGTGCTGTCACGCCTGGTGCCAGCCGTCCAGCCTGATGTTCCCGAACAAAGCGTTTCCGGCGTGGAGGTACGCCGCTTGACACACCCCTTTCCCCAGGTGCGGCCTCACGAGGTCGTCATCGAGGCCTTCGGCTGCGCGCTACCGGAAAACTTCGTCGAGGCCATGGCGCGCCGCACCCCAGCGCCGATGTGGATCAACCTGGAATACCTGAGCGCCGAGGACTGGGTAGCGCACTACCACGCGCTGGCCTCGCCCCACCCCCGTCTGCCCCTCGTCAAGTATTTCTTCTTCCCGGGCTTTGGTCCCAACACCGGCGGCCTGTTGCGTGAGGCCGATCTGTTCGATCGCCGCGCGGCCTTCCAGGCCGATCCCACGGCCCAGGCGGCCTTCTGGCAGGGGCTGGGTGTGCCGCCACCACAAGCCGCGGCCCAGCGCATCTCGTTGTTTGCCTACGAAAACGCCGCCGTGGCCGAATTGCTCCGCCTGTGGGTCGAGGGCCCGGACCCCGTCTTCTGCCTGCTGCCGGAAGGACGGCTCCTGCCCCAGGCGGCGGCAGCGCTCGGTGAGCCCCTCGCCACCGGACGCATCGTCCGCCGCGGCCGTCTTACCCTTCACGTCCTGCCCTTCCTGCCCCAAGACGAGTACGACCGCCTCCTTTGGGCCTGCGATTTCAACTTCGTGCGGGGCGAGGACTCCTTCGTACGCGCCCAGTGGGCGGCGCGTCCCTTCGCCTGGCACATCTACGCCCAGGACGACGAGGTGCACTGGCGGAAACTAAATGCCTTTCTCGCCGTCTATGGGGCCGGTCTCGCACCTGCGCCCGCGGCCGGCCTCGCGGCCCTGTGGCACGCCTGGAACCGGCAGGCAGGCGTAGCCCGCGCCTGGCAAGCCTACGTAGCCCACGCGGCCGCGCTCGCCGACCATGCCCGTCGCTGGGCGGCGCAGTTGGGCCGTCACCCGAGTCTGGCACAACGCCTGGTGCAATTTTGCGAGAAAAGGTTATAATCGAGGGTTTTTCGAACCAGCTTTGACATTGAGGCAGGATGATGAAGACCGCACAGGAACTGCGCGCAGGCAACGTGGTGATGATCGGCAAAGATCCGATGGTCGTCCAGAAAGCCGAATACAACCGCTCCGGTCGCAACGCTGCGGTGGTGAAACTGAAGCTCAAGAACCTGCTCACCGGCGCTGCCGCGGAAACGGTTTACAAGGCCGACGACAAGTTCGACGTGGTGGTCCTGGACCGCAAGCCCGCCACCTACTCCTACTTCGCCGACCCCATGTACGTGTTCATGGATGAAAACTTCGAGCAATACGAAGTGGAGGCGGACAACATGGGTGATGCCATCCATTACCTTGAGGATGGCATGCCGGTGGAGGTGGTATTTTTCAACGGCAAGGCCATCTCGGTGGAACTGCCCACCACGGTGGTGCGGGAAATCACCACCGAGCCGGCCGTGCGCGGAGACACCTCCGGCAAGGTGATGAAGCCGGCGCGGCTTGCCACCGGCTTCGAGATCCAAGTCCCCCTGTTCTGCGAAAGCGGGGACAAGATCGAGATCGACACCCGAACCCACGAATACCGACGCCGCATCACGTCCTGAGCGGCGTTTTTCAGCCACGAGAAAAGCCAGGGTCTGCCTGGCTTTTTTTGTCTATGCCTTTCGGAATATGCCGAAGGCGGGGCTCCCATTGCCGTCACCCACCGGTAACCTGGATGCGGTCCAATTGCGCGCATCGCGCGTGGCAAAGGAGGTCCCATGAAAATCACGCCATCCTCGTCACACACGCCGGTGCACGTGGAGGCGATCCATTCGCCTGCTGCCACGGGGATCCGGCTGACCGTAGGCGATGAAACCGGCTCGCAAATCCACCTCAGCATCGAACAGGCCCGTGCCCTTTCGCTCGCCCTGATCAGGGCGGTGAACCATCAGGAGCGCCAAGCACCGACGGCAGCGCCCACTGGTGCTCGGCGCAAGCAGGCTCAACCAGTGAGACGATAGGGTGCGAGATCCATTTCCTGGGCGGCGATCACCGCCTCGGTGCGATTTCTCACACCCAGCGTCTGAAAGATCGCCGCCAGATGAATTTTCACCGTGCCCTCCGTGATATCCAGTGTGCGGGCGATCACCTTATTGGGTTTGCCTTCTGCCAGCAAGGCCAGCACCTGCAGCTGGCGTTCCGTCAGGCCCCGTGTGCCGCGCCGCCCCGTCACGGACGTCTGCCGCGGCGGCGGGCTGGCTTGAGTCACCCCCTCGTGCGCCAATAGCAGCGTGGGCAGATAGACACCACCCGCCAGCACCAGCTTAATGGCGCTCAGCATCACCTGAGCCGTGGAGGATTTGGGAATGTAGCCCAGCACCCCCGCCTCTAGCGCCTGCCGCACGTCTTCAGGCGATTCGCTGGCAGACAGGACGATCACGGGAATCAGGGGAAAACGGCCGCGGAAGGTGCGCACGCCCGTGAGGCCATCCAACCCCGGCATGTTGAGATCCAGCAGGGCGAGATCCAGGTCGGGGTTGCGTTCCGCCACTTCCAGCGCGCCGGGGTAATCCGCCGCCTGCACCACGTCTGGTTCGGTGCCCAGCTCCTTGAGGACGTGCAGCAAACCTTCGCGAAACAAGGAATGGTCATCGGCTAGCAGGATGCGCATCGCTCTTCCTTTCCCAGTAGGACAGGACGCCGCAGTGGGATGCCGGCGCCATGGTACGCCCATGCCCCCGGTGTTGCCACCTGACGAATCATTCATCTGCCGCCATGGTGCCCGCCAGGTAGAATAGGCGCGTCGCTCCAATGACAGAAGGATAGCCGATGCCGACCCGCCTGCGTACCGTTCTGCTGCTTTTGGTCATGATGCTCGCCCTCCTGCCGCCGGCCGGCTGGGCCGATCCCCCCGCCCATGCCCCCGCCCATGGTTGGCGCAAGAAGCATGATCCCTATTACCTGGGCTATGCGGGCAAGAAGTGGCCGCACGACTATGGTGTGCTGGTCGGCCGCTGCGACTACGCGGCGGTGGGCGCCGTACTGGGTGGCGCGGTGGGCGGGGCCATTGGTAGCCAAGTCGGCCAGGGCCAAGGGCGGACGGTGGCCATCATCGTCGGCACGGTGGTGGGGGCCGTCCTCGGCGCCCAAATCGGGCGCGACCTGGACGAGGCGGACCGCGCTTGCATCGGTCACACACTAGAACTTGCGCCGCCTGGCCAGCGGGTGGTCTGGGTCAATCCCAATACCGGCATCGAGTACGTGGTCGTTCCCACCCGCAATTTCCAGCTCGACGATCGCGACTGCCGCGAGTTCGCCATGGAGCGCATCCGCGATGGACGGCGCGTGATGAGCAAAGGGCAAGCCTGCCGGGACGCTACGGGGAGTTGGCAGCCGAGCTAGACCGCGCGTCGCTACCTGCTTCATCACAAAGCCCTTGGATCTCGCAAGCCGACTGGCGCGGGCCAGCTGGAGCATCGATCGCGGCACAAGCCCTTCCCACAAGAGCCTTCTCCCGAGGCAGCCGGTCGTGGCACGCGCTCGAGGGGATGCGCATGGCCGCCTGCCCCTATGCTAGCTCCCGGTGGGCGGCGTAGGCGATACGATCCTTGCCGCCCTGCTTGGCCTGGTACATGAGCCGGTCGGCCAGTTCGATGAGCGCATCCACGTCGCGCGCAGGCGTATCGCACGCCGCGACCCCAATGCTGAACGTGACATCCCAGCCATGGGCCCGCATGGCGGCGTCGAGCGCCTTGTGCAGAGCCTGGGCCACGCCCAGCGCCGCTTCGCCGCCCGTCTGAGGCAGCAGCACGGCATATTCGTCCCCACCCAGGCGGGCGGGCAGGTCGGTGCTGCGCACGTTGCGGCCGATTTCCTGCGCCACGGTCTTCAAAAGCGCATCCCCGGCGCTGTGGCCCAGGCGATCGTTGATCTGCTTGAAATTATCGCAGTCGAGGTAGATGACGGCGAGCGATCCGCCATAGCGCCGCTGCCGTTCCAGCTCCCAGCCCACCACATCGTAGAAGGCGTATCGGTTGGGCAGCCCGGTGAGGAAATCCGTGCGGGACAGGGCGCACTCCTGATCGTAGAGACGGCGCATCAGCTTCGCGATCGCGAGCGCCACCAACAGATATACAGCCGTGCGCAGCAGGGCGCTCAGCATCAGCAGGCTGACGCCGGCATAAGGTTGGCCGAAGGCAAGGCCGCTTAAAACGGCCACCATCCCCGCTGCCACGGCGAAACCCGCCGCCCAGGCCGCGCCTGCATTCCAGGCCACCAGCACGATGGGCAAAAGAAACAGCGCATGGGCATTGAGGGCGGGCGGCGCAACGACATCCAGCACGGCGATCAGGGCGAATAGGAGCAGGCCCAAAGCCACGGCCACGGGCTTCTTTAGCCGGGTCAAACCGAACACGAGTTCACGGGCGCGCTTCAACGATATGCCCTCCTTGCCATCTTGCCATGCTACCGCTGCCCACTGCCCTTGACATCAGGGCGTGGTAAGGTGGCGTTTCGTTGCAGCATGCCATGACTTCCAACCTCGACATCGTGCTCGGCTACCACGCGCGTAGCAAACACCATCTCCAGCGCTATGCCGCTGGACCGCGCGGACTCGACTGGGCCACCCAGCCCGATCCCTTCCGCCACTTCATCGGCGCGCCACGCGTCGAGCTGCCGCTGCTCGCCCCCGGGCATCCCGCGACCACCTGGGCCGAGTCGCTTAAAGCGAGTGGGCTATCGCCGCGTCCGCTGGGTGTGGCCAGCGTAGCGGCCCTCCTGGAGCTCGCCCTGGGGCTTGCGGCGTGGAAAGCCTATGCTGGCAGCCGCTGGGCGCTGCGCTGCAATCCCAGCAGCGGCAACCTCCACCCCACCGAAGGCTACCTGGTGATCCAAGACTGCCCGGGCCTCGACGATGGGGTCTACCACTACCTGAGCCGCGATCATGTGCTGGAACGACGCGCCGTCCTTGAGGCGAGCGCCCCTCTGCTGCCGTCGAGCTGTTTGCTAGTGGGATTATCTGCCATCGCCTGGCGTGAGGCCTGGAAGTACGGAGAGCGGGCCTTTCGCTACTGTCAGCACGACGCCGGCCATGCGGCTGCCGCCCTGCGCTTCGCCGCAGCGACCCTGGGTTGGCAGGCACGCCTGCTGGAGGGCGCGGCGGATGCGGACATCGCCGCATTGCTGGGCCTTGACCGGACGCCGGATTTCCAAGACGCGGAAGGCGAACATCCCGACCTCGTCCTGCTGGTGGGACCCGGCCCCCTGCCCGCCGACTGGCCCCTCAAGCCCCTGATCGAGGCCACCCGCGACTGGCGCGGACGGGCGAACCGCCTCTCGCCCCATCACGCCCACGACTGGCCGGTGATCGAGGAAGTGGCCCAGGCCACCCGCAAACCGGCGACCCAAGCGTGGGTTTGGACGCCGCCACTACGCCCCCCGCCCGCCCCCGAAGGGGGTGACGTGCCCGCCGCCCGGCTCATCCGCCAACGACGCAGCGCCCAGGCTTTCGACGGGACCACCGGCGCGTCCCTCGCCGCCTTTCATTCCATGCTGGATCTGACCCTGCCGCGCCCCGACTTTGCACCCTTTGATGCCCTTAGCTGGGCGCCGCGTGTGCATCTGGTCCTGTTCGTGCATCGGGTGGAAGGGCTGGCACCGGGTCTCTACGTACTCCCCCGGCGGCCTGAGGCGGAGGCTGAACTGCGCACCGCCTTCTCGCCCGCATTCGCGTGGCAACGTGCGGAAGATACGCCCGCCCATCTGCCCCTTTACCGGCTGCACGCGGGCGATGCGCGCGCCGCGGCCCGCATCCTTTCCTGCCACCAGGACATCGCCGCCGATGGCGCCTTCGCCGTGGCCATGCTGGCCGAATTCGCTGGACCCCTGAAGGCGGGCCCCTGGATCTATCGTCAGCTCCACTGGGAAGCCGGACTGATTGGTCAGGTGTTGTACCTGGCAGCCGAAGCAGCGGGACTACAGGGCACAGGCATTGGCTGCTTCTTCGACGATGCCACCCACGAACTGCTGGGTCTTGCGGGTACTGCCCTACAGGACCTGTACCACTTCACCGTGGGCGCTGCACTGGAGGACAGCCGCCTACAGACGCTGCCGGCCTACGCCCACTTGCGGCGGCCAGCTGGGCTACCATAGCGCTTCGCGAGGAGGAAAAGCCATGAGTGAGAGAATCAGCAAAACGCCAGAAGAGTGGCGCGCCCAACTCACGCCGGAGCAGTATCGCGTGTGCCGCGAGAAGGGCACCGAGCGGGCCTTCACAGGCGCCTACTGGGACCACCACGAGGCCGGCATTTATCGTTGCGCCTGCTGCGGTGCCCCACTTTTCAGCTCGGCGACCAAGTTCGATTCCGGCACCGGCTGGCCCAGCTACTGGGCGCCCATCTCGGCCGAGCGCATCGCCACCGAGATCGACCACAGTCATGGCATGGTGCGCACGGAGGTCACCTGCAGCCGCTGCGGCGCCCATCTCGGGCATGTGTTCGAAGACGGCCCGCCGCCCACCGGCCTGCGCTACTGCATCAACTCGGTGGCGCTGAAATTCGAGAAGGCACCGTGAGGGCGCGGCGCGCCGCCGGATCCTGGCGATAAAAGCGCGCGAGCTGTTCATACACCGCCGGATAAGTTTGCAAGAGCGCCTCCGGCGTTTCGAAGAATATCTCGCTTAGCACGGCGAAGAACTCCCCCGGACTCTCCGCCGCGTAGGGGTCGATGGGCGTGTGCTCGTCTGCCGCCACGCGGCGGCAGAAATCCTCGTAGGCCGTGCGCCAAGCCTCGCTCCACGCCTGCCTGCTCATGTCGCGGTGCAATGGCGGAAACCCATTGGGCTCGCCGTTTTGCATGTCCAGCTTATGGGCGAATTCGTGGATCACCACGTTGTAGCCTGGGATACCGTGTCCGCCACCGACATCCCGCCAGGAAAGGATCACCGGACCGCCAAGCCACGCCTCGCCGCTCATGGGCTCGCGCACGTGATGCACCAGACCGTGTTCGTCGGTGTACTCGTACTCGGGCACGAACTCGTCCGGATAGACGATGACTTCCACCCAGCCGCGGTAGTAATCCAGATCCAGATTGAGGATGGGAAGGCAAGCCTGGATGGCGATGTTGAGGCGCATGGCCTCGGTGAGCACGAGACCAGCCGCCGCCGTGATGGCCTTTTCGTGCAGGAACAGCGTTACCCACTCCTTGAGTCGTGCCAGTTCCGCCTCGCTCAGGCCGGCAAGGAGCGGCATGTCCCGCACCGCCGCCTGCCAGAGCGCATCCGGCAGGGGATGATGCTTGAGCAGCCTTCGGCGCCGCCAGTTCCGAAAACTCCAGACCATGAATCAGCGTGTGTGATGACGCACGAAGCCCGATGCGCGCCCTTCCTCATCAGGCGGTACCCAGATAATCGCGCTTGCCCAGCGGCACACCGTTGTGGCGCAGGATGTCGTAGGCCGTAGTGACGTGGAAATAGAAATTGGGTAGGGCGCGGTTGAGCAGATAATCGTCGCCCCGATAAGTGACCACGCTCTCGCCGCGACGGATCACCACGTCGCGCTGCTGCGCTCCCTCGAACTGCTCCGGGCGCAAGCTCTCCAACCAGGCGATGGTCTTGCGCACCCTTTGCACCAGATCGGCGAAGCTCTGTTCGTCGTTGCCAAAAGCCGGTCCCTCCACACCCGCAAGACGGGCCGCGGCATTCTTGGCATGATCACAAGCCACCTGCACCTGCTTGGTGAAGTGGAACATGTCGGGAAAGAGGCGAAAGCGCAGCAACGCCTGCGGGTCGATGCCCTGTGCCTCGCAATGGGCCGCGGCCTTGTTTAGGATGACGGCCAGATTGTTCAGCATGCGCACCAGGGGCGGGATGGTCACTTGATAGACGGTGAAGCTCATGGGGTTTCTCCTTCTCGCATGGGGTCCCCTATGATAGGGCAAAGGCAAGCCCGCACCATGCGTAGATCGGCGCGCTGCCGTCGAGACTTCGTTGCGTCAGACGCTGCCTTACTGAGCATGACGAGAAAGCGTCCAAGCGCGTGGCTCATCATCCAGCGCAGCATGTCTCGATAGCGAGCAGCCCATGGTCGCGTGGCAAAGTGGCGCAGTTCTTCACCCTGTGTCGCGGATGGGCTACCATGGGCCGCTTGTCATTGGAGCCATGATGTCATGCAGTCTGGACCCCGCGAGATCATCACCCCTTTCCGTCCCATTCCCCTGGAAGTGCCGGAGGGCATGAAGCCCAACGAGTTCTTCAACAGCACCGAGAACCTCAATGATCTGGTGCACAACAACGGCCTGCTGCGCAACCCAGAGGACCTGCTCCTCTACCGCAAGGCCCTGGGGCACAGCAACGTGTTCGACGCCTCCATCATCTACAACACATCGCAGCGCATCCTCGACCCTCTGGGACGGCCGGTACGCCGTACCCAGGTGCCGGATCCGGTAAAGCACATCTGGAACCGCATGAACCAGATCCTCATCGAGTACATGCTGGAACGCTATCCCGACCCGGCGCGGCATCTGGTGCTGGCGGGCGAAGCCAGCCTGGACGCTACCTGGCCCCTCACCTCGCCCGGCGTGCCTTCCATCCGCATGCTGCACAATCATTTCATCGTGTTCGACAAGCAGGTGCTGGCAGAAGCGCCTCTGGCCGATCCCGAGAATCCCAACCTCACCGATGGCGGGCAACATTCCCTGTTCCAGGCCTATATGCGCGATGTGTACCGGGCTTTTTTCAGCGAGCTGGACTTCCACCTGCTCAAGCCCTGCGAGGACAGCGCCTGTCGCCTCGCCCTGACCGGGTATCCCCAAGGCCTACCCAGCTGGCAGGTGAGCGGCGGTGCCGCGGCGCTGCGCGAAGTGGCGTTCTGGAAGGACTATGACACGCTGCTCAAAGGCTTCCTGGATTTCTATCGCACCTTCTTCGGCCAGGTCTCCACGCGCAATTCGCCGCCTCCGCGCGACCTCTACTTCCCGCAACTGGTGGAAGAGAAGTTGCTGTTCAACAACGACTTCCTGCGCACCGCCAAGATGGTGCGCGACCGCTGCATCCGCGACGCGAAATATGCGAATTCCATCCGCTGGCAGCCGGCCTTCAAACAGCTCATCTATCGCAACGATCAGGGCGATCTGGTCGTCACCATCAGCCAGAACTCCATCGGCAACGCCATCACCGAGCTATTGGGGGTGGTGGTCAAGCGCGTGCCGGACGCGCAAGCCTACGCCCGCTTCGAACCGCATCTGATCGAACAGTTGCTGGACGTGCGCCGCCGCCTGGTGGAAGCCGACCTGGGCGAGCCCATCCCCACCCCCCACTGGGGCACGGACTGAGGCCCAGCAACCCCACCGTCAGCAAGGCTGCTATATTGCCAAGAGGCGGGCCCGTCGACCCGCCACGGCTTGACGAGGAACCATCATGATTCGAAATCCCCTGGACATCTCCACCCTGGTTTCGCCCCGGCTGTCCGCCCTGCTGGAAAAGCTGGTCAACGATCCCAATGCGGATGAGCCGCCTACCCTGGCCACCGCCCGTGACTTTCTCATGGGCCTGCTGCCCCCTTCCTTCACCGAGGCGGAGCGGCTACACCATTTCGACGTAAGCGAGTCGCTGCTCGACGAGCTCAACACGCTGATCGAGGAATATGGGCCGGACGCGCCCGCCGCGGACTTCGTACGCGCTACCGCCAGCGAAGCCTTGTCCCGCGTCATCGAGACGGTCATCAACGACGAGAATCGGGAAAGTCCGCCCACCCTGGAAACTGTGCGTGAGGCCATCGTGGACGGCATCGGCGCGCGCCTGGTGGGGGAAGGCGTGCTGGACGAGGATGAAGACGAGGGCCTGCTGGAGGAAATCGATGGGTTGATCGACGAATACGGGCCCGACGCCCTGGCCGAGAATTTCGTGCGTTACGAATAGGAGGACGCCATGCCGCAAACCCTGAAGGGCCTTGAGCCGCCCCCCGCCGGCGTCACCTGGCGCGGCCTGCCCCTGGAGGTACGCGAGGCGATGATCCGCGAGGCCGCCTATTACCTGGCAAAGCAGCGCGGCTTCGCCCCAGGCCGGGAGCTGGACGACTGGCTCGCCGCGGAGGCAGCCATCGACCGCGATTTCCCCTGCGGACCCGCACCGGACGCACCCATCCAGCAAAGTAGCGTGCTTAGCCCCGGCGTGGACGATGCCCTCAAGCGTATCGTGCGCCAACATCCCGCGAAGGCCATCCCCGAAGTGGAAGGCATTGAGCCGGAACTCGCCCCAAGCCGCGAGTGAGGTCCTGCGCCCTCTCCATGACCGCGAGTGAACCGCTGCTGTTCGCACCCGACGCTCTCGCTGTCCTTCCTGCGCGACAACGCCTCTCCATGACCGCGAGTGAACCGCTGCTGTTCGCACCCCAGGCCGGCCGTGGACTGGGCGAAGCGGTGGCCCAGCAATTGGGCCTCGAGCTCGCACCCCTGGAGGAACGCGCCTTCGAGGACGGCGAGCACAAGAGCCGTCCCCTCACCAGCGTGCGGGGCCGGGACACCTACCTGGTGCAGTCCCTGCACGGAGACGGCGCCGGCAGCGTCAACGATCGGTTGGTGCGCCTGCTGTTTCTGATCCAGAATCTCAAGGATCAGGGCGCGGCGCGGGTGACGGCAGTCCTGCCCTATCTGGCCTACGCGCGCAAAGACCGGCGCACCCAGCCGCGCGATCCGGTGAACACGCGTACCCTGGCGCAGCTATTCGAGGCCGTGGGCACTGACCGCGTGCTGACCCTCGACGTGCACAATCTTGCCGCCTACCAGAATGCTTTCCGCATCCCCGCTGAGCATCTCGAGGCCCGTCCCCTTCTCGCCCGTTATCTCGCACCCCAGCTTGCCGGCGAAGAGGTGGTGGTGGTCTCGCCGGACGTGGGCGGAGCCAAGCGCGCTGAAGCCCTGCGGCAAACCCTCGGCCGGCTGCTGGCGCGCCCGGTAGGCAGCGCCTTCCTGGAAAAATACCGCGCCCACGGTGAAGTATGGGGCGAGGCCGTGGTGGGCGACGTGGCTGGGCGCACCGCCCTGATCGCAGACGATCTGGTGGCAAGCGGCGACACCCTGGCGCGGGCCGCCCGGGCTTGCCGGGCGCACGGTGCGCGGCGCATCCTCGCCGCCGCCACTCATGGGGTGTTCAGCCCCAGCGCTGCCGAAAGCCTAGCCGAGCCCGCCCTGGAACGCCTCATCATCACGGACAGCGTGTGGCCGCCACGATCTCTGCCGCCAGCAGTCGCCACCAAACTCACCGTGCTGGAAATCGCACCTCTGCTGGCCGAAGCCATCCGACGCCTACATGTGGGAGGCTCGCTGGCAGCCCTGCTGGAACCAAGCCCCGCCCGGTATGCCTGATGCGGCCACAGCGCCCTTGCAGCCGAGTTCCACGACGCGAATTTTGGCCAGCACAGCTTTAGCCGCCGCTTCATGCGCAAACGGGCCGGTTGCAGGCCAAGGAGCCGCAGCACGCTTCTTAACCCGCTGCCCTTGGCTTGCACGCCACGCCCTCCAGCGCCGCCCGCGGGCAGCCGTCGCGCTTCTTTCTCTCAGCTAAGATACCGTGCTGGTCCACGCGCCGCATTGGCGATGCTGTCATGCTCAGAAACCGAAAGGGGTAAAAAACATGCTTCAATTGCTGTCCTCGATCATTCTTGTGGGAGCCGTGATGATCTGGCCATTTACCGCCCACGCAACCGATACCCAAGCGGGTAGCGCCTACGATTACAGCTTCACCACCCTCATTGGCAACAAACCCCTGCCGCTGGCGCAGTACAAGGGCAAAGTACTGCTGGTGGTGAACACCGCTTCGCAGTGCGGCTTCACGCCGCAATACAAGGGTCTGGAAGCCCTGTACGAAAAATACCGCGCCCGCGGCCTCGTGGTAATCGGGGTGCCCAGCAACGACTTCGGCAGCCAGGAGCCGGGTAGCAGCGAGCAGATCGCCAACTTTTGCCAGGTGAACTACGGCGTGAGCTTCCCCATGGCGGCGAAGGTCCATGTGAAAGGCGACGAGGCCCATCCCTTCTATCAGTGGGCACGGGAACGCTTCGGCTTGGCGGGCGCACCCAAATGGAACTTCCACAAATATCTGGTGGGTCCCGATGGCAGGCTGGTGGATTATTTCCACTCCACCACCGAGCCAGAATCGCCGCGCCTCATAAAGGCCATCGAAGCAGTCCTGCCGCGCTGATTGGGGATGCCTGAGCGGTGTGTAACAGTGTGGACAGAATCCCGGCCGATGGTGAGGAGAAGACCAAGCCATGACTGAAGCAAACTGCCCCCACCTGGGTAGCGGCTGATAGCCTTATCGCCCCCCTGCCTGGCCTTTTTCCCGCGGCCGCAACGGGGTGAAACCCCACGCATCGCTCAAGGGTCGAAACGTTCCCGGCCAGCGAGGAGGAAACTGCCATGCAAGATGCACGCCCCTACGCCTACGTCCTGGTTTTCATTGGCCTTGCGGCTGCAACCTGGGCCGCGCTCTTGCCCCATTACGATGCGGGCTTTCACCTCTATACCAGCATCCTAGTAGGACTTGCGTTGCCCTTCGTGGCCTATTTCAGCCTCAGCGAGCGCCTGCGGCCAGGCTGGTTGCTGGCCACCGGGCTCGTGATCACGGGCCTCACCCTCGGCTACGTAATCGCGCTGCGGGGCCTGGCGGCGGAACCGGCACGGGCGCTCTCGGCCTATGCCATCCCGCTGGTGGTCGCTGCCGTGCTGCTGCCCCTGGCCTATGGGCTGGGGAAACTTCGGGAGCCGTGAAGCAGTACGCGCTGGGCTTCTTGTGCGGGTTTCCTTGGCGATGGAAGCCCATTATCCTATCGCAGGTGCGGGTTTCCTGCCCTGACTGCTGGCGCTCCTTACCCGATGCAAATACCGGTCGCCGAACTCATTGTCCGTTTCATGGAGCGTCTAGGCATTCGCCGCATCTTCGGCCTGCCGGGCTCCCACATCCTCCCCGTTTACGACGCCCTCCGCACCTTAAGCATCCGCACTGTTCTGGCCAAACACGAGCAGGCGGCGGCCTTCATGGCCATGGGCCATGCGCGCGCCACGGGCGGCATCGGTGCCTGCATCACCACCGCCGGCCCAGGCGCCACCAACCTGGTCACCGCCATCGCCAGTGCCTACGCGGACCGCCTGCCCATCCTCGCCATCACCGGCGAAGCGCCCACCCATATTTTTGGCCGCGGCGGCTTGCAAGAAAGCTCGGGTGAGGGCGGCAGCGTGGACCAGGTGGCTCTGTTCGCCGGCATCACGCGCTATCACCGCCTGGTGGAGCGCACCGACTATCTCGCCAACGTGCTGATCCAGGCAGCCAAGTGCCTGCTTTCAGACACACCCGGCCCGGTGGTGTTGAGCCTGCCCTTCAACGTCCAGAAGGAAAGTGTGGAAGCCACGCTGCTAGACGAGATCGCCTTTTTTCGCGCGGCGCGTGCCTGCCCGGCCACGCCCGAGGACGTGCGCAGAAGCGTGGCTCTGCTCGCCCGGTCGCGTCGGCCTATGATCGTGGCCGGCCATGGCGTGATCCGCGCCCGTGCGTGCGCCACCCTGACGCGACTGGCGCAGCGGTTGCACATCCCAGTGGCCACCAGCCTGAAGGCCAAAGGCGCCATGGATGAACGTTCACCCTGGGCGCTGGGGAGCCTGGGTGTGACCTCGGCAGGGCACGCCCTGCGCTACCTGAAAGAAGAGGCCGACCTGGTGCTGGTGCTGGGTGCTAGCTTCAACGAACGCACCAGCTACGTCTGGGACCGGGGCCTGCTCGCCGGCAAGACCCTCATCCAGGTGGACAATGACACCCAGCAACTGGAGAAGGTATTTCGTGCCGACCTCGCGATCCATGCCGATCTGGCAGCCTATCTCGAGGCGCTGGACCACGCGACGCACCACCTGCCACCACGGGAGACGGTAGACGTCCCGGCCTTTATCGCCGCCAATGAGCGGCGCCTTAATGCCAGCGGCGAGGCCGTGTTCGATGCCCGCTTCGAGCACGTGCGCGCCTTCTTCGTTTGGCTGGAACAAAAGTTTCCGCAAGGGCTGGTGCTATTCGACGACAACATCGTGTTCGCCCAAAGCTTTTACCGAGTCTCCGGAAAGGACCATTTCCACCCCAATACCGGTATTTCCTCGCTGGGGCACGCCATTCCCGCCGCCATCGGCGCCGGTTTCGCGCTCAACAAACCTCTGTTCGCGCTGATCGGCGACGGCGGCTTCCATATGTGCGCCATGGAGCTGATGACCGCCGTGCACTACGGCATTCCCCTCAATGTGGTGCTGTTTAGCAACGGCACCATGGGGCTCATCCGCAAGAACCAGCAACATCTCTACGGCGGGCGCTTCATCGACTGCGACTTTCCCAATCCGGATTTCGCGCTGCTCGCCCGAGCCTTCGGCATCCGCCACTCTAAGCTGGCATCTGCCGACGATCTCGCGCATCTCGACGAGCTGGATTTCCAGGGTGGCATCAACCTCATCGAGATCCCCGTGGCACGCGACGCCTATCCCAACTACGCCTCGCGACGCTAGCGCCCATGCAAGCACCGAAGACTACCGCACTCGCCGCCTGCGTGGCCCGGCATGGAGCAGCCATCCCAGCGCTTACCGACATCGGCCGGCGACTTGCGATCCTGGGGGAGGCATCCACCACCCCGCTGCTTGCCCTCTACGAGTCGGCGCAAGCCTTGCTGGAGCGGGCGATGTGGTCGCGACCTCAGGCATTCGATGTCCTGTGTGCGGATTACGAAGCCCTATTCCGGGAACAGGAACATTTGATCGCGGCCCTAGGCGAGGATCATCGCCACGCCTTCCTCATCGGCATTCCGGTGGCAGACCGCCCCGGCCACCTGCGCGCTTGTCTCGAAAGCATCCTGCAAGTCTGCCGACGCTACGACTACGGCGGCCGGCGCGACGGCCAGTGGCAACGCATCCAAGTGGTGGTGGGGGAAGACAGCCGGGAGCCGGCCCATCGCCACGCACATCGAGAACTGGTGGCAGCCTACCGTGCCCAGGGACTGCGCGTGCATTACCTGGATTTCGACGAGCAATACGCGCTGCTCGAAGCCCTGCCCGCGTCCCTGCGCGCGCGCCTTGCGCGGCTACTCACGGATCAGCCCCTCGAGCGTTTCCATCACAAGGGCCAGGCCGCCAACCGGAACCTCCTCTATCTCAAATTCCGCGAGCTCACCGACAGGCCCGAGCACACGCTCTACGCACTGCTGGACAGCGACCAGTCACTCTACGTCAACCGCAGCACGCCAGACGCACGCGAGACGGTGCATGCGCCACCCTATTTCCACCTTTGGGACCGCATCTTCCGTCAGTCCGACATCTTGCTTCTCAGTGGCAAGATGGTGGGCGACCCGCCCGTGTCGCCAGCGGTGATGGCGGTGAATTTCCTGGATGACGTGATCGCCTTCTTCACGCGCCTTTCCGGCCTCGCCCCGGAGGAAGCCTGCCGCTTCCACGGCGGCGTCCAGGCCCCCGACGCGGCCTACCACGATCTGGCCGGGCTATTCGGCTTCACGCCGCCGGCGCACAGTTTCGATTATTCCTGCCGTCTCGCGGGTCGCCACGACCATCGTGCCTGTCTCACTGACTTCGCGCAGCGCCTCAACCGCTTCTTCCACGGCGAACACCTCACCCGTCGTACCTGGTTCCACTACGGCGATGGTTATGAAATGCTGCGGCCGGCACGCACCGTCTATCCCGGCAATTACGTGGCGCGCCATGCAGGGCTACGTTACGTCATCCCTTTCGGCCACCTGCGCCTGCGCATGTCGGGCCCAACCGCGGGTCGCCTGATCGCCGCCGAGATCGGCGCCCGCTTCGCCACTTGCAACCTGCCCAACCTGCACCAGCGGGGCGGTGGCGAGGACGATTTCCGCCCCGGCGTCGAAGAACACGCAGGTCGTATCGACCTCGCGGATGAATTCGAGCGCCAGTTCTTCGGCGACCTGATGCTGTTCTCGGCAGAGGCGCTGGTGCGAATCGATGACGTGCGCCAACCCTTCGCACCGGAAACGGTGCGCGCAGTCGTGGCAGACACGGAAGCGAAACTGCTGGCCCTCTACGCAGAAAAACACGCCGCCCTTCGCGAACGCCGCCTCGCCCTCAAGGCGCTCGTCTTCGATGCTCGCCACTGGTGGCGGCATGCGCCTGCGCTGGGCGAGGTGCGCCGCTTCCTCGACAATCTGCAACACAACTTCGGCGACAGCGCCCGCGGCTGGCTCGCCATCCAGTCAGCCGAACACCGCGCGCGCCGGGCGAGTCAGATCATCGATGCCCTAGTGCGCTATCGCGCCGAGCGCGACGCCTGGGACAGCCTGTTTGACGTTGCCTGAGACGAGCACGTCAGCCGCCCAGCACCACCCACGCAGCATGGGTGACGAGCACCGTGCGGCAGGCGTCGAAGGCAACCTGTGCTTCATGGAGGAGCGGTGTGGGCAATGCGACCTCGGCGTGGTCGTGGAGCGTGCGCTCGATGCGGCCACTGCGGATGCGCGGTGAGGAATCGCCGGCGCCCGGCTGACCCGTGAGGGAAAAGAGGCGATATTCCTCCCGCAAAGGGCTAGAAAGTTCCAGCCAGAGACCAAGCTGCGCCAGCAACGCCTCCGGTGCAACTTGCCACAAGTCCGCGTCGAAATAGCCGTAGCGGCCCGCCTGTTCCTGGGCAAAGCGCGCCAGCGTAGCCAGGCGCGCCCGATAGTAGGCCGCGGCCTGCTCCGGCTGGGCATAGCACTCGTAGCCCTTACGCCCGGCGAATAGTCGCACGATGCTAGCCAAGGTGGCAGCAGGGCGGCGCAGGCAGATGATGATCTTGAGATCCCGCTCGGCCAGCCGTTCCGGCAGCAGCCGGTATGCGTCGTGCAGGAGCTTATCGAACAGGAAACGGCTGCCTGGCTTGAGCCCTTCCTGGCGGGCCAGCGTCTCCCGCTGGTGGTCCAGGTCGGACGCCGCCTCATAGCTTTGGTGCAGCTCGTAATAGCCATTGATCTCCGGGTGCGAGCCCAGGACGTGCCCAGTCAGGCTGGTAAAGGCACGCATGTGGCTGAGCAGAAAGATGCGCCCGAAACGATCCGACATGGCAGAATTGTCCCTCAAATCCCGGTGCACGGCGGAAAGTCAAGCCAGCGCTGCGAAAGCCACCCGTGCCAGCAATCTAGGCCTTGTTCTCCCCGCGCCCAGCATGTCCGGAGTGAACCATGGATGCCGCGCTTGAAGAAGCCTTGGCCGCCGTCCGCAGGGGCGATTGGCACCACGCCCACCGCATCGCGCAGACCCGCGAAGATGCGCTAGCCTGCTGGCTTCATGCCATCCTGCATAAGATCGAGGGCGATACAGCCAACAGCCGTTACTGGTACGCCCGCGCCGGCCGGCGCTACGAGGATTTCTCCGACCCCGTCGCGGAACTGGAGGCATTCGGACGGGTGCTTGCGCAAACCTGAGAGGAAGCAAACCACCCCGGCTGCTGGGATGACCCCATTCAGCAAAAAAGCCACCGCGAGGTGGCTTTTTTGTTTGGCGTCCCCACGGGGATTCGAACCCCGGTTACCGCCGTGAAAGGGCGATGTCCTAGGCCTCTAGACGATGGGGACTAAACGCTGCGCTTAGTCGGTGCTACTTTCTGGTGAGCTGAGTCGCCGCGATGCCGAACAGCATCAGGGCGAACCCCAGGGGTACCAGGCTGAGCCACGGTCCGGCTTGGGCGTCCTGATCAGTGGCCAGTTCCATGAACCCGACCAACAGACCAACGGCGGTGGCCAGAATGCCGATCCAGACCGAGATGACGCCTAGCCGCTGCACCGTGTCTCGCAATTTGGTGGAGATGAGCGGGATCGAACCGCTGACCTCTTGCATGCCATGCAAGCGCTCTCCCAGCTGAGCTACACCCCCGGAAAGCGCGCCATTATAGGTAGCGGCGGCGCGCTTGTAAAGCGCTTCGGCCAAGTTCAGGTCGGATAACGGCCGAGATGATCCCGGATGCGGCGCAGGCTCTCCTCGCGACCGACGAGTTCCATCACGGCATCGATGGAAGGCGTCTGCGTCTCGCCGGTGATCATCACTCGCAGCGGCATCGCCAGCTGCGGCAGTTTCAGTTTGTGGGCGGCGACCGCATCTTTCAAGAGCCGGTTGATGGCATCCCGGTTCCACTCGATCGCCTCTAGCTTGCAGGCCAATTCCTCCAGCACCGGCCGGATTTCGGCAGTCAGGTACCGGGCGCGCAGCTCGGCATGGGGCTCGAGCTGGCGATAGAAATAGACCGCCGCATCGGCCAGTTCCTGCAAGGTATTGACACGGGCCTTGAGAAGATCCAGCACCTTGACCGGATCCGGTCCGTGGCTGGGGTCACAGCAGTCGGCCGCCATGAAGGGACGCGCAAGTTGCACCAACCGCGCGCTGTCGGTCGCCTTGATGTACTGGGCATTGACCCAGGTGAGCTTCTCCGGATCGAACTTCGCCGGCGACTTGCTGATGTCCTTGAGATCGAACCATTCGATGAACTGGTCCATGGTGAAGATCTCGTCATCACCATGGGCCCAGGACAAGCGCGCCAGGTAGTTGAGCAGCGCTTCTGGCAGATAGCCCTCGTCCCGGTACTGGGTGACACTCACCGCACCATGGCGCTTGGACAGCCGCTCGCCGTCATGCCCCAAAATCATGGGCACATGGGCGTACTGGGGAATGGGCGCACCAAGGGCCTTGAGAATGTTGATCTGCCGGGGCGTGTTGTTGAGATGGTCATCGCCGCGGATAACATGGGTCATGGCCATATCCCAGTCGTCCACGACCACGCAAAAATTATAGGTGGGCGTGCCGTCGGCGCGGGCGATGATGAGATCATCCAGTTCAGCGTTACTCACCACCACCCGTCCCTTGACCAGATCGTCGATGATCACTTCGCCATCGAGGGGGTTCTTGAAGCGCACCACCGGATTCACCCCTGGCACGGGCGCGGTGCGATGGCGACAGCGACCGTCGTAACGCGGCTTGAGCCCGCACGCGCGCTGCGTTTCGCGCATGGCATCGAGTTCTTCTTTGCTGCAATAGCAGTGATAGGCCTTGCCCTCGTCGAGCAGCTTCTGGATCACCTCACGATAGCGGGCCATGCGCTGCGTCTGATAGAACGGCCCCTCATCATAGTCGAGCCCCAGCCAGGCCATGCTGTCCAGAATGGCCTGCACCGATTCCTGGGTGGACCGCTCCAGATCGGTGTCCTCGATGCGCAAGATGAAACTGCCGCCGTGCTTGCGGGCAAAGGCCCAGGCAAAGAGCGCGGTGCGGGCGCCGCCGATGTGCAGATAACCGGTCGGACTGGGAGCGAAACGGGTGCGAACCATGACTGACCAGAAAAACGCGCATTGTACGTGAAAGGGTCGGCCACACCCAAGCTAGATTTGACCCGGCCTGCGCGATTGTGGTTAAATTGCGCACCCGCAAAGGGGCGGTTAGCTCAGTGGTAGAGCACTGCCTTCACACGGCAGGGGTCGCTGGTTCGAACCCAGCACCGCCCACCAATTCCCGATCCCCCTCACGTGCTTCACGCCCCTGCCCCGCTCCGGCAGCATGTTACGTCCTAAGGGCACTGCCAGCACTCACACGGCGAAGCCGCGGCCTCCCGTGATGTCCGTCAGTGGCACGGGGGCGGCCAGCCATTCGCCTTGCACATAATCCACGCCGATTACGCGCAGTCGTTCCAGGATGGTTTCGCTCTCCACGGATTCAGCGATGGTGGCAAGCCCCATTACCCGGCCGATCCGGTGGATGGCCTCGACCATGGCGTAATCCATGGGATCGACATCCATGTCACGCACAAAGGCGCCATCGATCTTGATGTAGTCCACGGGCAGGTTTTTCAGATAGTTGAAGGAAGACAGGCCGCTGCCGAAATCGTCCAGCGAGAAGGTGCAGCCTCGCGCCTTCATCGCCTCGATGAAATGAACCGCCTCGCGCAGATTGGTAATGGCGGCGGTCTCGGTGATCTCGAAGCAAATGCGCCGGTGTGGTATTTGGTTGAGCTCGAACTGACGGTGCACGAAGGCGAGGAAACTTTCATCGCATAGGGAATGGCCGGAGAGGTTCACCGTGCACACTGGCCCATCGCCCTCACTCCCAAAGCATTCGCGAAAAAGCGAGAACACCTTGCTCAACACCCAGCGGTCAATGGCCGGCATCAGGTTGTAGCGTTCCGCGGCGGGGATGAAGGCCATCGGCAGCACCAGTTCGCCCTCGTCCGAGAGCATGCGCAGCAAAATCTCGTGATGGGGCGCAAGCCCTTTGCTCGGATCGGCCGAGACGATGGGCTGCCGGAAAAGGCGAAAACGATTTTCCTCCATGGCCTGACTGATGCGCGTCGCCCAATGCATCTCGCCGCGCCGGCGCTGCACTTCGCCATCCTGTTCCTGATAGACGTGCACCCGGTTGCGGCCCCGATCTTTGGCGGCATAACAGGCTGCATCGGCAGCACTCAGCAGGCTGGCAAGACTACCGCTGTCGCGGTTTATCTCCACCATGCCGATACTGACTCCCACGCCGAAACTGCGGTCCTGCCACAGGAAGCGATAGTCCTTCACCGTCCGACGCAGCGACTCCGCCACGGGCTCAGCGGTGGCCAGATCGCAGTTTTCCAGCAGTACGCCGAACTCGTCTCCCCCTAGGCGTGCCAAGGTATCGCTCTCCCGCAACCGTGCCTGCAGCAGCGCGGAGAGCTGACGCAACAGTTCGTCGCCCGCCACGTGACCACAGGTATCGTTGACCACCTTGAACTGGTCGAGGTCGAGATAACAGAGGGTATGGATCTGGCCTTGGTGGCGGGCACCGGCCAGGGCGCGTTCCAGCCGGACTTCGAATTCGCGCCGGTTGATCAGCCCGGTAAGGGTGTCGTGGGCCGCCTGGTAGCTGAGACGCAGCGTGGCATCGGCGATGCGTTGCTGCAGGTTCTCGTGGGACGCTTGCAGGGACGCAGCCATGCGGTTGACTCCTGCCTCCAGCAGTTGCAGTTCACCGCCAGAGTCCTCCGGAACCCGCAGATCTAGCCGGCCTTCGCCCATCTGCCGCACGGCTTGTGCCAGACGCAGCACGGGACGCGTGACGCGATGGCTCATGCGGAGTGCCACCAGCGCCGCCAGGAACAAGCCAATGGCCGTGATGATGAGCCCGTTTTGCAGCACCGCTTCCTTGGCGCGCAGAGTCGGTGCTCGGTCAAGTTCCACGGTCACGCGCCCGATCACGCGCCGCGCCGGCGGCGCCTGGTACCACTCGTCTTCGACGGCCAGCTGCGTCACCACGATCGGCGCGCTGAAATCCAGCGCCTCGCGTGTTGCAGCCACTGCCACATTGAGGCCTTGCATGTCAGCTACCGCGGGCAAGGCCACATGCTCACCGCTCGCGGCCAGGATCTCGCCGTTGACATCGGTGATCGCCACCCATTTGACGTCCGCCTCCGCTGCGGCGGCCTCTGCGAGACGGCGCAGAATCTCACGGTTACCCGAGAACACGCCATATTCAGCTGCCGGCGCCAGTTGGCGCGCGATGGCCAGGCCACGATTGTGGAGGGCGGCATCCAGCTCGCTCAAGCCGCGCTGAATGAAGTACCACGCCAGCCCCAGCGCAATCAGCGCTGCCGGCAAGAGCGCCAGCAGCAGCACCTGCCACTTGATACTCCAGCCTTTCATTCCTCGCCTCCCGCTTTGCTCAGCTTCTCCCACAACACCCGTTCCGGCTCCAGCGGAATGCCTAGGGAGCGCGCTACCTGCGCATTGACCGCCACCGAAAAATAACGCGGATATTGGGGCTGCGGCAGGGCCGAAGGCGACGGCAGGGCGGTAATCAGTTCCGCCGTTTGGCGTGCGATCTGCGCAGGCGTGGAATAGACTGCCAGCAAGGCCCCGGCATTGACATAGGCCTGGGAATAGCCCACCACTGGTTTCTGCGCACGGTAGCTGGTAAGCAGAATGCCCTGCGCGGTGTTGCGGTTGAAGACAAGCGGGTCCGGCACCGCCAGCAGCACATCGGCCTCCGACAGCACGCGGTTGAGGGCAGGCAGCAGCGCATCGGCGTCGTCGATGCGCTCGCTCACCAATTGCAAGCCCCGCTCCCGTGCCGCCGCCTGCAGGCTGCGCAGTTCGGCTGCGGACTCGGGGCCGAGTACCGCGCCCACCCGCTTACGATAAGGGAATGCTTCGGCGATCAGGGCAAAGCGACGCGCCGGCGGCTGATCCAGGAAAATCGCCGAGAAGGGTTGTGCGCCACTCGAGCGGCGCAACTGTAGATAGGTTGCGCGCGGCAGCAGCACCGCCAGTACCGGTAAGGATGGATTGAGCCGTAACGCCTGCTCCGTGGCGCGCAAGCCGACCGCCACCACCAGCTCCGCCTGGGCCGAACCTGCCCCACCGGTCTGAATTTCGAGATGCACCGCACGCGCCTGCAGCTCGCGCCGCAATCGTTGCGCAAATTCCTGGTAAGGTGGGGTGTCGTCGCTGAGCCAAACGGTCAGGTTGATTGCGGCAGCGGCCGGCAAGACTATGCACAACGTGAGCGCGAGTAGAACAAGCCAACGCAGGCCGAGGATCGTCATCCGCCCATTCCGTCAGTACCCCACTTTGAGGGTGAACAGTGTCCGTCGCGGGAATTCGTTGCGCTGCAGGGGCTTGCTCGGATCCCAGGAAAAATCGTGGTAGGGCCCGTCCATGTTCTGGAACACCAAGGCGAGCTCCCCTTGGCCAACACCAAGCTTGAATCGTTTTGCCACGCGCAGATCACGCCGGGTATAAGCACGAATGTAGTCGCCGGTGTTGCCAAAGGGTGTCATATCGTCATAGTAGTAGACACCGACACTTGCATCGATGCCGTAGGGGAAACGGTGCGCAAGCAGTGCACCAAACGTGTGCCGGGGATCGGCCCGCTGTAAATCTCGCTCCGCATAGGCCACTGGCCCGCCCGCGCTGCGTATCTGAGTGAACGAATGGGCAAGCGTCAGACGCGTTGTCTGAACATGCCAGCTCAGCTGCGTCTCGACCCCTCGCCGCGTGAGCCAATTGCCATCCTTAAACGACCAGGATCCACCACCGATGGCATCAGCCAAGATGATGTTGCGGATGCGGTCCTCGTAGAGTCGCACGTCTAGCGCTAAGTGCAGATCGGGCCATGTGCCCAGGTAAGCGATTTCGCGTGTCGTGATGCGCTCGGACGACGCCGCGTGGGTGCCGACATACCACTGAAAAGGGGGAAACGTGCCGCCGCCAGGTTTATTCAGCGTGATCTTGTAGTCCGCTGCGTATTCCAGTAGCGTCGGTGTCCGTTGTGCCTGAGACACCCCCAGCCGCACGCTGTGCTGAGGAAGCACGTGCCACGTTGCAGCCCATCGGGGTGCGACGTCGGTGCCGGCCAAATCGTTGTGTTCGACCATGGCGCCAAGGTTGAACGTCCATTCTGGAACCGGTCGCCACTCGCCATGCCCAAACAAACGTTGCAACCCCACCACCCGGGTGTCGTCTGTTCCAAGATAGGCTGGCGCATGGATGCGGTCTTGGCGAATGCTGCCACCCCAGACGGCACGCAGGCGGGGACTCAGCGTTTGGGTTTTTTGCACTTCGATGTCATAGCGCTCCGAGTCCTCCACCAGCCGCAGGGTCGTGGGGACCATCGAATCCATGGTCACGAACTGTTCCCGGTTTCGGTCGAAGCTGTAGTAGAACTGCACGGCCAGTTCGTCCTCCGGCGACACCGTGCGCTGCCAACGGACTTGCGCAAAACCAGTCGCTGCATGGCGATCACGCGGCATGTCGAGGGTGTCTCCAAACCAGCCCACTCCCAGTCGGCCGCCACGGTAGCCCGCCTGCAACTGCACGCTGTTGGTGGTATCGAGCACGCGTTCGCCGCGGATCAGGACGAAATCCGTGTCCTGGCTGTCGTTACGCGTGTCGAAGCCCGTGTCCTCGCGATGCCCCGCGCTTACGCTAAACTGCCAGCCACCCCACTGTCCGGCGTGGCGCACCAACGCGTCCTTCAAATGCGGGTCGCCACCGGTCAGCGACACCACCGTGCCCCGATCCTGGGCTGGGTGACGGGTGATGATGTTGATGATGCCGGTAAAGGCGTTGGCCCCGTAGGATGCGGCGTTGGGACCCCGCGTCACTTCGATTCGCTCCACATCCTCCAAGGAGAGTGGCAACATGGGCCAGCGCACCTGCCCCCACGCCGGGGTATAAACCGAGCGCCCATCGATCAGTACCTGCAACCGGCCAAAATAGGCGTTGCTAAGACCGTGGCTCACGATCACGTCATTGCCGGCCGCATAGCCCACGTAAAAGCCCGGGACCAGGCGCATCAGATCGGCGATTTCCCGGAAGCCCGAGGCGACGATGGTTTCCCGGTCGATTACCGTCACCGCACTGGGCGCGTCCTGCGCCGGCTGCGCCAGCCGCGAAACCGAGAGCACCACCGGCACTTCGCCCAGAAAGTCGTCTTCCGAGAGTCGGGCGCCGGCAGCGTAAAGTCCCTGGCTCAGCGCGGCACAAGCCACGCAACCCCACCGGAGCACGGCCCGGCTGATGTGTCGTTTCCCCATCTTTCCTCCCCGCGCCGGGTGATTCACGTGGCAGAGGCTGCGCGCCACAGACACGCGCCCTTGCTTTCTTTGTCGAGTTCCGCAAGCAGCGCCTCGTGCGCGGCCAGTTCGTCTTCCGTTGCGTGCAGCACGATAAGGGGCGCATCACTCGCCCAGGCTTGCAATGCATCGGGGCACGCAGCGGGCGCATTGAGTTCGATCATCAGACTGTCCTGGCCGCGGGTGAGGGCGAGATACACCTCCGCCAGCAGTTCCGCATCCAACAGAGCGCCGTGCAGGGTGCGGTTCGAGTTGTCCACGCCATAGCGCTTGCAGAGGGCGTCGAGATTGTTCTTTTGCCCCGGGTGCATGTCGCGCGCCATTCTGAGCGTGTCCACCACACCCACGCAGTAGCGCTCCAGGGGTTCCAAGCCGAGCAAGGCAAGCTCGTGATTGAGGAAGCCCACATCGAACGGCGCGTTGTGAATGATGAGCTCCGCATCGCGGATGAAGGCGAGGAATTCCTCGACGATATCGGCGAAGCGCGGCTTGTCGGCGAGGAAGTCCAGGGTGAGACCGTGCACTTGCTGCGCGCCTTCGTCGATCTCCCGCTCCGGGTTGAGATAGCGATGGAAATGGTTACCGGTGAGACGCCGGTTCACCAGCTCCACCGCCGCCACCTCGATGATGCGGTGGCCGAGCGTGGGTTCCAGGCCTGTGGTTTCAGTATCGAGGACGATCTGTCTCATCTTCAGCGTCCTTTCTGGTGATGCCACTGGCACAGCCACGGTTAGCCAGGGCATCGGCGCGTTCGTTGCCATCGTGTCCCGCATGGCCGCGCACCCAGATCCATTGGATGTCATGGTTGGCGGCCAAGGCATCCAGCTCGCGCCAAAGATCGGCATTCTTTACCGGCTTGTTCTCGGCGGTGCGCCAGCCACGCTTCTTCCAGTTGGGGAGCCACTCGGTGATGCCCTTCTGCACGTATTGGGAATCCGTGTGCAAGCGCACCCGACTGGGTCGCTTGAGGGCCTTAAGGGCGCGGATCACCGCCGTCAGTTCCATGCGGTTGTTGGTGGTCGCAGGCTCACCGCCCCACAGTTCCCGCTCGTGATCGCCGTAGCGCAGCAGCACGCCCCAGCCGCCGGGACCGGGATTGCCTTTACAAGCGCCATCGGTGTAGATGTCCACCACCTTCGCGTCAACCATGGCCTTCGCATTTCGGCTGCTGGTTCAGGGTGGTGGCGCGCTGAGGGGCGGCCGCTAGGCGCTGACGCGCTGCCAGGCGCTCGTTCCAGCTGGGCAGAATAAGACGCATACCGGGCACGCGCTTTTTCGCCACCAGGAAATAAACGCCACCGCCCAAGGGCCACCAACGATCCCCCGCCTTCTCCATGAAGGCGAAACGCTCGCGCCAACGATTGCTGGCGAAGGGCGGCGCATAGCAACACATGCGCCCGCCGGTCATCTCGAAATTGAGCAGGGACAGCCAGTCCTTCATACGCGTGAGGGAGATGAAGCGTCCGTTCCAAGGATAGGCGCCGCTTCTCCGGTTGAAGAAACGTTTCACGCCCCACAGGCTGAGGGGATTGAATCCGCTCATCACCACATGACCTTCCGGCATCAGCACCCTTTCCACCTCACGCAAGATCTGATGGGGATCGGTGGCAAATTCCAGCACATGGGGTAGAAGCAAAAGGTCGATGCTCTGGCTGGCCACCGGCAGGAAATTCAAATCCGCCAGCACGCGCACACCTGGACCGCTGCCAATGCTGGCCCGTAATGGAATACGGCAGGCACGCAGGAAATCGAACTGGGCAAGCCCCAACTGCAGTGCATTGAACCCGAAAATATTGCTGACGGTCTCGTCGTAATAGGCCTGCTCCCGCGCCAGGAGATCAGCACCCAGGGGCGTGGCGAACCAGTCCGCGGCGGTGGAGGTTGACATCGAATGGCCCGGGTCGGATAGTTGATCGGAGGGTCGAATAGGTCCATCTCACGCATCGCGGCTGCGCGCCGGAGCTAAACGTTGGCAACGTCCGAGATCCTGCTCGCTGGGCCGGTTTTTCGCAATCAACGACAGCCATGCTGCACGTCATCCCGCTACCTGCTTTCCAGGACAACTACATCTGGCTTTTGCACGACGGCCGTTCCGCGGCGGTGGTGGACCCTGGTGATGCTACGCCGGTAATGGATTTCCTTGGCGCCCACGACCTGGCGCTCACCGCCATTCTGGTCACCCATCATCATCACGATCACGTCGGCGGCGTCGCTCTACTCGCACGCCGTTTCTCCGTGCCGGTATATGGGCCCGGCGGCGAACCCATTCCCGGGCGCACCGATGTGGCGGATCCTAGGCAGCCCGTCGATCTACCGCATCTAGGCATCGCGTTCCAGGTCCTGGCCGTGCCAGGCCATACCCGCGGGCACGTCGCCTATTATCGCCCAAAGCTCCTGTTCTGTGGCGACACGCTGTTCGGTTGTGGCTGCGGCCGGCTATTCGAAGGCAGTGCGGAACAAATGCACGCATCGCTAGCGCGTCTTGCCGCCTTGCCCGACGATACCGGCGTCTACTGCGCCCATGAATACACCCTGGCCAACATCCGCTTCGCGCTTCAGGTGGAAGCGGACAACGCGGCGCTCCACGCGCGCGAGCAAGAGGCCCGGGCGCGACGCGCGCAAGGATCCCCCACAGTGCCATCCACTCTGGCGCTGGAACGTCGCACCAATCCTTTCCTGCGCGTGACCGAACCCGCTGTGCGTGCCGCCGCCGAGGCCCATGCCGGCCATCCCCTTGCCGATGCCGTGGCGGTATTTGCCGCCCTGCGTGCCTGGAAGGATCGCTTCCGTGCCTGATCGCGCGGGACCAGCCGATTACGCTCGCTTGACCCGGCCCAGTGAGGCCGTTACCATGCCGCATCCCCGCAACGACAAGAACCACAAGCATTCCACCGATGCGAAACGGCCCTCATCGCCGCACGCAACTTGCCACGCTGCTCATCGCAGCCGGTTTGCTCGCCTCGCCCTTGCACGCAGCCGATGAGGCGCTGCGCCTGGCGCAAGTGAGCGGGATGACGCTGCCGGAAACCGCGGATGCCAGCGACGAGGCACCCAGCATCATAAGCATCGAATCCGCTCCCGACGGCATCGAACCGCTGCTCAAAGCCATCGACGAACAAGGTGACCCACGCACCGATCTATGGGCGCGCCTGCGCGCTGGCTTCGCGCTGCCGGAGCTGGACACGCCATTGGTGGCCGAAAACGAAGCGTGGTACGCAGAGCGTCCGGATTATGTGGCACGCATGCTGGAACGCAGCCGACGCTATCTCTTCTACATCGTCGAGGAAGTGGAGCGGCGCGGCATGCCCACCGAGATCGCGCTTCTGCCCATGATCGAGAGCGCCTTCAATCCCCATGCTCTGTCGCGCGCCAAGGCGGCGGGCATCTGGCAATTCATGCCTGCCACCGGCCGCACCTTCGGCCTGCAGCAGAACTGGTGGGTGGACGAGCGGCGCGATGTCCTCGCCGCCACCCGAGCGGCGCTCGATTATCTGCAAAAGCTCTACGCCATGTTCGGCGACTGGCATCTGGCACTCGCGGCCTACAACTGGGGCGAGGGCAATCTCTCCCGCGCCATCGCCCGCAACCAGGCCCAGGGGCTGCCCACGGACTACGTCAATCTGCGCATGCCCGTGGAAACCGCCAACTACGTGCCGCGTCTGCTGGCGGTCAAACATCTCGTCGAACGACCGCAGGATTTTTCCGCAAGGCTGGGGCCGCTACCCAATTCGCCCTATTTCGCCCAGATCACCCTCACCCGTCACATGGACGTGGCACTCGCCGCGCGCTTGGCGGAAATTCCCCTCACGGAATTCCTCTCCCTCAATCCCCATTACAACCGGCCGGTGATCCGTGCCCAGGAACCCACCACGCTGCTGTTGCCCGTGGACAAGGCCGAGGTGTTCGCCCGCAACCTGGAGGGGCATCAGCAGCCTTTGGTGTCCTGGCGCACCTACCAGGCGGGCAAAGGGGAACATCTGGAGGCCATCGCGCGACGTTATGGCATCAGCCCCACCCGGTTACGCGAGGTCAATGGCCTGGGACCGACCGTCCGCAAGCTGGGCCGCGGCCAGCTCCTGCTGGTGCCGGGCACGGCGAGCACCCCGCTTCAAGCTCCGCAGACGACGGCGAAAGCCGAAACGTCGCGGTTGAGCCATACGGTGCGCCGGGGCGAGACGCTCGCCGCCATCGCCCGTCGGCATGGCGTGAGTGTGGCCGAGCTCAAGTCCTGGAATCGCCTCGCCTCCAGCCACCTCACGCCGAACCAGAAGCTCCTGGTCAGTCCGCCGCAAGCGCACACCGAGCAGGCGCGGCGCGATGGTCGAACGCAAGTCGCCGCCGCCAAGTCTGCCAAGCGTGGGCCGCTGCGCTACACGGTCAAGCGGGGCGATACGCTCTACGGCATCGCCCAGCGCTTCGACGTGCAGGTGGATGATCTGCGCCGCTGGAACAAACTGGGCCGCAGCACCCAGCTGCGGCCCGGCGACACGCTGTTGCTCGCCCGAGCCGACCACAGCGGCTGAACCCCTCGCCCATTCATGTCCCACTCACGGGTAGAGGTGACAGGCAACCTTCCGCCCGTCGACTTCCCTTTGCTCCGGATAACGTTCCCGGCACACAGGCATGGCCTGCGGGCAGCGGGGATGGAAATGGCAACCCTGCGGCGGCCGGGCAGGAGAAGGCGGCTCGCCTGCAAGACGGATCACCGTCCGGCCAGTGGGCTCGAGGGTTGGCACGGCCGACAATAGCGCTTGGGTATAGGGGTGGGCGGGCGCGACCAGGACACGATCCACCGCTCCCTTCTCGACGATGCGTCCGAGATACATCACCGCCACCTCCTGCGCCATAAACTCCACCACCGCCAGATTGTGCGTGATGAAGAGATAACTAAGCCCCAGGCGTTGCTGTAGGTCCAAGAGCAGATTGAGGATTTGCGCCTGCACCGAGACGTCCAGCGCACTGGTGGGTTCGTCACAGACGATCAGCCGCGGTTGCACGGCCAGCGCGCGCGCGATGGCGATGCGCTGCCGCTGGCCACCCGAGAATTCGTGGGGATAACGCAGCTTCGCGTCGGCGGGCAGCCCCACCGCTGCCAACAGGCGGTCTACCTCGCCTTGCCGTGCCGCCGCATTCGCCCCCACACCCAGGGCGAGCATCCCTTCCTCTAGAATGTCCGCCACCGTCATGCGCGGATTAAGCGAGGAGAATGGGTCCTGGAAGACGATCTGGAACCGGCTGCGCAGGCGCCGCAGCACTGCACCATGTAGACCCATCAACTCGCGGCCTTCGAACGACACCGAACCGCCCGTCACGGGAACAAGCTGCAGGATGCCCTTGCCCACGGTGGTCTTGCCACAACCGGATTCGCCCACCAGCGCCAGGGTGCGGCCGGAAGCGATGTCGAGCGAGACGCCATCCACCGCGCGCACGTAGCCCACGGTACGTTGGAATACGCCCCGGCGGATGGGAAAATGCACCTTCAGATCGCGCACCGTCAAAAGCGGCCGCGCTTCGGCGGAGGGCGGCGCTGCCGTCTGCACAGTGGGCGCAGAAGCCGCCGCCTGCTGCGCGGCCGGTCCGGCAAGGCCGAGATGACAGCGCACGCCGTGTCCGCCGGCTTCCACCCAGGCCGGCGTTTCCGCCCGGCAGCGATCCCAGGCAAACTCGCAACGGGTCGCGAATCGGCAACCGACACGAGGCCGGTCCAGTGTCGGCACCATGCCCGGAATCATCGCCAGCGGCTCGCCCCGCCGAGAGCGGCCAGGTAGCGAGGCGAACAGCTTGCGCGTGTAAGGATGTCGCGGTGCGCGGAAGAAGGCTTCGCGCGGCGCGCTCTCTACCACCTCGCCGGCATACATCACCGCTACCCGGTCGGCCATCTGCGCCACCACACCGAGATCGTGGGTGATGAACAACAGACCCATGCCAGTGGTGCGCTGCAAATCCCGCATCAGCGCCAGCACCTGGGCCTGAATGGTCACGTCGAGGGCCGTGGTTGGCTCGTCGGCAATGAGCAATCGCGGCTCGCAGGCCACTGCCATGGCCATCATGGCACGCTGCTTCATGCCACCGGACAGCTGGTGAGGATAGGCCCGCATGATGCGCGCCGGATCCGGAAGGTTCACTGCCTCGAGCAGGGACTGCACCCGCGCCGACAGCGCCGCCCCGGAAAGCCCCTTGTGGCGCACCAGGGGTTCGGCAATCTGCTGGCCGATAGTCAGCACCGGATTTAGACTGGTCATCGGCTCCTGGAAGATCATGGCCACACGCGCGCCGCGCACGCGCCGCATGGCGACCTCGGGCAACCCCATTAGCTCCGTGCCATCGAGTCGCACGCTGCCACCGACGATGCGCGCCGCGGGGGGCAGCAGACGCATCACGGACAAGGCCGTCACCGATTTGCCGCAACCAGATTCGCCCACCAGCGCCACCGTCTCGCCCGGCGCGACGGTCAGGCTCACCCCATCCACGGCACGCAACGCCCGTCCCGCCGCGTTGAAGTGCACCCGCAGATCCTGGATTTCCAAAAGTGGAACCGTCATGGTCATGGCATCACCCAAGTCTTGCCTCAGTCATGGCCCTGTCTCATTCCACCCGTGGATCGAAGGCATCGCGCACCGCGTCGGCGAACACGTTCGCCGCCAGCACCAGCACGAACATGAAGGCGAAAGCCGCCGCCAGTAACCACCACACCACCGGCTCCCGCGCCAGTTCCAGACGGGCGCCATTGATCATGTTGCCCCAGCTCTGCATGGAGGGATCGACGCCCACCCCGACATAGGCCAGCACCGCCTCTGCCAACACCAATCCGCTGAATTCCAGGGTGATGGTGATGAGCACGATGTGCATCACGTTGGGCAGCACGTGGCGCAGCATGATGCGCGCCGGCCCCACACCGAAGGCCTGGGCCGCCTCAATGAACTCCATTTCCCGAAGCTTGAGGGTCTCGGCCCGCAGCAGCCGGCACAGACCCGTCCAGCTAGTGATGCCCAGAATCATGCATAAAAACAAAAGCCGCAGATCCGCCCGCTCCACCAGCGTGAGTTCCGGCAACTGATCCATGCGCACCTGCAGCACCAGCACCGCCGCGGCAATGAGGAGCACACCCGGAATGGAGTTGAGCGTGGTGTAGAGGTACTGGATCACGTCGTCCACCCAACCGCGAAAATAGCCGGCCATGATGCCCAACGCCAGGGCGAAGGGCAGCATCACCAGGGTAGTGAGCGTGCCGATCACCAATCCGGTACGGATGCTCTTGAGAGAGAGGTAAAACACATCCTGCCCGACCTTGTCGGTGCCAAAGATGTGCCACGCTGGTACCCAGTGGGCAGCCAGTGATGCCAACCAGAGAATCACACCCAAAGTAACCAGCATGGTGCGCCACGGCAGCTCGGTCTCCCCGCGCAGCAGCCGACGTCCCGCCTCGGCCAGGCCGCCGCTTTCACGCCCCTTGAGTCGCCACGCGACCAGAGTCAGGATGGCGAGCCAAACGAGGAGCGCCGTGAGAGTTCCACGCAGCGCCCGGTGCATAATGTCGGCAGTGCGCCGCTCGAGGTCTTCACCCAAATGGGCGCCACCGTAGCGCAGCCGCGGGTAGAGGCGCTTGATGCGCCCGTCCGGTTCCTCCACCGTTTCCATGGCATAGAGATGGGTGGCAAACGGTGCGGAATAGGTCTTTTCCTTCTGGTCGCGCAAGGGCTTGAGCGCGAGATCCAGTAGGCTCAGCGTCTCCGGCGCGTATTGGCGCGGCGCACCGGGGGCCTGTTCCGGCAGAGGCAGGCGCAAATGTACAGAGTCCGCAAGCCCCACCAGCACGAAGGCGGCCAGGATCACCGCCGCCGCCATCGCTGCCGGCCGGCGTGCCAGGCGGCGCCAGGGCGTGGCCAAGTGGGGGCGCCGCCGCGCCTGCCAGGCGTACAACCCCACCACCAGCAAGAGCAGGTAGATGAGCAGATCGGTCCACAGCAGGACGGGCTCGATGGGCATCATGAAAGCCGGATGCGGGGATCGACCAGGGTGTAGGAAATGTCCGTTAGCAGCAGGCCCACGATGTAGAGGAACGATCCCAGACACACCATGGCATGCACGATGGCGAAGTCCTGTTGACGGATGGCGTCGATGGTATAGCTGCCCAGCCCCGGGATGCCGAAAAAAGATTCCAGGATCAGGCTGCCCATGAACAGCGTCGGAATCACCACCACCGCACCGGTGAGAATCGGGATCATGCCGTTACTGAGCACGTGTCGGAACAACACCACCGATTCCGCCAGCCCTTTGGCACGCGCGGTGCGCACGTAGTCCTTGCCCATTTCCTCCAGGAAAATGGTGCGATACCAGCGCGTGCCGCTGCCAATCCCCGAGATCACGCCCACCGTCACCGGCAGCACCAGGAACTTGAAGGCATCGAGCCCATCTTGGTAGCCAGAGATGGGCACCAGATGCAAAAGCTTGCTCACCAGGAACTGACCGCCGATGATGTAAAAGAGCCCGGAAATGGACATCATGGCCACACATAGCACCACGCCTGCGGCATCGACATAGGTGGCGCGGAAGAAGGCAAGGATCAGCGCAAAGGTGATATTGACCAGCAAGCCGATCACAAACACGGGCACCGCCACGGCGAGACTGGGCCACATGCGGGTGCGGATCTCGCGGCTGATGTCACGTCCGTCATCGGCGGCGCCAAAGCGGAACGCGAACATGGGAACGGCGCGACTGGCGAAGATGGTGTCGGTGAAGCGGGCGAGCCCTTGCGCCTGTGGATTGAAGAACAGCGGCTTGTCATAACCCCGCTCCGCCTTCCACTTGGCGATCGCCTCCGGCGTCACGTGCTTGACCCCGAGATGCAGCCGCGCCATGTCGTCCGGCGTGTTCACGGCAAAGAACAGGGCGAAGATGAGCACGTTCACACCGATCAAGATGGGAATGGCGTAGAGCACGCGCCGGATGACGTAGGCAAGCATCGCCTAGCCTTTCTTTGGCGGGCGATGCTCGCGCCGCCAATAGCTCACGGCGGCGGGCACGAGTCCCGCCACCAGCAGGGCAAACCCCGTCCATACCGGCCAGAGTACGGGCTGGTTCCATTCCCGCCGGCTGCGTTCTCGCAGGGCGGGGTCGAGCCGCAGATACTTGAGCCCGTTGTTGGCCATGAGATTGGGCTTGGCATTCATGAGCCAGGCGTGATAAAGCCCAAAGGCCTTGGGATAAAAGCCCCACACCCAGGGCGCATCTCGCCGCACGATTTCGACCATCTGATCGATGATAGCCTGGCGCTGTGGGCCGTTGTCCATGTTCTTCATCTGCTCGAACAGACGGTCGAATTCCGGGTTTTCGTAGTTGGCGGCGTTCTCGCCGTTCGCGCCTACCTTGCGGTTTGGCCCGTAGAGCAGGAACAGGAAGTTCTCGGGATCGGGATAGTCCGCATTCCAGCCCCATTCAAAGATCTGCGCGGTGCCCTTGAGCATCTTGTCCTGGAAGCGGTTGTAGTCCGTGGCGCGAATCACCAGCTCGATGTCCAGCTTGCGGAACTGTTTCACCAACCACTCCAGGCGCGACTTGGAATCCGCCCCCACCGCTGCGGTGTCGAAATAGAGCACTAGGGGCCGCCCCGTTTGCGCATCGCGCCCGTTGGGATAGCCGGCCTCCGCCAGCAGGCGCCGTGCCTCGGCGATGGACTTGCGCTGGGCGTGGCCATTCACCCAGTCGTACACGTAGGGGTTGATGCCGGCGCGGCCCTCGCGGTAGCCGAAGATGCCCGGTGGAATGGGGCCATGGGCGGGAATCCCCCGTCCGTTGTTGAAAATGGAGATGCGCTCCTCCATATCCACAGCGATGGAAATCGCCTGGCGCAGCTTGCGCGCGCGTTCGCCAAGCCCGCCCACCACCGGGTCTTGCATGTTGAAGCCCAGGTAACCGATGGTGGTCATCACCGTGGTCACGAGACGGATGTTCTTCCGCTGGAGCGCTTCAGTCAACGCCGCATCGCCAGTGGCACCGATCCGGATGGCCTGATCGAAGGTATCCGAGCTGATGCCGGAACTGTCGTAATAGCCCTGCAGAAACTTGTTCCAGTAGGGAATGTCCTCCTTCTCCAGGCTGTAGACCGCCTTGTCGATGAAAGGCAAGGGCTTGCCGGCATCACGCAGCAGTCCGGCCTCGCGGTCGCCGGGCTCGCCCTCGGTGGGGTAGGTCTCACCATGGAAGTTGGGGTTGCGTTCCAGCACCATCTGCCGGTTGGGGTCATTCACCGTCAGCATGTAGGGGCCGGTTCCCACCGGGAACCAGTCCAGCACCAGATTCTTCTCCTGCATGCCAGGCTGCGCGTAGAAGCGATCTGCCTCCCATGGCACGGGGGCGAAGAAGGGCATGGCAAGCCAGTAGGCAAACTGAGGATATTTGCCGCGAATGCGGATCCGGTAGGTGTAGCGGTCCACCACCTCCGCTCCTGCCAGAGGGATCGTGCGCAGATCGAGCCAGCTTTCCGGTGATGCCTGCTTCAGGCGTCGGTCCAATTCGGCGGCGAATTCACGCAAGCCGACGATGTACTCGCTCATCAGCCCATAGATGGGTGAATTGAGCCGTGGGTGCGCCAGCCGCTTGAGCTGGTACACGTAATCCTCGGCGGTGAGCTCGCGCGTGCCGGTGACGGGGAAATCGCTGGGCTTGTCCACCCGTGCCAGCAGTTTCGGCGGAATGGGGTCATAAATCAGGCGCCCTGCAGCGTCCCGGGCAAAGGCCGGATGGGGTTGATAATGGATGCCCGGGCGAATGCGGATCTCATAGATGCTATAGGCAATGCGTGCCGCCGGCGCATCGGCGGGCAGGCGCCGCCCCTGGGCATCGTAATAGCGTGGCTGGGGCACTTCTACAGCGGTGAGGGGAATGAGCTGATAGGGCCGCTTCAGATAGTGATACTGCAGCGGCGGCTCATAGATCTGGCCGATGAACTCTACCTCGTTGGAGCTGTAGGAGCGAGCCGGATCGAGATGCTTGGGCCGTTCTGAAAATGCGCTATAGCGGATGTTCTGCCCGCGCTCCGCCGCCGGATAGGGATCATTCCAGGGCGGCTCGCCGCAGGCGGTCAATATCATTAGCGGAAGCAAGAGGGCCAAGCGCAGGACACTCATCGCCCGCAAGTGTAGCCCAAATGCCCCGCGGCGGGCGCCTCGGGCCTGGGGGCGATGCTTTATAATTTGCGGCTTCCCCGGTCATCCACTCGCAAAAGGACGTTTCATGGGATTCCTCGCAGGCAAACGCATTCTCGTCACTGGCATGCTGTCCAACCGCTCCATTGCCTACGGCATTGCCAAGGCCTGTCAACGGGAAGGAGCGGAACTTTCCTTCACCTATCAGGGCGAGCGCACGCGCGAGCGCGTGCTGGGGCTGGCCCAGGAATTCGGATCCGACCGGGTATTCGAGATGGACGTCGCCTCGGACGAGCAGATCGATCAAGCGTTCGCCCAGCTCAAGACGCACTGGGACGGACTGGATGGCGTGGTGCATTCCATCGCCTTCGTGCCCAAGGCGGCCCTGGCCGGCGATTATCTCAGTTCCGTGAACCGGGAATATTTCCGCATCGCCCACGACATCAGCGCCTACAGCTTCACCGCCCTGGCCAAGGCAGCACTGCCCCTCATGGAAGGTCGCCCGGGCGCCCTGCTTACCCTCTCCTACCTGGGTGCGGTGCGCTCGGTAGCCAATTACAACGTCATGGGCCTGGCCAAAGCGAGCTTGGAATCCAGCGTCTATTATCTGGCCCAAAGCCTCGGGCCCAAGGGCATTCGCGTCAATGCCATCTCCGCCGGCCCCATCAAGACCTTGGCCGCCTCCGGCATTACCGACTTCCACAAGATCCTGGAACACGTGGAACGCAATGCCCCCCTGCGCCGGAACGTCACCATCGAGGAAGTGGGCAACACCGCTGCCTTCCTGTTAAGCGACCTGGCTTCCGGCATCACCGGCGAAATCACCTACGTGGACGCGGGCTTCAATACCACGGTGGGCGCGGGCTGAGTAGGGCTCGGCCAGGCGTGGCGGGCTCAAGCCTTTAGGCCTGCGACCGATGTATTGTTCCATGGCAGCCCATCCGGGATCAGGCGTCCTGACCGGCTGGCGCAATCACCCCGCGGCCGGGTCATTGCGCCACCTGGCCCCGCCGCCAACAAGGCCCCCTTCGCGCGCGTGAGTGAAAAGCCATGAGCCGAGACCGCACAGCCGGCACGCAGCACTCGAGCGAGCCCCACGGCCAAGATGGTCGGGAGTTTCCCTTCACCGAACAGGATTTCGAGCGCGTCCGCAAGCTCATCTACGAGCGAGCCGGCATTTCGCTCTCACCCATCAAGCGCGAGATGGTGTATAGCCGGCTCGCGCGGCGCTTGCGTGCCACCGGCCATCGCAGCTTCGCCGAATACCTCACCCACCTGGAGCGCGGCTACCCGGAAGAATTGGAAGCCTTCACCAATGCGCTCACCACCAATTTGACGGCGTTTTATCGCGAGGCGCACCATTTCCCCATCCTGCAGGAATTCCTCCGCCCACGCATGCGCCAACCCCAGATCCATATCTGGTGTGCGGCCGCCTCGACTGGCGAGGAGGCCTACTCCATCGCCATGAGCGTGGCCGAGCTGTTTGGTAGCATCCCGCCCCATGTGAAGATCCTGGCCTCCGACGTGGACACTCAAGTGCTGGAAAAAGCGCGCGCAGGCATCTACCCACTCGAACGGGTGCAAAAGCTGCCCGAGCATCTGGTGCGCAAATATTTCCTGCTCGGCCAGGAAGGGGTGGCGCGGGTGAAACCCGAGCTTCGGGAGATGATCACCTACCGCCGCATCAACCTGCTGGATGAGCGCTGGCCCATGCACGGGCCCTTCGATGCGATCTTCTGCCGCAATGTGATGATTTATTTCGACAGACCCACGCAGCGGCGGATCCTGGAAAAATTCGTGCCCCTCTTGACCCAGGACGGATTGCTCTTCGCCGGCCATTCCGAGAGCTTTCATTACGCCACCGACCTGTTCAAGCTCCGCGGCCGCACGGTGTATGAGCTCGCTGCCGAAGCCCGCGCACGGGCCTGGCGAGGTTGACTATGGGTCCAACTTCGAGGCACCGAAGGCGATGAACGACGACGCTTTGCCAGCGCCGGTGAGCAGTGACCCCGCAGCTGAGATCATCGTAGTGGGCGCCTCCACGGGTGGCACCGAGGCGATCAAAGCCCTCCTCATGCAAATGCCCGCCGATGGCCCGGGCATCCTCATCGCCCAGCACATGCCGCCCGCATTCACCGCCGCCTTCGCGAAACGCCTCGACGGCTTGTGCAAGATCAGGGTCAAGGAGGCCGTCCACGGCGAGCGGGTACTGTCGGGCCATGCCTATGTGGCCCCTGGCCATTCCCATCTCCTGCTCGCCCGCAGCGGCGCCCATTACGTGTGTGAGTTGTCGCAGAGTCCACCGGTAAACCGGCACCGCCCTTCGGTGGATGTGCTGTTCCGCTCCGCCGCCAACTGCGCCGGCCCCGACGCCATCGGTATCATCCTCACCGGCATGGGCAAGGACGGTGCCCAAGGCATGCTGGAAATGAAACGCGCCGGGGCCTACACCTTCGCGCAGGATGAAGCGAGCTCTGTGGTGTATGGCATGCCAAAGGAAGCCGTCGCCCTGGGCGCGGTAGACGAAATCGTGCCCCTGGCGCAAATGGCGAGCCGCGTACTGAT
Source organism: Thiobacter sp. AK1 (assembly GCF_039822265.1). NCBI lineage: Bacteria > Pseudomonadati > Pseudomonadota > Betaproteobacteria > Burkholderiales > Thiobacteraceae > Thiobacter > Thiobacter aerophilus. The sequence goes on from NZ_JBAJEX010000001.1 coordinate 388,496, forward strand.
TCACCTGGCCCAGCGGGGTGAGCGCGCCATGCGTATTTCGCGGCCGTGAACAAGGACGCGCTCACCCCCGGGCTGGTGGTGTTTCGCCTCGCTTAGCGCTCGCTCTTGTCCAGCACGCCCTTGCGCACCGTCACCTTGGCCTGCTGGCGCAGGCTATCCACGTAAGCCTGGGTAAGCAAAGATGCCTGGGCACGCTTTAGCAGTGCGGGCGCGATCTGCTGCGCCGCTTTGAGTCGATCCTCCGCCCGGCTCACCCGGGAGATTCGGTAGATGACGTAACCGTCCGCCGTCTCCTGCCCCATGTAGCTCGGCAAAGTCTCGACAGGCGCGGTGAACACCGTGCGTAGGGCTTCGGCATCAAGTCCGGCCGGCGCGCGCCGATCCACGAAACGGGGTGCATCGAACTTGAGACTGGCCACGGCTTCGCCCTTGCGCAGGCGTTCTAGGAGCGCCTGCCCCTGTTCACGCGCCCGCTTCACGGCCTGCTCCCGCGCCAGGATGCGGCTAATTTCCGCGCGTACCTCCGCTAAGGGGCGTTGGCCTGCCGGCTTGTGTTCCAGCACGCGCGCGGCCACCAGGGTATTGGGTGCCACCTCGATGGCTTCCGTGTTGCGTCGCTCCTTGATCGCCTCCTCGGCAAACAGCGCAGCATGGAGACGCTCGTTGTCGAAAGGTGGAGGTGCTTTCCCTTCACGCGTGATCCAGTCCGTGGTCTGGATCTTCAGGCCATACTGCGTGGCAGCAGGTTCCAGGGAACCGAATTGCGCATACACCAGATCGCCGAATTTTTCCGCTTCCTCGTTGAAGCGGCGCTGCGCCGCCTCGCGCCGCGCGGCCTCCGCGACCCGCTCCCGCACCTCCTCGAAGCTGCGTGCCCGCGGGGGTTCCACGCTCTTCAACCAGAGGATGTGCAAGCCCGCTGGTGAACGCACCGGCCCAGCCACCTCGCCCGGCTTCATGCCGAACAGCACGCGTTCCACCTCCGGAAACAAGGAGCCAGGCGTAATCACGCCGAGATCCCCACCCAGCGCAGCGCTGGCGGGATCCTGCGAGTAACGCTTGGCCAGCTCGCCGAAGCGCTCAGGGGCAGCCTTGGCCTGGGCGAGAATGTCGGTCGCCTGCTTCTGCGCGGCCGCGATTTCCTCTGCCGAGGCACCCGGACCGAGACGGATCAGGATGTGGGCCGCATGGCGCTTCTCCGGCTCGCCGAATTCCGTGCTGTGACGTTGAAAATAGTCTCGCAGCTGCGCCTCGTTGATCTCGATGCCGGAAAGGAGCGTGTCTGGCGAGAACACCACGTACGCCGCGCGGATCTGCTCGGGCATGCGGCCGAGCTCCGGATGAGTCTGGTAGTAGGCCTCAATCGCTGCGTCATCCACGTGAACCTGCCCCATTAGCGCGTCCGCGCTCATCACCGCGCGGCTCACCTCGCGGCTTTCCGCCAGGGCCTGGGCTAGCTGCTCTGCCGCTACCTGGGGCACGATTGCCGACGCCACCGCCACGCCCAGCATTTGATTGGCCAAAGCCTCCTGGCGCAGGAGTTGTAGGAACTGGGAGCGGGACCATCCGCGCTGAGCGAGGAAGGCATTGAGGCGCCGCTCGGAAAATCGGCCCTCTTCCTGGAAAGCTGGCTCGGTAGCCAGCTGGGCGAGCAGCGTTTCCTCTGGAATGTCATAGCCGCGGGATCGCGCGGCCTCAAACAGCACGCGGCTGCGAATGAGCTCCTCCAGAACGCGTTGGCGCAGCTCGGTCGATTCGAGTCGGGCGTGATCCCGTTCCCCCAGCTCTCGCAGCCGCGCCTGCTCCCGCTTGAGCAAATCGTCGAATTCAACCGCGGAAATCTTCTGCCCGTCTACCTCAGCCACCCATTGTGCACCGCCCGTCCCGCGGAAATAGGCATCCACACCGAACAAGGCGAAAGAAATGATGATGAGGCCGAGCAGAATACGGGCGAACCAGCCCTTCATGCGCTCGTGAATGGTGTCGGACAGCATGGCTCCCATCCCGATGGGCGCGTAAAACGCGCCCCCAATAATGGAAAAGGGCGAGACTGGCTCGCCCTTGTTTGGCGGAGTGGACGGGACTCGAACCCGCGACCCCCGGCGTGACAGGCCGGTATTCTAACCGACTGAACTACCACTCCTGAAACGGTTGCACTGCGACGGCGCCCACTGAGACTAGCAGGGATGCCCTGGTGGGTGCTGACGGGCTCGAACCGCCGACATTCGCCTTGTAAGGGCGACGCTCTACCAGCTGAGCTAAGCACCCGCACCCGGCCCCAGCGCCGCCGGAACCCGGGTTAGCGCAACCCCGAGTTATCTAGACTAGGCCATCCACGCGGGGTTGCGCCAAAGCTCACTAGTTTATCGCATCTTTCAGCGCTTTGCCAGCGCGGAATTTCGGCACTCTGGCAGCCTTGATCTTGATGGTGGCGCCGGTGCGGGGATTACGGCCGCTGCGCGCTGCGCGCTTACCCACGTAGAACGTACCAAAACCCACTAGGGTGACGCTGTTGCCCTTCTTGAGTGTCTGCTGCACCGCCGCTAGCACCGCGTCCAGGGCGCGACCGGCAGCGGCTTTGGAAAGATCGGCGTTCTTCGCGATCGCCTCGATCAGTTCGGATTTGTTCACGTGAAGTCCCCTTTCGATTTGGAATGATGTGGCCGGAGTGACGCTGACTGCAAAGCGCTTTATAGCAGCGGGAAAAAAGGGGTGTCAAGCAATGGCCCCATGCATAACCAGCTTCGCCGATCCTGCGCATGCAACCCAGAAAGTGCATCAACAACGTGCGACAAGGCATTCAGCACGCACGGAAACGGGCGCCCAAGGCGCCCGTCTTTACCTTCACCGCGCGCCTGCGCTCAGTGCTTGATCACCGCCTCGGCTTCCACCTTGGCTTCTGGCTGGGTCACTGACACCGCCGACGCGGCGGTCTCGGGCAGCGGTGTGGGCTTGCGCTCAAGCGCCGTGTCCAGCACCTGCTCGATCCAGCGAACCGGCTGGATGTCCAGTTTGTTCTTGATATTGTCTGGAATCTCGCCCAGATCCTTCACATTCTCCTGGGGGATCAGCACCGTCTTGATGCCACCCCGGTGCGCCGCCAGCAGTTTCTCCTTGAGGCCGCCAATGGGGAGCACCTCACCGCGCAGCGTGATCTCGCCCGTCATAGCCACATCGGCGCGCACCGGGATGCCTGTGAGCACCGATACCAGCGCCGTACAGATGGCGATGCCGGCACTGGGCCCATCCTTTGGCGTCGCACCTTCCGGCAGGTGGATGTGGATGTCATTGTTCTGGTAGAAATCCACCGGGATCCCCAGCACGGCGGCGCGGCTACGCACCACGGACAAGGCCGCCTGAATGGACTCCTGCATCACTTCACCCAGCTTGCCGGTGGTGATGGTCTTGCCCTTGCCAGGCAGCCGTACTGCCTCGATGGTGAGCAGCTCGCCGCCCACCTCCGTCCAGGCCAGCCCGGTAACCTGCCCCACCTGGTTGCTTTTCTCCGCCATGCCATAGGTGAAGCGGCGCACCCCCAGGTAGTGCTCCAGGTTGCGGGAACTGACCGTGATGCGAGACGTCTTCTTCCCAGTAAGCAGCGTCTTCACCACCTTGCGGCAGATCTTGGCGATCTCCCGCTCCAGATTACGCACGCCCGCTTCCCGCGTGTAGTAGCGGATGATGTCGCGGATCGCGCTTTCCGTGATGTTGATCTCTTCCGGTTTGAGCCCATGCGTCTTCATCTGCTTGGGCAGCAGATAACGCGTAGCGATGTTGATCTTTTCATCTTCCGTGTAGCCGGCCAAGCGGATCACTTCCATCCGGTCCAACAGAGGCGCCGGAATGTTGAGCGAGTTGGCCGTTGCCACGAACATCACGTCGGAAAGATCGTATTCCACCTCCACGTAATGATCGACGAAGGTGTGGTTCTGCTCCGGATCCAGCACTTCCAGCAGCGCGGAAGAAGGATCGCCACGGAAGTCCATGCCCATCTTGTCCACTTCATCGAGCAGGAACAGCGGATTGCGCACGCCGACCTTGGTCATGCTCTGCAAAATCTTGCCGGGCATGGCGCCGATGTAGGTGCGCCGGTGGCCGCGAATCTCCGCCTCGTCGCGCACGCCGCCCAGCGCCATGCGCACGAACTTGCGGTTCGTGGCCTTGGCGATGGACTGCCCGAGGGAGGTCTTGCCCACCCCAGGTGGCCCCACCAGGCACAGGATGGGCGCCTTCAGCTTGTCCACCCGCTGCTGCACGGCTAGATATTCGATGATGCGCTCCTTCACCCGCTCCAGGCCATAATGATCCTGGTCGAGGATCTCCTCGGCCTTGCGCAGATCGTTACTGATCTTGGTCTTCTTGCGCCAGGGCAGGCTGACCAGCGTCTCGATGTAATTGCGCACCACGGTGGCTTCCGCCGACATGGGCGACATCAAGCGCAGTTTCTTGAGCTCAGCCATCGCCTTTTTATGGGCTTCCTTGGGCATGCGCGCCGCCTTGATGCGCTTTTCCAACTCGTCGAGATCGGCGCCTTCCTCCAGCTCGCCCAGCTCCTTCTGGATCGCCTTCACCTGTTCGTTCAGGTAGTACTCGCGCTGGCTCTTCTCCATCTGGCGCTTAACGCGGCCACGGATGCGTTTTTCTACCTGCAGAATGTCGATCTCGGCAGACAACAGGCTGAACAGATGCTCCAGCCGCGCATGCACGTCCATCATCTCCAGGATCTGCTGCTTCTGCTCCAACTTGATGGGCAGATGGGCGGCGATGGTATCCGCCAGCCGCCCGGCGTCGTCGATGCTCGCCAGCGAGGTGAGGATCTCAGGAGGAATCTTCTTGTTCAGCTTGACGTACTGGTCAAACTCCGACAACACGCTGCGCATCAGCGCCAGCGTCTCGTGGTCGCTGGGCGCCTCGATCTTGCGAATCACTGCTTCGGCGGCAAAATGGGTCTTTTCGTCGAGAAACTGCGTGATCTCGGCACGGTGGTTGCCCTCTACCAACACCTTCACGGTGCCATCGGGCAGCTTGAGCATCTGCAAGATGCTTGCGACACTGCCCACACGGTAGAGATCGTCGGTCGTCGGTTCGTCCTTGGACGCCGACTTCTGGGCCACCAGCAGGATGTGCTTGCCGGCCTCCATTGCCGCCTCCAGGGCCTTGATGGATTTGGGGCGGCCCACGAACAGGGGAATGACGATGTGGGGGTAGACCACCACGTCGCGCAGGGGCAGCAGGGGCAGGGTCACGCGTTCGGCGAGCATTTCGGGTTGGGCGCTCATGTCTAGGGTACCTAAAGTTAAGGGTTACGGCCCAGGGATGGGGGCAGGAAGGGGGAATTCAACCCATATTTCTTGGGACGCGGGATGGGGGTGGCCCCAGGCGCACCTGGGTTGCGCAAGACGGCCGCGGGCCAGATTGAACACCTGGCCGAGCAGTCGAGCGCGCGCCGGGCCGCCTGGGGCCGTCCGCACCCGCGCAGGCGCGGCTGGCATCTCAAAAAACGGTGATGAATGTCGGTTGCTGCGCAGTTCATCGGGCACGCGCCGGTCGAATGGATAATCTGGGTTCGAGGACTTTCCCGCCCTGCAGCTCCCGACAGGTAACAGAGATGCTCCCTGGTTAGCATCAAGGGCACGTCCCGTTCCTTGTTGACCACAAAGATCCGGAAACGTTCTCGGCGCACCGGGGAGAGGCCACGCCGTGCGGCGGCTGCGGCCGGCCCGTAACGAAATGCGTTCAGGCGACGCGTGGCTGGTCAGCGTAGATCAGCTTGGGCGGCGCGTTATGGGTGATGACGTCCTCGTCCACCACGACCTTGGTGACATCCTTCTTCGAGGGGAGCTCGAACATGATGTCGAGCAGCGCATGCTCGAGGATGGAGCGCAGACCGCGCGCCCCGGTCTTGCGCTGCAAGGCCCGCTTGGCGATGGCGGTGAGGGCCTCTTCGCGGAATTCCAGCTCGACCCCTTCCATTGCGAAGAGCTTCTGATACTGGCGGATGAGGGCGTTCTTGGGTTCGGTGAGGATTTGCACCAAGGCTGCTTCGTCCAGCTCCTCCAGGGTCGCGACCACCGGCAGACGGCCGACGAACTCTGGAATGAGGCCGTACTTGATGAGGTCTTCCGGCTCGACGCTACGCAGCACCTCGCCGATAGCCTTGCGGTTATCGCGGCTTTTCACCTCGGCGCCGAAACCGATGCCGCCTTTCTCGGAGCGGTTGCGAATGATCTTTTCCAGACCGTCGAAGGCGCCACCGCAGATGAACAAGATATTGGTGGTGTCCACCTGGACGAATTCCTGGTTTGGATGCTTGCGCCCACCCTGGGGCGGCACCGAGGCAATAGTGCCCTCGATGAGCTTGAGCAGCGCTTGCTGCACCCCTTCGCCAGAGACATCCCGGGTGATGGAGGGGTTGTCAGACTTGCGGGAAATCTTGTCGATCTCGTCGATATAGACGATGCCCTGCTGAGCCTTCTCCACGTTGTAGTCACACTTCTGCAGCAGCTTCTGGATGATGTTTTCCACATCCTCGCCCACGTAGCCGGCTTCGGTGAGGGTGGTGGCATCTGCCATCACGAAGGGCACGTTGAGCAGCCGCGCCAGGGTTTGCGCAAGCAAGGTCTTGCCGGAACCAGTGGGCCCAATGAGCAGAATGTTGCTCTTGGACAGCTCCACGTCGTCGGCCTTGGCCCCGGTCTTGAGCCGCTTGTAGTGGTTGTACACGGCCACCGAAAGGATCTTCTTGGCATGATCCTGACCGATCACATACTGGTCGAGGATCTTACGGATCTCTGCCGGCACTGGCAGCTCGGAGGCGCTTTTCGCGGCTTGTTCGTTTTGCACCTCCTCGCGAATGATGTCATTGCACAGATCCACGCACTCGTCGCAGATGAACACGGACGGACCCGCGATGAGCTTCTTTACTTCATGCTGGCTCTTGCCGCAGAAAGAGCAATAGAGAAGTTTTTCGTTGCCGGATTTGTCGCTCATGGCGTGGTCCTTCGATTACCGTTTGGAGACATTAAACCGAACTTTCGTTCCGGTTGACAAGCACCTTGTCCACCAGGCCGTAGGCGACAGACTGCTCGGCACTCATGAAAAAATCCCTGTCGGTGTCGCGTTCGATGACCTCCACCGGCTGGCCAGTGTGCTTGGACAGAAGCTCGTTGAGACGGGAGCGCAGATAGAGGATCTCGCGCGCATGGATCTCGATGTCGGAAGCCTGCCCCTGGAACCCACCCAAAGGTTGGTGAATCATGGTGCGCGAGTTGGGCAGGCAGTAGCGCTTGCCCTTGGCGCCCGCCGCCAGTAGAAACGCGCCCATGCTGGCCGCTTGGCCGATGCACAGGGTAGAGACGTCGGGCTTGATGAACTGCATGGTGTCGTAGATGGCCAACCCCGCCGACACCGACCCGCCGGGGGAGTTGATGTAGAGGAAAATGTCTTTGTCCGGGTTTTCCGACTCCAGGAACAAAAGCTGGGCCACCACCAGGTTGGCACTCATCTCGTTGACGGGACCGACTAGGAACACCACCCGCTCGCGCAACAGGCGGGAATAGATGTCGTACGCCCGCTCGCCGCGGCCGCTCTGCTCGATCACCATGGGGATATAACCGAGCCCCTGCGGTTCCATCCTGCTACGGTCGATCATGTCGAAATACCTGTCCTTGTCCGTTTACTGGGCAATACCCATCAATTCATCGAAGGTAATGGGCTTGTCCGTGACTTGAGCGATACCCAAAACCCAATTTACCACATTCCGTTCCAGCGCCAAGGATTCGGCCTCGGCCAGACGTCCCGGTTCCTGGTAGTACCACTGCACGATCCGTTCCGGCTGCTCGTAGCTTTGGGCGAAGTCTTCCACCACTGCCTTCACCTGCTCCGGCGTGGCGTGCAGGTCGTGGGCTCTCACCAATTCCGCCAGGATCAGCCCCAGCTTAACACGCCGCTCCGCCGATTCCCGGATCGCTTCCGGCGGCAGCGGCAGCTCGCCCTTGAAACCGCGACCCGCCAGGTCCTCGCGCATGCGCTGCGCCAGCCGCTGCGCTTCGAGCTCCACCAGCGCGCGAGGAAGCTCCACCGGCGTGCTATCCAACAGTGCTTGCATCACCTGCTCCTTGAGCCGAGCCTCGATGCGCTTTTTCACCTCGCGTTCCAGGCTGGCGCGAATCTCAGCCCGCATCTTGGTGACGTCGCCGTCCTCGATCCCCAGCGCCTTCGCAAACTCCGGACCCACCTCGGGCAATCCAGGTTCGAGCACGCGTTTGACGCGAAGTTCAAAAGTCGCGGTCTTGCCCGCCACGTCCCGGCCCTGATAGTCCTCGGGGAAACTCACCTGTACCGTCTTGGTCTCGCCGGGACGCATCCCCAGGATGGCGTCCTCGAAGTCCTTGAGGGCGCGCCCCGCGCCCAACACGAAGGGATAGTCCTGGGCCTCCCCGCCTGGGAAAGATTGGCCGTCTATGGTGCCGCGGTAGTCCACCTCTACGCGATCACCCGCCTGAGCAGGGCGATCCACAGGCTCGAAAGTCGCCCGTTGTTTGCGCATGATCTCGATGGTCTTGTCCACGTCCGCCTCGGTGATGGTCACCTGCGGCCGCTCGATGGTGACGCTGCTCAAATCGCCGAGCTTGACCTCCGGATAGATCTCGAAGGTCGCGCTGAATTCCAGCGCATCCGCCCCCTGCTCCGATACCGACTCGAGACGGGGATAGCCGGCCACCCGCAGCGACTGTGCCTGCAACACTTCGGCGATGCGGCGTTCCATGGTCTCGCCGATCACCTCACGTCGAACTTCCCCGCCGTATTGTTGGGCCACGATCTTGAGCGGCACCTTGCCCGGCCGGAAGCCGTGTACCTTGACCGTCTTGGCCAACCGCTTCAGACGCACCGCCACCTCGCTGTCGATTTCCGTGCGCGGCACGGTGATGCGGATGCGCCGCTCAAGCTGGCTAATGTTTTCCACGGTTGCTTGCATGTTGAATCCCCAAAGAATGCGGTTGGCTCGGTTGCGGACGGCCGGCGGCCCAAACGATGGTGCGAAAGGCGAGACTCGAACTCGCACGCCTTGCGGCGCTGGAACCTAAATCCAGTGCGTCTACCAATTCCGCCACTTTCGCTAAACTTTTCAATTTTACCCGCTCAGCCTCGCCCTGTCACTTTAGCCCCCGTCACGGGGCTATGGGGCGCACCGATGACTGTTTCTTGCCAAGGGTCGTTCCATCGTCTTCCCAGTCAAGAGCACCAGATGCCAGGACGCGAGGCGTTACACCGGCGAGCTGGGTTGACACCTTCCGAGCCTCTGGAGACGACGCGCTTTCACCGCGAGAAGTGGTTGCCGCCGCAGGCGCGGCAGCACGACCCCTTTGCGCACGCGCCAATCGAATCCGAGGCCGAAGTTCTGCGCCAGCCCAGCATAGGGATCCAGGGCGCGCCGCAGGGCGGCCGCGCGGGCGGTACTGGTCTTGTTCATGTAGGCGACAAAGACCCAGTAGGTGGCCCACCGCTTACTGAGCACTACATTAATAACGCCTCATACCGAGGCATAGGCACAAGACGGCGCATGGAACAAGGGGGCGACGATCCGCGGCATTTTCTGCAAGCTGCGCAACATACGCTGGACGGTGGTCTTCATTGCCTCCTTGGTCTGGGTAGTCGCCTGGGCGATGCGGCTTTTCACATGCGCCCAGGCAAACTGGTCGGGATTCAACTCCGGGGCATAGGGCGGCAGGAAGAACAGCTCGATTGCATCGGCGTTTGCGGCGACGAAGCGGCTGACCACTCTCGCCTTGTGCACCGGGTGGCCATCGACGATAAAGTCGACCTCAATCTCAGCCCGTCACCCCGCCGCCAATGCCCGCCGCGGAAAGTCACAGAAAAGGGGTTGCACACTCTTCTCGAAAATCTGTGGAACGGCATGCGCAGCCTTGCCGCTTTCATTGCACCAGAGAAACCCGCACGCATATGCTGCTGTCAGTCCACTAGAGCCGGCGGCCCGCGATCGATGGGCACGCGTTTTCCTCCCCTTGCGCTAAACGCGTCGCACGCCCTGGTGTAGTTTCCCTGGCCGGGAATCTCGGCTAAGCTGGCGCGGATGTTCAATACCGTCCACCACTACGAGAACTTTCCCGTCGCCTCGCTGATCCTGCCGCGCCGTCTACGCGAGCCGGTACGCCATATTTACGCCTTCGCGCGCCAGGCCGACGACATCGCGGACGAAGGCCATGCGACGCCGGCGCAGCGGCTTGCTCAGCTCGCGGCACTTAGGCAGGACCTTGACCGCATCGCCGCGGGCGAAACGCCAGGCTCGCCCGTGATGCAGACCTTGGCCCGCACCATCCGCGCCCACGCACTACCCATCGAGCCCTTCCACGATCTGCTGGACGCCTTTGCTCAGGACGTGGTCAAGAGCCGCTATGCCCACTTTGGCGAGGTGATGGCGTATTGCCGCCGCTCCGCCAATCCCATCGGGCGGCTGCTGCTCGCCCTCTACGGAGAGCAGGATAGACGGGCGATCGCCCAGTCCGACGCCATTTGTGCGGCGCTGCAGCTCATCAACTTTCTGCAGGACATCGCCGCAGATTACGCGCGTGGCCGGATTTATCTGCCTCAGGACGAGATGGAGAAATTCGGCGTGACCGAATCCCAGATCGCACGCGGGGACACGCAAGGCACCTGGTGGCCCTTCATGCGTCACCAGATCGAACGCGCGCGCAAGATCCTTGCAGCGGGCGCGCCGTTGGGCAAAAAGCTGCCCGGCCGGCTGGGGTTGGAGCTGCGGCTCATCATCCTCGGGGGCGAAACCATCTTGCGCAAGATCCACGCCGTAGCAGGCGATGTGTTTCGCCAGCGGCCGACACTCACGCCGGCTGACTGGCCGCGCATGCTCTGGCGGGCCCTGCGGGCAAAATAGTGAGCATTACGTAAGTCGGTGACAGCTTTGTGTCGTCCCCGCGAAAGCGGGGACCCAGGAACATGGCGAGGAATACCCTGGATTCCCGCTTTCGCGGGAATGACGTTTGACTTACGCACCCTGTCAACGACTTACGTAACGCTCAATAGGAAGTCTCATGACGCCCGACCAGTATTGCCAAGAAAAGGCCGCGCAGAGCGGCTCCAGCTTCTACTATTCGTTTCTCTTTTTGCCCAAGGAAAAGCGTGCGGCGATCACCGCACTCTACGCCTTCTGCCGTGAAGTAGATGATGCCGTGGACGACTGCACCGATCCGCAAGTCGCCCGCATCAAGCTGGCCTGGTGGCGGGAGGAACTCGCCAAGCTGTACCTGCAAAAGCCAAGACATCCGGTTACGCGTGCTCTCCTGCCCGCGGTCAAGCGTCATGATCTGCCCCGCGAGCAGTTCGAGGAAATCATCGACGGCATGGAGATGGATCTCCAACACAACCGCTATCCCGATTTCAAGTCGCTCAAGCTCTATTGCTACCGCGTCGCCTCCGTGGTGGGCCAGCTCTCCGCTATTCTGTTTGGTGTCAGCGACCGGCATACGCTCAAATACGCCCACGACCTGGGGCTCGCGTTTCAGCTCACCAACATCATTCGTGACGTGGGGGAAGATGCGCGCCGCAACCGCATCTACCTGCCGCTAGACGAACTCGCTCGCTTTGGTGTTTCTGAACAGGACATCCTAGCGCGTCGTCATACCCCGGCCTTCCGCGGGCTCATGGCCTTCCAGGTGGAGCGGGCACGCGAGTTCTATGCGCGTGCGTTGGCACAACTGCCCATGGTCGACCGCCGCAACCAGCGTCCTGGACTCATCATGGCGGCCATCTATCAAGCCCTGCTCACCGAAATCGAGCGCGACGACTTTCAGGTACTCAACCGGCGCACCGCCCTCACCCCCTTGCGCAAGTTCTGGCTGGCCTGGAAGACCTGGATCAAATGACCGCGGACGCGCAACCCCATGCAGTGGCGGTGATCGGCGCGGGCTGGGCCGGACTTGCGGCCGCCGTAAAGCTAGCCGCTCATGGCATGCCGGTGACGGTGTTCGAAAGCGCGCCTCACGCGGGCGGGCGCGCGCGCAGTGTGTGGCGACACAAACTCGAGTTGGACAACGGCCAGCACGTCATGCTGGGGGCCTACCGAGAGACACAGGCCCTGCTCGATCTCGTCAATCCCGGGTGGCGCGCTCAGGTCGTGCGCCTGCCGCTGCGGCTGCTAATGAAACCGGGGTTCTCGCTAAAAGCGCCCCGTCTGCCCGCACCTTGGCATCTGGCCGCGGCGTTGATCACCGCCCGGGGCCTTGCTTGGGCCGATCGTCTGGCCGCCCTGCGCTTCTTCACCACGCTCTCCCGGCAAAGCTTCCGCCTCGAGCGGGACCGGCCCGTGATCGAACTGCTCAGGCAGCACCGCCAGACGCGCGCTTTGTGTGCGTACCTCTGGCACCCCCTTTGTTTCGCCGCCCTCAACACCCCGCCCGCCGTGGCCTCGGCGCAGGTATTCGCGAACGTGTTGCGCGAAACCTTTGCCCACCGCCGCGCCGACAGCGATCTGTTGCTGCCGCGCGTCTGCCTCTCCCACCTGTTTCCAAAACCCGCTGCGGCGTTCCTGCGCCGGCATGGCGGGGCGCTGGCCTGTCGCCAGAAAGTGACACGCCTAAAGCCCATGGCCGCGGGTTGGCAGGTGATGACCGCAAACGGCGCAGCAGTCTTTCGGCACGTCATCTGTGCCCTGCCACCGGTCGCCGCCGCGCGCCTCCTCGAGACTCTGCCCGGCTTAGAGGAGACGGCCGCACGCCTTGGCAGACTCGAGTATGAGCCCATTTACACCCTCTATCTGCGCTACCGGGAGCAGGTCCGGCTCGACGCGCCCATGGTGGGACTTCTGCACGGGCCGGGACAGTGGGTGTTCGACCGCGGCCAGCTCACCGGTCCTGCCAATCTGCTGGCGGTGGTGATCAGCGCCCACGGCCCCCACGAAACGCTGGACCACACGCATCTGGGCCAGGCCGTGACCCGGCAGCTATGCGATGAGCTCGGCATTTGCGCCCCACCCCAGGACGTCTGGGTGATAGCCGAAAAACGCGCCACCTTCGCTTGCACGCCGAACCTTCTGCGTCCCGAAGCGCGCACGCCGCTTGCCGGTCTGTTCCTGGCCGGCGACTGGGTGGGCACCGGCAGGCGCGAGGCCGACTACCCGGCCACCATCGAGGGCGCAGTGCGAAGTGGAGTACAATGCGCGCGCCACATTCTGGAGTCCCCATGAATTCCTACCAAGCCCCGCCCGACCTGCTCAAGGACCGGGTCATCCTCGTCACCGGCGCGGGCCAAGGCATCGGCCAGGCCGCGGCGTTGAGCTTCGCCGCCCATGGCGCCACGGTGATCCTCCTGGGTCGCAATGAGCAGCGCTTGAACGCCACCTACGATCTCATCGCGGATGCCGGCCACCCCGAGCCGGTGTTGTTCACGCTCGATCTGGAGCAGGCCGGCGACCGGGATTTCGAGCAGATGGCCGATGCCATCGAGGGCCAGCTGGGGCGGCTGGATGGGATTTTGCACAACGCGTCGCGGCTGGATGCGTTGGCGCCGCTCGCGCTGGAAACGCTGGAACAATGGCTAGGTATTTTGCGCGTGAATCTGGTGGCGCCCTTCGCCCTCACCCGAGCCTGTCTGCCCCTGCTCAAGGCGGCACCCGATGCCTCGGTGCTGATGACCTCGGACACCCATGGCCGCAAACCGACCGCTTACTGGGGCGCTTTCGGGGTCGCCAAGTGGGCCCTGGAAGCCTTGGTGAAGACCTGGGCCCAGGAGCTGGAAATCACGCCCCAGGTGCGCATCAATGCGCTGGTGCCCGGACCGGTGCAATCGCCGCAGCGGCGCAAGACCCACCCCGCAGAGCTACCCCACACGTTGCCGCGGCCCGAAGCGATCATGCCCGCCTATTTGTATCTCATGGGGCCGGATAGCCGGGGCGTGAGCGGCCAGATTCTCGACGCCCAAGGCGTCACTTGAGGAAGAATTGCAGCCTCTCGCCGTCGATCTCGATCTGATCGAGATTGTCCAGGGCCTGGGGTTCGACTCCGATGCTGCGTCCGTTGACCAACGGCGGTCGCCGGCCACTGACATGGGTGATGAAATAGCCATGGGGCCTGCGGCTGATGATGGCGCGGTTGCCAGGCCGACCGAAGGCCGTGATGGGCCGGGAAAGCTCGATTTCTTGCCCCGCGCCTGCCCCCGACAGTAAGCGCACCGCCCCCAGCGGAAACACGTTCTTGACGGCACGTGCAGTGGCTACCGCGGTCTCCACCTGCAGCCCGGCGTTGATCGCCAGCTCCACCCCTGCCTCTTTGAGCCGGGTGCGATCGAAGGCGGGAATCAGCAGGGTCTTGTCGAAATCCATGTCCGGCAACGCCTTCTGGTTCACGTACTTGATCTTGTAGCGGCCCACCTCGATCACATCACCATTCTGCAGAATGTGCCGCTCGATGCGGCGGCCGTTCACCAGAGTGCCGTTGGTGCTCTTCAGATCCTCCAGGATCTGGTCGTTGCCCACGGTGAGGATCACCGCATGCTCCTTACTCACGCCCTGATCGTTGATCTGGATGTCACAGTTGGGCCGACGCCCGATCACGAAACGCTCCTTCTCCAAGAAGTAGTTGCCAAGCACCGTGCCATTGAGGCTTAAGACCAGCTTCGCCATGTATCCTCCTCAGCCGCGCCGCCAGGCGGAAAAGAACCGCCCCCAGAAGCCCCGGCGCGCGGGGAAGGGACGATCCACCCGGATCGCGGCCACCGAGATGTTGTCATGACCGCCGTTGTCGTTGGCCATGATCACCAGCTGTTTTACCAGTAGCGGAATGTTCTCTTGCAACGAGACCATGGCCAGCTCGATGTCTGCATCGTCCACCATGTCGTTGAGTCCGTCCGTGCAGAGCAGATAGATGTCGCCCGGCAAGGCGCGCTCCTGCCGCACGTCCACGACGATGTTCTGGTTCACGCCCAGAGCGCGAGTGACGAGATTGCGGTTGTGGGATACGCGCGCATCCTCGGCACTGATCAGGCCCATTTCCAGCTGCTCCTGCAGCAGGGAATGATCCACCGTAAGCTGCTCCAGCTTGTCGTGGCGCAGCCGATAGGCACGGGAATCGCCGGCATGGGCAATGGCCACCATGTCGTCATGGAACAGGGCCATCACCAAGGTCGCACCCATGCCCTGGAACTGGGCCCGGTTGTGGGCCGCGTGGTAGATGGACTGGTTGGCGCGGTTGACTGCGGCTCGGATCGCCTCGGCAGACACCGGGTTGCCGTTGGAGCGCCCCTCACCGAGCTGGGCCTTCAGCTCGTTGCCGACGATCATGGTGGCCATACCCGCCGCCACGTCGCCGGCCTTGTAGCCACCCATACCATCGGCCACGACGACCAGGCCGATGTCCTCGTCCACGGCCACGCTGTCTTCGTTGAAATTGCGCACCAAGCCTGCATCGCTCAGGCTGGCGATGGTCAAGGCATTCCGGATTTTCATCTCTTACGCTGTCCCGTATCTGGCTGCCCGCCGCGGGCGGCGCCCCTGCCCAAGACCGGCCCCCACTTTTCCTTGCAGGATATTACTGTCGCGCGCATGCGGCTGGGCTTAACTTTTTGTTCACTTTGACGCTATGGGCATGAAGCTTGCGCCAGCCGGTTTTCCCCAAGAGGGACCGACAGATGGCGCATGGCAGCCGTTAACGGCCGGAAACTGCCGGACTTGAGCCGGGGGATAAGGGGCACTTTGCCGCGCTTGACATCGGCCAGCGGGAAAAACTACCGTTAGTACCTTCACTTGCCGCGCCCGCGTGCCGGCGCACAACAAGGCATTGTCCGCCATGGTCATCGAAAAGCTGGGTCGTTACATCGTCGTTGAGGAGCTGGGTCAAGGCGCCATGGGTGTGGTGTACAAGGCGGTGGATCCTCTGATCGACCGCACCGTGGCCATCAAGACGATCAATCTCGACCTCTCCCGCGACGAGCTGGAAACTTTCGAAAAACGGTTCCAGCGTGAGGTGCAATCCGCGGGCAAGCTCAACCACCCCAACATCGTCACCATCTACGACGTGGGCCGTGCCGAAGGCGTGGCCTACATGGCCATGGAGTTCCTGGAAGGCAAGGAACTGCGGGAAATTCTCGATTCCGGCGTGGTCCTGCCCTTGGACAAGGTGGTACACATCGCCGCCCAGGTATGCGACGGGCTCGCCTTCGCCCACGAGCACGGCATCGTGCACCGCGACATCAAGCCGGCCAACATCATGGTGATGAAGAACGGCATGGTCAAGATCACGGACTTCGGCATCGCCCAAGTTTCGTCCGCCTCGCGCACCATGGCCGGCATGGTCATGGGCTCACCCAAATACATGTCCCCTGAGCAGGTGGTGGGGCAGACGGTGGATGGCCGCTCGGACATCTTCTCGCTGGGCGTGGTGTTGTACGAAATGCTCACGGGCAAGACGCCTTTCGTGGGCGACAACATCAGCGCCATCATGTATCAGATTCTCAACGAGGAGCCCATCCCGCCCAAAGCCTTCAACCAGAACGTGCCGGATTCCCTCAATTACATCGTCCTCAAGGCCTTGGCCAAGCATCCGGACGCGCGCTACCAGACGGCCAAGGAAATGGCGCGCGACCTACGCAAGTACAAGACACTGCAAATCCCTGCCCCCGGCGAAACGCCGCCGGCAGCACCCATGGAGCGCCGCAAGACGCCGCGCAACAGCCTAGGCGATGCCACCCAAGTGATCGCCCGTCTCAGCGACGATGGCGCGCCTGCGGCCCCGACGCCCGCGCCAGGCATCTCCGCCGTCCACTGGCCACGCTGGGCGCTGCTCGCGGGCGTGCCCCTGCTTTTCGCCGTGTTCGTGGCCGTGGTCCTGAGCCGATCGCCGGGGTCCCCAGCGCCAGCGGGCGCCCCCGCGCAACCAGCCGCGCCAGTGCAATCTCCGGCCGCGCCAGCAGCCGCCGCACCGCCCCACGCACTCGCCACCGCGCCCGGGCAAACGACGCCGGCAACCCCGCCCGACGCCCGCCGCGAGGAACGCTCCGAACCCGCGGCCGTCAGCGCCCGACCGCAACCGACGCCGGAACGCCAGGCAAAGCCAGCGGCCCCTGCACGACTCAAGGCTGCGCCCCTCACCTCCACGGCGCAAACGCGCGTGGTGGAAGAAGCCGCCACACCCATTACGGCCAGCGGAACCTTGCAGCTCGCCATCGCCCCTTGGGGCGAGGTATTCGTGGATGGCGTGCGCCAGGGCGTGAGCCCGCCCCTGCGGGAAATCAAACTGCCGCCGGGGGACCACACCATCTTGGTCGTCAACCAGACCTTTGCCCCCTATTCCCAGACCATGCGCGTGGAAGCGGGCGGCACCTACAAGATCAAGTACAAGTTCAACAAATAGGACAGACCCATGATGGAGATACGCTGGATTCCCTTGCTTCTGGCCGCATGTCTGGCCGCTGGTTGTGCCAGCCAGACCGCGCGCGAGCTGGGTGTGGACAAGCTCGCGCCCCGCAAGGCGGAGAAGCTCCTTTCGACGGGCATCAGCCAGTACGAGGACGGCAATTACAAGGCGGCCCAGAAGAACCTCAACGATGCGCTGGATGCGGGCCTCACCTTCCAATCAGACAAAGTCGCGGCGCGCAAATACCTGGCCTTCATTTACTGCTCGTCAGGTCAGGAACGGGCCTGCCGCGACGAGTTCCGGCGCATTTTCGAGCTCGATCCCCAGTTCACCCTCGACGCCACCGAGGAAGGCCATCCCATCTGGGGTCCCATCTATCGGGCGGTGAAGGCGGAGATGGCGGCGCGCAGCCGCGCCCGCTGAAATGGGCATCAACGATAGAAGAATTCCAAGCGGGTGCCGGCCACGTCCAGGATGTCATGATCCTTCAGGGGATGGGGCGCCGCACCCACCTCCACGCCATTGACCTGGGGATAGCTGTCACCTTCCGCGAAAGTCAGGAAATAGCTGCCGCCGCGGCGACTAATGATGGCCGTCTGAATGCCGGGCTTGCCCAGGGTGGTAACGGCGCGGGTCAGGGCCGTCTCCCGCCCCGCGCCCGGACCGGCCAACAGGCGCAAATGCCCGAGCCCACTGGGCCGAGCCTCACCCAGCAGCACAGTAGCACACTCGATTGCAGCACCCCCCTCGACCGCCGTGTCCACGAGTTCGCGTGTCAAGGGAAGGTCGCTGGGAACCGCCACGTGAAACAGGGTATCGCCCGCTTGCGGTGCCACCGCCCGCACCGTCTCCTCCTTGAGCGGGCCAGTGTCAGGCGCACGCCAAGAAGGCGCCGGTTCCACCCAGGGCTCGTGCACGTAGCGCAGGGTGAACGTGCCGATCGTGACCTCGTCTCCGTCCTGGAGATGGTGATGACGGATGAGGCGGCCGTTCACGCGCACCCCATTCATGCTGTTCAAGTCCTGGATGAAAGAATCGTTGCGAATGGTGATCACCAGCGCGTGCTCGTTGCTGACGGAGAGATCGTCGAGCACGAGTTCGTTGTCGGCGCGGCGGCCGATGCGGATGCGTTCCTGGTTAAGCACGCGCTCGCCGAGCGCATTGCCGCTGATATCGACGATGATGAGTCTGGACATGGCTGGCTCAGACGAGACGCACCACGATGACGGAGACATTGTCGTAGCCGCCGGCCCGGTTGGCGGCTGCGACCAGTTCGCGCGCCACCGCCTGCACGTCACCGGCGTTGGCCGCGAGGATTGATCCGATGTCGGCATCTGCAATCATGTCGAACAGGCCGTCGGTGCACAGCAGATAGAGATCACCAGGCAAGAGCGTCTGTTCCTGCACATCCACCTCCAGCCCTGGTTCGACCCCTAGTGCCCGCGTGATCAGGCCTCGCCCGCCCATGAGGCGCGCCTGCTCAGGGGTGAGCAGACCGAACTCGATCTGCTCCTGCAACACGGTGTGATCCACGGTGAGCTGTTCCAGCTGCCCGCCACGATAGCGGTAAACGCGGGAATCTCCGATGCTGGCGATGATGGCACGCTGGCCATAAAAGAGCACGGCCACCAAGGTGGTGCCCATGCCGGCGTATTCCGGCTCCTGCAGACTGGCTTCGAAGACGGCGCGGTTGGCCTTGAGGATGGCCGTGCACAGTCGCATCGCAGGCTGGCTCAGCACCGGCGCGCAGCCCTCCCGCGCCGGCAGCGACAGAGGCAACTGGCGGAACTCTGATAGCACCGTGCGCACCGCGAGCCGGCTCGCCACCTCGCCCGCATTGCAGCCGCCCATGCCATCGGCGACCAGGAACAGAGCCGCCTCGGCGTCCCATGCCAAGGCGTCCTCGTTGTTGCGACGCAGAAGGCCGGCATCGGTCCATGCCGCGCATTCCGCACGCAGGTTCTGGTGGGTTGAAGCCGGCTGCCCCATGCCTAGATGCATTTGTATGTCACGCAAGCCGATCGATCTCAGCGCCGGAAAAGCACCTGCCGGCATGACGGCATTATTACGTCGTCATTCTAGGATCCCTGCCGCAGGCTGGCAACCGCCTCTTCCACTCGCTCCACGGCGAGGATTTCGAGGCCGGCGGGCGGCTGGCGGGGAACGTTGGCGCGCGGCACGATGGCGCGCTCAAAGCCCAGTTTAGCCGCTTCCCTCAAGCGTTCAAGGCCACGCTGGACGGGACGCACTTCGCCTGCCAGCCCCACTTCGCCGAACACCACCAGCTTGGGCGGCAGCGGCTGGTTACGGAGGGAAGAAACGATGGCCAGCAGCACCGCCAGGTCGGCCGCCGGTTCGCTGATGCGCACCCCGCCCACGGCATTGACGAACACATCCTGGTCGAAGCAGGCGATGCCGGCGTGGCGGTGCAGCACCGCCAGCAGCATGGCCAGCCGGTTCTGTTCCAGCCCCACCCCGAGCCGGCGTGGATTGGGGGCATGGGCCTCGTCCACCAGCGCCTGTACCTCCACGAGGAGCGGGCGCGTGCCCTCCTGGGTGACCAGGACGCAGGAGCCCGCCACGTCTCGCCCATGGTGGGACAGAAACAAGGCCGAGGGATTGCTCACCTCGCGTAAGCCCCTCTCCGTCATCGCGAACACGCCGAGCTCGTTCACCGCCCCGAAGCGGTTCTTGAAAGCCCGCACCAGACGGAAACTGGAATGGGTGTCGCCTTCGAAATAGAGCACGGTGTCCACGATGTGCTCCAGCACGCGGGGGCCAGCGAGGGCCCCTTCCTTGGTGACATGGCCCACCAGGAAAACCGCCGTGCCTGTCTGCTTGGCATGGTGAGTGAGCTGAGCGGCGCATTCCCGAACCTGGGCCACGCTGCCGGGTGCCGATTGCAAGGCCTCGGAATAGAGTGTCTGGATGGAGTCGATCACGGCCACCTGTGGCGCATGGCTGCGCAGGGTGTCGAGAATGGGTTCCAGCGCGATCTCCGCGAGCAACGTGAGCCGCGTGGCATCCAGCGCCAGGCGCCGCGCGCGCAGGGCCACCTGCTGGGCCGATTCCTCACCGGTCACGTAGAGCACTTGCCGCTCGCCGCTGATGTGGGCGAGCGCCTGCAACAGCAAGGTGGATTTGCCGATACCAGGATCCCCTCCCAGGAGCACCACAGCCCCCGGCACCAGGCCGCCACCCAGCACCCGGTCCAGTTCCGCCACACCCGTGGACCAGCGCGGCGCCTCCGCGGCCTGCACCTCAGCCAGGCGTTGCAAGCGGCCATCGGCAGCGAGGGCTCGATAGCGGTGTGTCGCCGGCGCGGACGTCTCGGCCCGGGTTTCCACCAGGGTGTTCCATGCCCCACAATGGGGGCACTGGCCCTGCCACTTCACGCTCTGGCCACCGCACTCGGTGCAGATATGGACGGTCTTGGCTTTCGCCATGTTTACGCCTCCACCAGGGGCACGCGCTCGGCGCGTCCGGTGAGTAACTCGTAGCTGATGGTCCCCGCGGCCTGCGCCACCTCCTCCACCGGCAGCCCCTGTCCCCAAAGGGTGACAGGCGTCCCCACGCCGGCGTCAGGCAAATTCGTCAGATCCACACACAGCATGTCCATGGACACCCGCCCCACGGTGCGGCTGCGTTGGCCAGCCACCAGGACCGGCGTGCCGGTACCCGCGTGGCGCGGATAGCCGTCTGCATAGCCGCAAGCGACGATGCCGACCCGCATATCATCCGACGCCACGAAGCTCGCGCCATAGCCCACGGCGTCGCCGCGCCGCAGCCGCTGCACGGCAATGATGCGCGAGACCAGACTCATCGCCGGCCGCAGGCCCAGCGCCGCTGCCGACACGTCGGCAAACGGCGAGGCGCCGTAGAGCATGATGCCGGGACGCACCCAGTCCCCATGAGTCTCGGGATAGCGCAACAGGGCCGCGGAATTGGCCGCACTGAAAGGCATCGTGGCGCCGATGAGGGCGCGGAAACGGGCGAACTGTGCGCCCAGCCCCGCCGGCTCGTCCGCCGTGGCGAAATGGGTCATGCAGGTGATCCGTCCGACGCGTTGCGAAGCGAGTAAGCGTGCCCGCGCGGCGGCGAAGGCTTCCGGTGCGAACCCCAGGCGGTTCATGCCGGTGTTGACCTTAAGGAACACATCCAACGGTCGCGTCAGCGGCGTGGTCTCCAGCATGCTGAGCTGCTCTTCGCTGTGTACCACGATGGCAAGCCCCAGGCGCGCCGCCTCGACCAGATCCTCGGCGGCGAACGGCCCTTCCAACAACAGGATGGGATGAGCAAAGCCCGCCTCGCGCAGACGCACAGCCTCGTCGAGTCCCAGCACGCCGAAACCATCGGCCTCCACCAAGGCCCGCGCCACGGTGATCAGACCATGACCGTAGGCATTGGCTTTCACCACCGCGAGGACGCGGGCGGTCGGTGCGGCCTCACGGACGCGCCGCAGATTGTGCGCCAGCGCATCACGATGAACGAGCGCGGTGAGAGGACGGGACGAGGCAATACGGGACATGGTGAAACGCGGATGGCTGGCGACCGCGGCAGACACCCCAGTGTGGGATCAGTAGGCGCCCGGATGGGCCAGATTCTCGAAGCGGGTGTACTCGCCCAGGAAAGCAAGCTTGACGGTGCCAATGGGTCCGTTGCGCTGCTTGCCAATGATAATCTCGGCGATGCCCTTGTCCGGGGTTTCCGGGTTGTACACCTCGTCGCGGTAGATGAACAAGATGACGTCGGCATCCTGTTCGATGGCGCCCGATTCGCGCAGATCCGACATCACCGGCCGCTTGTTGGGGCGCTGCTCTAGGCTGCGGTTGAGCTGGGATAGCGCGATCACCGGCACCTCCAGCTCCTTGGCAAGAGCCTTGAGCGAGCGGGAGATCTCGGAGATTTCCGTGGCCCGGTTCTCGCCTTGGCCGCTACCCGACATGAGCTGCAGATAGTCGATCACGATCAGTCCCAACCGACCACACTGACGATGCAAGCGGCGCGAGCGCGCCCGCAGTTCCAGGGCCGTCAGCGCTGCCGTCTCGTCGATGTAGATGGGCGCGTCGTTGAGCTTTCCCACGGCATAGGTGAGGCGCTGCCAGTCCTCGTCATGCAGGCGACCGGTACGCACGCGATGCTGGTCCAACTTGCCTACCGAACCGATCATGCGCATCACCAGCTGGGTACCCGCCATCTCCATGGAGAACACCGCAACCGGCAGGCGCGCATCCAGGGCCACATGCTCGGCGATATTGAGGGAAAACGCGGTCTTGCCCATGGAAGGTCGACCGGCGACGATGATCAGGTCGCCCGGCTGCAAGCCCGAGGTCATGCGGTCCAGATCGGCGTAGCCGGTGGGGATGCCCGTGACATCGCTGGCGTTTTCGCGCTGGAACAGCAT
Source organism: Thiobacter sp. AK1 (assembly GCF_039822265.1). NCBI lineage: Bacteria > Pseudomonadati > Pseudomonadota > Betaproteobacteria > Burkholderiales > Thiobacteraceae > Thiobacter > Thiobacter aerophilus. The sequence continues at coordinate 411,281 of NZ_JBAJEX010000001.1, forward strand.
GTCGATGCGTTCCACCACTTGGGTGAGCAAGGGCTGGATTTCGCTGAAGCCCTGCTTGCCCCGGTTACCCATCTCAGCGATGTGGAACACCTTGGCCTCGGCGTCGTCGAGCAGCTCGGAGGCGGAGCGCCCGCCCGGGCTATAGGCCGAATCGGCGATGGCCGTGCCTACCTCCACCAGCCGCCGCATGATGGAACGGTCGCGCACGATCTCCGCATAGCGGCGGATATTGGCGGCAGACGGCGTGTTCTGCGCCAAGGCCCCCAGATAGGCGAGCCCGCCGATGGTCGCCAGCTCACCGGCGTTTTCCAGGGCCTCGGCCACCGTCACCACGTCCGCCGGCTTGTTTCCCTCCAAAAGCCGCGCGATATAACGGTAAATGAGGCGGTGATCGTAGCGATAGAAGTCCTCTTCGCTGATGAGATCGGCAATCCGCTCCCAGGCACCGTTCTCCAGAAGCAGCCCACCGAGCACGGCCTGTTCCGCCTCCACCGAGTGGGGCGGGAGTTTAATGGCGTCGAACTGTTGATCACCCATGGAAGCAAAAAACGCTGGTGGAAGGCGCAACCCGCCCCAAGCACCGGCCCGATCGTTGTCAAGACCGATGCACCTATCGAGAGTAAGCTCCGTGCGTCACATTTCCGTCGTCCGCGCGCACGCCGGGACGGGGACTACACCCGTGGAATGTTTCGTTGCCGCCAACGTGGGTGTGGCGGCCTGTCTCAGGCCAGGCGAGCGAAGCACAAGCCGGAATCGACAGACGAGCATGCCCAGTCAAGACACCCTGGGCGCTACCTTTCGTGGGCAGGACGGTCAACGCCTATTGAGCGCTGGGTAAGCCGATGACGCCTTTGCGTCGTCCCCGCGAAGGCGGGAGCCCAAGAAAATGCCTGGATTATTCTGGATTGCCGCTTGCGCGGGAATGACGGTCCGCCTACGCAGCCTGTCACCTACTGTAAAGCTCAATAACTGTCCCAGCTTTCGTCGGCCTCGATAGTATAGCCCGCACCCAGCAAAAAGGGCTGCACGGGGCAGCCCTTTTTTTGCCGGCGCCGCGACAAGCCTCACTGGGGCACAACGGTGACCGTGATCGCCGTGTGCACGTCCGTATGCAGGACCAGCTCTACCCGATATTCGCCGACGGCCTTGATGGGGCCAGCCGGCATGCGAATCTCGGACTTGGCCACAGCGATGCCTTTGCCCTTGAGGGCCTCGACGATGTCCACCGTCCCCACGGAGCCAAACAGCTTGCCATCCACGCCGGCCTTTTGGCCGATTTCAACGATCATGCCTTCCAGTTGGGCGGCACGGGCCTGGGCGGCGGCCAGCTTCTCCGCCTCCTGCCGCTCCAGCTCGGCGCGCCGCTCGGCGAAGGCCTTGAGGTTGGCCTCCGTGGCGCGCTTTGCCTTGCCTTGGGGAATCAGGTAATTCCGGGCGTAGCCGTCCTTCACCTTGACCACATCGCCGAGCTGGCCCAGCTTGTGGACTTTCTCCATCAGAATCACTTGCATGGCTCGACTCCTCAGTGCTGGTCGGTGTAGGGCAGTAGCGCCAAAAAGCGCGCCCGCTTCACGGCCGTGGACAGCTGCCGCTGATAGCGCGCTTTGGTGCCGGTGATGCGGGCGGGAATGATTTTGCCCGTCTCGCTGATGAAGTCCTTCAGGAGATTGACATCCTTGTAATCCACTTCCTTGATGCCTTCCGCCGTGAAACGGCAGTACTTGCGACGCTTGAACATTTGCCGGGACATGGTTCACCTCTATTCGGTCAATTCGATGGTTTGCACGTAGAGCGTAAGTTGCGCCTCCGTGCGGCTCTTTCTCGCCAGATAGCCTTCCACTTCCACCTGCGCATCGCGCGGCCACCGGGCAATGGTTTCGGCCAGGGCCTCGAACGCCACGGCCGGGATCACGCATTCCACCTTGCGCTTGCCCACCCCTGCCGGTTGTTCCGATCGGTGTACCAGGGTGAAGGTCAAAACTGGCACGCCGGCCGGCGTGTGGCGCAGACTATCCTTGTCGGCGATCCGGCCGCTGATGCGCGTCCGGTTGCTCGTCACCTCAGGCGCTGGCCGCGGGCGCCGCTTCCGCGGCGGGTTCCGGCTTATCGCCCGTGGACACAGCCTTGGCCTTCTCTTCCTTCATCATGGGCGAAGGCTCGGTCACTGGGCCCTTCATGCGGATGATGAGGTGGCGCAACACCGCATCGTTGAACTTGAATGCATGTTCCAGCTCGTCCAGGGTTTCCTGGTCGCATTCGATGTTCATGAGTACGTAGTGGGCCTTGTGCACTTTCTGGATAGGGTAGGCGAGCTGGCGCCGCCCCCAGTCCTCCAGACGGTAGATACGGCCGTTGCGGCCAGTGATGGTGGCCTTGTAACGCTCGATCATCCCCGGCACCTGCTCGCTTTGGTCCGGATGGACGATGAAGACGATCTCGTAATGTCGCATGCACGCTCCTTGTGGTTAAAGCCTGCCGCGGTGCGCACGGTGCAGGCAAGGTTCGAGGAAACTTTCCGGCCAGACCGGAAAAGCGCAGGATTGTACTGGATTTTACGGGGGAAGAGCAATGCGTCCGGGGACGACACGGACGCATGAGCCGCGGCCCAGCAAACGGTGGCAGCCAGTGGCCACCCGGGCCTGGATGTCCGCTCACGCGGCCACAAGGGGCCCCATGCAGCCGACCACCCCCATGCACGGCTGGTTAGCCCACCGGCATCGGTCGCCGGTCGAACAACGACACCCAGCCGCGCACGATGCGATAAATCCACCAGATGCCCGTGCCGATGAGAATCAGCCAGCCCAGCCCGAACACAAAGAAGGTAAGCAGGCCCAGTGCCGACCACAAAAGCCCGAACCAAAAAGTCCGGATGCGCCAGCGGATGTGGCTTGCCAGCCAGCTCTCCCCCGCTTCGCTTTGCTTGACGTAATCCAGAATCAACGCGGCAATCGCGGTGATAGGAAAAACCAGCGCCGCTGCAGCCAAACCGTAAGCGACATGCGAAAGCGTCTTCAGGTTGCCATCGGAAGCCGCCTCCGCCTCGGCCACCGGTGGTAGGGGCGCCTGACGCGCCGCGCGCACCCCCAGCCACACCGCCGTCGCCAGCGCCGCCAAGCCCAACAGCGGCACGAGGCCCATCATCCAGAACATCCCGGAAAATCCTCCCATTTTTTCTTCCTCCTTGAACGATGATCAAGCCGCCTGCCGCCAGGCGGGGTCATTGGCGGGCGCACGGCCCGTTTTGGCCGGCTGCGCCGGCGCGTTTTTCTCGATCGCCACCCCCAACACCTGGATCAAGCCACCGAGCCAGGTGCCGTGGCGCGCGAAGTAAAGCGGCTTGTCTTTCCAGCCCAGGGTTTGCCCGATCGATTCGAGCAGGACAAGCCCGGCCATCAGGTTTTCCCGACCGAAGGTATCGCGCACCGCGCGTAACTCTTTTTCCGCCGCAGCACGGTCTTCCGCATCGGCGATGGCATCCAGCGGTGGCGCGAGCGGGGTGTTCGGATTCTTTTCCAATCGCTCGCGCAGTTGAGCAATCTCCTTCAAGCGCAGCTCCACGAAAGATTGTCTGGCCTGCTCAGGGTGCAGCATGGTTGCCGCCGCCCACGCGGCCCCGCCAACGAGAACCACGGGCTCACGGTTGGCATAGGCCGGACGGCGCGCGACTTCGGCTTTGAGCTGGGGAAGCGCCGTGCGGCGCAGCGCAGCCTGTGCCGCCGAGCCAAAGGCTTTGCCGGCGGCCGCCGCTTCGGTGAGGGTCACCGTCCCAAAAGGCAAGGCGAAACTTTGCACCTCGGGCGTGTTCTTCACCGCATCCCTCGTCGCGTAGCCGATCTTCGTGTTGCCGCTGCCGACATCGACGAGCAGGCCCTTCTCCAGGAAAGCCGGGGGAATCGCGCCCAGGATGCCGAAAAGCGTTTCTTGACGCGCATCGATAAACAGCACCGCTTTGCCCAGATTGGCATTGAGGGGGGGCAACTCGGGCACGAGCGAAGCGATGCGGCTGGCCAGTTCCTCGCGGTTGGCCACCCCCTCGAAGGCGCTGGAAGCGGCGATCACCAGCGGCGCGTGATTGCGCGCGCGCATCTCATCGACCAGGGTTTTAACCGCCTGCGCGGTCTCTTCGATGGCTTCCGGGGTCAGCGCGCCCGTTGCGCGAATGCCGGCAATCGCGGTGGGATTGAGGCTGCGTCGAAAGAGGGTTTGGGCATCATAAAAGCCCGTGTCATTGAAACGCAGCCGCATGGCGAGCGCCTTCACCCCTTTCGCGCCGATCTCGATGCCGGCATAGACCCGCTCCACCAGCCCCGCCTCGACCATCGCCTTGAGCTCGGCGCGCACCGCCTGAGCCGTTCCAGCCTGCCCCAGCACATCGTATAGCCGCGCCGCCGCTTCGAACTGCTCGCGTGCCAGTTGGCGCTTGCCCTGATCGCGCAGGAGCTGGGCCTGAATCCATACCCCGTCAGCCTCCCAGGAACGGTCACCGACTTTGCGCACGACGGCAAGGCCCTCATCCAGCACCCGCTGGGCGGCCTCGAAGCGCTTGAGAGACCGGTAAGCGTCAGCAAGGTTGATGAGGTGGCGCCCCATTTCATGGTAGTTTCCGGCGCGGCGGAGCGCCGCAACAGCCCGCTCGATGTATTCAGCCGCCTTGGCAAAATCGCCCCGCCGGTAGTAGATCGACGCGATGTTGTTCCAGGTCGGCGCCTTTTCCGCATCGGTATCTTTGAGCCGGAGGGATTCCTCGTAATAGCGCAGCGCCTGATCGAGCTCGCCTTTGTCCTTCATGATCGACGCCAGGTTGTTGAGGTTGTTGGCCTCGAGTTTGCGGTCCTTGATCGCACGGGAAAGCCCCAGTGCACGCTGGGTGTAGTAGAGGGCATTGTCGAGATCTCCGAGATCATCATACGTCGAACCGAGCCAGTTGTAGATGACGGCCAATTCTTCCTGGCTGCGCGAGCGTTTTTCCGCCTCCTGAAAGGCGAAAAGCGCCGCGCGAAACTGCCCTTGGGCTTTGAGCGCGCGCCCGAGGCAAAGGAAAGTCAGGCGGCTAGGCTGGCTGCGCGTCAGGGATTCGGCCAGCGCCTGGGCGCGGGCGTAGTCTTGCGCCTGGAGTAAATCGAAACAGCGGTCAAGCTCGTCGGCGCGGACGGGTAGTGTCACGACAAGGAACACAGCCGTGAGAAAACCAAGGAGTCGAATCTTCAGGTTCATGGGTTTTCCTTTCGCATCGTCAAACCAGGGTGAGTCATCAGCCACAGCGCGAACGTCCCGAGCCAGACCCGCACGCCGCCCATCTGGTTGGCGAGCGTGATCAGCATGCCGAATTCCGAGCCTTGCACCAACCCCGTGGTGGCGCTGATTTCAAGGCTACCCTGCCAGATCAGGTTGAGAGAGAGCAGGACGAGCAGCGCGGTCAGAATGCGGTGCGTCCAAAGCATCAGTTTGCGCATCGCCGCCCCGCTCAGAATTTTTCCGCCTGCCGGCGGCGGCGTTCTACCTCTTCGGCGCTGGAGCCCTTGTTGAAGGCTTCGTTCAGCCGTTGAGACAAATAAAGCACCTCCATCGAAAACGACAGATGCGGCGCTTCCACCCGCACCAGGCTATCGCCCTGGCGATAGGTGGCGGAGGTATCGCCGACGAAGGGGATGTTCTCACGCACGGTTTTGTATTTCTTGCGCAACGCCGCCAGCACTTCCTTCAGGCGGTCTTTGCCCAGGGTCATCACCACACCGTCGAGCTTTTGATCCTGCCCGAAAATGAACAGGATTTCCTGCAAGCCCTCGACCTCCAGCCCGTCGCCATCGCTTCTGAGCATCGGCCCGCCGGTCCATTTGTTGGTGCCGGCATCGCGTAGCCGGGTTTGGCCGGAGAGCTTGGCCTTGACCGTGGCCAGATCGACCACACCCACTTCCAGACCCAGCGGCGCGACATTGCCGGCCCAGACAAGCGCCGGCAGAAAAAACAGGTACAACGACAACATCCAGGATTTCATCGATATTCTCACTGCACGGGTTGCGGGTTACGGGTTCAAACCTTCTTCTTCAATCGCGACAGCTTGCGCGTGGAGGCCAGTCCATAAGCACCCATCGCGGCAAAGAAGCCTGGAAACAAGGCGCCTGCAATGCTCCCAGAGAGCAGATTGACCAAGGCAATCAGTCCACCGCCGATAAAGAACAAGCCGCCCACCAGATAACCAATGAAAATACCCACCTTCAGATGAAAGCCGGCGTAGTTCTTGGCTTGTTCCGGGTCGATGCCCAGTTTAGAAAGTTCATTGAGCAACAAAGAGTCGTTTCCATCTTTCTTGCCGCCTTCTTGTGCAACCTCGGCCAGCAGTCGTTCACGAAGCTGCGGGTCTTTGACCTCGACCAAGATGGTTTCGATCAGCTTGCTTTTATCCATTCAATCCCCCTTCAATGCAGCCAGTGTCAGCAAGTAAAACCGAACGGACAACACTCATAACAGCGTCTCCCCTTTCGAGCGCAAGATGATGGGGTCGATCCCCGCGTCGCGGGGAAGTCGTATAGCCTTATTTTTCATTCGATGCAAGCGCAGGTCGATCCCCGCGTCGCGGGGAAGTCATTAGCGCACGTAAAAGATGCCGTACCGACTCGTAAAGTTGGCTGAGAGTCATTGGTAACCAAGAAGGATGAAGCACATTGCGCGAACACCTGTTCACCGAAGCTCGCGCCCACGGCCGGCTCTCTCGATCTTGGCAGCTTCATTGACGAGGATACACAGAACTTCGCCGGCGCCGTCCCGGCGATTTCCAAGCAGGACGGCATAAGCGGCTTCCAAAGGATTCGTTTCGACACGCATCGTCAAGAGGGATACACGCCTTTCAATCTTGGCGCCAGACTCACCTTCGTCGCGCCAATTGCATCGTCGCGCAGCAATCGCCGTGTGCCGGCGTGGCTCGATGCCGTGCGGCCAGGGACGCCATGGCCCATCAGCCCGGCGGCAGGCGCGGCTTGAGCTGCCAGAGCAGGAGCAGCAAGGCGAGCAAGGCACAGCCGGCGGCCAGCGTGTAGGTCACGGCCGGGCCCCAAGCATCCCAGCTATAGCCGGCGTAGAGGCTGCCCAAGGTGCCACCTGCCCCGAAGGAAAGGCTGTTGTAGATCGCCTGGCCCCGGGCTTGCAGGCGGCCCGGGAAGAAGCGATGGATCAGGGCGATGGCCGAGGCGTGGTAGGCGCCGAAGGTGGCGGCATGCAGCGTCTGGGCAAACAGGATGAGCAGCGGCTCGCCCACGCCCCAAGCGATGATGAGAAAGCGGACCACCGCCAAGGCGAAGCTCGCCTTGAGCACCGTTTCCAAATGAAAGCGCGCGAACAGGCGCGCCGCCCAGAGAAACACCCCGATCTCGCAGATCACGCCCAGTGCCCACAGCCAGCCGATGCCGCTCTTGCTGTAGCCATGGGACTCGAGATAGATGGAGTAGAAGGTGTAATAGGGGCCATGCGCGGCAGACATCAGGAAACAGGCCGCGATCAGGGCCAGCACGCGCGGCTGGCGCAGCACCTGCCAAACCGAATCGTGCCCGTCGGGGTGGAACATCACCTCCGCTTCCGGAATATGACGGGACAAGAGGGCCACGCCCAGCAGGGTCGCGAACACGATGCCCGGCAACCAGTGGATGGGAAGGTAGTCAAGCAGCGTGCCCACCCCCACCACCGCCAGGATGAAGCCCACCGAACCCCACAGGCGGATGCTGCCATAGCGGTCGGTGCGTTCCCCGAGATGACTCAGGGTGGTGGCCTCCACCAGCGGCAGCGATGCGCTCCAGAAAAAACTCAACAGCGCCATGGATGCAAACAGCAGCCAAAAGCCAGTGCCCAGGAAGACACCTGCGAAGGCAATCAGGCTGGCGAAAGCGGCGATCTGCACGATGAACACGCGCTTGCCGTACCGGTCGGCGAGATGACCCCAGACATTGGGCGCGAACATGCGCATCACGGCAAAGAGCGACATCAACACGCCAATCTGGAAGGCGCTGAAGGAAAGCGACTTGAGATAGAGACCCCAATAGGGGGAAATGACGCCGACGAAGGTGAAGTAAAAGAAATAGAAGCCGGACAGTTCCCAGTACGGCAGTTTAGGACGTGGACTTCGCATACGGGGGCTAAGCTGGGATCACGGGACGTACCGCCGGCGCAAAGCCGCGTTGGAATGCCGGCAAACGGGACAGCTCTTGATCGAGGATGACTGGCGGGAAATGCGTCAGTCCGTGACTCGTTTCTCTCATCCCCGCGCGTGCAGGGGCCCAAGACAGGGGGCTGGCAACACGCTCGCTTTCCGCCGTCCGGGCATGACGCCTAGGCCCTCATACCGGGCGCATAGCCGATCCCGCATCGAGGGCATGGGTACGCGGCTTGCGGCTTACACGGCAATCACGACGCGCATCATTCCCGCCAAGGGACGCGCAAGCCGCACGCCCCAAGCGGGCGCAGTCGTGGCCGCGACAGCCGGGACCCCACTTGCGCGGGCATGATGGTCCACGCATAGCCTTTCACCGACGTTTGTCAGTCTCCATACGCTCAGCTCACGTCACCAGGGATACGCGGCGTGGGGGTGACCACGTCGGCATTCTGGGCGCGGTGGCGAAGCGCATGATCCATGAGCACGATGGCAAGCAGGGCCTCCGCGACGGGCGTGGCGCGGATGCCCACGCAGGGGTCGTGGCGACCGGTGGTGGCCACCTGCACCGGCGCGCCGGACAGATCCACGGAGCGGCGCGCAATGGCGATGCTAGAAGTGGGCTTGATGGCGATGGCAACCTCGATGTCCTGCCCCGAGGAAATGCCCCCCAGAATGCCTCCCGCGTGATTACTCAGGAAGCCCTCGGGCGTGAGCTCATCCCCGTGCAGGCTGCCGCGCTGGGTCACGCTCTTGAAGCCGGCCCCGATTTCCACGCCCTTGACGGCATTGAGCCCCATCATGGCGTGAGCGATATCCGCATCCAGCCGGTCGTACAGAGGCTCGCCCCAGCCGGGAGGCACGTTATGCGCCACCACCCGCACCTTGGCGCCAACGGAATCCTTCTCCTTGCGGATAGCATCGAGATAGGCCGCAAGCTCCGGCACCATGGCGTTGTTGGGCGCAAAGAAAGGATTTTGCTCCACCTCGTCCCAGCTCACGAAAGGAATCTCTTTCTCCCCCATCTGGGCCAAATGCCCGCGAATGACGACGCCATATTGCTCCCTCAGCCACTTGCGCGCGATGGCCCCTGCGGCCACGGTGGGTGCGGTGAGCCGCGCCGAGGAACGGCCCCCGCCGCGCCAGTCGCGAATGCCGTATTTTTGCCAGTAGGTGTAATCGGCATGCCCGGGCCGGAAGGTGTTGGCGATGTTGCCGTAATCCTTGCTGCGCTGGTCTTCGTTGCGGATCAAGAGCGCAATGGGCGCGCCCGTGGTTTTACCATCGAACACGCCGGACAAAATCTCCACCGTATCCGACTCGCGGCGTTGGGTAACGTGGCGCGAAGTGCCGGGCTTGCGTCGATCCAGATCGTGCTGGATGTCCTCCGCCGACAGGCCCATACCCGGCGGGCAGCCGTCCACCACACAGCCGATGGCCGGGCCGTGGGACTCGCCGAAGTTGGTGACGCAGAACAGCTTGCCGAGGGTGCTGCCGGACATGAGTGGAGTTTTCGTTGGGGTTTTTCGGCTAAGTTTAACATGAGGCGTCCGCGTCCCCCGCCATGAAAATCCACCAGCTCGACATCGATCAGGCCCTCGCCAGCCTGGGCAGCACCGCCGCCGGTTTGAGTGCGGCCGAGGCGGCGCGGCGCCTGCGCGAATTCGGCCCCAACCGGGTGGAAGCCGTCGCGCGCGAGTCTGTGCTGCTGCGCCTGCTGCGGGAGTTCGTCCACCTCTTCGCGCTGATCCTGTGGCTGGCGGCCGCCCTCGCCTTCGTTGCCGAATGGCGCGCACCGGGCCAGGGCATGGCCACCCTGGGCATGGCCATCATCGGCGTCATCGTGGTCAATGGCAGCTTCTCCTTCTGGCAGGAATACCGCGCCGAGCGCACGCTCGAGGCCCTCAAGCGTCTGCTGCCCCACCGGGTGAAGTGCGCCGCGACGGCGTGGTGACCGAAATCCCGCCGGAAGCCCTGCTGCCCGGCGACATCCTGCTCTTGGCGCAGGGCGACGCGGTGCCAGCGGACTGCCGGCTCATTACGAGCTTCTCCCTGCGCATCAACAGCGCCACCATCACCGGCGAATCCCTGCCCCATGCCTGTGATACGGCACCGTCGACCGAGGACGCCATGCTCCATAGCCGCAACGTGGTCCTCGCTGGGACCTCGGTCGTGTCCGGCGAGGGTGCGGCGGTGGTATTTGCCGCCGGCATGCGCACCGAGTTCGGCACCATCGCCCACCTCAGCCAGACCGAGACAGACATTCCCTCGCCGCCATTGCGGGAGATCGCGCGGAAGCTCCGCAAGTGGCTGTGGCGCCGCTTCGGGCCGAAAGGCTGATTCCACATTGCGGAACGGCAATTCACAACGCCGGCGGGCACGTATACACTTTTGCCCTTCACCGGAGACGTCCCCATGAAAGCCATTCTCATGACCGCTCCCGGCGGGCCCGAGACGCTCGAGCTCGCGGACATCCCTATGCCGGAACTGCCGGGTCCGGATTACGTCCGGGTGAAACTCCATGCGGCGGGGGTGAACCCTGTGGACACCAAGCTACGCAAGACCGCCGCCTACTACCCCGACCGCCTGCCCTGCGTGCTGGGCTGCGACGGCGCCGGCGTGGTGGAGCGGGTGGGCGCCAACGTGCACCGCTTCACGCCTGGCGACGAGGTTTATTTCTTCAATGGCGGGCTGGGCGCCGAACAGGGCAACTATGCCGAGTACACGGTGGTGCACCAGGACTACGTCGCCTTCAAACCCCGCCACGTCACCATGGAAGAAGCCGCCGCCTTGCCCTTGGTACTGATCACGGCCTGGGAATCCCTGGTGGATCGCACGTGTCTGGCGGAAGGCCAGAGCGTGCTCATCCACGCCGGGGCGGGCGGGGTGGGCCACATCGCAATCCAGCTGGCGAAGCAGATCGGCGCCACGGTCATTACGACTGTCGGCACCCCGGAAAAGGCGGCCTGGGTAACCCATTTGGGCGCGGAACGCGTCGTGGCCTACCGCGATGCAGATTTCGTCCAGGCCGTGCTGGACTGGACGCATGGGCGCGGCGTGGATGTGGTGCTGGACACGGTGGGCGGCGCCAACCTCTGCCGTTCCTTCTCCTGTACACGCGTCTATGGGCGCGTGGTCACCCTCTTGCAGATGGACTGTCCCGCGGAAGCCATCCGGCTCGCGCGGCTGCGCAACCTTGCCCTGGTGCAAGAGCTCATGCTCACGCCCACGCTCCTCAATCTGCACGAGCAGCGGGTGCACCAGCGGCGCATCCTGGAAGAGGGCGCACGCTTGGTCGAAGCCGACAAGCTCAAGGTGAAGGTGTCCCATGTCCTGCCCCTGGAGGAGGCAACACGTGCCCACCGCATGATCGAAGAAGGCCATACCACTGGCAAGATCGTGCTGCGGATCGTCTGAAGTTGGATAGCGCGGCGTGGGTCGCCCTCGCGGCTGTCTGCGTGCGCGAGGAAATTGCCTACAGCCGGCTGAGCATCTCCACCCCCCACGCCACACCGAAGCCAGTGATCTCGCTTGCCACCGCGCCCAGCCCGCCTTCGCAGTCGTCCGCCGAGAGATCCATGTGCAGCCACGGGCGGTCGCCTGTGAAGCGCATCAAAAAGCGCGCGGCGAGAATGTGGTCGGCCTCGCCTTCCAGGGTGCACTGCTTGATGTCGGCCACCTTGCTCTCCAGCGCTACTTCGTAATCGGCATCGATGGGAAAGGCGCACACCCGTTCCCCCGTCGCCTGGCCAGCAGCGATGGCTGCATCCAGAAGCTGCGTGGAATTGGACAGCACGCCACTGTAGCGATTGCCCAGCGCCACTTTCATGCTGCCGGTGAGCGTGGCGAAATCGAGCATCCAGTCCGGTTTCTGCCTGGCCGCCAAAGTGAGGGTATCAGCCAGCACCATGCGCCCCTCGGCATCGGTGTGCACCACTTCGATGGTGGTGCCATTGAGCGCCGTGACCACGTCGTTCTGCTTGTAGGCGGCGGGGCTGATGTGGTTCTGAGCAATGGCCAACCAGGCGTCGATGCGCAGCGGCAGGCGCAGTTGTGTCGCCGCCTGCAGAATGCCCAGCACCACGGCGGAACCATTCATGTCCTTGTGCATGCCGTGCATGTGGCGTGCAGGCTTGAGATTGTGGCCACCGGTATCGAAGCAAATGCCCTTGCCCACGAGGGCGACGGTCTGCTTGGTGGCGCGCGGCGCATAGGTGAGATGCACCACGGCGGCATCGCGCGCAAGACTCCCCTGGGCCACGGCACAGAAGGCACCCGCACCCATCCGACGCAGGCGCTCGAAATCGAATTCCTCGACCTTCCAGCCCTGGCTGCGGGCCAGCGCGCGTATCTGCCTGCGATAGAGGGCCGGGGTGAGCTCGTTGGGTGGCAGCTGGGTCAGCGAACGGGTGAGCGCGTTGCCCTGCGCCACCGCGCGCACCCGTGCCAGGTCGGCGCGATCGTCGTAGCCGTGCAGCACAACACGTACAAGTCCCTTGGGTTTGTCCCGGCTCTTGTGGCTGGGAAGCGCCACGCCATTGACCAGAGCCACATAGGCGGCGCGGCACGCCGCAGGAGCACGCTGGGCGGGCGTGCCATAAATGGCCAGCGTCAACTCCTCTGGCCGTTCCGCCAGCAAGGCGGCCAGGCCCTTGCGCAGCAAAGTGTGTTGTTCGAATACTGGGCGCGTGTCATCCAGCATTACCCACGACACGAGCGTGCCCGTCGTGGTTTCGCTGGTCATGGCATCACGGCCGAGATCGGCAAGCTTGCCCCGCCGGCGCACGAGGGTGCGCTGCAAGCTTTCCGCGAAGGGAATGCGCGCCGAAAAAGGATCCATGCCCGCAGGCAGAACCATTAGCACATGCCGCGCACGCGCTAGTCGCTGTTCCGTGGCGGGCGCGGCGTCCGGGGCGAGACGGGGCAGCATGGGTGCTCCTTGGAATCACATGTAAATGCATGTAAATCCTGATGAATCACTTGACGCATCAGGACGATTTGGCGATGATAGCAGACTTTGTTCGGGCCAAATCCGGGGCACGAATAGCGCCGCCGCACGACAACGAATCGTTCCCGAAGCGCGATCACGGCACGGCCCCTGTCTCCCCTCTAGTTTTTTCGCATCCGCCGTGCCTAAGCGGCCGGATGCGCCCAGGAATCGGACTCAACTGTCAAGGAACCGCGTATGAAACTGGAAGACAAGAAACGCGTCCTGCGCGAGATGGTGCTGGCGCGCCGCTTCGAGGAGCGCTGCTACCAGGCCTACATGGAGCGCAAGATCGGCGGTTTTCTCCACCTCTATCCCGGGCAAGAGGCCTGCTGCATCGGCGTGATGGAAGCCGCGCGTCCTGGCTATGACTATGTGATCACGGGATACCGCGACCACATCCACGCCATCAAGTGCGGCGCCGATCCCAAGGAAGTGATGGCCGAGCTCTACGGCAAGGAGACCGGCTCCTCTAAGGGACGTGGCGGTTCCATGCACATCTTCGACGTGAAGCATCGCTTCATGGGTGGCTATGCGCTGGTGGGCGGGCCCTTCCCGCTGGCTGCGGGACTCGGCAAGGGCATCCAGATGAAAGGCGGCGACGAGATCGCCATCTGCTTTTTGGGCGATGCCGCCAACAACCAGGGCACCTTCCACGAGACCATGAACATGGTGGCGCTGTACAAGCTGCCCGTGCTGTTCGTTTGCGAGAACAATCATTACGGCATCGGCACTGCCATCGACCGCTCCACCGCGGTGGTGGACCAGTACAAGCGTGTGTGCGGCTATGGTATCGAATCCGCGCAATGCGACGGCCAAGACGTGGAAGTGGTGTACGAACACGCCCGGCGCGCGGTGGATTACGTCCGCTCGCGCAAGGGACCCTATTTTCTCGAGCTCATCACCTACCGCTACCGCGGCCACTCGATGTCCGATTCCCGCTCCTATCGCAGCCGGGAAGAGGAGGAAATGTGGAAGAAGCGAGACCCCATCTTCATCCTGCGCGACCGGCTGATCGAGGCAGGCGCCCTGACTCAGGAAGAATTCCACAAGCTGGAAAAGGAGATCGACGACTACATCGAGAACGAGGTGGTCCGGTTCGCCGAGGAGTCCCCGGAACCGGATGTGAGGGACCTGGAAAAATACGTGCTGGCGGACCGGGAGACGCAACTGCCCTGGCTGACCGGCAAAGTCGCATAAGGACGCAATCATGGCTGAGATGATGTACTGGGAGGCGATCCGCCGCGCCCACGACGAAGAGATGGCGCGCGATCCGATGGTGATCTGCCTGGGCGAGGACATCGGTGTGGCCGGCGGCACCTACAAGGCCACCAAGGGCCTGTATGAAAAATATGGCCCGCTACGGGTGATCGACACGCCCATCTCGGAAAACGGCTTCACTGGTCTGGCCATCGGCGCCTCCTTCATCGGTGTGCGCCCCATCGTGGAGATCATGTCGGTGAACTTCGCGTGGCTCGCCATGGACCAGATCTTCAACACCGCCGCCAAGGTGCGCTACATGTCGGGCGGACAGCTCGCCGCGCCGATCGTGATCCGCTCGCCCGGTGGCACGGCGCACCAGCTGGGGGCCCAACACTCGGCACGCATGGAAAAGGTGTTCATGGGTGTTGCGGGCATCCGCGTGGTGACGCCATCCAATCCGCGCCAAGCCTATGGACTGCTCAAGTCCGCAGTGCGCTGCGACGACCCGGTATTCATCAACGAACACGAGCTCATGTACAACATGAAAGGCGAGGTGCCAGACCAGGAATATTTCCACCCGCTGGAAGGCTCGGAAATCGCCCGCAGTGGCACTGACGTCACCCTGTTCGGCTACAACATTTCCGTTCACTGGTGCCTGAAGGCGGCGGAAATCTTGGACAAACAGTACGGCATCAGCGCCGAGGTGGTGGATCTCTACGCCCTCTCGCCCCTGGACCGGGAAGGCATTCGCCGCTCCGTCGCCAAAACCCACCGCGCCGTCATCGCCGAGGAAGATGAAGGCCCAGTCGGCGTGGGTGCGGAGATCATGGCCATCATCAACGAGGAATGTTTCTTCGATCTCGACGCGCCGCCGGTGCGCGTGCATTCCGCCAACGTGCCACAGCCTTACAACCACAAGCTGGAGCAAGCCGCCATTCCGGACCACGAGGACGTGGTCAATGCGGTGCTGAAATTGTTCGGAAAATCTTGATGAAGCGCCAAGGCACAACGGACGCAAAGACGGCACGATTCTCTTTGCGCAGTTTGCGTCTTTGCGTTGAAACAAAAGGATTCTAAATGTCCTCACATTTCGTCATCACCATGCCCCAGCTCTCGGACACTATGACCGAGGGCGTGGTGGTCACCTGGGAAAAGAAACCCGGTGACCGCGTGGAGCGCGGCGACATCGTGGCCACGGTGGAAACCGATAAGGCCATCATGGACGTGGAGGTGTTCAAGGCCGGTTATCTCGCCGGTCCCTTGGCCGAAGTCGGCTCCACCGTGCCGGTGGGGGGTGTGCTGGGTTACATCACCGACACACCCGGCGATCTGGCCATCGGCGCTGACGAGGTGGTAACCGAGCAAGCGCCTTCGGAAATGATCCCCCACCATGCTGGCACCGCCATCGTCATGCCCCAACTATCCGACACCATGACCGAGGGCGTGGTGGTGACCTGGGAAAAGAACATTGGCGATCCCGTCAAGCGCGGCGACATCGTGGCCACGGTGGAGACCGACAAGGCCATCATGGACGTGGAAGTGTTCCAGGAGGGCTACTTGTCTGGTCCCCTCGCCGATGTGGGGAGCACGGTGGAGGTGGGCCATCCCATGGGCTTCATCGTCAGCGACCCAGCCAAGGTGGTGGACACGGCGGTCACCATCACCGCCGATCACAAGGTCAAGGATGTGCACCACAAGGCACCCACGCCGCCCAAGGCGGCGGCAGCACCTGCCACTCCACCCAAACCAGTCGTGACGGCCACTCCCACTATCAGCGCGCAGGCCAAACCCGTGCCGCGCGTGCCCGGTCGCAAGGCGTCGCCCTACGCGCGCAAGGTGGCAGGCGCCCTGGGCGTGGACATTAGCACGCTCGCCGGCAGCGGGCCGGAAGGCGTGATCGTCGCCGCCGACGTACAGCGGGCACGCCCCAGCATGGCAGAAGTGGCGCACAGCCTGCCCCAGGTGGACGTGCCTGGCCAGGGCCGTCCCATGACCTCCATGGAAAAGGCCGTGGCCCATGCCATGACGGCCTCCCTCACCCTGCCCACCTTCCACGCCACCATGAACATCGACACCACGCGTCTGATCGCCGCCGCCAAGGCTAAGGGCGTGTCGGTGACCGTGGCCATCGCCAAGGCCTGCTCGGTGGCAATGCAGAACCATCCGCGCATGAACTGGGCCTACCAGCCGGTGGACAAGATCGTGGAGCGTGCCAATCATGATTTCGGCATCGCCGTGAAAAGCGACGATGGCGGCTTGGTGGTCCCCATCTTGGCTGGCATTGAGCGTAGGAGCTTGGAAGAGCTGCAGGCGGCGTGGAACGATCTCGTGCCGCGTGCGCGTATCCGCAAGCTCGCGCCACGAGAGTTCGCCAATCCCACCTTCACCATCTCCAACATGGGAATGTTCGGCATCACCCATTTCACCGCCATTCCCACCCCAGGCATCGCCGCCATCCTGGCCATCGCCGCGGCGGGTCCCCAAGGCACGCCCTTCACCATCACCGCGGACCACCGCGTGCTCAACGGCGCCGACGTGGCTGCCTACCTGGTGGCGTTGAAGGACATCATCGAGCGCCCGGAAACCTGGATGGAAACCGCCGGCACCAAAGCACCGCCAGCCGCGCCCATCCCGGCAGGCAAGTGGGACACCCAGGTGCTGGTGATCGGCGGCGGGCCCGGTGGCGAGGACTGCGCCCGGGATCTCGCCGACCATGGCATTCAGGTGGTGATGGTCAACGATGCGCCCCTGCCCGGCGGAGAATGCCTGTGGCGCGGCTGCATCCCCTCCAAGGCTTGGCGTCACGCGGCCGACCTCATACGCGAGCGCGCCCACGACGCGGCGAAGGGCGTGGCTGGCACGGATGCGCCGCGCCTGGTGTGGGACACCCTGGAAGCCCATCGCAAGCAGGTGCTCAAGACCCGTGGCGAGCTGGCTCTGAAGACGGATAAGGGAATGAAAATCGACGTGCGGCACGGCTTCGCCCGCTTCGTGGATGCCCACACCGCAGAGATCACGCCAGCCCAGGGCGAACCCTACCGCCTCACCTTCGGCGCGGGGGTGATTGCCACCGGTGCCCCGCCCTTCGTGCCGGCGATTCCCGGTGCCAAGGAGGGTTTGGCCAATGGTGGAGTGCTCACCTCAGACACCATCTGGAATCTGCAAAAACCCGTGAGCCGATTGGGCATCGTCGGCGGTGGCGTGATCGGTGTGGAAATGGCACAGATTTGGAAGGACTTCGGCGCCCAGGTCCTCATGCTGGAAGCGCGTGACCGCATTCTGGCCGAAGTGGAGGAAGAGATCGCCAAGCAGCTTGCTGCCCTGCTCGAGAAGGAGTTTCCCGTGGTGACCTCGGCCAAAATCACCGCCATCTCCGGCGAGCCCGGGGCCATGCGCATCCAGTACACCGACGGCACCGGCGCCAGCCACGAATATGCCTGCGACTACGTGCTCATGGCCACCGGCAAGCGGCCCGACACCTCGCGCTTGGGCCTCGAGCATGCCGGCGTGGAGCTTACCGGCGCAGCGATCAAGGTGGACGCCCACTGCCGGACCAGCCAGCCCCACATCTACGCTGTGGGCGACGTCATCGGCGGCTACATGCTGGCCCACACGGCCGCGACCCAAGGCCGCGTCGCTGCCCACAATATCACTGGCCATCCCGCGCAATACAACCCCGATCTGGATTGCGGCGTGACGTTCTCGCGACCCCAGGCCGGTTTCGTGGGCCTGTCGCTGGCGCAGGCCAAGGCCAAGGGCATCGATGCGGTGGAAGCCAAAATCCCCTTAAGCATCGACGCCAAGGCCATGATCAGCCTGGAGACCCACGGCATGATCAAACTGGTGGCCGACAAGGCCACGCAGAAGATCATCGGCGTGCATTTCCTGGCCGAGCACACCGATACCTTGATCGGCGCCGCGGTGATGATGGTGTCGGGGGGCATGACGCTGGCCCAGGTGGCGGAAGCCATTTTCCCCCATCCCACGCAGACGGAACTATTCGGCGAACTGGCGCGGCGGCTCTTGGCGAGGCTGCGGCGCACGGCCAAGGCACAGGCTTAGCAGGCACGAGCGATCATGGCGTTTAGCCATACCGGGTGAAGAAACCGCGCCTCGCCATGATCGTGATGCCTGCCTCTCCCAAGGGGCGCCAGGGAATGCTTCGTGCCGTTTCCCGCTGAAAGACCGCAGGCGCGAACCTCATTGGCTGCCCCGCTCCTGCCAGGCCTTCAGCTTACGCCACAACGATGCGCGATTGATGCCCAGAATCTGCGCGGCGGCCGACTGGTTGCCATTCACCTGTTGCAGCACGTGGCGCACGTAGGCCCGCTCCTGCTCGGCGAGGGTGGGCAGCCGCTGCGCGTTTTCCGGCGGTGGCCAGCGCGGGCTGTGTTGCAGCGCCTCCGGCAGATCGGCGAGTTGGATGGTGTCCCCATGGGCGAGAGCGGTTCCCCGCTCCATCATGTTCTCCAGCTCCCGCACGTTGCCCGGAAACGCGTACGCCATCAGCGCCGCCAGCGCCTCGGGGGCGATCTCTCGCACCGGTCTTTTCATGCGCGCCGCGGACTGCGCCAGGAAATGGCGGGCAAGCAGCGGGATATCGCCTCGGCGCTCGCGTAGCGGGGGAATCTTCAGGTTGACCACGTTGAGGCGGAACCACAGATCTTCCCGGAAGCGGCCTTGCCGCACGGCGGCCTCCACGTCCCGGTTGCTGGCGGCAATCACACGCACGTCACACTTCACCGGGCGGGTGCCACCGACACGCAATACCTCGCCCTCCTGCAGTACCCGTAACAGCTTGACCTGCATCGCTGGCGGCATTTCCGTCACCTCGTCCAAGAACAGGGTGCCGCCGTCGCTTGCTTCCACGAGCCCTTTCTTCAGGCCGGTGGCGCCGGTAAACGCGCCCCGCTCGTGGCCAAACAACTCGTTTTCCAGCAACGTTTCGGAAAATGCCCCACAGTTGACGGCGAGATAAGGCCCTGCTGCCCGTGCGCTGTGACGATGGATGTATTTCGCAAGCAATTCCTTGCCGGTGCCGCTCTCCCCGGTGATGAGTACGTTACAGTCGGTGGGCGCGACGCGACGGGCGAGCTCCAAAAGACGTTGCATGCCCGCATCCTGGGTGACGATGCCATCGCCTGCGCGGTAGCGGCTGAGTTCACGTTGCAGCGCATCATTCTCCCGGCGCAGAAGGACCTTCGCCACGGCCTCCGCCACCACCTTGCGCACTTCCTCCAGACGAAAAGGTTTGGCGATGTAGTAAAACGCACCCTGCTTGAGCGCCTGCACCGCGGACTCCGCCGTGGCATGGCCAGTGATGACGATGACCTCGGCCGAGGGTTGCAACTCGCGGCTCTTGGTCAGCACCTGCATGCCATCCACCCCTTCCATGCGCAGATCGGTGAGCACCACGTCGAAGGTTTCCCGCTCTAGAAGCGCTACAGCCTTGGCACCGCTGGCCACTGCAGTTACCTGGTAACCCTGCCGCTCCATCACGTGGCGCAGGTTGTCGAGGGCGATGGGCTCGTCGTCGACGATCAGCAGTTTCGCTGGCGTCATGGCTGAGCCGCCTTTTGGGGCAGACGGATGCGGAACGTGGTCCCGACCCCGGGTGCACTCTCGACCGCGATGCATCCACCATGTTCTTCGATGATCTCGTACACCACGAACAGCCCAAGCCCCATCCCGTGTCCCACCTCCTTGGTGGTGAAAAAGGGGTCGAAGATGCGCGGCAAGATCTCCGGGGCAATGCCCGGCCCGTCGTCGCTGACGCTGATCTCCGTTTGCACGTCGCTCCGTTTGCAGCCACTACCCCAGGCCAGGCCCGAGGGCAGCGGCGCGCCTTGTATTTGCCTCGCGCCGATGACGATACGCGCCTTCTGTCCGCCGGCTTCGAGCGCGTTGCAGATTAGGTTCACGAACACCTGCTGCAGGCGCTGGGCGTCGGCATACACCACCAGATCTTCGGGAATCTCCAATCGCACCGCCCGTTTCGCCGGAACCGGTTCGCGCACGAAGCCAACGGTCTGCTCCACCAGCGCCCGCAGCGGCACCGGCTGGCGGGTAAAGCCTCGATCCCGGGAAAAATCCAGCAGTGTGCGCACGATGTGGCGGGCCCGTTCGGTTTGTTGGTCGATTTGCTCCAGGTAGCGCCGGATGGTCATCACATCCGATTCGCCAAGCTCTTCCTGGAGGATCTGGCAAGAAGTGGAAATGTTGGACAAGGGATTGTTGAGTTCGTGGGCCACGCCCGAGAGCATGGTACCGAGAGCGGCCAGCCGCTCCGAGCGCATGAGCGATCGCTGGCGCAGCTCGATCTCCTGCAGCAGATGATTGATGGCATCGACGGTGGAACGGATCTCGCGATCCTTGGAGGCCAACACGAGGTTTGCGCGACGGTCGGCGCGAATCGCTTCGACCCCCGCCTCGATTTCCTTTAGCGGCTGGACTACCTGCCGTGACAATGCCCGGCCAAGCCCGATGACGAACAGCGCGAGAGCGCCGATCATGCCCAAAAGCAGGACACGCAAAGTACCGAGGGTGGACTGGACCTGCTGCCGTTCGCTCACCGCCATTTGCTGCGCCAGCTCCACCAGCCCCTTGCCTAGCTCGCGCACTTGTGGTTCCAGTAGGCCCCGTTGCGCGGCATCGGCAGCCACGTAGGCCTCCATTTTCTCGCGATAGGCAAGAAGCAGATGGTCGAGCGCCACCAGTTTGTCCTCCGCTGCGATGGCCCGAAAACTATCCCGATGAACCGTCAAAAGCTCACGCGCCGCCGCGACATAGCGCGCGTTTTCCACCTGGTCCGCAGGCTGCCCATGGAGAAAATAGTTGCGCTCGAAACGGCGTATGCCCAGCACCGTGTCGAACAGATCGCTGGCGCGCTGTCCCAGCATCACTCGGGCCTCCAGGGTGCGCAGCTCGCCCACGAAAAACAACGACACCGCGAGCATGATGACCGCCACGGCGTAATAGCCCAGCATCAGCCGGCCCCGCAGGGAACGGGTGGTCAGGGCAAGCCCAAGCGACTTGAACATTTTTGCATAGTGCAACATATTGTTTCGTTTTGCAACACATGGCGATTTGCGATTTCTTTTCAAGGCATTGGTGCTGTATTGGAGCACCTGCCCGTTGCAGGCTATAACGGCGTCAACCAGCACCGATGGCGTCAACTCCGCTAAAACAACGCGTTATCCTCTTGGCACGGATGGTGCTAGAGAGGACTCAGAATCACAGGAGACCCACGACACCATGACAACCCTAGACCGCATCCTCACCGCCCTTGCCTTCGCCAACGCCGGCAATTTCCGCGAGTTCACCACGCTGCTCGACACCATATCGGAACCCGCTGCCGGCTCGCCAAAGAAGTCCAGGCAGTTGCGCCTGGTACCTCCGGCTCGAAACGACGACGCACCGGGGCCGGTGGCCAACATGTGGCCCTCCCATCGCTGAGCCGCCATCTCTGATCACCCATGGGAAGCGTCCATGAATAGCTTTGCCGAACTTAAGCTGGACATTATTGCCTTTACCGTGAGTGCCGCAATGGTGGCGGGCTATTACCTGTTCTTGCATTTCAAGGGGCGCAGCGACCCCACCTACACCATTCATCGCGTCAATGCGCTGGCGCGCAGGTTGTGGGTGGAAAATGTCATGCGCAATCCCAACAAGGATGTCATGGCTGTGCAAACCCTGCGTAACTTCATCATGGGGTCCAGCCTCATGGCATCCACCGCCGCACTGCTGGTCATGGGAACCCTGACCCTGTCCGGCCAGGCCGACAATATTGCCCAGAGCTGGCACGCGCTCAGCCTGGGAGGCTCCTATTCCAGCCAACTGTGGATCCTCAAGGTGATGCTGCTGCTGGTGGATTTCATCGTCGCTTTCTTCGCCTTCGCCCTCTCCATCCGGTTGGCGAACCACGTGCTATTCATGGTCAACATTCCCGCGCACGATGCCCATCACAGTCTCGCCCCACGGGCGGTGGCGCGGCGTCTGAACCGAGCCGGGCACATGTTCGCGGTGGGCATGCGCGCCTTCTTCTTCGCCATTCCCCTCGTGTTTTGGCTATTCGGCCCCTGGTATTTGTTGCTCGCCTCGACAACGCTGGTGTTCACCCTGCACCACCTGGACCGCAGCGACTCACTCGAAGAGCTGGAATCCGAGAGCCTAGCCGAACCACGCCAATCTCCCGTCATCTCCATGCAACAGGCGAAGCGGGCAACCTAGCCCCTCGCTTGGGTGTCGTTTCGGGCCGCGTCTGCGGCCCTTCTTTTTTGACTGCGCGCCACCTTTGGGCCAGCCCGCCGCCGGGGTAGAATAGTGTGCCAGGGCCGCGTCTGCGGCCCGCATCGTTTTCTTCAGCCGAGGTAACCGCATGGCCCAATACGTCATGTCCATGCTCCATGTGAGCAAGACCGTGCCGCCCAAGCGGCAGATCATCAAGGACATCTCCCTCTCCTTCTTCCCGGGCGCCAAGATCGGGCTATTGGGGCTCAACGGCGCCGGCAAATCCACAGTGCTGCGCATCATGGCCGGAGTGGACAAGGAATACGAGGGCGAGGTGCAGTGGCAGCCTGGCATTTCCATCGGTTATCTGCCCCAAGAACCTCAACTCGACCCGGAAAAGACCGTGCGTGAGGAGGTGGAAGCGGGTCTGGGTCCGGTGCTGGAAGCGCGCCGTAAGCTGGATGAGATCTACGCCGCGTACGCAGAGCCGGATGCAGACTTCGAAAAGCTCGCCGAGGAACAGGCCAAATACGAGGCCATTCTCGCCGCCGCTGGCGCGGACCTGGAAAACCAGTTGGACATCGCTGCCGATGCCCTGCGCCTTCCGCCCTGGGAGGCGAAGATCGCCCATTTGTCCGGGGGTGAGAAGCGGCGCGTGGCGCTGTGCAAGCTGCTATTGTCCAAGCCCGATATGCTGCTACTGGACGAGCCCACCAACCACCTGGACGCGGAATCGGTGGAGTGGCTGGAGCAGTATCTCGTGCGCTTTCCAGGCACCGTGGTGGCAGTGACCCATGACCGCTATTTCCTAGACAACGCCGCCGAGTGGATCCTGGAACTGGACCGTGGTCAGGGCATTCCCTGGAAGGGTAACTACTCGTCCTGGCTGGAACAGAAAGAGCAGCGTCTTGAACAGGAGCAAAAGCAAATCGATGCCCACATGAAGGCCATGAAACAAGAGCTGGAATGGGTGCGCAGCAATCCTAAAGCCCGTCAGGCCAAGTCCAAGGCGCGCCTGGCCCGCTTCAACGAGCTCGCTTCGGTGGAATACCAGCGCCGCAACGAAACCCAGGAAATCTTCATTCCGGTGGGCGACCGGCTGGGCGATCAGGTGATCGAATTCCGCAACGTGAGCAAGGGTTATGGAGATCGGCTGCTCATCGACAACCTTTCCTTCACCGTGCCACCTGGCGCCATCGTCGGCATCATCGGCCCCAATGGGGCTGGCAAATCCACCTTGTTCCGCATGATCATCGGCAAGGAAAAGCCGGACGCGGGTGAGATCGTCATTGGTCCAACGGTGAAAATCGCCGCCGTGGATCAAACGCGCGAGGGACTGGAAAACGACAAGACCGTGTTCGAGGCCATCTCCGGGGGCTCGGACGTGATCACAGTGGGCAAGTACCAGACGCCTGCGCGCGCCTATCTCGGCCGTTTCAACTTCAAGGGTGCCGATCAACAGAAACTGGTGGGCAATCTTTCCGGAGGCGAGCGGGGGCGCCTGCATCTGGCCAAGACCTTGATCGCCGGCGGCAACGTGTTGCTGCTGGACGAACCCTCCAACGACCTGGACGTGGAAACCTTGCGCGCGCTGGAGGAGGCGCTTCTGGAATTCGCTGGCAGCGTACTAGTGATCTCCCATGACCGATGGTTTCTGGACCGGATCGCCACCCACATCCTCGCCTGCGAGGGCGATTCCCAGTGGGTGTTCTTCGCCGGCAACTATCACGAGTACGAGGCCGACAAGAAGCGTCGCCTGGGTGAGGAAGGGGCGCGGCCCAAGCGCATCCGCTACAAGCCCCTGACGCGCTAACGCACGCCGGTGCTGAGTTACCGTCATGCCTTTCACGCAGGCAACCACGCAGACGTGCTCAAGCACGTGGTGTTGGTGCAGATCCTGCGTCATCTCGCGCGCAAGGATACGCCCTTCTGGGTAATCGACACCCACGCCGGCGCGGGCCTCTACGCCCTGAACAGTGAACCTGCCGTGCGTCTGGCGGAATACCGAGAGGGCATTGGGCGTCTTTGGCAAATGCAGAAGCGACCGGCCGCCGTGGCGGAATACGTGGCAGAAGTGCGGGCGGCGAATCCGGATGGCCGCCTCAGGGTCTATCCCGGCTCGCCCTGGCTCGCTTGGCGGGCCCTGCGCGCCAAGGACCGGCTGCGGCTATTCGAGCTGCACGGCACGGACAGCGCCCTGCTCGTGTCGCACTTGCGGGAAGCTGGCCGTCAGGTAAGCATCACCGCCAGTGACGGCTTCAGTGGCATGCAGGCACTGCTACCGCCCCCGCCGCGGCGCGGCCTGGTCCTGATCGACCCGGCCTATGAGCGTCGCGAGGAATACGGGCGCGTGGTACAAACGCTGCGCGAGGGGCTCAAACGCTTCGCCACCGGCATTTACGCCATCTGGTATCCTCGCTTGGCGCGGGTGGAATCCCAGCGCCTGCCGCAGCGCCTCAAAGCTGCGGCCGGAGGGCGCCCCTGGCTTCACGCGAGCCTCACGGTGTGTGCGCCGCGCGAAGACGGATTCGGCCTGTCTGGTAGCGGCATGTTCGTGGTCAACCCGCCCTGGACCTTGCGCGCGCCACTCGCTGAGGCCCTGCCTTGGCTTGCCAAGGTGCTGGGCCAGGATGCCACGGCCACCTACGGGCTGGAGGAAACTTCATCGTGAACCCCGAGGACAACCGTTCCGTTGCGTTCTTCGAGCGCCAGTTCAGGCAACAGGCCGAGAGGGGTGATTACACCCTCAATTCTTTCGAGCAGGCGGTGCTGCCCTTTCTCACCGGTGAAGTGCTGGACCTGGGCTGTGGGTTGGGAAATCTCAGCCTCGCGGCGGCGGCGCGCGGCTGCCGAGTGCATGCGCTCGATTTGAGCCCCACCGCAGTCGCGGATCTCGCCCGCCGGGCGACCCAGGCGGGGCTTCCGGTGCAGGTGGAGCAGGCCGATCTGTGCGGCTGGCGCGCCGAGCGCCGTTATGACTGCGTGGTATGCATTGGGCTGCTGATGTTTTTCGCCCCCGAGCAAGCGACTTTGGCGCTTGAGTCGATCGCCGAAGCGGTGCGTCCTGGCGGCATCGCCGCCGTGAACGTACTGATCGAAGGGACCACCTTCATGGATATGTTCGATCCCAACCACTACCACCTATTCGGCGAGATGGAGGTGGAAGCGGCCTTTCCGGGCTGGCATCTCAGATATGCGCGCACCGAGTCCTATCCGGCACCGGGCGGCACCGAGAAGCGCTTCCGCACCGTGGTGATGCGCCGTCCGGCCCCGTGACGAGCTTCAGGCACTGGGCGGGGGCTGGCAGCCCCCCGCCTCATCCTTGCGCAGCGTGCTCTGTAGATAGCAGGTCAGGGCACTGGAGCCGGCCGCAAATAGCCAGAAGACGAAGAAGCCGACGCTGTAAGCGGCCAACCGGTTTTCAAACACAGGCTCACCGCCATAGGCGAGCTCCAGGGGATCGAAGCTGGAAAACAACACCCCATCCATGGCGATGGCCACCAAAAACGAAGGCCACAGCACCCACATCAGACGTTTGAGCATGGCGGTCTCCTCCCGGCTTTTTCGCCTATTGTACCGGCGCAAGGCGCGCGGTGCGCTCGCCAGGCTCAATCTCACCTGCGAGCCGCCACTGCCGGCCGGCATCTTCCAGCACCAGTTTCCATTTGCCGCCCCCCAGGCCGCGGTAGGGCCCGTCATAACGCCCTCCGCCCTCGCCCCTCAGCATCACGGTCTGATCCCGGCCGGCCCGTGTGGGGTGGAGGATGCGTAGCGTAAGCTGCTCCGGCCAAGCGGCGGGATGGCCGGACAATCGTAACGTTACCTTCTCAGCGCCGAACTCGGCTGTACCCGCCAGCCCCGCCGCCGCAGCGGCCTGGCCCCGCGCCAGCACACGGTTGATGGCGAGTCCCTGCTTGTAATAGTCGTCGTCCACCACGCCGTCGTCGCTTTGCGCGGCGATGCGCAAGGTGATGAAGCCGGCCACCACCGCGGCGGCCGGAAACAGCATCAGGAACCAGGGCCAGAATTCGCGATACCAGGGGCGAGGCGGCTTGTCCATGGCGTGTACTAGCGGGCGAAAAAGGTGGATTTTTGGACGCGTACGACGTGCGGATCTTCCCGTGCCACCAAACGGAATTCCACGCGCGCGGTGCGGCCCGGCACCGCCGCAGGATCCGCTTTGACGCGCACCGACACAAGACGGGAGGATAGGGCCGGGACCGCCAGCGGCACCGCGTCCACCTCCACGCGCGCGCCATCGATCCCGCCCACCGCAAGCTCATAGGTGTGGTCCTCATCGTCCATGTTGATGACGTTGAGGCGATAGCTGTTTTCCACCAGGCCGTCCGCGGTCTCCCGCGCCAGCGCGTTGCGGTCGCGCATCACATCGAATTGCAGGGGAATACGCAGCGTGAGCGCCCCTAGCCAAAGGCCGATCACGGTGAGCAGAATCACCGTATAGACGATGACCCGCGGCCGAAACACATGTTTGACGATGTCCTTGTCGTCATACTTGTGTTTCATCACGTTCTCGGTGGAATACCGGATGAGCCCGCGCGGATAGCCCATTTTGTCCATCACCTGGTTGCAGCCATCGATGCAGGCACCGCAGCCGATGCACTCATACTGCAGCCCATTGCGAATGTCGATGCCAGTAGGGCACACCTGCACGCAGATGCCACAATCCACGCAGTCGCCTAGCCCCTTGGCACGCGGATCTTCTCCCTTGCGGCGCGGCCCACGCGGCTCGCCACGGGTTGTATCGTAGGTGATGATCAGCGTATCCGGATCGAACATCACCCCCTGGAAGCGCGCATAGGGGCACATGTATTTGCACACCTGCTCGCGCATGAAACCGGCGTTGCCATAGGTGGCAAAACCGTAGAAAACGATCCAGAAGGTTTCCCACGGTCCCAGATTGAAATGCAGCAACTCCAGGGCTAGCGTCTTGATCGGGGTGAAATAGCCGACGAAGGTAAAGCCAGTCCAGAACGCCACCGCGATCCATGCCGCGTGCTTGGCGAACTTGATGGCAAATTTGCGCGCCGACATGGGCTGCTGGTCCAGCTTCATGCGTTTCGGGCGGTCGCCCTCGATCACGCGCTCGAGCCAGAGAAAGATTTCCGTATAGACCGTCTGCGGACAGGCGTAACCGCACCATAACCGCCCGGCCACCGCGGTGAACAGGAACAGGGACAGCGCGGCGATCACCAAGAGCCCCGTCAGGAAGATGAAATCCTGGGGCCAGAGCACCAGCCCGAAGATGTAGAACTTGCGGTTGACCAGATCGAACAGGACGGCCTGGCGCCCATTCCACTCGAGCCATGGTAAGCCGTAATAGAGGGCCTGGGTGAAGAAAACGGCCGCCCAGCGCAGATTGGCGAACAGGCCGGTGACGGCACGCGGATAGATTTTCTGGCGTACCGCGTAGAGCGCCTGCTCCATTTCCTGTTTGGCGGCGGTATTGGCTGTGGTTCGGCTCACGTCCTTTCCTTCACAAAAAAGCCGCGGCATGTAGTGACGCCGCGGCTTCATTATCGGCAGTCAATCAGTGTTTGGACAGTCCGTATACGTAAGCTGCCAGCAAATGGATCTTGGCCTCGGATAGTTTATCTTTCTGGGCGGGCATCAGCCCGCTACGACCCTTGGTGATGGTCTCAATGATGGCGGCCTCGCTGCCCCCATACAGCCAGACGTTGTCCGTGAGATTGGGCGCGCCGATGGCCTGGTTACCCTTGCCATCTGGACCATGGCAGGCCGCGCAGACGGTGGTGAACTTCTCCTTGCCTGCAGCGGCGAGCGTGGCATCGTGCGGCCGGCCGGACAGGGAGAGCACGTAGTTGGCCACCTCCTTCGCGCCCTGCTCACCGCCCACCGCTGCGATCATGGGCGGCATCACGCCGTTGCGACCTTCGGTGATGGTGGTTTTGATGGTCTGGGGATCCCCACCATAGAGCCAATCGTTGTCGGTGAGATCGGGGAAACCCCGTGCGCCGCGCGCATCCGAGCCATGGCACTGGGAGCAGTAAGTCAAGAACAGCCGCTGCCCCATCTGCCGCGCTTCGGGATCCGCCGCTACCGCCTTGAGATCCTCTTGCAGGTACTTGTTGAAAATGGGTCCGTAAGTGGCTTCGGCCCGGGCCATCTCCTCCTCGTACTGGCCCCGCGAGGACCAGTTGCCCATGCCGTTGAACACGCCGAGCCCAGGATAGTAGGCGAGATAGCCCAGGGCGAAGATCACCGTGAGGTAGAACAGCCAGGCCCACCACCGTGGCAGCGGGTTGTTGTACTCGGCCAGGTCCTCGTCCCACACGTGGCCGGTGGTGGCCGCCTTTTCCCCAGGGGCGAGCCGCCGGATGCTCATGGCCTTGAGGAAGACCGCGCAACCGATCACGCTGGCCAGGGTGATGACGGCGATATAGGGTCCCCAGAAACCACTAATGAAATCTGCCATTTTCGTTCTCCTCGCTTCTTAGCGGCGTACCGCCGGGCGGTTTTTAACGAACTCGTCTTCCTCGTCGAACACCAGGCGGGCGGCCTCGTCGAAGGCAGCCTTCCTGCGGCTGCTCCAGGCCCACAGGACGATGCCCACGAAGGTCAACAGGGAGACGACGGTCATGAGGCTGCGCAGATCGTTGAGATCCATAATGCTCACCTCGAGGTCTTGAGGGCGGTGCCCAAGCTCTGTAGATAGGCGATCAGAGCGTCCTCCTCGGTCTTGCCAGCCACCGCCTCTTTAGCGCCGGCGATGTCGGCATCCGTGTAAGGCACGCCCACCAGACGCAGGCCCTGCATATGCTTGGCGATGGTCTCGCCATCCACCATCGCATTTTGCAGCCATGGATAAGCCGGCATGTTGGACTCGGGGACGACGTCACGGGGCATGCGCAGGTGGGCCCGGTGCCAGTCGTCGGAGTAGCGTCCACCCACCCGGGCCAGATCAGGCCCCGTGCGCTTGGAACCCCACTGGAAGGGGTGGTCATAGACAAACTCCCCGGCAACCGAATAGTGCCCGTAGCGCTCGGTCTCGGCGCGGAAGGGACGGATCATCTGCGAATGGCAGACATAGCAACCCTCGCGCTGATACACGTCTCGCCCAGCTAGCTGCAGCGCTGTATAGGGCTTGAGCCCTGCCACCGGCTCGGTGGTGGATTTCTGGAAGAACAGTGGAACGATTTCCACCAACCCACCCACGCTCACCACCAGCAGGATGAGCACCATCATAATGCCGATATTCTTTTCGACGATTTCGTGTGTCGTACTCATCTCATTCTCCCTCTCGCAATCAGGCGTGGGCCGGCGCCGGAATGGGGGCATCCACGGCTTTCTGGCCGGCGATGGTCTTGACCACGTTGTAGGCCATGATCAGCATGCCGACGAAGAACAGCACCCCGCCCAGCAGACGGATCATGTAGTAGGGATACATGGCCTTCACCACCTCGGCAAAGCTGTACTTGAGCGTGCCGTCCACGTTGAAGTCACGCCACATCAGGCCCTGCATCACACCGGCGATCCACATGGCGGCGATGTAGAGCACGACACCGATGGTAGCCACCCAGAAGTGCACGGTGATCAGCCGCGTGCTGTACATCTCGGTCCGACCGAACAGACGCGGAATCAGATAGTAAAGCGAGCCAATGGACACCATGGCCACCCAGCCCAGCGCGCCGCTGTGCACGTGACCGATGGTCCAGTCGGTGTAATGAGACAGGGCGTTCACCGTCTTGATGGACATCATCGGTCCTTCGAAGGTGGACATGCCGTAGAAGGACAGCGAGGTGATCAGGAACTTCAGAATGGGATCGGTACGCAGCTTATGCCACGCGCCCGACAACGTCATGATGCCGTTGATCATGCCACCCCAGGAGGGGGCCAGCAGGATCAGCGAGAACAGCATACCCAGGCTCTGCGCCCAGTCCGGCAGGGCAGTGTAGTGCAGATGGTGCGGACCCGCCCACATGTAGGTGAAGATCAAAGCCCAGAAATGCACCACCGACAACCGGTAGGAATACACCGGTCGCTGCGCCTGCTTGGGCACGAAGTAATACATCATGCCCAGGAAGCCCGCGGTGAGGAAGAAGCCGACCGCGTTGTGGCCATACCACCACTGGATCATCGCATCCTGCACGCCGGCATAGGCCGAATAGGATTTCATCGGCCCCACTGGTATCTCGATGTTGTTGACAATGTGCAGCAGCGCGATGGTGATGATGAAGGCGCCGAAGAACCAGTTAGCCACGTAGATATGCGGCGTGCGACGCTTGGCGATGGTACCGAAGAAGACGATGGCGTAGGCCACCCACACCACGGCGATCAGGATGTCGATGGGCCATTCCAGCTCTGCGTACTCCTTGGACGTGGTGTAACCCAGGGGCAGCGTGATCGCCGCCAGCAGGATGATGAGCTGCCAGCCCCAGAAGGTGAACGCCGCAAGCCCGTCCGAGAACAGGCGCACATGGCAGGTGCGCTGCACCACGTAATAAGACGTGGCAAACAGGGCGGAGCCACCGAAGGCGAAGATGACCGCGTTGGTATGCAATGGTCGCAGACGCCCGTAACTCAACCAAGGGATGCCGTAAGTCATGTCCGGCCAGATGAGCTGGGCGGCGATGAACACCCCCACCAGCATGCCGACGATGCCCCAGACCACCGTCATCAAGGCGAATTGCCGGACCACCTTGTAGTTGTATGTGGCTTCCATGCGCACCTCTCCTTTTGTTGTCAGGTCATACCGTGCAAGCGGCGGCCTGCCACCGCCTGCGCGCTATGGCCTTGTTCAGTGGTTGGCAGACGGCGGGATCGCCGGGGGTGGCGTGTCGTCGTCCATCACCACGCGATAGGCCGGTCCTTCCAGGTCCTCGAACTGCCCTGCTTTGACCGCCCACCAGAAAGTGACGCCCACCACGAGCACCAGCACCAGACTCAGCGGGATCAGCAGGTAAAGAATCTCCACAACCGGTTCCTAACGGGATAATCGTATCTTCTTTTCGTGAATATTAGGCAATGTGGCGGAATGTCGCAAGGCCTTTTATCTATAGCACCGATTTTGTCCTAGCAAAGCGATCGGGTTTTCTGGCGCGACGAATACGTAGCCAGGCCGCTGAAAAACGCCAGTAGGATGGCCGGATGCTAGGCGCAGGGCGTTTAGCGACCGGTGCCTAGCGGGTGGCTAGGTGAGTAAGGGAAAAAGAAGTTTCGGCGTAGGCTGACCTCGGCGCCGCCCGGTTAGGCGAAGCGGCCGAAGCGAACACCAGTAAATGCCGCAGATGGCCCACCGTTGGAAGTCGCCGCTAAGGCGCTTCCCCAGAGCGGCACGAAATCTGTGGGAGGGGCTCGTGGGAGCGAGCTCGAGCCGCGACACGACCGCTGCCGTCCTTGCAGCGTCATTTCCGAGCTAGGCGGGAAGTAGGGCCGGGTGGCCATGACCGTCCGTGGGTCTAAAATTTCGGCGCTCGCTGCGCGCGGCGGCATTGACGTGTCCGGGTCGCCTACGGCGTCCGCAAAGAGGACAGGGGTGTTGGCCCCGCGCGGCGCGGGTGGCCTACCAACAAACGGAGGCGAATGTTATGTACAGCGCCGTTAACGGGGCGTACGTCGGTCTAATGGGTAATCTGGGATGATTACTTGGCTCAAGAAGGACATGCCGTTTCCACCGGTGAGCACCGCCCTGCGCGACCCCAACGGTCTGCTCGCCGCCGGCGCGGATCTCAGCCCCGAGCGCCTGCTCGCCGCCTACACCCACGGCATCTTCCCCTGGTTCAATCCAGGCGAGCCTATCCTTTGGTGGAGCCCAGACCCGCGTATGGTGCTATTTCCAGATGAACTGCGTGTGACACGTTCCCTCGCCAAGGTGCTGCGCAACCGGCCCTACGAGATCCGCTTCGACACGGCTTTTACTCAGGTCATAAAAGCCTGTGCTGCACCGCGTCCGGGTCAGGCCGCCACCTGGATCGGGCCTGCGATGATCGAGGCTTACACGCGCCTAAATCACCTGGGTTATGCCCATTCGGTGGAGACGTGGATCGACGGTGTGCTGGCCGGTGGGCTCTATGGCGTGGCCATCGGTGGGGTGTTCTATGGCGAATCCATGTTCCATCGCGTGCGCGACGCCTCTAAGATCGCTTTCGTGCATCTGGTCTGGCATCTGAAGCACTGGGGTTTCGGTCTCATCGATTGCCAGATGAAGACGGCGCATCTGGCCTCCTTCGGCGCGCGCGAGATCCCGCGCGCCGAGTTCGTGCGGCTGGTGCGCAAGCTGATAGAATCCCCCCATCACCCCGGTCCCTGGCGGCCGGAGGTCACCTGGAAGGATGCAGCCAGTCTCCGATGCTGAATGACTTTCCCGCCCACAAGCTCCAGTTCTACCTAACCTCGCCCTACCCCTGCAGCTATCTACCAGACCGGGTGGCGCGGTCCCAAGTGGCCACGCCCAGCCAGCTCATCACCACACCCCTCTATAGCCGGCTCATCCATCTCGGCTTTCGCCGCAGCGGGACCTATGTCTATCGGCCCCTGTGCGACCGCTGCCGGGCCTGTGTGCCGGTGCGGGTGCGCGTCATGGAATTCACGCCCAACCGCGCGCAGCGCCGTGCCTGGATACGCCATGGTGGACTGTCCGTGCGCATGACGCCGCTATCCTACGAGGATGAACATTTCGCCCTCTATCGACGCTACCAGGCCCGGCGCCATCCCGGTGGCGGTATGGATCACGACAACAGCCACCAGTACCGCCAGTTTTTGCTGGAAAGCGGTGTCAGCACCACGCTGGTGGAATTTCGCGAGCAGGGCGTGCTGCGCATGGTGAGCATCGTGGACGAGGTGGCAGACGGGTTATCGGCGGTC
This sequence comes from Thiobacter sp. AK1, assembly GCF_039822265.1. Lineage (NCBI taxonomy): Bacteria > Pseudomonadati > Pseudomonadota > Betaproteobacteria > Burkholderiales > Thiobacteraceae > Thiobacter > Thiobacter aerophilus. Next base: position 444,679 of record NZ_JBAJEX010000001.1, read on the forward strand.
TACACGTTCTACGATCCCGACGTGCCACGGGCCAGTTTCGGCACCTACAACATCCTCTGGCAGATCGAGACCTGTCGCCAGCGCGGACTGCCCTATCTGTACCTCGGCTACTGGATCGCACACAGCGACAAGATGGCCTACAAGATCCGCTTCCGCCCCCTTGAAGGCTTGGTGGACAGCACCTGGCGCCTGTTGGAGACCTGATGTCGCTACGCCTTGCGGCGGCGTGTCTGGCCGCCAGCCTGCTCAACCTGGGCTGCGCCACGCAGCCTCTGCGCTCGCCGGTTTCCTTCGCGGTGCTGGAAGATGAGCCCCGTGTGCGCTTCGAACCTGGCGCAGAAGCCTATGCGCGCCAGGTCGCAGCGCTGCTGCCCCAGGCGGTGGCACAGGTGGAAGCGGCCCACTACCTGCCCTTCGCCGATCTAGTCATGGTGCACGTGTGTGGCAGCGAAACCTGCTTCGCTGCCCATGTCACCAGCCGCAACGTGAGTGGCGCCACCGTCCCGGACAATCAGGTCTTTCTCGCGCCACGTCTGTTCGATCGCGAGACACAGCGGCTATCCATGATCCTCGCCCACGAGCTCTCCCACCTGCATCTGGGCCAGCGTCTTGGCCACTACACCCACGAGGTGCCGGTTTGGTTTCACGAGGGACTGGCCGCCTTGGCCTCCGGCGGTGGTGGTGCGGATTACGCGAGCGAGGCAGAGGCACGCGCGGCATTCGCGGCCGGCCGGGCCTTTTCACCCGCCACCCTGGACACGCCGGATCACCGCCACCGCGCCGAGGACTGGGGGCTTTCGCCCCATCTCTTCTACCGTCAGGCCATGATGTTCCTCCAATACCTGAAGCAGGAAAGCGAGACGCGCTTTCGCGAGTTCCTGTTGCGCGTGCAAGACGGCGAAAATTTTACCGAGGCCTTCGGCCGCACCTACAATAGGTCCCTGCTCGAGGCCGGGCAGCGTTTCCTCGAAGCCGTCGTGCCTGTGGCAGCGGCGCCTGCCCCGCCCACCGACTGAAAACCGGGAGCCCCCCATGCAGCAGTATCTCGACCTCATGCGCCACGTGCTCGAACACGGGCACCGCAAAAACGATCGCACCGGCACCGGCACCCTGTCGGTGTTTGGCTACCAGATGCGGTTCGATCTCAGCCGTGGCTTTCCCCTCCTGACCACCAAGAAGGTGCACTTGCGCTCCATCATCCACGAGCTGCTGTGGTTCCTGAAGGGGGACACCAACATCAAGTATCTGCACGACAACGGCGTCACCATCTGGGACGAGTGGGCGGACGAACAGGGCGATCTCGGCCCCATCTACGGTTATCAGTGGCGCTCTTGGCCCACCGCGGACGGTCGCCACATCGACCAGATCAGCCAGGTGATCGAAGAAATCCGCAGCAACCCGGATTCGCGCCGGCTGATCGTGTCGGCCTGGAATGTGGGCGAGCTGCACAAGATGCGCTTACCACCCTGTCATGCCTTCTTCCAGTTCTACGTGGCGGAGGGCAAACTGTCCTGCCAGCTCTACCAACGCAGCGCCGACATTTTCCTGGGCGTGCCCTTCAACATCGCGTCTTACGCCCTGCTCACCATGATGGTGGCCCAGGTATGCGATCTCGTGCCGGGCGAATTCGTGCACACCCTGGGTGATGCCCACCTCTACCTCAACCATTTGGAGCAAGCACGGGAGCAGCTGTCGCGCACACCGCGCCCGCTGCCCACCATGAAGCTCAACCCCGCGGTGAAGGACATCTTCGCTTTCCGCTACGAGGATTTCACTCTCGAAGGTTACGATCCCCACCCGCCGATCAAGGCCCCCGTCGCTGTCTGAACGCCACAGGAGCACCCCATGCCCGCCAACACACCCCGCGTGTCCATCATTGCCGCCATGGCGGCCAACCGCGTCATCGGCAAGGGCAACCGCCTGCCCTGGCACCTGCCGGAGGACCTGCAGCATTTCAAGACCCTCACCATGGGCCACCACATCGTCATGGGCCGCAAAACCTACGACTCCATCGGCAGGCCGCTGCCGGGCCGGACTACGGTGATCGTCACCCGACGGCCGGACTACGCCGCGCCCGACTGCATCGCCGTCAATTCCATCGACGCCGCCTTGAGTGTCTGCCATGGCGATGCAGAGGTATTCTTCGTGGGCGGGGCGGAAATCTACGCACAAGTGCTGCCCATCGCCGACCGCCTGTATCTCACGGAAATCAAGCGCGACTTTGCAGGCGATGCGCGCTTCCCCTCGTTCGATTCAGCCGACTGGCAGGAGGTCTCGCGGGAACGCCATGTCAAAGAAAACGGCGAACCCTTTGAGTACCATTTCGTGATTTATGACCGCAAACGCTGAAGGCAGCCGAAACCATAGCGAAAGGAGACATCATGTTATCGAGACTGCGTCTATTTACCGCCACTTGCTTTCTGCTCCTGGTCCAAGCCGCATTCGCGGCGGGCCAGACGGAGCTCGTCTGGTATGGTCATGCCGCCTTCAAGCTGAAAACGCCGGGCGGCAAGATCCTGCTCATCGACCCTTGGATCACCAATCCCGCAAACAAGAACGGCAAGGAGGACCTGGCCAAGCTCGACAAGGCGGACCTGATTCTGATCAGCCATGGTCATTTCGACCACGTGGGCAATGCCGTGGAGATTGCGAAGAAAACCGGTGCGCGGCTGGTTTCTACCTTCGACCTGGGGCGCGCCCTCGTGCAATATGGCGGCTATCCAAAAGACCAGATGGGTTTCGACACCCAAGGCAACTTTGGTGGCACCCTCACCCTGCTTGATGGCGAAGTGAAGATCACCTTCATTCCCGCCGTGCACAGCTCCACGGTGATGGCGCCGGAGGGGAGCCCCGACAAGGACATCCACGATGGTGGCCATCCCGGTGGCTTTCTCATCGCCGTCAAGGGCGGCCCAACCCTCTACCACACGGGGGACACCGACGTCTTCTCGGACATGGCCCTGATCAGCCGCTTCGCCAAGGTGGACCTGATGCTCGCCTGCATCGGCGGCCATTTCACCATGGATCCAGAGCGCGCTGCCCATGCCGTGCGCCTAGTGGGGCCCACGACCGTGATCCCCATGCACTACGGGACCTTCCCCGTGCTCGCCGGCACGCCCGAGCGCTTGGCCGCAGCCCTCAAGCGCCAGGGCTCGAAAGCCCGGGTGGAAGTGTTGACACCGGGTCAGACACTGCGCTTCTAAGCCAGACGCCCTGGACTGGCGCGACCGGACCGCGGCCGAGATGCCCGTCGCGCCGCCCAGGGATGCCATTGAACTTGACGTGAGTGCGCGACACCCTTCCCTCGCGAGGATGGGGCATAGGCACGGCAATGAAACAGTCGGGATTCCCGCTTGCCCAGGCTTATTGAGCGTTACGTAAGTCGTTGACAGGCTGCGTAAGTCAAACGTCATTCCCGCGAAAGCGGGAATCCAGGGTCTTCCTCGCCATGTTTCTGGGTCCCCGCTTTCGCGGGGACGACACAAAGGTGTCACCTAATTACGTAATGCTTAATAGGATGAAATGGCGGCAGTCGGCATGTCGCGCCTAAAGCCCCTGCTGCAGATCTTCCCCATCAGGCTGGGGAGGCGCTTGCGAGGCGATCGTCGTCGGCCATTCGGCCAAAAGCAGCACAGGCCAGAGAGGGCCCGATCCAAAGAGGCGCATGGCTCAAGTGCCCGCGTGCGCGGGCATAAGGGTCTGCGCGCAACCTCACCTGGTTGTGTCAGTCTCCATAGTCGTGCGGAGCACCGGACAAGCCGCTTTACGGCAAGCCTCGCGTGGACGGGTGAGGCGTCAGGCTTGCATTTGGCGCAGCAAGGCATCGATCTCGGCTTCCGCCTCGAGCCAATCCTCTAGCGCGCTGCCACCAACGAAACCCCGGCGTTCGGCGCGAAAGTAGGCCGCATCGCAGATCATGCGGTATCGCTGCTCCGGTGTGACCACGTCCAGCCTGGTCACCGGCGTCTGGGACGGCACCGCTTCCCCATTGACCTGGGGCGCTAGGGCTTTGCGAGGCGACGCCGTGGCGTGGCCCGCCGCCTTGGCGCGGGGCGAGGTTTTGGCGGTCTTCTTCCCGGCGGATTTCGCCGGTGCCGTGGCGGGAGACTTGGCAGAGGACTTTGGCGCGGCCACCTTGCTCTTGGCGCTCTTGTCGGACTTGGCTGCTGCTACGGAAGGAGAGGCGCTCGCAGCCTTCGCGGTGGCCGTGGGCTTGCCAGAGGAGTGAGTCATCGGTTACCTCCAATTTAACAGCGTAGCGAAATACAGACTATAGCACGGCCCCATGACATTAACATGACCGTTGCGGACGTGCTGGGCGATTGCGGCGCAAGAAGCGTACCAGGGTATGGCCCACCCCTTACGCGCGAAGAGCGCGGATATTAGACAGGCGGTGATGGCAAAGTGCCATCGTCCGCACCATTGTAGGACGCAGCCCGTGGCGCCCTCCCCGCGCTGGTGCAGGCGGTGGGCGGGCTGCGCGCCGCTGGGGGCGGATGTCAGAGCGTTCCGCCCACGGTGAGGCCGTCGATGCGCAGGGTGGGCTGGCCCACCCCCACCGGCACGCTTTGGCCTTCCTTGCCGCAGGTGCCCACGCCGGGATCGAGTTCGAGATCGTTGCCGATCATGGACACCCGAGTGAGCACGTCCGGCCCGTTGCCGATCAGGGTCGCGCCCTTCACGGGATAGGTGATGCGGCCATTCTCGATCATGTAAGCCTCAGCGGCAGAGAACACGAACTTGCCGCTGGTGATGTCCACCTGGCCGCCACCAAAATTCACAGCGTACAGGCCGTGTTGCACGGAACGAATGATTTCTTCCGGATCCTTGTCCCCAGCCAGCATGTAGGTGTTGGTCATGCGAGGCATGGGAATGTGGGCGAAGGACTCCCGCCGGCCATTGCCGGTGACGGGCATGCCCATCAGGCGCGCATTGAGACTGTCCTGCATGTAGCCCTTGAGGATGCCGTTTTCGATGAGCACGGTGCACTCGGTGGGGTTGCCTTCGTCGTCCACGTTGAGGGAACCGCGGCGGCGCGCCAGGGTGCCGTCGTCCACTACGGTGACACCGGGGGCAGCCACCCGCTCGCCGATGCGGCCGGCGAAGGCCGAGCTGCCCTTGCGATTAAAGTCGCCTTCCAGCCCATGGCCAATGGCCTCGTGTAGCAGAATCCCGGGCCAGCCGGGTCCCAGCACCACCGTCATGGTGCCCGCGGGCGCTGGACGGGCATCGAGATTGGTGATGGCCTGGTGCACCGCCTGGCGCGCGTAGCGTGCCAAGACCTCCTCCGTGAAGTAGCCATAGTCGAAGCGCCCACCGCCGCCGGCGCTGCCTTGCTCGCGCCGCCCATGGGCCTCGGCGATGACCTGCAGTGATAGCCGCACCAGGGGCCGCACGTCGGCCGCCAGCAGGCCATCGGAGCGGGCAATCAGCACCACCTCGTATTCGCCCGCGAGGCTGGCCATCACCTGGGTGATGCGCGGATCACAAGCCTTTGCCATGCGTTCCAGCTTCTCCAGCAAGGCCACCTTGTGCCCATCGCTGAGGCTGGCGATGGGATCCTCGGGCAGATAAAGTGCCGGTCGCAGCTGTTGCGGGCGGCCATGACTCAAGGCCGGCACCTGCACCCGCGCCTGGCGGCCGGCGCGGGCAATGGCGCGCGTGGCGGCCGCGGCCCGTTGCAAGGCTTCCAGGTTGATGTCGTCGCTGTAGGCGAACGCAGTCTTGTCCCCGTGCACGGCGCGCACGCCCACGCCCTGGTCGATGCTAAAACTGCCGGCCTTCACCTTGCCTTCTTCCAGTTGCCAACCCTCACTGCGGCTCACCTGGAAATAGAGATCGGCGAAATCCACGCCGCGCTGCAGGATGCCATCCAGCACGCCCTGCAGCGCACCTCGCTCCACGCCAAAGGGCGCGAGCAGGCTGGCTTCAGCGGTGCCGAGCAAGGTTTCCTGGGGTATCACTGGGGTTGGTGTGCTCATGGGGTCCTCAACACTTGTGCAAGGTGCGATGCTTGAGCGCGGGCAGACTGTTACGCAGGCTCTTCTGGTAACTGGGGTTGACGCCGGCGATCACAACCCCTGAGCCGCGCGGCAGCCGGTCCAGGATGACGCCCCAGGGGTCAACGATCATGCTGTTGCCGTGGGTCTCCCGCCCCGACAGGTGGTAGCCCCCCTGGGCCGGTGCGAGTACGTAGGCCAGATTCTCGATGGCACGCGCACGGATCAGGGTCTCCCAATGGGCTTTGCCCGTGGTCTCGGTGAAAGCGGAGGGCACCACGATGATGTCCACCTCGCCCATGGCCCGGTAGAGCTCAGGAAAACGCAGGTCATAGCAGATGGAAAGCCCCAGCCGACCAAAGGGCGTGTCCACCGTCACCACCTCCCTGCCGGGTTCAATGGTCTGGTCCTCGTGATAGTGCTCGTTGCCCAGATCCAGATTGAAGAGGTGAATCTTGTCGTAGCGGGCCACCTGACGGCCCTTGTCGTCGTAGACCAGGCAGCTATTCCTCACCTTGGTCTTGACCCTGGCCTCCAGGGGAATGGAGCCGCCCACCAGCCAGATCTTATGCTTCTTCGCCTGGCTGGCGAGAAATTTCTGGATCGGCCCGCGACCTTCCACCTCGCGCACCTCCACCTTGTCCGTATCCTTGAGCCCCATGATGGGAAAATATTCCGGCAGGGCCACTAGACGCGCGCCCTGCCCCACCGCCATTTCGATGAGGCGTTCCGCCTCGGCGAGATTGGCCGATACACTGGGGCCGGAGGCCATCTGGATGGCGGCGATCTTGAAAATGCCGGGCTGGGGCTTGCTCTTGGCGTAGGTGGTACGGGTCTTGCGTTTGGCGAAACCAGAGGTGGTCTTGGCTGCGGTCATTGCGGAGCTTTCGCTGGGTTCGATGAGGTGACTTCGATGCGCAAGGGGCGGCCGCTGGAACCGTCCGCCAAGAGCTGGATGACGTCGGCCTCGATGCCTAGAGCGATCAACCAGCCGCGCAGTTCCTCGGCCTGGGCGGAGGCTTCGTCATTCCGCCCGTGATGCAGGATGAGCTGTGCGCCGGGGTGATCCAAAAAACGATGCACCGCCTGGGCGATGGCCGGCTCGGCGATGATGGCAGGCCCACTGCGCGGTGCGAGCCAGAAGCTTTCTGGCACGGTGAAATCCTGTCCCGCCGCGGCCCAGGGCAGCAGGACGAATAGCCCCAGAATCCACCTCATGGGCGGGCCTCGCCACCCACGGCTTCTTTCGCTGGCACTTGTCCTAGCTTCACCACCTGGGGGTCGTCCCAGGTGCCGCTGACCTGGTATTCGTAGGCAATCAACTGTCCCACTGGATCCTTGAGGAGTTTTTGCAAAAGCAGCGCGGTCACCCCGACCACGGGGCCGCCGAGAAAGGCTCCCGCCACCGCCACGCCCTCGCCCAGGGAGGGGACGATGCGGATACGCAGGTTCTGGGTCTCCCGCACGAGATCGGTGCTGCCGGAGATGGTCACCAGGGCAGCCGGCCCCTGCATCACGAAATCTTGGGTCGTGAGCACGCCGTCGCTGATGCTGCTCGTGCCAGCAATGTTATCAAACGCGAACCCCTCGCTGAACACATCGCGAAAATCCAGCGTGAGACGACGCGGCAGCGACTGGAGGCTCAAAAGCCCCAATAGCTTGCCCAGTCCCGGTTCGATCTTGAGGAATTGACCGCTGTGGGCCTCCAGCTTCAGCGTGCCGGAAAGCGTGGCGAGATTGAAGGAAGCCGGTCCGCCGCGCCAGGCGAGCTCACCTTTGACGCGCGCCGTGCCGCGGCGGATGCGGTCCGGATGCCCCATGCGGGCGAGCAGGCGGCCCACGTCCTTTACCTCCAGCTCCATGCCAAGCCGGGTGGCGGGCTGGGCAAGCCAGCTCTGCCAGCTGCCGGTGCCGCCAAGCACTGCATCCGAATTGGCCAGCCTGAATTTCTCGATGCGCCAGTCCTGGCCCCGCTTGACGGCCTCAAGCTCGAGCCGGCCGAGCTCGAGGTGGGCGAGGTTGAGCTCTTCCACCACCACGTCCAGCCCTGGCAGATCCACGTCGCGACCGCCGGCCGGCGCGACGCGCCGCTCCGGCAGGGGATCCGGCACCACCAGACGCTTGAGCCGGGCCATCAGCCGCCCGCCATCATGACTGCGCCAAGAGGCCGCGCCCTCCAGCTCGTCGCCATCTACCGTCGCCTGCCACTGGCTACCCTGGCTCCAAGCGTTCAGATGCACGCGTTTGAAGCGCCGGCCGAGAAAATCCAGGGCCGCTACCCGCAAATGCACCCCAGCCAGGGGTAGCGCATCGCCGCTAGCGCCGTCCAGCGCCGCCCGCCAGGCGTCCACATCCAGCGCTGGCAGCTCACCGTCCACCCACACGCCTGGGTGCACCGGCGCCGGTGCCGCTCTCCCACCCAGCCGCACGGTGCCTTTCAGCACGCGCATCTCACCGTCCTCCAGCCGGCGCACCACCTGGGCCGAAACCACCTGGTCGAGCACAAGGCTAAGGGCATCCTGCTTAGCATCGAGCGCCCGCCGCTCGATCCGTAGAGGCAAGGCCTCGGCTGCCCGCTTGGATAAGGGTGCAGGCAGGGCGCACTCCAGCCCCACCAGATCGGAGGCGAGGTTGAGATTGGCCAGATGGTCGCGCAGCGCAAGACTCAGGCTCCAACCCGTGCCACCCTGTACGGCGGTATCCAGGGGAGCGGGGAGGAAGGCTCGCACACCGTCCGCCGTGAGGCGGCCGCTGGCCGTTACGCGCAGAGTGCCATCCCCCAGGGTCGTCAGGCTCAGACTCGCCGGTCCCCCCAGCGTCTCCAGGGTGAGCCGAGGGGCGGTGAGACTTTTCTCGGTAAAATCCAGGCGACCGTTGAGTTGGCGGAACAGGGGAAGCTCGGGCGATAACCGCAGCGTGTTGTTGAAAAACTGGTAGTTGCCAGTTAACCGCAGACGCTGACTGGCGCGCAGGGGCAGCGTAAGACGCAGCGCAAGTCGCCCGCCCCCCTCGGCGCTGGCATGGTCCAGGAAGTGATCCATCCATGCCGCTAGGGGGCTTTCCTGGATGAACCGCAACACATCCGCGGTGGCGCCCTCCGCTTCACCCTCCAGTTGCAGGATTTCCTCTGGTGCTGACAGATCGGGGATCACCGCCTTGACGCGGGGTAGGCGCACGTTGGAAATCAGCGCCTGGCTTGCCACCATCTCCATGTGGCTGCCCCGGAATTCCAGGCTGCCGCTGATGTTCTCCGCTTGTGGCCAGCCTGGCGCGTAAGCGAGCCGCACCCCCTGCGCGCGCCCGGTGACCTGAAATAGGCCGTCGCCCTCGCCGGCAAAGGGAAACTTCGCCAGATCCCCCCGGATGCGCATTTTGACGTCCGAGAGCTGGCCCGCCAGCAGGGCATCCCGCAACCAGTCGTGGGTATCCTGCCCCACCACGCGGGGCAGGTAGAGATGCACGGCGCGAGCGTTGGCACGGGTCAGTCCGCCCGTGAGGTCCACCCACCCCGGGCCGTCCGGAACCGACTCGTAGCTGCCGCTCACGGCGCCTGCGGCATCCGCGTTGGCGAATGCGGCACGCGACAGCGCAAGATGGATACGGCCATCACGCACGCGCCAGCTCGCTGCGGCCTCCAGCGTGTCGAAACCCACCGGATTGCGCATCACCAAGGGCAAGTGGAAGGCGCTGTTGCGCCCGGTGATCTGCAAGGTGCCGCCCTTCTCATCCACGTCCAAGCTGCCCGTGAGATTGGAAAAGCCGGGCAGCTTGCGCCAAGGCTCTATCCCCAGCTCGCTGAAACTCGCCTTGGCGCTATAACGGGCCGGTGCTTCGAGCGGTCCCTCCCAGGTCAGGGTAAGCTGGCGCAAGAGGCCCCGCGGGGCCACCTCTTCCAGTGTAGCCCGCTGGGTGGCGCTCAAGGGCAGGTGCATGGCGAGCCCGCGCAGCGGCTCTAGCGCCACACCCTCCGCCTGCAGTCGCCCCTTTTCCGGTTGCCGACCCCGCGCCGCTTCGTAGCGCAGCGATAGGCTGGCCGCGGGCAAACGCAAGCCGGGCCCCTCGGCGGCCAGCCCACGCGCCTGCAATTCGAAACCAGCCACCAGGTCCCGCCAAACGATACGCCCCCGCAGACTAGCGAGATCCAGCTCCGGTAGCGCCTGCGCCAGGCGCGTGCGCACCGCGCCTAAGTGCAGATCCGCAGTCACGCCCGTGATGCGGCCGTGGTCGATGTCGATCCACGCCTGCACGCCGCCTTTGCCCTCCCGCACGGGATAGGGAAACGTCAGCCAATGCGCCCAGGCCGCAAGGTCGGTAGCCGGCACTCGGGCGTAGAGCGTACCCCGCCAGGCCGTGAGATCGTCGAAGGATCGACCGCGCAGATCGCCGCGCAGATCGAGCTGGGAAGCAAGCGACGCCGGCGGACGCGCCACCAGGCCGAAGCGATGGCGCGCCAGTAGCGGCTCGTTGTCTAGCCTTAGGCCCACGTCTTCGAATACCAAAGGCGGCGCGTCCCGCAGTCGATCCTCCCATTCGATGCGGGCGTGCCGAATGCGGATCTCGCCCTGGCGCAGGATCCAGTCGGCGAGCCCCGCGCGGGCCCCGGGACGGTTCACGGGAATCCCCGAGACGTAGATCAGCCCGTCGGGTTCGCGCCGGATGGTGAGGCTGGGCGCATCGAGTTCGAGACGTTTGAGTCGCAATTCCCCTGCGAGCAACGTCTGCCAGGAAAGCTGGGTGTCCACCCGCTCCAGGGTCAGGGCAGGTTTGCCTTGGACATCCAACACCGTCACGCCCAGGAGGGTGAGGCGGGGCCAAAGGCCTTGCCAGTCTCCCTCGAGGCCCGAGATGCGGATGGGCTGGCCGGCCGCGCGGGACAGGGCGCCGGCGAGATCTTCCCGGTAGCGGCCCAGATCCGGCAGCACCCAGTAGCGCAGCGCCAGCACCATGCCGGCAGCCAGCACGGTGACGAGCAGCCCCGCCGCCACAAGAAGCCGCCAGGCCCAGCCCGCTGCTTTGATGGAAAAGGCCTTCATGTTCGGTCAGGCCCGCGGGGCGACCGCACCTGGCGGGACGTCAGTGTCCTTCTCGCAGTAAGTGGCGGATGGTAAAAAGCATCACACCACTTCCCTAAGCTGATCGAGAATCGCGGGATTTTCCAGGGTGGAGACATCCTGAGTGATTTCCTCGCCCTTCGCGATGGCGCGCAGGAGTCGGCGCATGATCTTGCCGGAGCGGGTCTTGGGAAGGTTATCGCCGAAGCGGATCTCGTCTGGTTTGGCAATGGGCCCGATTTCCTTGCCGACCCATTCCCGCAATTCGGCCACGATCTGCTTTGCCTCCTCGCCCGCGGGCCGCGCACCCCGCAGCACCACGAAGGCGACGATGGCCTCGCCCTTGATCTCGTGAGGCTTACCCACCACTGCCGCCTCCGCCACCAGCGGATGAGCCACCAGGGCCGATTCGATTTCCATGGTGCCGAGGCGATGGCCGGAGACGTTGAGGACGTCGTCGATACGGCCCATGATCCAGAAGTAGCCGTCCTGGTCGCGGTGGGCCGAGTCGCCTGCCAGATAGTACTTGCCGCCGGCGATGTCCTCTGGGAAATAGGCTTTCTTGAAGCGTGCCGGGTCGCCCCACAAGGTGCGCAGCTGCGACGGGAAGGGACGCTTGATCACGAGGAAACCGCCCTGCCCCTGGGGCACGGCGTGACCGTGCTCATCTACGATGTCGGCAGCAATCCCTGGCAAAGGCAGGGTGCAAGAGCCGGGCTTGGTGGGAATGGCGCCCGGCAGGGGCGCGATCATGTTGGAGCCAGTCTCCGTCTGCCACCAGGTGTCCACGATGGGACAGCGCGACTGCCCCACGACTTCGTGGTACCACATCCACGCCTCCGGGTTGATGGGCTCGCCCACCGTGCCCAGCAGGCGCAGGCTGGACAGGTCGTACTGCTTGGGCAGATCGGCGCCCAGCTTGATCAGCGAACGGATGGCGGTGGGAGCGGTATAGAAAGTCGTCACCTTGTGCTTCTGGATCAGCTCCCAGAAGCGGCCGGGATGGGGATGGGTGGGCACGCCCTCGAACACGAGGATGGTGGCACCCAGAGCCAAGGGGCCGTAGGCGACATAGGTGTGTCCCGTGATCCAGCCCACATCGGCGGTGCACCAGTAGATATCGCTGTCCTTGTAGTCGAACACCCACAGCATGGACAGGATCGCGCCCAAGAGATAGCCGCCGGCGGCATGCTGCACGCCCTTGGGCTTGCCGGTGGAGCCAGAGGTGTAGAGGATGAACAGGGGATCCTCGGCATTCACCCACACCGGCTCGCAGCTTTCCGGCTGGCCTTCGATAAGCGCATGCCACCAGACATCGCGCGCGCCATTCCAAGCGATGGCATTGCCGGTCCGGCGCAACACGACCACTTTTTCAACCGTATCGCAGCCACCCAAGCCGAGGGCCTCGTCCACGGCATCCTTGAGCCGCACCGCCTTGCCGCCGCGCAGACCCTCGTCGGCGGTGACGATCACTTTGGCGCCGGCATCGATCACCCGCTCGTGCAAACTCTTCGCGGAGAAGCCCCCAAACACCACGGAATGAATGGCCCCGATGCGGGCGCAGGCCTGCATGGCGATCACCGCCTGCGGACCCATGGGCATGTAAATGACCACCCGATCCCCCTTGGCCACCCCCAGGGATTTCAAACCGTTGGCGAAGCGGCACACCTCGACGTAGAGCTCGCGGTAGGTGAGGCGGCTCACCTGGCCATCGTCGGTTTCGAAAATGATCGCGGTTTTCTCGCCTCGGCTCGCGAGATGCCGATCCAGGCAGTTGTAGGAAACGTTGAGCTCGCCATCGTCGAACCAGCGAAAGAAGGGCGCGTTGCTCTCATCCAGCACGCGGGTGAAAGGCTTGTGCCAGCTCACGTATTCCCGCGCCCGCCTCGCCCAGAATTCCTGGTAATCCTGCTCCGCTTCTCGGCACAGGGCCTGATAGGCCTCCATGCCCGAAACATTGGCCTGCTTGACGAAGGCCTCGCTGGGTTGGAAAACACGGGTTTCCGTCAGCACGGATTCAATGGTGGCCATGGCTTCCTCCAGTGGATTCTTGGTTGGGATCGAGGTGGGGTAGGATGGCACCTATCTTACCAAAAGCCCCAAGCCGCATGCCCATGGATCTCGCGCCCGACCTCGCCCGCGCCCTTGCCCATTCCCGCTACGCCCAGCGGCTGCTCGCAGCCGAGCCACGCCTCGCCGATGCCCTGGCCGCGGGGCTGAACCAGCCATTTGGCCGCGAAGCAATGATCGCCTTGCTCGCCGAGCGAAAGCTTGCCGACGAGGCAAGCCTCAAGGCGGCCCTGCGCGCCCTGCGCAAGCAGGTCTATCTGCGTCTGATCGCACGGGATCTCTTGGGGCTCGCAAGCCTGGAAGAAGTCATGTCCACCGTGACCACCCTGGCCGAGGTATGCATCACCCATGCGGCAGAACACCTGGATGCATGGCTTGCCGGCATCCACGGCGAGCCCATCGGCAGCGAGTCCGGCGTGCGCCAGACGCTCATCGTGGTGGCCATGGGCAAGCTCGGCGGCGGCGAGCTCAACGTCTCCTCGGACGTGGATCTGGTCTACGTCTACCCAGAGGACGGCAACACCCGCGGGCCGCGCCGCGTTTCCAATCACGAATACTTCACACGTTTAGGCCAGAAACTGAGCCAAGCTTTATCCGACCTCACGCCGGAAGGCTACGTGTTCCGGGTGGACACCCGCCTTCGTCCCTGGGGCGAGTCCGGCCCACTGGTGACCAGTCTGGCGGCGCTGGAAGCCTACTTCCTCGCCCACGGCAGGGAATGGGAACGCTACGCCTGGCTCAAGGCGCGCCCGCTCACCGGCGACGAGACGCAACTCATGGCCTTGGTGCACCCCTTCGTGTACCGCAAGTATCTCGACTACGATGCCATCGCCGCGCTCCGTGGCCTGCATGCCCAGATCCGGCGCGAGGTGGTGCGCCGGGATCTCGCCGATAACATCAAGCTGGGGCCCGGCGGCATCCGCGAGATCGAATTCGTCGCCCAGGTGTTCCAGTTGATCCGCGGCGGCAAGGACCCGCTGCTCAAGGTACGCGCCACGCGTACCGCGCTGGAACTTTTGCGCACGCGCCGCCTGCTACCGGACGAAACCGTAGACGACTTGCAGGCGGCCTACGCCTTCCTGCGCCGGCTGGAACACCGCCTGCAGTACCTGGACGATGCCCAGACCCATATGCTGCCGGCAAGCGAGGAGGATCGTCAGCTCATCGCCGAGACCATGGACTGCGCGGACTGGGCGCAACTGCTAACACGCCTCGATGCCCATCGCGCCCGCGTGGAGGCGTGCTTTCAGGCGGTGTTCGCCGAGGAAAGCAGGCAGGCAACACAGGAGGCCGCCCTCTGGGCCGCCGAGACAACGCGTGACGAGGCCATCGCGCAGCTTGCCGAGCTCGGTTTCAAACAGCCCGAAGCCGTGTGGGAAGCGTTGCAGCGGCTGCGCAGCAGCGCTCGCTACCAGAGTCTGCCCGAGGCCAGCCGCGCCCGCTTCGACCGCCTGGTGCCCATGATGCTGCGCGCCGCCGCCGGCTTTCCCGATCCCGAGGCCACGCTCGCCCGCATGCTCACGCTCCTGGAAACCATCGCCCGCCGCAGAGCCTACCTCGCCCTGCTGGTGGAATATCCGGCGTCGCTCACCCAGCTTGCACGGGTGTGTAGCGCCAGTCCCTGGGCGGCGGACTATCTCACCCGCCACCCGGTACTGCTGGACGAACTGCTGGACCCCGCGCAACTACTGGAGGAACCGGACTGGCGCGCGCTGGCAGATGCTCTGCGCGCGGAGCTGGGCGAAGGCGTGGACCCCGAGCGTCAGATGGACGTGCTGCGTCACTTCAAGCACGCCTGGACCTTCCGCATTCTGGCGCGCGACCTGGAAGGCCGGCTACCCATCGAAAAACTGGCCGACGAACTCACCGCCCTGGCCGATCTCTTGCTCGCCGAAGTGTTGCGCCTGTGTTGGCTCGGCCTGCCGCGTCGGCACCGGGAGGATGCGCGCTTTGCCATCATCGGTTACGGCAAGCTGGGGGGCCGGGAAATGGGCTATGCCTCCGATCTGGACATCGTCTTCCTCTACGACGATCCCGCGCAAGCCGCGCAGGAAACCTACAGCCGCCTGGCGGCGCGCATCAACACTTGGCTCACCACCCTCACTCCGGCCGGCGTGCTCTACGAGACCGACCTGCGTTTGCGCCCGGACGGCGCATCTGGCCTTTTGGTGAGCGCAATCGATGCCTTCCGCGACTATCAAGAGCATCACGCCTGGACCTGGGAGCATCAAGCCCTGACACGGGCCCGCTACGTGGCCGGCGATCCCGCCGTGGGTGCTCGTTTCGAAGCCATTCGCCGCGATATCCTGTGTCGGCGCCGCGACCTGGCGAAGCTGCGCGAGGATGTACTTGCCATGCGCGACAAAATGCTCAAGGCCCACCCCAACGACTCGGGGTTATTCGACCTCAAGCACGATCCAGGCGGTCTCATCGACGTGGAATTCATGGTGCAGTTTCTGATCCTCGCCCATGCCCATCGCCATGGGGCACTCGCCGACAACGTGGGCAACCTGGCGTTGCTAAAGCGCGCCGCCGATGCCGGACTCATCGCCGCCGACGCCGCACGGCAGGTGCAGACGGCCTACCGCACCTATCGCCGACTGCAGCACAACCTGCGCATGAAGGGCGCCAGCCGTGCGCGCGTGCCTCTGGCGCAAGTGGCAGAACACGTGCAGGCGGTGACCGCGCTGTGGCGGGCGCTTTTCGGCGCGCCGCCGGCAAATCCGCTAAAATGACCGTTTTTGACCGGTTTCAGGAGTACACAAGATGTCGATGGCGGACCGCGACGGGTTCATCTGGTACGACGGCAAGCTGGTGCCATGGCGCGAGGCCACCACCCACGTCCTCACCCATACCCTCCACTACGGCATGGGCGTGTTCGAGGGCGTGCGCGCCTACAAGACCGACCGCGGCACGGCCATCTTCCGGCTCAAGGAACACACAGATCGCCTGTTCCGCTCCGCCCACATCCTGGGTATGAAGCTGCCGTTCGACAAGAACACCCTCGTAGAGGCGCAGCTCGCCGCGGTGCGGGAAAACGGGCTGGATGCCGCCTACATTCGCCCCATGGCCTTCTACGGCGCGGAGGCCATGGGAATTTCCGCCAAGAACCTGTCGGTGCACGTGATCGTGGCCGCCTGGAAATGGGGCGCCTATCTGGGCCAGGAGGCGCTGGAAAAAGGCATCCGCGTCAAGACTTCGTCCTTTGCACGCCACCACGTGAACATCACCATGTGCAAGGCCAAGGCCAACGGCAACTACATGAATTCCATACTCGCTCACAAGGAAGCCGAGCAGGACGGCTACGACGAGGCCTTGCTGCTGGACGTGGACGGCTTCGTGGCAGAAGGCTCGGGAGAAAATATCTTCATCGTCAGAAACGGCAAGCTCTACACACCCGATCTCACCTCCGCGCTGGAGGGGATCACGCGCGACACGATCATTCAGCTCGCGGTAGAAATCGGCGTGCCGGTGATCGAAAAGCGCATCACGCGCGACGAAGTCTATGCCGCCGACGAGGCCTTCTTCACCGGCACCGCGGCGGAAGTCACACCCATTCGTGAACTCGACAACCGCGTGATCGGCGCAGGCCGCCGCGGCCCCATCACCACCCAGTTGCAGACCCTGTTCTTCGACTGTGTGACGGGACGTCATCCCCAGCACCAGGAGTGGCTGACTTATGTCTGACCCCACGCCCACGGCCGAGCAAGATCTGGCGACCCGCCGCTACGTGGAAGTCACGGCAGACGACTTGCCGCTTGCCTGTCCCACCGACGCGGTGGCCCTTTGGAACGCCCATCCGCGCGTCTTCCTGCCCATTGAGGACAGCGGCGAGGCCCGTTGTCCCTATTGCGGCACCCTCTACCGCCTGCGCGGCAGACCGAGTCATCACGCGTAAGCGTGCCGCGCATTCTGATCATCGCGCCCGCCTGGGTGGGCGACACAGTCATGGCCCAGCCACTTCTCATGCGGCTGAAGGCTCGCAGCCCGCAAACGCGCATCGAGGTTTTGGCGGCCGCCTGGGTGGCACCCATCCTCGCGCGTATGCCCGAGGTAGACGCGACCCTCGACAATCCCTTTGGCCACGGCGAACTCAAGCTCGCCCAACGGCTACGCCTGGCACGTAGCCTGAAAAGCCGTGGTTACGACCAGGCCATCGTGCTGCCCAATTCCCTGAAGTCCGCCTTGGTGCCCTTCTTCGCCGGCATTCCCCGGCGCACGGGCTTCGTCGGCGAGGGGCGCTTCGGTCTTCTCAATGATCTGCGCCGACTGGATGCGGCGGCCCATCCCTTACTGGCAGAGCGCTTCGCCCTGCTGGCCGAGCCGCCGGGCGCGGCACTGTCCCGTCCCCTGCCCATGCCGCGGCTGACGGTGGACCAAGCGCGCGCCCAGGCCACGCTCGCCCGTCTGGGATTGCGTGACGATGCCGAACCCATCGCCTTCTGCCCAGGCGCGGAATACGGGCCTGCGAAGCGCTGGCCGGCACACCATTTCGCGCGGCTTGCCCATCTCCTCACCGCTAAGGGGCATGCCGTCTGGCTGCTGGGCTCGCCGCGCGATGCGCACCTCGGCGCGGCCATCGCCGCAGCGAGCACCGCGCGCAACCTGTGTGGCAAGACCACCCTGGACGAAGCCGTGGATCTCTTGGCCCATGCCCGCGCCGTGGTCAGCAACGACTCGGGGCTTATGCACGTGGCCGCCGCCGTGGGAACCCCCCTGGTGGCCCTCTACGGCTCTTCCAGCCCCGGTTTCACCCCGCCCCTGTCGCCAGCCGCGCGCATCCTCAGCCTCGGCCTTGCGTGTAGCCCCTGCTTCGAGCGCGCCTGCCCGCTAGGGCATCTCGACTGTCTGGAAAAGCTCGTCCCAGAAGCGGTGCAGGAAGCGCTCACCACCCTGCTCGCCCGGCCCCGCGACACTCGACCGGGACCGGCTGGGGCATGACGGTCCAGCGGCACGCCAGCCAAAGCCGGGACGAAACACAAAGTAGCGCCAAGCGATAATGTTCGCTGGGCGCGATCAAACCGTGCGTGAGTAACGCGGCTGCGCTAGCGGTTGCTTTAGGTAAGCGTCGAAGCACATGGCGATGTTGCGCAGGAAAATGCGCCCCAGTTCGGTAACCCGGATCATGTCGGAGGTCAACTCCACCAATCCGTCTGCGGCGAGCTTGGACAACTCCTGCAGACTGTCGGCGAAATAGGCATCGAAGTCGATGCCCCATTGTTCCGCTAGGGCCGACCGATCGAGCGCCAGATCGCACATCAGGGAGAGGATGGCGTCGCGCCGGATGCGGTCATCGCGCGTGACACGCACGCCCCGTTCGACGGCAAGCCGCCCCGCCTCGATGCGCGCCTGGTAGTCCACCAAACGCTTGCAATTCTGCACATAGACTTCCTCGGTCTGGCTGATGGCCGACACGCCGAAGGCATAGATGTCGCAATCCTTGTGCGTGGTATAGCCCTGGAAATTCCGGTGCAGCGTATGCGTTGCCTGCGCCTTCACCAGCTCATCGCCTGGCCGGGCGAAGTGGTCCATGCCGATATAGACGTAACCGGCCGCCGTGAGCCGCTCCAGCATGAGCTGCTGCAAGCGGATGCGGGTGGGGAAGTCCGGCAAATCGGCCTCGCTGATGAGTTTCTGGTGCTTTTTGAGCCAAGGCACGTGGGCATAGCTGAACACTGCGAGCCGGTCGGGGCCCATGTCGATCACCTTGTCCAAGGTGGCGGCGAAGCTCTCCACGGTTTGGTGCGGCAGGCCCACCATCAGGTCCATGTTGATGCTGGCGAATCCTGCCTCGCGCATCCAGCCATAGACTTCGCGCACCAGGGCTTCCGGCTGCACGCGATTGACTGCACGCTGCACGCGTTCGTCGAGATCCTGCACCCCCAGGCTTAGGCGGTTGAACCCGGCCTCGCGCAGGGCCGTCACGTGGTCCCGCGTGAGCTCGCGCGGATCCACCTCGCAACCGGCCTCTACCTCCTCGGCGAAGCGGAATCGGCTGCGCAGATGCGCCGCGAGGCGGCGGATGTCGTCGGGGTGCAGATAGGTGGGCGTGCCGCCCCCCCAGTGCAGCTGCTCCACCTGGCGTGTGGGCGAAAGCAGCGTCGCCACCCGGTCCACTTCCTGCTCCAGCACGTCCAGGTAGCGCGACGCCTTGGCGTAATCATGGGTGGCCACCATGTTGCAGCCGCAGTAGTAACACAGCGTGTCGCAGAACGGGATGTGAATGTAGAGGGACAGGCCACGGCCGTCGTCGCGGGTGCGGGCGATTTCTTCGCGCCATTCCCTTTCCCCAAACGCCTCCGTAAAATAGGGCGCCGTCGGATACGAGGTATAGCGGGGCCCGGGCTTGCTGTATTTCTCGAGCAGGGAAGGCGCAATGCGCATGGTTTCGTTTGCCAAACAGGATGCCGTCATCCATTATAGCGGAATGGTGAGGGCCGCCCAATGACCACCCGTTTCCCCTCACCGGAGGACGCCGAGGCCGCTTTCTACCGCGCCTTCGAACGAAACGATCTGGATGCCATGCTGGCGGTCTGGGATGAAGCGGAAGACGTGATCTGCGTGCATCCCATGGGCAGTCCGCTCAAAGGGGTACGCGCCGTGGCCCAGAGTTGGCAGGAAATCCTGGGCGCGCAAGTGGCGATGCGTTTCGGTATCGAGCCCATTCAGATCACCCGCCAGCAGGGTCTTGCCATCCACATCGTCAAGGAACACATCATGGTACCGGATGGCAAGCCGGTGGCGCCCATGAGTGCCACCAACGTCTATCGTGAGACCCCGGCGGGCTGGCGCATGATCCTGCACCACGCTTCGCCGGCGCCGGGCGTGCTGTCCGGCCCGCACGTCGGTCGTGCCCTGCACTGATGCCAGGCCACCTCCAACCCTCCACCTATCGCGCCCCACGCTGGCTCCCTGGGGGCCATGCCCAGACCCTCTATGCCGCGTTATGGGCGCGGGTGCCCCACATCCCCTACCGTCGCGAACGCTGGATCCTGCCGGACGGTGATTTCCTCGATCTGGACTGGGTGGATGGCTCTCCGGGAGCGCCGCTGGTGGTGCTCTTCCACGGCCTGGAAGGCAACTCGCGCGGCCACTACGCACGCGCCCTGATGCAAGCCGTGCGCCGGCGCGGCTGGCGCGGTGTGGTGCCCCATTTCCGCGGCTGCAGCGGTGAGCCCAACCGTCTCGCGCGCGCCTACCACTCCGGCGACTCCGCCGAGATCGACCTCATCCTGCGTCGCTTCCGTGCCGAATTTCCTGGGCGGGCACTGTTCGCGGTGGGCGTCTCCCTGGGCGGCAACGCCCTGCTCAAATGGCTCGGCCAATGGGGAGCGGAATGTTTGTCCATCCTCCACGCCGCCGCGGCCGTTTCGGCACCCATGGATCTCGTGGCCGCGGGGCGCGCGTTGGATCGCGGTTTCAATCGGCACACCTACGTGCGCCATTTCCTGTCCACCCTGCGCCCCAAGGCCCTGGAGAAGATTGCGCGCCACCGTCTGCCCGTGAGTCCGCAGGCGATACGGGCCGCCGCCACTCTCTACCGCTTCGATGATTTGTTCACGGCGCCGCTGCACGGTTTCCGCGACGCAATGGATTACTGGCGCCGGGCATCGAGCAAGCCCTGGCTCAATTCCATTTCCGTGCCCACGCTCATCCTCAACGCGCAAAACGACCCTTTCCTGCCAGCATCGGCCCTGCCTACGCCAGAGCAGGTGAGTGCGGCGGTAACCCTGGAATTCCCGGCCGCAGGCGGTCACGCGGGCTTCGTCGCTGGCCCCTTTCCCGGCAACCTCGACTGGCTGCCGCAGCGGCTCATTGACTACTTCGCGGCTCACCTTGCGCAGCCGACGCTAGCCCCCTTGCCGCCGAATCGTCATAATGCTCCTGCATCTTGTGCAGTCTGAACGGAGCCTCCATGCAGAATCTCCCTCCAGAAATCTTCAAGGCCTACGACATCCGCGGCATCGTCGGCAAGACCTTCACGCCGGAAATCGTCGAGGCCATCGGCCAGGCCATCGGTTCGGAGGCGCAGGCCCGTGGCCAGCGGGCCATCGTCATTGGCCGGGATGGCCGCCTGTCGGGTCCGGTGCTCAGCGAAGCGCTGGCGCGCGGCATCCGCAAGGCGGGCATCGACGTCATCGACATTGGCATGGTGGCCACGCCGATGACTTATTTCGCCGCCTTCGAGCTGCGCACCCATTCCGCCGTGATGGTCACGGGCAGCCACAATCCGCCGGACTACAACGGACTGAAGATGGTATTGGGCGGCGAAACACTGTCCGGCGAGGCGATCCAGGCGCT
The DNA here is from genome assembly GCF_039822265.1 of Thiobacter sp. AK1. NCBI lineage: Bacteria > Pseudomonadati > Pseudomonadota > Betaproteobacteria > Burkholderiales > Thiobacteraceae > Thiobacter > Thiobacter aerophilus. The sequence continues at coordinate 466,100 of NZ_JBAJEX010000001.1, forward strand.
GCGCCAGCGGCTGCTCGATGGCGCGCTCAGCCACGGCGAAGGCAGCTATCGGCAGGAGGAGATCGCGCAGCGCTACATCGAGCGCATCGTCTCCGACGTGAAGCTTGCCCGCCCCATGAAGATCGTCATCGACTGCGGCAACGGCGTGGCCGGCGCCTATGCGCCGCGTCTGTACCGGCGTTTAGGCTGCGCAGTGACGGAACTCTACTGCGAGGTGGATGGCACCTTCCCCCATCATCATCCGGATCCCTCGCAGCCAAAAAACCTGCAGGATCTCATCGCCCACCTCAAGGCAGGTGAGGGAGAAATCGGCTTGGCCTTCGACGGCGACGGTGACCGCCTGGGCGTGGTCACCCGCGATGGCCAGATCATCTACCCCGACCGGCAGCTAATGCTGTTCGCCGATGACGTGCTGGCCCGCAACCCCGGTGCCAAGATCATTTTCGACGTGAAGTCCACCCGCAAGCTGTTCGATTGGATCCGCGCCCGCGGCGGTGAACCCATCCTGTGGAAGACTGGCCATTCCTTCATCAAAGCGAAGATGAAGGAAACCGGCGCCCTGCTCGCGGGCGAGATGAGCGGCCACATTTTCTTCAAGGAGCGCTGGTACGGCTTCGACGATGGCCTGTATGCGGGCTGCCGGCTGCTGGAATACCTATCGCGCCAACCCGACGTGACCGCCACCCTACACAGCCTACCGGACACAGTGAATACGCCCGAGCTCAACATCAAGATGGCCGAGGGCGAGCACTATGCGCTGATGGAGAAACTCAAGACCACGGCGCGCTTTCCCACTGCCAAGGAGATCATCACCCTGGATGGGCTGCGCGTGGAATACGAAGACGGCTTCGGACTCGCGCGGCCTTCCAACACCACGCCGGTGATCGTGCTGCGCTTCGAGGCAGACAATCCGGCGGCGCTTGAGCGCATCCAAGCAGACTTCCGGCGCGTACTGCGGGAAGCCGCGCCGGATCTGCCGTTGCCTTTCTGAAGCAGACTCAGTCCAGCCCGCCCACCACGTCCGCACGGCGCGCGGCGTAGGCCATGTCCCGCTCCGGCGGCGCCAGATCCACGTCCAGGCTGGCCGCCACCTGGTCGCGCTGCCGACGGTCGCGCTGCCACCAGTAGGCCCAGTTGCGGCTACGCTCGGTTTCGATCCTGGGATCCTCGCGCAGGGTACGGATGAGAATATCCGCTTCGGATTCGTAAGGGTTGGCCTTGCTCATGCTGGTTCTCCCTGTGAGGGGCCAACCTTAGCGAAAACTCCGCGCGGCGACAACCGGCCGGGTCAGGCCCGCCAGGAACGGTTTGGGCGTGTGCCGCACTGGCCAAAGCCCCCCCACAGAGTCTTTCCCCTCAGGCTCGTGGACGGCGCTTTAGCGGCGATCCTCACCGCGCGGCGTGTCCCGTAGCTTTGCAAATCCCGATAAAATGGCGACCACCTTCATCCCGGACGCCCGCATGTTCTATTGTCTCGCCCGCCCGCTTTTGTTTGCTCTCGATCCGGAAACCGCCCATGAACTGACGATTCAGGGCTTAAGTCGCGCTGATGGTCTGCTGAGCTGGGTCATGCCGCAGCGACCCTGTGCAGCGCGCCGGGTGATGGGTATCGAGTTCCCCAATCCGCTGGGGCTGGCCGCGGGGCTGGACAAAAACGGCGAGGCAATCGCTGGTCTGGCTGCGCTAGGCTTCGGCTTCATCGAGATCGGTACCGTAACGCCGCGACCGCAGGCGGGCAACCCGCGCCCCCGCCTGTTCCGCATCCCAGAGGCGCAGGCCATCATCAACCGCATGGGTTTCAACAACCAGGGCGTGGATGCGCTGATCGAGAACGTCAAGCACGCGCGTTTCCGCGGCGTGCTCGGGATCAACATCGGCAAGAATTTCGACACCCCGATGGAACGCGCGGCGGACGATTATCTCCTCTGTCTGCGCAAGGTCTATGCCCACGCCAGCTATGTCACGGTCAACGTTTCCTCCCCCAACACGCGCAACCTGCGCGAGTTGCAAGAAAGCGAGGCACTCGACGCGCTGCTCATACGCCTGAAAACGGAACAGGCGCGGCTCGCCGATGAACACGGCCGCTACGTGCCGCTGGTGATCAAGATCGCGCCGGATCTGACACCAGAACAGCTGGTGGCCATTGCCGACCGCCTGCTCGCCCACCGCATCGACGGCGTGATCGCCACCAACACGACCGTAAGCCGCGAAGGCGTGTCCCATCTACCCCACGGGCAAGAAAGCGGTGGCCTCTCGGGTGCCCCCCTGCGTGAGAAATCCACTGCGGTGATCCGGGCCCTCTACGCCCAACTGCAAGACGCCGTGCCCATCATCGGTGTCGGCGGCATCATGAACGGTGCGGACGCGCTGGAAAAGATCGAGGCCGGCGCCAGTTTGGTGCAGGTCTATACCGGCCTCGTTTATCGTGGACCCGATCTGATCCGCGAAGTGCTGAAAACGCTTTGCGCACCGCCACCCAACCGGAGGCGCGATGACCCATTCCTCTCGTGAAGCCAGCACCGCCAGCCTCGCGCTGGGAGCGATTGGCGTGGTGTTCGGCGACATCGGCACCAGTCCGCTCTACACCATGAAGGAGGTGTTCGCAGGTCACCATCCCCTGGTGCCCTCCGAAGCGAACGTACTTGGAGTCCTCTCGCTGGTGTTCTGGGCCCTCACCATCGTAGTATCCATCAAGTACGTGGCCTTCATCATGCGCGCCGATAACAATGGCGAAGGCGGCATCATGGCGCTCATCGCCATGGTGCAGCGGGCCGTGCCAGCGACGACGCGCCTTGGCTGGCTGCTCGTCGCGCTGGGCATCTTCGGCGCTTCCTTGTTCTACGGCGACAGCATCATCACGCCAGCCATCTCGGTGCTGTCCGCCGTGGAAGGCCTGCAGGTAGCCACTCCTGCCATGCGCCCCTTGGTGGAACCCATCGCGCTGATCGTGCTCATCTTTTTGTTTGCCATCCAACGCCGTGGCACCCATCACGTGGGACGGTTTTTCGGGCCTGTCATGGCCCTGTGGTTTATCACGCTGGCCGTGCTGGGTATAGCCAACATCCTGACGGTGCCCAAGGTGCTGACGGCGCTCAATCCCATCCATGCCCTGGACTTCTTTGTCCAGCATCAGGGTTACGCCTTTCTCACCCTAGGCGCCGTGGTACTTGCCGTCACGGGCGCCGAGGCCCTCTATGCCGACATGGGCCATTTCGGACGGTTTCCCATCCGTCTGGCCTGGTTCGGCCTGGTGCTGCCAGCGCTGCTGCTCAATTATTTCGGCCAGGGGGCGCTGCTCATCCGCGACCCGGAAGCGATCCGCAATCCCTTCTATCTGCAGGCGCCGGACTGGGCCCTCTATCCCCTGATCGGCCTGGCCACCGCCGCCACCATCATCGCGTCCCAGGCCGTGATCACGGGTGCCTTTTCCGTCACCCGGCAGGCGATCCAACTGGGCTATCTGCCGCGCATGCAGACCGTGCATACGTCCGAGCACGCCATCGGCCAGATCTACATCCCTTTCACCAACTGGGCCATGCTCATTGGCATCGTGGTGCTGGTGCTCATGTTCGGCTCCTCCAGCAACCTGGCCGCGGCCTATGGCATTGCGGTTACCGGCACCATGCTGATCGACACCATTCTCGGTTTCGTCGTGGTCATCACTCTCTGGCGCTGGAACCGCTGGCTGGCGGTGGCAGGACTGCTGGTCTTCCTTAGCGTGGATGTGGGCTTCTTTGCCGCCACTTCCCTCAAGATCGTGGAGGGTGGCTGGTTCCCGCTGATGGTGGGCGTGATGGTATTCACCCTGCTATCCACCTGGAAACGGGGACGCCAGCTTTTGCTCAGTCGTCTGCAGTCCGGCGCAATCGCCCTACGGCCATTCATCGAGGGACTGGTGGCCCATCCGCCGGTGCGGGTGCCGGGCACCGCGGTGTTCCTCACCGCCAGCAAAGATGGCGTGCCCCACGCCCTGCTCCACAACCTGGCGCACAACAAGGTGCTGCACGAGCGCGTGGTATTTCTCACTGTGACCACGGAAAACCACCCCTACGTGCCGCCCGAAAAACGGGTGGAAATCGAAGATCTGGGCCACGATTTCTATCGGCTGGTGATTCACTACGGCTTCAAGGACGAGCCCGACATTCCCGCCGCACTGGCACTCTGTGCGGACAAGGGGCTCAAATTCGAGATGATGGAGACTTCCTTCTTCCTTTCGCGGGAAACCATCATCGCTACGGCTATGCCCGGCATGGCGCCCTGGCGCGAACAGTTGTTCATCCACATGGCGCGCAACGCGGAAAGTGCCATGGCGTTTTTCCGCATTCCCACCAACCGTGTGATCGAACTCGGCTCGCAGGTGGAAATTTGAGCCCGGATGATCCATTAGGGCGCGGCATAGGGATGGTTCCAGGCGCGCCTGGGTTGCCTAAGACGCTCGCAGGCCAGGTTACACACCTGGCCGGAAAATCGATCCCAAGCCCGGCCGCATGGGGCCGCCCACACCCGCGTAGGCGCGGGTGGCCTCTCGAAAAACGGTGAAGGATGGCGATTGCTGCGCAGTTCATCGGGCGCGCGCCGGTCTGATGGAGAATCTAGGTTGAAGGCTGCGAGCCACGGGACAAGGAGCAAGGCATGCGCATCGGTATTCCCAAGGAGATCAAAGACCACGAGTACCGGGTAGGCGCCACACCCGCCGGCGTGCATGTGCTGGTTGCAGCGGGTCATGAGGTGTGGGTGGAAAGCGGGGCCGGCGAGCACATCGGCTTCAGCGATGAAAAGTACCGCGCCGCCGGCGCCCGCATCGCCGCCACGGCGCAGGATGTCTACCGCTGCCCGCTGGTGGTCAAGGTAAAGGAGCCGCAGCCAAGCGAAATCCCCCTCCTGTGGGAAGGCCAGGTGGTGTTCTGCTATTTCCATCTGGCTGCCTCGCGGGAACTGGCGCAGGCGCTGCTTGCCCGCAAGATCATCGCCATCGCCTACGAGACCGTGACCGATGAGCAGGGCGCCTTGCCGCTGCTCATTCCCATGTCTGAGATCGCGGGGCGCATCGCGGTGCACGTGGGTGCCAACTGCCTGCACTTGGCCAACGGGGGTAGTGGAGTGCTACTGGGAGGGGTGCCCGGCGTGTCACCGGGCAAGGTTCTGGTGATCGGCGCCGGCACCGTGGGCACCCAGGCCGCACGCATGGCCCTGGGCCTGGGCGCGGACGTCACCATCCTGGACGTAAACCTCCCCCGTCTGCGTCACTTGGACGATTTATTCGGGCCACAGCTGAAGACCCGATATTCGGAAGCCCATGCCATTGCCGAGCTGGCCACCGAAGCCGATCTGGTAGTGGGTTCCGTGTACATTCCAGGGAAGCGCGCCCCCAAGCTGATCAGCCATGACACGGTGCGGCACATGAAACGTGGTTCGGTACTCGTGGATGTCGCGATCGACCAGGGTGGCTGCGCGGAAACCTCGCGCCCCACCACCCACACCCACCCCACCTATATCCATGACGGCGTGGTGCACTACTGCGTGGCCAACATGCCAGCCGCTACTGCGCGGACTTCCACCCAGGCATTGACCAACGCCACCCTGCCCTACACCCTGCTGCTTGCCGCCGATCCCCTGAGTGCGCTCAAGTCGCGCCGCGATCTGCGCGCCGGGCTGCAACTTTACCTGGGACACGTCACCCACCGCGCGGTGGCGGAAGACCTGGGGCTGCCCTTCACCGAGCCGGAACAAGCCCTCGCCACCTGAACGGCGCATGCGGGCGAAAACCCGCCCCGGCTCAGGGTTGCGTGGCCGCACCTAAAAGCGGATAATTTGGTCGCTTTTTCGCGGCCGCCATCGTGGAAACTTATTTCCTCATCCTCATCAGCACGGTGTTCGTCAACAACATCGTGCTGGTCAAGATCCTCGGGCTGTGTCCCTTCATGGGCGTGTCAAAGAAGCTGGAGCCGGCCATCGGCATGGGACTGGCCACCACCTTCGTGCTCACCGTCGCCTCCGGCGCCAGCTATCTCATCAATGAGTACCTGCTGGGTACCGATCTGTTTTACCTTCGCACGCTCTCCTTCATCGTCGTGATTGCCGCCATCGTGCAGCTGACGGAAATGTTTCTGCACAAGATGTTTCCGTTGCTCTACCAGGTGCTGGGCATCTACCTACCGTTGATCACCACCAATTGCGCCGTGCTCGGTATTCCACTGCTCAACGTGCAGGAGAAGCATGATTTCGTGGAATCCCTGTTCTTTGGCCTGGGTGGGGCGCTGGGCTTTTCCATGATCCTGATCGTGTTCGGCGCCATGCGCGAGCGGCTGGAAGGCGCGGATGTCCCCGCACCATTCCGTGGCAGCGCCATCGCCATGGTTACGGCGGGTTTCATGAGTCTGGCCTTCATGGGCTTCGCCGGACTGGTCAAATGAGCGTGCAAGGCCTGCGTGAAGTGGCCACTGCTCTTTGCTTCGAGCACCGCGGTAGCTGAGATACCGGAGCGAGGCCATGCTTTCTGCGCTGCTCGTCATGGCTGGCCTCGCAACTGGGCTGGGTCTCGCGTTGGGCTACGTGGCGGTGCGTTTCAGGGTCGAATCCAGTCCGCTAGTGGACAAGATCGATGCCATCCTGCCCCAGACCCAGTGCGGCCAGTGCGGCTATCCCGGCTGCCGTCCCTATGCCGAGGCCATCGCCAAGGGCGAGGCAGACATCAATCAGTGTCCGCCGGGCGGCGAAGAAGGGATCCGCAAGCTGGCGGAGCTATTGGGGGTGGAGCCCAAGCCCTTGAACACCGCCCACGGCGTCGAGAAACCCAAGTCGGTGGCCGTGATCGACGAAAACTTGTGCATCGGCTGTACCCTGTGCATTCAGGCCTGCCCGGTGGATGCCATCGTCGGCGCCGCCAAGCAGATGCATACCGTGATCGCCTCCGAATGCACCGGTTGTGAGTTGTGCGTGGCGCCCTGTCCCGTGGATTGCATTCACATGGTGCCCATCCAGGAAGACATTTCCACCTGGAAGTGGAAATACCCGGTCATTCCCCTCAAGGCCGCCTGAAACCATGCGTAGGCTTTACGGCTTTCCCGGCGGTGTGCATCCGCCCGAGCACAAGACCGAATCCAGCGGCCGTCCCATCGCGCCGGCGCCGCTGCCGGCACGCCTAGTGGTGCCCCTACTCCAGCACATCGGCAATCCCGCCAAACCCGTGGTGCAGCCTGGGCAGAAGGTGCTCAAGGGTGAGCTAATCGGCAAGGCAGACGGCTACATTTCGGTGAGCGTGCATGCGCCCACCTCGGGCACGGTGCGGGCGGTTGAGCCCCATCCGGTGCCCCATCCCTCCGGCCTGCCGGCTTTGTGTGTGGTGATCGAGGCCGACGGCGAAGAGAGGTGGGTGGAAAAAACGCCCATCGATTATCTCCATCTCGATCCGAGCGAGGTACGCAACCGCTTGCGCGACATGGGGCTGGCCGGTCTGGGCGGCGCCGTGTTTCCCACCTACGTCAAACTCAATCCGATCCCCGAGCGCAGCGTTCCCACCCTGGTGCTCAACGGCTGCGAGTGCGAGCCCTGGATCACCTGCGACGACCGTCTGATGCAGGAACGCGCCCCCAGCATCGTCGCGGGGGCGCGGATCATGCGCCATCTGCTGGATGCGCGAGAAGTCATCGTCGCCATTGAGGACAACAAGGCGGAGGCCATCGCCGCCATGCGCGAAGCCTGCCGGGACACTGATTTCGAAGTGGTCGTGGTACCCACCCTCTATCCGTCTGGCAGCGGCAAGCAGCTCATCCAACTGCTCACCGGGCGGGAAGTCCCCAGCGGCGGCCGCTCCACCGACGTGGGCGTGCAAGTCTTCAACGTGGGGACCGCCCACGCGCTGGACCGTGCAGTAAACCACGGGGAACCGCTGATCTCCCGCATCGTCACCGTTACCGGCAACGTGCGCCGGCCGCAGAATTTCGAAGCGCCCCTCGGCATGCCCCTGGCAGAACTCGTCACGCTGGCGGGTACCCCGCGGGAAGACACCACCGGCTACATCATGGGTGGCCCGATGATGGGCTTCGATCTGAACTCGGATCAGGTCCCGGTGGTGAAGGCCATGAACTGCGTGATCGCCCGTTCGGAACGGCTGTTTCCGCCTTTACCCTTGCCCTTGCCCTGCATCCGCTGCACGCGCTGTGCCCAGGTCTGCCCCGTACGGCTGCAACCCCAGGATCTCTACTGGTTCGCCCGTGCCAAGAATTTCGGCAAAGCCCAGGAGCACAATCTGTTCGATTGCATCGAGTGTGGCTGCTGCGCCTACGTCTGCCCCAGCCACATTCCGCTGGTGGACTATTACCGTTTCGCCAAGAGTGAGATCTGGGCGCGGGAACGGGAAAAGAAGGCAGCAGACCGGGCGCGCGAACGCCACGAATTCCGCTTGCAGCGTCTGGAGCGGGAAAAGAAGGAACGCGCGGAAAAGCTGGCCCAGAAAGCCGTCGCCTCGAAGGACACTGCCGCCATGCCCAATCCCGATGCGCAGGCCAAGCGCGCCGCCATCCAGGCCGCGATCGAGCGGGCCCGCGCCAAGCAGGCGGGTATCGAGCCACGCAACGTGTCGCAACTGCCGCCGGACAAGCTGAAGGAAATCCAGGAAATCGAAGCACGGCGTGCCAAACTGCGGGAGGCCATGCAAAAGCAACCCGGGGACACACCATGACCTACGTGGCACAACCCGCAAGCGTCGGCATGATCATGGGCAAGGTACTGCTAGCGCTGGGCCTTGGCATTGCCGCCTACGTGATCTATTTCGGCCCCGCCATCCTGGTGAGTCTCACGCTCGCCTCCCTCGCTGCCCTCGCCTGCGAGGCGCTAGTCCTGCGCCTGCGTGGCTACGTAATCGCGCCCTTCTTGAAGGATGGCAGCGCCCTGGTCACGGCGTGGCTATTGGCGCTTTCCATGCCGCCGCTTGCGCCGTGGTGGCTGGTGGTGGCTGGCACCGCCTTCGCCATCGTGGTGGCCAAGCATCTCTACGGAGGACTGGGGAACAACCTGTTTAATCCCGCCATGGCGGGCTACGTCCTGCTCTTGGTGTCCTTTCCTTCCCACATGACCCAGTGGCCGGCGGCGGAGATGCTGGCCCACGCCCACCTCTCCCTGCTCGACGCCGCGATCTACATTTTCACGGGCCATTTGCCCGCGGGCGTCACGCTCGATGCCATCACCATGGCCACGCCCCTGGACATGCTGAAGACCCAACTCAAACTCGGACATACGGTCAACGAAGTCACCCGCGCGCCCCTCTACGGCTACCTCGGAGGGCGCGGCAGTGAAGTCATCGCCGCTGCCTGGCTCGTTGGCGGACTTATCCTCCTCAAGCAGCGGGTGATCACCTGGCACGTGCCCGTGGCCATGCTGGCCGCCCTATTCGCCGCCGCCCTGTGGTTCCACGTGTACGACCCCGATCGTTACGTGGCACCCTGGTTTCATCTGGCCACGGGGGGTGCCATGCTGGGCGCCTTCTTCATCGCCACCGATCCCGTCACAGGCCCCACGACCCCCATGGGCAAGTTGATCTTCGGCGCCGCCATCGGTCTGCTCGTCTATCTCATTCGCACCTTCGGTGGCTATCCGGACGGCGTCGCCTTCGCGGTACTCATCATGAACATGGCCGTGCCTCTGATCGACCTCTACACCCAACCGCGGGTCATTGGGCACGACTCCAAGAAGTCCGACCGGTCATGAATCCCGCCCTCGCCAATTCCGTGCGCACGGCGCTCATCCTGCTCGCCTTCACGCTGTTGGGCACGGCTATGCTGGCTTATACCTTTCAGCTTACGCGCGACATCATCGCCGCCAGCGAGGAACGGGAAAAACTCGCCCTCATCAGCCAAGTCTTGCCGCCGACGCTGTTCGACAACGATATCCTTACAGACACCATCAAGCTGCCACCGACAGAAGCCTTGGGAACCATCGAACCTTCGCTGGTGTACCGAGCCACCCTACACGGCCAGCCCGCCGCCTTGGTGTTCGAGGCCGTGGCACCGGATGGCTACGCGGGTCGCATCTACTTGCTGGTAGCGGTGAAGGCCAACGGGGAACTGGCTGGCGTGCGCGTGGTATCGCATAATGAGACACCGGGGCTTGGCGACTACATCGACATCGCCAAAAGCCCTTGGATCCGTGTCTTCGAGGGTAAATCTTTGGCCAACGTCCGGCCCAACGGCTGGAAGGTCAAGAAAGACGGTGGCGATTTCCCCTACGTGAGCGGGGCGACCATCACGCCCCGCGCCGTCATCAAGGCGGTCCACGGGGTATTGATGTATTTCGAGAAAGAAGGCGGCCCCCTTTTCGCGCGCCCCGCCGCCTGGCAGGAGCAGCACAAATGAGCGAAATGTCATATCGCGAAATAGCCTACAACGGCGTTTGGAAACAGAACACCGGGCTGGTGCAGCTACTGGGCATGTGCCCCTTGCTGGCGATTAGCACCAGCTTCGTCAATGCCGTTAGCCTTGGTCTGGCGACGGTGGCCGTGATGGCCCTGTCCAACGCCTCCATCTCCCTCATTCGCAACGTGGTGCCCAAGGAAATCCGCATCGCCGTGTTCATCCTAATCATCGCCGCGCTGGTGACCACGGTACAGCTGCTCATGAATGCCTTCGTCCATCCGCTCTACCTAGTATTGGGCATCTTCATCCCCTTGATCACGACCAACTGCATCGTGCTCGCCCGCTGTGAGGCCTTCGCTTCCAAGAACCGCGTCTTGCCTTCCGTTTTTGATGGCCTGATGATGGGCCTCGGCCTGACTGCCGTTTTAGCCGTGCTGGGCGCCATGCGAGAAATCATCGGCAAGGGCACGCTGTTCTCGGGCCTTGACATGGTGTTCGGGCCCGCAGCGAAAGAATGGGTGCTCCACGTCCTCCCCACCGGCTATCCAGGCGTGCTGGTGGCCGTTTTGCCACCCGGTGCCTTCATCGGTCTAGGCTGTCTGATCGCCTTGAAGAACTGGCGCGATGCGCGCGCCGCCCAGCAGCGCGCGGCTCCGGCCGCGCTCAAGAGCGCATGAACGCGCGAAAGCGTCGGGAAATCTTCGAGCGGTTGCGCGCCTTCAACCCCCATCCCGCCACCGAGCTGGAATACCGCACGCCCTTCGAGCTGCTGATCGCGGTGATTCTCTCCGCCCAGGCCACGGACCGCAGCGTCAACCTCGCCACGCGCAAATTGTTCGCCAAGGCCAACACACCAGAGGGGATCCTGGCCCTGGGGGAGGAGGGATTGATTCCCTACATCCGCAGCATCGGCCTGTATCCCAGCAAGGCCAAGCACATCATCGCCACCTGCCGCATCTTGGTGGAACACTATGGCGGCCAGGTGCCCGCCACGCGCGAGGCGCTGGAGAAGCTACCTGGGGTGGGCCGCAAGACGGCCAACGTGGTGCTCAATACCGCCTTCGGCCAGCCCACCATCGCGGTGGACACGCATATTTTCCGCGTCGCCAACCGCACGGGCCTTGCGCCCGGCAAGACGCCGCTGGAAGTGGAGCGCAAGCTGCTAAAATTCGTACCAGACGAATTCAAGCACGATGCGCATCACTGGTTGATCCTGCATGGACGCTATGTGTGCACCGCGCGCAAGCCAAAATGCCCCGAGTGCCTGATTTTCGACCTGTGCGAGTATCGGCACAAAACAGCCGCGCCATGAGGGGACAGCATGTCCATCGCCACCGCCCTCGCCACCGGGCGCACCGCCCGTGAAGACCTCGCCTACGAGGCGGTGGCCGGCGCCATGGTGCGCGCGGGCCTGGCCCACGCCAATAGCGTGCTGCTTTTTCTCACCCCGGAATTCGCGCCCGACCCGCAACCCGCTCTGCGCGCCGCCTCCCGCGCCGCCAACTGCACCCAGGTGGTGGGATGTTCCGCGGCAGGCATTTTCACCGAACAGGAATGGGTGCTCGACGCACCAGCCGCTGCCGCCATGGTGTTCGGCGGCCGCGTGTCCCTGATGCCCCGCCATGGCGAAGCCCCAGACGAACTGATCCTGGCGCTGGCCGCGCCCAATGCCATCAACATAAGTTGGCTGCGGGCGCCCGGCCGGCGCTTCGGGGGCGTGTCCGGTGATGCCACCGGCCAAGGCCCCTTCAAGGTGTGGTGCGGGGGGCGGGTAGCGGTCAATGGGCGCTGCGAGACCGTCCTACGTGGGGCGCGCGGCGCGGTGGGCGTCTCCCAGGGCGTGCGACCCCTGTCGCCACCCCTGGAAATCACCCAGGTAAGTGGCTACGACGTGATCAGCCTGGGCAGCCAGCCTTCCCTCAACAGCCTGGCGCGCGAGCTGCCGCTGGAGGTGCGCGAGCTGGATCGCCTGCCCTTGCATCTCATCCTCGCTGGCGTGATCTTCGGTGATCCAGACACCGCCATCCAGGAGGGACGTTACCGGCTGGCACCCGTGATCGCCGCCAACAGCGACGACCGCTCGGTGACACTCTCCGCGCGTCTTACGCCGGGCGAGCGTCTGTTCTGGGCCCTGCGGCAACCGCTGGCGGCGGAACGCGACATGCGCCTCACCTTGGAACGGGTGCGACAAGAGTTGTCGAGCGAGCCCGACTTCGGCCTGTTCTTTCCCTGCATGGGCCGCGGGCCCTATTTCTACGGCGGCATCGATCGTGATCTGGAATTGATCAAAGGACGCTTCCCAGGACTGCCCTTGATCGGCTTCTACGGCAACGGCGAGATCGCGCCCCTGGATGGGCGTAACGAGCTTTTCCAGTACTCGGGCGTGTTGGGGCTGTTTTGCATCGATGTTTGATCCCGACCGGGAACAGGTGCGCCGGTTCTACTGCGAAACCTGGCGCAAATATCGCGACCGCGAGCCGCTGCAAGGCAGCGAAACGCTGGCCATCGAGGTGATCCTGCTCCATCCCGAGTACCACGGCGTGCTTGCGCAACCCGAGCGCTACGTGGATCGCGACTACCCCCCGGAGATGGGTGCCGTCAATCCCTTCCTACACCTGAGCGTGCACCTGGCCATCCTGGAGCAGCTCTCCATCGACCAACCGGCTGGCATTCGCAGTCGTTACCAGAAACTTTTGGCGAGCGGCCTCGATGCCCACGACGCCCAGCATGCGCTGGGGGAATGTCTGATGGAGATGATCTGGCAGGCCCAGCATCACCACACCCCGCCCGACGCCGCCGTCTATCTCCGCTGTCTGGACGACAAACTGGGCGCGTGAAAAAACCCGGCAGCGCCGGGTTTTTTCTGGTTCAGGCCAAGCACGCATCAGCGCTTATATTTGAGACCAGACTGGCTGGCAAAATAGGCCGCCAGATCGGCGATGTCTTGATCGGAGAGGTTGGCGGCCTGGCCATTCATGATGGCGTTGACACGGCTCTTGTCGCGATAGGCCTTGAGGGCGTGCTCCAGGTAGTCATCGTTCTGGCCGGCGAGCTTGGGAAACGCGGGGGTCGGGCTGTTGCCATCGGCCCCATGGCAGGAGGCACAGACGGTGCTCTTGGCCTTGCCAGCGGCGGCATTGCCGGCGGCGGCAGCGGGCAGCGCCACCAGGGCGAGGATCGCGGTGGCGAGGAAGATACGCGTGTTCATGTTTTCCATCCCTTCTTACTTGGCGTCGGAATAGTAGGCGGCGAGATCGGCCATGTCCTGATCGGAGAGACTGCCGGCGATCGCGCGCATGGTGGCGTGCTTGCGCTCGCCCGCCTTGTAGGCCTTGAGCGCAGCGATGATGTATTCCGCGTGCTGGCCGCCGATCTTCGGCACCCGATAGGTGTCGGGATAGACGCTGCGATAGCCCTCGATGCCGTGGCATCCGGCGCACATGGAGCTTTTGTTCTTGCCCGCGGCGGCATTCCCCTCCGCCAGGGCACTGCCGCTCGCAGCGGCCGTCAGCATCACGAGCAGGCTGGCTAGGACGTGTTTGCTCATTTTCCTCACTCTTTCGGGTGGTTTGTGAAAGCTTCAAAACCGGACGGACCGCGCTCTGCTTTGATGTGTGACGGGCACCCCCCCGCGCGCGGCCAAAACGAATTGGGCGTTATTCTATGCGTAGGCAGCAGCGCCCCGCAACCGGCATGCATTTGCCGCTGGCGCGTAAATATTAGATACTCCTAATGTTTTTGCCCACTCGACGAGATTTTCATGAGTCTTGCCTCCCGTTTTTCCGACACCTTGGCCTGCAATTTGTGGATCTACCGCATCCTGCCCTTTTTGCGCTGGTGGCCGCGGGTGAACCGGCAGACGCTGCGATCGGATGCCATCGCCGGTCTCACCGGCGCGCTCATCGTCCTGCCCCAGGGAGTCGCCTTCGCCACCATCGCCGGCCTGCCGCCCCAGTACGGCCTGTACGCCGCCATGGTGCCCGCCGTCATCGCCGCCCTGTTCGGCTCCAGCTGGCACCTGGTCTCCGGCCCCACCACCGCCATCTCCATCGCGGTGTTCGCCTCCGTCGCCCCCCACGCCACCCCAGGCAGCCCCGAGTTCATCAAACTGGTCCTCACCCTCACCTTCCTGGTGGGCGTGTTCGAACTCCTCCTCGGCCTCGCCCGCATGGGCACCCTGGTCAACTTCATCTCCCACACCGTGGTCATCGGCTTCACCGCCGGTGCTGCCGTGCTCATCGCCGGCAGCCAGATCAAACACTTTTTCGGGCTGGAAATGGCGCGCGGGCTGCCGTTGCATGAAATCCTCTACCACCTCGTCTTGAAACTGGACCAGATCAACCCCTACGTCACCGCCGTCGGCTTGATCACCCTGCTCTCGGGCATCCTGGTCAAACGCTACCTGCCGCGCTTTCCCTACATGATCGGTGCGATGATCGTGGGTTCGCTGGCGGCGTTCGTCCTCAACCACCATTTCGGCACCCTGCACACGGGAATCCGCACCGTGGGGGCCCTGCCCGCGGGGCTACCACCTCTGTCGATGCCGGATTTCTCCTTCAAGGCGCTCCATGACATGTTGTTTCCGGCGCTGGTGGTGACCATGCTGGCGCTCACCGAGGCCGTGTCCATTTCCCGCGCCATCGCCGCCAAGTCCGAGCAGCGCATCGATGGCAACCAGGAATTCATCGGTCAGGGCCTGTCCAACATCCTAGGTAGCTTCTTCTCCAGCTACGCCTCTTCCGGCTCCTTCAATCGCAGCGGCGTCAACTACGCCTCTGGCGCCCAGACCCCCCTGGCCGCCGTGTTCGCTTCCCTCGCCCTGGTGCTGATCCTGCTTCTGGTCGCACCGCTGGCTGCCTACCTGCCCACCGCCGCCATGGCCGGCATCTTGTTCCTGGTGGCTTGGGGCCTGATCGATTTCCATCACATCGGCGCCATCTGGAAGATGAGCCGCAGTGAATCCCTAGTGCTCTGGGTGACCTTGATCGGCACCCTGATCAACCTGGAGAAGGGCATCTTCTTCGGCGTGCTGCTTTCCCTCATGTTCTACCTCTACCGCACCTCGCGCCCCCAGGTGCAGGCGGTGGTACCAGATCCGGAGCCGGGCAGCTATCACTACATCGACGCCACTGGCCGCCGCGAGTGTCCGCAACTCAAGATGCTGCGAATCAACGGCTCCATCTTCTTTGGGGCGGTAGACCACGTGCAATCGCACTTGCACCAGGTGGACGCGGACAATCCCCAAGCCAAGCACGTGCTGATCGTGGCCTCTGGCATCAACTTCGTGGACATCGCCGGGGCGGAAATGCTGGTGCAGGAAGCCAAGCGCCGCCGCCGCATGGGGGGCGGTCTGTATTTCTACCGCGTCAAGGAAAGCGCCTGCGAGATGCTGCGGCGCGGCAGCTATGCCGAGGAAATCGGCAAGGAAAACATTTTCCCGGCCAAGAGCCGGCCCATCGAGGCCATCTATCCCAAGCTGGACGCAGACGTCTGCGCGCGCTGCACAGCGCGCATCTTCCCCGAGTGCCAAGAGCAGCTGCCGGATGGACGGAGGCGAACAGACTAAGTGTATTTGCCCTAGCGCCCGAAAACGCTACAATTTGACGTTTTCTTGACGTTCGTTTTCGGGAGCCCATCATGGCGGAAACCCCCACGCGCTGGGGCAAAACCCTGTTCTGGGGTCTGCTCGTGGCCCTGCTCTACTGGGGCCTGTTCCATTATCAGGACGCCATCGTGCGTCTCGCCCACACCACCACCCAATCCTGTCTGGTGGTGGAAGACGGCAAAGAAGTCTATTACCACAAGCCCACCGCGGAAGCTTGCGCGGCGAAAGGCGGCATCCTGATCGAAGGCAACCGGTTAAACGTGCTCGTGCCCATCGTGGTCGCCTTCGTCATGTCCTATGCCCATGGGGCTTTCACCGGCATGTTCTGGGATTCCCTGGGACTTAAGGCCGCCAAAAAGAAATGACAGGGAGCAAAGCGCGATGGAATTGATCCAGTTCATCGAACTCGACCTCACCGGCGCGATCCTCCTCATTCTCATTGGTTTCGTGGGAGGCATGGTGTCCGGCTTCATCGGGTCCGGTGGCGCTTTCGTCCTCACACCGGCCATGATGACCCTGGGCGCGCCCGGCATCGTAGCAGTCGCCTCCAATATCTGCCACAAGTTTCCCAAGGCGCTGGTGGGCGCCATCAAGCGCCACAAATATGGCCAGGTGGACGTGAAGCTGGGTCTGGTAATGGGCGTGTTCGCGGAGCTGGGCATGCTCTACGGCAAGCACGTAATGACCGGCATCAAAGACCGTTTCGGTGCGGTGGGCACGGATCTCTACGTGTCAGCCATTTTCGTGGTGGTGCTAGCCATCGTCGGGAGCTTCGTCTATCGCGACTATCGCAAGCTCAAGAGCCATCCCCATGGTGAGGAGCATCGTTTGACTCGGCTGGCGAAATGGGTGCAGTCGGTGCACATTCCCGGCACCATGATCTATTTCCCGGGTGCCAAGGCAAAGATCTCTTTCCTGTTCGTCGCCCCCATGGGCTTCGCCACCGGCATGCTGGCCTCCACCATTGCCGTCGGCGGTTTCATCGGCGTGCCCGCCATGATCTACATCTTCGGCGTGCCCGCCCTGATGGCCTCGGCCACCGAGCTGGTCATCGCCTTCGTCATGGGGCTGGGCGGTACCATCTTCTACGGTCTCGAAGGGATGGTGGATCTGCGCCTGGCCATGCTGATCCTGCTGGGTTCCCTGTTCGGCATACAGCTGGGTGCCATCGGCACCACTTACGTGAAAGACTACCAGGTCAAGCTCACCATGGCGGTGATCATGCTCACCGTGCTGTTTAGTCGCCTGTTCTACATTCCAGGCTATCTGTCCAAGCTCAAACTGATCGAGCCCCTGCCGGAAACCACGGTAAAGACGCTCAAGGTAGCGGGCGATGGTGTGCTCGCGCTGGCGCTGCTACTGGGGGCGATCACGGTGCTCACCGCCTTGCTCCGGGGCATCGCCGAACATCGCCGCCAGCACGAGGTGCTGAGCGAAAACCAAGGCATTGCTCAGTAGCGCCTGCCGGTGGCCGGTGTGCAAAGGCAGCCCGGGGCTGCCTTTGTTTTTTTCTAGCGCTAGAATCACCGCTCATGCGCATCCTCATCATCGAAGACAATCCGGATCTCGCCGCCAACCTGGTGGAGTACCTAGCGGAGCGAGGCCACGCTGCGGACGTGGCGCAGGATGGCATCACTGGGCTGCATCTGGCCACGGTCAACGACTACGATGCCATCGTGCTGGACTTGATGCTGCCTGGCATGGATGGCATCACGCTTTGCCGCAAGCTGCGCGAGGAGGCGCACAAGACTACCCCGGTGCTCATCGTCACCGCCCGTGACGCGCTGGACGACAAGATCGTCGGCCTCGAATCCGGCGCCGACGATTACGTGGTGAAACCCTTTGCCTTGCGCGAGGTGGAAGCGCGCTTGAAGGCCTTGGCACGACGTGCCCAGAGCCAGGGATTGCAAGCACAGCTGCAGGTGGGCGACTTACGCTTCGATACCGACACCCTGAGGATCACCCGTGGCGCGCGGCTGATTCACCTTCCGCCCATTCCCCTACGCCTGCTGGAAACGCTAATGCGCCATTCGCCGCGAGTGCTAAGCCGTGGTGAGCTGGAGCATGCGGTATGGGGTGATACGCCGCCCGACAGCGACGCCCTGCGCGCCCACATGCATCTTTTGCGCCGCGCCATCGACGCGCCGGGCGAAGCGCCGCTCATCCACACCGTGCGCGGGCTGGGCTATCAGCTCGCAGAAGTCGATGCTGCGGCGGCCCCGTAGCCTGCGGCTGCGGGTCGCGTTCGCCTTTGCCTGGTTCGGTGCGCTAATCAGCCTCTTGCTCGCCACCGGCCTATACCTCTCGGCGCGCGATCTCGGCACGCGGCTGATGGACGAGACCCTGCAGGCTGAGCTGGAAGACTACCTCGCCCGCCGCGCGCGCAATCCCCATTCCCTGCCTCCCCACACCCTGATGCTGCAAGGCTACGTGATCGGCCCCGGCTCAGAAACGGACGCGCCGGAGGCATTGCGGCGCCTGCCGCCAGGCCGGCACGAGCTGCTTCTTCAGGGCCGCCCCTACCGCGTCGCCGTCGCGCAACGCGCGGGCGTACGCTACGTCATGCTATTCGACGCAACGCCCCACATCGAGCGAGAACGCCGCTTCCTGCTGGTGCTCAGTGCGGCCGTGTTGATCATGACCCTGGTCTCCGCTGCGGGCGGCTACTGGCTCGCGGGGAGCGTGGTGGCACCGGTCACTCGGCTGGCGCGGGAGATTTCCGGCGCCGCGCCAGAAGCTGAGGCGCCAGCGTTGGCCAGTCATTTCGGCGAGGACGAGCTGGGGGAGATGGCACGCGCCTTCGATGGCTACATCGCGCGCTTGCGTGCTTTCATCGACCGGGAACGGGCCTTCACCGCCGACGTCAGCCACGAGCTGCGCACACCGTTGGCAGTGATCCAGGGCGCAGCGGAAGTGCTGGCGGACGACCCGGCTCTGAACGAACGCCAGCAGTCGCGCATCGAACGCATCGCCCGCGCCAGCCGGGACATGGTGGAGCTGATCACGGCGCTGCTGCTTTTGGCGCGCGAGGAAACGGCGCGCGCCCAGCCCGACGAGCAGTGCTCGGTGAAAGAAGTTCTGCTGGAATGCGTGGAGCGTCACCGCCATCTCATCGAGGGCCGCCCGGCGCGCCTGGAACTCGACGTCGCGGCCGAGCCCCTCCTGCCGGCAGAACGCACCCTGCTCGCCATCGTCATCGGCAACCTGGTGCGCAATGCCTTTGCCTACACCGAACAGGGACGTGTGGAAGTCCAGCTTCTCGCCGATCGCCTGGTGGTGCGGGACACCGGCATCGGCATCAAGGCGGATGAGCTGGCGCGGGTGTTTCAGCGCTACTACCGGGGATCAGCCAGCACTGGGGCCGGCATCGGCCTGTCGCTGGTAAAACGCATCTGCGACCGCTACGGGTGGCAGGTGCGAATCGACAGCCGGGAAGGCGAAGGCACCACCGCTCAACTGGTGTTCGGGGGCCTTGCCGAGCATTCTTAACGCTTTCTTGATGCTTGTTTGACCAGGGTTTGACGGGCGGCCGGCTAGCATCAACTGTCTTTCCCACCGACCACGCGCCTGTCATGCACGATTACACCGCCACGCTCTACCGCATCCTGCCCTTTTTGCGCTGGTGGCCGCGGGTGAACCGGCAGACGCTGCGATCGGATGCCATCGCCGGTCTCACCGGCGCGCTCATCGTCCTGCCACAGGGGGTCGCCTTCGCCACCATCGCCGGCCTGCCGCCCCAGTACGGCCTGTACGCCGCCATGGTGCCCGCCGTCATCGCCGCCCTGTTCGGCTCCAGCTGGCACCTGGTCTCCGGCCCCACCACCGCCATCTCCATCGCGGTGTTCGCCTCCGTCGCCCCCCACGCCACCCCAGGCAGCCCCGAGTTCATCAAACTGGTCCTCACCCTCACCTTCCTGGTGGGCGTGTTCGAACTCCTCCTCGGCCTCGCCCGCATGGGCACCCTGGTCAACTTCATCTCCCACACCGTGGTCATCGGCTTCACCGCCGGTGCTGCCGTGCTCATCGCCGGCAGCCAGATCAAGAACTTCTTCGGGCTGCCCATTCCCCGTGGCACGCCCTTCCACGAAACCATTCATCAACTATTCCTGCATCTGGGCGAAATCAACCCCTTTGTGACGACAGTGGCGATGGTGACCCTGCTCTCGGGCATCCTGGTCAAACGCTACCTGCCGCGCTTTCCCTACATGATCGCGGCCATGCTGGTGGGGAGCGTGTTTGCCGTCTGGCTCAATGGCATGCTGGGCGCAGAAGTCACCCACATCAAGACCGTCGGCGCCTTGCCCGCGGGGCTGCCGCCCCTCTCGCTTCCCGACCTCAGCCCGCAGGCTTTGCGCAACATGTTCTTTCCGGCGCTGGTCGTGACCATGCTGGCGCTCACCGAGGCCGTGTCCATTTCCCGCGCCATCGCCGCCAAGTCCGAGCAGCGCATCGATGGCAACCAGGAATTCATCGGTCAGGGCCTGTCCAACATCCTAGGTAGCTTCTTCTCCAGCTACGCCTCTTCGGGCTCCTTCAATCGCAGCGGCGTCAACTACGCCTCCGGCGCCCAGACCCCCCTGGCCGCCGTGTTCGCTTCCCTCGCCCTGGTGCTGATCCTGCTTCTGGTCGCACCGCTGGCTGCCTACCTGCCCACCGCCGCCATGGCCGGCATCTTGTTCCTGGTGGCTTGGGGCCTGATCGATTTCCATCACATTCACGCCGTGATGAAGGCCAGCCGCGTGGAAAGCCTGATTCTCTGGGCGACCCTGATTGGCACGCTGATCGATTTGGAAAAAGGCATCTTCGTCGGCATCATCCTGTCTTTGGGCGCCTACCTGTACCGCACCTCGCGCCCGGGCATCCAGCCCGTGGTACCGGATGACCAACCGGGCAGCTACCACTACATTGACGCAGCCGGGCGCCCGGAGTGTCCCCAGGTGAAACTGCTGCGGGTCAACGGCTCGATTTTCTTCGGCGCCGTCAACCACGTGCAGCAGCAGTTGCAGCAGGTGGACGAGATCAACCCGCAGGCACGGCATCTGGTGATTCTCGCCTCCGGCATCAACTTCGTAGACATCGCTGGCGCCGAGATGCTGGCCCAGGAAGCCCGGCGGCGCAGGAAGATGGGAGGCGGTCTCTACTTCTACCGGATCAAGGATAGTGTGCGGGAAATGCTGGCCAAGGGCGGGTGGCTAGACGAAATCGGCGAGGACAATCTGTTCCCGGCTCGCGCCGACCCCATGCAGCGCATCTATCCTTTGCTCGATGCCGGGATCTGCGCCTGCTGCGACAAGCGCATCTTCGAAGTCTGCAGAGCCACCAGCGCCACCGAGCTGACGCGGCCCACGCTGCGCCGCGCCGCGGGATGAGCATGCAGGCCTATCGACGCATCCTCGCCTTTATCGAACTCACGCCGGAAGGAGAACAAGTGGCGCGCCGCGCCGCGGCCTTGGCCCAGGCCACCGGGGCGCGCCTGGCACTCGCCACCGTGGTCGACACGACCGGCGAGGAAACCACCCTGGCACCCGTGCTCACCCCAGGCCAGGCCCGCGCGGCACTGGCGGCGACGTTGGAACACCGGCTCGCCCTTCTCGCTACGCGGATCGGCGCGCAAAAGGCCGAGTCGCTCGCTCTCGCCGGCCCACTTGGTACCATGATCGAAGAACTGCTGCAACGGTGGCAGCCGGAACTGGTGCTGGCGGCTGCCCACCAGACTTTCGGCCTTAACCGGCGTAGCCAGCGCGGTCCATCCTACGACCTGCTGCTGGTGCAGCTTCCGCCGCCTGCCACCTTTACTGGCCGTCTGGTACGGGCGCTCGTCGCCGCATTCTGATTTGCCAGCTACCCCTCTACGGTTAAAATAGCGCGTTCTTCTCGATCTTCCCCTCAACCATGATCCGCAAGAATCCCCGCGGCGACCTACCGGTCGTCGCTGCCTCTGCCTTCGTCGATCCCACCGCCATCCTGTGTGGCAAGGTGTTCGTCGGCGAGAATGTGTTCATCGGCCCCTACGCCGTGATCCGTGCTGACGAGGTGAACGAAGAGGGTGACATGGAGCCCATTATCATCGGTGCCAACTCCAACATCCAGGACGGTGTGGTCATCCACTGCAAAGCTGGCGGTGGCGTCATCATCGGCGAAGGCACCTCCATCGCCCACCGTTCCATCGTGCACGGCCCCTGCCGGGTGGGCAACAATGTGTTCATCGGTTTCAACTCGGTGCTGTTCAACTGCAGCGTGGGTGACGGCTCCGTGGTACGCCACAACTCCGTGGTAGAAAACTGCAGCGTGCCGCCCGGCTTCTACATTCCCTCCACCGTCAACATCCATTCCGATGCCGAGCTCGCCCGCATCGAACGGGTAAGCCCCGACGTGGCCGGCTTCTCGGAATCGGTCGCCGAAGCCAACCGCGAGCTGGTCAAAGGCTACAACCGCATCCGCAACGAGTTCTGAGCGGGCTTTTAGCTCCGGCCGCTGCCGCGGATCAGCCATTCCGGCAGCTTGCGGTCGCCTGCGTGATCGATGATGTACTGCCGGATCAGACGCCGTACCACCTGGGACGGTGTGAGATCCTGCTGGGCGCAGATTTCCTCGAATAGCTTCTTCTTGCGGGGATCGATCAGGATAGTGAGGCGGGCAGTGCGCTGTTCCATGGCGAATCTTGAAAGACGGGACCTGCCCAGATGTTAATACAATTAACATTGAAGCCGCAACCGCTTAACACTAGAATCAGCGCACCACATTCCCGATGATGGCCCATGGCACCCACAGACCCCGCATTGCCCCTAGAGCTGGCCTGGGGCTGTACCCTTGCCTGGGTCGCGCTGGGCGTGCTGCAACTGTTCACCGGCGCGCGCTCCCTCTACTACGCGGCCTCGGCGCTGGTGGGGCTCGCGCTGGCGGGTATCGCCCTCGCTGCCCTCGGCAAGCCTGCCCAGGCCATGATCGTACCGCTGGGGCTGCCCGATCTACCCTTGCACCTCCGGCTCGATGCCCTGTCCGTCGTCTTCCTCACGGTGCAGGGCCTTGCGGCCTGCGGCATAAGCCTGCACGCCGCCGGTTACTTCCGTAGCCTCGACCCTGCGACCGCACGCACCGTAGGTCTCTGGTACAACCTGTTTCTGGCAGGCATGGCGCTGGTGGTGCTGACAGATGATGCCTACGCCTTCATGGTGGCCTGGGAGCTGATGGCGCTGGCATCCTACTTCCTGGTCACCACCGACCACGCGGTAGAGGAGATCCGGCACGCCGGCTTTCTTTATCTGCTCATGGCACACGTGGGTGCCGTGGCTTTGCTGTTGGCCTTCGGCGTGATCCAGGGAGGTCAGGGCGCCTACACCTTCGATGTGATGCGCGCAGCCACACCGTCTCCGTTCTGGGCGGCGGTCGCGTTCCTGCTGGCCGTGTTCGGCTTCGGCGCCAAGGCTGGGTTGGTGCCGCTGCACGTGTGGCTGCCGGAGGCGCATCCCGCCGCGCCTTCACCGGTGTCCGCACTGATGTCGGGGGTAATGCTGAAGACCGCCATCTATGGGCTGTTGCGCGTCACCCTAGATCTACTGCCCAGCCAACCCGCTTGGTGGGGCACCCTACTCATCCTGCTGGGACTCGTCTCCACCCTCTACGGCGTGATCTTCGCCGCCGTGCAATCCGACATCAAACGGCTCCTCGCCTGGTCCTCCATCGAAAACATCGGCATCATCGTCACCGGGATTGGGCTGGCTCTGGTGTTCCGCGCGGAAAGCAAGGCAGGCATTGCTGCGCTGGCGCTGACCGCCGCGCTTTATCACGTGCTCAACCACGCCCTAATGAAGGGTCTTTTGTTCCTGGGTACCGGCTCCGTGCTGCACGCCACGGGCACGCGTCTGATGGGCGGCCTGGGTGGCCTGATCCGCGCCATGCCGTGGACGGCGACCTTGATGCTGATTGGCGTGTTCGCCATCGCCGGCCTGCCACCTTTGAATGGTTTCGTCTCGGAGTGGCTGCTGCTGCAAGCCTTTCTCTTCACGCCCGGACTGGCGCAGCCCTATCTGAATATGATCATCCCAGTGGCCGCGGCTGCGGTGGCACTGGCAGCGGCACTCGCGGCCTATGTCATGGTCAAGCTCTACGGGGTGACGTTCCTCGGCCAGCCACGCAGCGCGGAACTCGCCCACGCCCACGAGGCAGGCTGGCCGGAGCGGCTGGGCATGCTCTGGCTCGCGGCAGGTTGTGTCGTCCTGGGCCTGGTCCCGATGGCTGCCCTTATGCTCGTTGCGCCAGCCAGCCAGCTTTTGCTCGGCGCCGCGCTGCCCGTGCAAAGCGGCCTTCTGCTCGCACCCCTGGGCGCCGAGCGCGCGAGCTTCGCACCCGGCGTCCTGCTGGCCGTGCTCCTATTCATGCTGCTTGCCACGCTGCTCTGGGTGCGCCTCGCCTATCACAGTCGCGTGCGTCATGCCGCGGCCTGGGATTGCGGTTATCCGGAACAGGACGGGCGCATGCAGGATACCGCGGAAGGCTTTGGGCAACCTATCCGTCACGTGTTCGACGCCTTCATGAAAGTCGAACGCGAAATGCCCGATGCTTTTGACCCTAAGCCGCGCTACCGTGGCGCGACACGGGATCGGCTGTGGATCCTCCTGTATACGCCGCTGGCGCGTCTCGTGGCTTGGCTGGCGGAACAGGCGGCGCGCGCGCAGCACGGACGCATCCAGTGGTACCTGTTCTACAGCTTCGCGACCCTGACCTTCCTGTTGTTCTTCGTAAGCCGCTAGCACCATGGAAAGCGGAATCGCCTTGCAACTAGCCCAAACCCTACTCGCGGTACTGGCCGCGCCCTTGCTCATGGGTTGGGTCAATGCATGCCGTGCCTGGCTGTCCAACCGCAGCGCGCCTTCGCTGCTCATGCCTTATCGCCAGCTGCGTCGGTTGTTCCACAAGGACGTAGTGCTCGCCAACCAGGCCTCGCCGCTGTTCCGTCTGGCGCCCTATGCCATCTTCGCCTGCATGGTGTTGGCAGCGGGCATCGTGCCCACCCTAATGAACGATCTGCCCTTCTCCCCGGCCGCGGATGCCATCGCCCTAGTAGGACTGTTCGCCATGGCACGCATGTTCCAAACGCTCGCGGCAATGGACGTGGGCACCGCGTTCGGCACCCTGGGTGCGCGCCGGGAAATGTTCGTGGCGTTTTTGGCGGAACCCGCCCTGCTCATGGTGTTCTTCACTGCCAGCCTGATCGCCCGATCCACGGCTCTGCCCACCATCGTGGACGTATTCGCCCACCAGCGGTTCGCCATCTATCCCAGCCTGGCCTTCGCCGCGGTGGCTTTCTGGATGGTCTCCACAGCGGAGAATGCGCGCATTCCGGTGGACAATCCCACCACCCATCTGGAACTCACCATGATCCACGAGGCCATGATCCTGGAGTATTCCGGCCGGCATCTCGCCCTCATCGAATGGGCGGTGGCGCTCAAACTGTTCACCTATTCGGCACTAGGCATCGCCTTGTTTCTGCCTTGGGGAATTGCGCCCGTGGGCGATTGGACGGGCCTGCCACTGGCCTTGGCCGCCCTGACACTGAAACTGGCCATGGGTGGTTTTACGCTGGCAGTTTTGGAAACGCTCAACGCCAAGATGCGGCTGTTCCGGGTGCCGGAGTTTTTGGGCACGGCTTTTCTGCTCGCGGTGTTGGGCATGCTGGTGCATTTCCTGCTGGAGGTGTGATGACGCTGCCGCTGCCTTTGCAACTCACCAATCTGCTCGCCGCCATCTTGCTCCTGATCGCCTTTGCCCTGCTGTCCCAGCGGCGCATCATCGGCCTCATCACGCTGTTCGCATGGCAGGGTCTAGCCCTCGCTTTATCCACCACCCTGGTCGCCTTGCATACGAAGCAGCCCCACCTGCTCGCCTCGGCGGGCCTCACCCTGGTGCTCAAGGTGGGTCTTCTGCCTTGGATCTTTTTCCGTCTGGTGCGCCGGCTCGACATCGAACGCGACGTTGAGCCCATCATCAACATTCCCACCACCATGCTGATCGGCATCGTGCTGGTGATATTTGCCTTCAATCTGGCACAACCCATTTCCGCCCTGGCCGGAACCGTCACGCGCTCCAATTTGGGTATCGCCATGGCCGTCGTGCTGCTGTCTTTCCTGATGATGATCAGCCGGCGCCAGGCCATTGCCCAGGTGATCGGTTTCCTGGCCATGGAGAACGGCCTGTTCTTCGCCGCCACCAGCGCCACCTATGGCATGCCTCTAGTGGTGGAGCTGGGCATCGCCCTTGATGTGCTGGTGGGCGTATTCGTGCTGGTGATTTTCTTCTTCCAGATCCGGGAGACCTTCGAATCCCTGGACCTGCGTCATCTGGAAAGATTGAAGGAACACTGACATGAACCTGGCCTGGGTGCTTGTCTTGCCGCTGTTGGGGGGCCTCGTGCTTACCCTGGTGGGACACCGCCGCATCGCGCCGACAGTGAATGTCGCCTTCGCTCTCGCTACCTTCCTTGCTACCCTGGCACTGGCGCATGACGTGGCCCGCCATGGCCCGTTCACCCTCGCCCACGACTGGTTCTTCATCGACCCCTTCAATGTGTTTCTGGTCGCCCTCACCGCTTTTGTCGGCTTCACCACGGCAGTGTTCTCGCGGCCTTACATGCGCATCGAGGAAGACCATGGCCGTGTGGCCTCCGCACGGCTACGGATGTACCACGGGAGCTACCAAATCTTCCTGGCCATGATGCTGCTCGCACTTACGACCAATAACATGGGCATCCTCTGGGTGGCAATGGAAGGCGCTACGCTCGCAACGGTGCTGCTGGTGTCCCTCTACCGTACGCCGGCATCCCTGGAAGCCGCCTGGAAATACTTCATTCTCTGTGGTGTGGGGATCGCCCAGGCATTGTTCGGCACCATCCTGCTCTATTTCGCCGCGGAGCGCGTGCTAGGCGAAGGCGGCACCGCCCTGTTGTGGACCCACCTGGACGCCGTCAAGGCCCAGCTCGAACCCGTTGTGTTGCAGCTCGCCTTCATTTTTCTTCTGGTGGGATACGGCACCAAGGTCGGACTGGTGCCACTGCATAGCTGGCTGCCGGACGCGCATGCCGAGGGCCCGACACCGGTATCGGCGGTGTTGTCTGGCCTGCTACTCAACGTGGCCCTGTACGCAGTGGTGCGTGGCAAGGTGCTGGTGGACGGTGCACTCCACTCCGATCTCGCCGGCAATCTGATGATGGGCTTTGGTGTTGCCAGCGTAGTGTTTGCCGCCCTACTGCTCCGACGCCAGCTGGACGTAAAGCGCATGTTCGCTTATTCCTCCATCGAGCACATGGGGCTGATCACCTTCGCCTTCGGCATGGGTGGCATCACCGCCAGCTTCGCCGGGTTGCTGCACATGACCATGCACTCCCTCACCAAATCGGCGATCTTCTTCGCCGTAGGTCACGCCACCCAGAAGGCCGGCACCCAGGTGATGGATGATATCCGCGGGCTGATCCGCTCCAACCCCACCATTGGTTGGGGGCTGCTACTCGGCACCGTGGCCATCCTCGGCGTGCCACCCTTCGGGGTGTTCGCCAGCGAGTTTCTCATCATCACCACGGCCATGCATGACCACCCGTGGGCCACGCCGTTCCTGATCACGGGCCTGGGGATCGCCTTTGCCGCGATTTTCGGGCGCGTACAGCCGATGGTGTTCGGAAAGGCGGAGCTACCCTACCTGCCTCATCAGCCGGCATTGCTGCCCGTGTTCCTGCACCTCGCGCTGGTCTTCGTTTTGGGCCTGTACATTCCGGATTTCCTGGCGAACTGGTACCGCCAGGCGGCGCGTCTGCTCGGAGCGTGATCCATGCCGCACCAGATCGACCTCACCCCGCTTGCGCCCCACGGCGGTGGCCCCATCTGGCAGTTCGCGCTCGGACGCACCCGCCTCACCGCCTTCGCTCGCGGTATCCAGGAGGAAGGCGGTCAGCTGCTGGCCCTCTGGGGCGCCGACGATCGGCACCTCGGCGGCACATTCACCCTGCACACCGCCTATCTCTCGGTGCTGGGTCTAATCTGGGCGAAGACACCGCTGGAAGCGCACGCGCCGAGTTATCCGGACATCGCCCATATCTTTCCCCAGGCCGGACGCATGCAGCGCGCCACCCGCGATCTACTAGGCCTGATCGCGGAGAATGCCGACGACACGCGCAAATGGCTGCGCCATGCCGTCTGGAGCGATGGACAGTTCCCCTTGCGCCGCGATTTCGAGCTTGCCCAACCCGAAGCGGCAGACGCCTATCCCTTCGTGCGTGTCGAGGGTCAGGGGGTGCACGAAATCCCGGTGGGGCCCATTCACGCCGGCGTGATCGAGCCGGGTCATTTCCGCTTCTCCGTGATCGGTGACCGGGTGCTGCGCATGGAGACGCGCCTGGGTTATACGCACAAGGGCATTGAGAAACGCTTCGAAGGACTGGATGTTTCAAGCGGGGCACGTTTGGCAGGTCGTGTCTGTGGCGACAGCCACAGTGCCTTCACCTGGGCCTTCTGCATGGCAGTGGAAACCGCGCTGGAAACCACGCCACCTCCCCGCGCCCAGTGGCTGCGTGCCTTGTTCCTGGAGATCGAGCGCCTGATCAACCATCTGGGCGATTTAGGCTATCTCGGCAACGACGTGGCGCTCGGCTTCGGCTTCAACCAGTTCTGGCGCATCAAGGAAACTTGGCTACGGGCTTGCCGGGAATGGTTTGGCCATCGTTACCTGTTCGATTGCATCGTGCCAGGCGGTGTGGCCCGCGATCTCACGGCGAGCGCGGCGGCGGAAGTCGTACGTCTGGTGCGCGAAACGCGCGAGCAAGTGCGTCCCTTGATCGAACTCTACGAAGAACATGCGGGCGTACAGGACCGCTTCACCGGCACCGGCATCGTCACGCCGGCGCTCGCTGCCCGGCTCGGACTGACTGGGCTCGCAGGACGCGCAAGCAGTCAGGCCTGGGATGCCCGCGTGCAGTTTCCCTGGCCGCCCTACCAAGAGCTGGACGTGCAAATGGCACTGGAACGCAGCGGCGATGTCGCCGCCCGGGCCCGGGTACGTGCCGCCGAGACGCTGGAGTCCCTGCGTCTACTTAAGACCATTGCAGAGAGCTTGCCGCCCGGCCCGCTGGTACGGGCGCTGCCCACGTCCGCCCGAGTATGCGAAGCGCTCGGCTGGGTGGAAGGCTGGCGCGGACCAGTGATCGTGCATGTCCGGCTGCAGGCGGACGGTCGCCTGGACCGGGTGCACCCCCACGATCCCTCCTGGCAAAACTGGCCGTTGCTGGAACTGGCGGTGCTGGGCAATATCGTGCCCGACTTCCCACTCATCAACAAATCCTTCAACCTATCCTACAGCGGAGCGGACTTGTAGATGCCTGCCCGGATCATTTTGCGCCAACTCTTCAAGACCGGCATTATTTCTGAGCCGCCTCCGGCCCCCGATCCCACACTCGCCGTAAACGCACACGCCCTCAACGAGGAAATCCTCAGGATCTTTGGGCGCGCCGTCGGAGTGCGCCACGTGGATGCCGGTTCCTGCAATGCTTGTGAGCTGGAAATCCACGCCATGAATGGGCCCCACTACAACATCGAGGGTGCGGGCGTGAAATTCGTTGCCAGTCCGCGTCATGCGGATGTGCTACTGGTAACCGGGCCGGTGTCCGCCCATCTGGCAACGGCGTTGCGTCGCACCTTCGAGGCCACGCCGGATCCGAAATGGGTGGTGGCCGTGGGCGATTGCGCCGCCACCGGTGGACCATTCGGCGAATCCTATGCCTGTCGCGGGCGCGTCGCCAACGTGATTCCGGTGGACGTGGTGGTACCAGGCTGTCCGCCCGAGCCGAAGCGCATCCTGGCGGGCATCCTTACCGCCGTACGCACAGCCCCGGCGCACCGACAAGCCCCAGCTAGCCCCTAAAGTCGCCGTTTTGGTGGCCGTAAATCCAAACAGGCCAGCCAGGAAACGAGCGCCATGGACCATCCCGACGACTATCTCATCATCTCCAGCCTGCAAGAAGACGGCAAGAGGCTGCGCCCGGGCGACTGGGTGGAACGCATTTCCTCCGCCTTGGCGAACTTCGACGAACATCGCCGGCTGCACTATTCGACCAGCGTCCACCCCTGCATCATCGAGGGGGAAAAGTGTCTCGTCGTGGCGCGCGGCCTGGAAACGGCTGATCCCGCTGCTTATGCCTTCGTGATGGAATTCGCCCGCGCCAACCGGCTGCGCATCCTCGCCGATCGGCGCAGCGGTGCCCGCGCCCTCCCCCTGCCAGCCGGCAACCCTTGACAGCGCCACCAGGGACGGTTCCACCAGGGCGGGGCCCTGTGGGAGAATCGGGAGCATTTCATCCACAGGACAAGCCCATGGGCCATCGCCTGAGCCGCATCATTACTCGCACCGGAGACGACGGGACCACCGGCCTCGGTGACGGCAGCCGTCTGCCCAAGCACGCGCCGCGCATCGCCACCCTTGGGGACATCGACGAACTCAACAGCGTGCTCGGCCTGCTTCTGGCGGAGCCGCTCTTGCCGGAGCCGTTTCGGGCGCTTGTGGTGCGCATCCAGCACGAGCTGTTCGAGCTCGGGGGGGAGCTGTCCGTTCCGGGTATCACACGGGTAAGCGATGCCATGGTGATGGCCCTTGAGCAGGATGTGGAGGCGCTCAATGCGCCCCTGCCTCCCCTACGCGAGTTCATCCTGCCCGGCGGCAGCCACGCGGCCGCAGTCTGTCATCTGGCACGCGCAGTGTGCCGGCGCGCGGAACGCGGTCTGGTGGCGCTTGCGAGTGAGGACACCGTCTCACCCGCTGCCCTGCGTTATCTCAACCGGTTGTCCGACCTGTTGTTCGTGCTCGCGCGGGCCATCAACCGCAGCCTGGACATGCCGGACGTGCTATGGCAGCCCCGCGGCTGAGTGCTACCACGGGGCTTCTTGTTCCGGGGTCGCGGAAATACGGTGGATCGACAAATCCGCGCCAGTGAATTCCGCTTCCTGATCCAGCCGGATACCCACGGTCGCCCGTAGGGCGCCGTATACCAGGAGGCCACCGGCCAAGGCGATGACCGCGCCCAGCAGGGTCCCCACCGCCTGGGCTGACAGGCTCACGCCGCCCAGGCCACCCAGTGCCTCGCGTCCGAAAATGCCTGCGGCAATGCCCCCCCAGGTGCCGCACAGACCATGCAGTGGCCATACGCCCAGCACGTCGTCGATCTTCCATTTGTTCTGGGTGAGCGTGAACATCCACACAAAGAGGCCGCCGGCCACGCCGCCGGTCACCAGGGCGCCGACGGGGTGCATGATGTCGGAGCCCGCGCAGACGGCCACCAGTCCTGCGAGAGGACCGTTGTGCACGAAGCCCGGGTCGTTGCGTCCGGCGAGCAGGGCCACCAGAGTGCCGCCCACCATGGCCATCAGGGAGTTCACCGCCACCAGGCCGCTAATCTTGTCCAGGCTCTGAGCCGACATCACATTGAAACCAAACCAGCCCACAATCAGGATCCACGCCCCCAGGGCGAGAAAGGGAATGCTAGACGGCGGGTGGGCGCTGACCATTCCATCCTTGCGATAGCGCCCGCGTCGTGCACCCAGCATCAACACCGCCGCCAGCGCGATCCAGCCCCCCACGGCATGCACCACCACCGAGCCGGCGAAGTCGTGGAACTCTGCACCAAAGGTGGCGGCAAGCCAGCTCTGTACGCCCAGGCGATGATTCCACGCGATACCCTCGAACAGCGGATAGAGGACGGCCACGATCACGAAGGTAGCGGCAAGCTGGGGATAGAAACGCGCCCGCTCGGCAATGCCGCCAGAAACGATAGCAGGAATCGCCGCAGCAAAGGTCAGGAGGAAGAAAAACTTAACCAACTCGTAGCCATTGCGCTCGGCGAGGGCCCCCGCGCCGGCGAGGAACTGGGTGCCATAGGCCACCCCATGGCCGATGAAGAAGTAGGCTACGGTGGAAACGCAGAAATCACTGAGGATCTTGACCAGGGCGTTGACCTGATTCTTTTGGCGCACCGTCCCCAATTCTAGAAAGGCGAACCCCGCATGCATGGCGAGCACGAGGATCGCACCGAGGAGGAGGAACAACGTATCGGAACTGGAAGTCGGCAGCGACATGAATGGCTCCTTGGTCACACGAACCCCGGACCACAAGCACGGACCGTGCCGGCTTACGGGTCCGCACCAAGTGTGCGCGAGAACGCGCTTTTCTGGGGCTGCCCCGAAACCTGACTGAATCTTTTTGGTGCAAATTGCCCGCGCGATGCACTAGAAATGAGCGCCTGGCAGCCTGCGCCGGAGACGGTGATTCGGGAGAAAGGGGGTTTAGCGCCGCGCCAGAAGCTTACCGTCATGTAACGCAGGCTTTTCTAAAGATCCGGCATATCCGGACGTTAAAGCCCGCATACTGCGGAGCCCACAATGACCTGGAAATTCCTACCCCGTCCATCGGATCGGCGCACGCCCCCGGCCTCGCCGCCGTCGGGTGGTGCGCCCGCCGATGATGTAGTCCAAGGCCCGGACACACCGCAGACGGTTTTCTTGGCGCGCGAGCCCATCATCGATGTCACGCAGCGGGTCGTGGGTTATGCGCTCCTGGTGCGCGCTGGCGGTCTTTTGCCCCCCGGAAAGCCGCGCCATGCCGCCGAAGAAATCAACCTCGTGCTGGACACCCTGAACCGCTTCGGCGTGGAACAGGCCCTCGGCGAGAAGCAGGGTTTTCTGCGCCTGGGCGTGCCTTGCCTGTTGAGCGATCTGGTGGAGGTCATTCCCAGGCAGCGCTTCGTGCTGGAATATGGCGCACCCGAGCCGCTAGACGAAGCCAGTTTGAGCCGTCTTGCCACCCTGCGTGAGCGCGGCTACCGCCTGGCCCGCCACTGGCAGGGCGAGGAGCACGGCCTACTGGATGTTGGCAAGACGGCAAGCCTTGTAATCTATGACCTGGCACTCACGCCTCTGCAAGAGATCGCGCGCATCGACCGGCTGGTCAAGGCGCACAAACTCCAGCGCCTGGTGCGCAACGTCAACAGTCGCACCGACTTCGAGGTCTGCCGCGCGCACGGCTTCGACTTCTACCAGGGCCGTCTGCTCGCGCCTGGGCAGACTCTGGTCATGAACAAGCTCGATCCCAGCCGCCTGCGAGTGATGGAACTATTCAACCTGGTGATCAAACGGGCCGACGTGGGCGAGATCGAGAATGCCTTCAAGCACGACGTCGCCCTGTGCTACAGCCTGCTGTGCTACATCAATTCCGCAGGCATCGGCCTCCAGTACAAGGTGTCGTCGATTCGCGATGCGGTGATGCTGCTCGGCTACGATTTCCTGTGGCGCTGGCTTAGCCTGCTCATTTTTGCTGGCGTGGATCTCACCGCCGGTCAGCGTCTGCTGCTCAGCACGGCGGTGATTCGCGGCCGACTGGCCGAGCTTCTGGGTCAGTCGCGGCTATCCAGCCGCGAAGGCAATCACCTCTTCATCACCGGCATGTTCTCGCTACTGGATGCCCTGCTGGGGGTGCCGCTCGCCGAGGTGGCGACGCGGCTACATTTGCCGGAAGACGTAACACAGGCGCTCCTCGCGCGCAAAGGCCGCTATGCGCCCTATCTGGAACTCGCGCTCGCCTTCGAAAACGACGATGTGGAGCGCGCAGCGCAACTCTGCCAGGAACTGGGCATGGACCTCGACGAAGCGAGCCGCGCCCATCTCGCCGCCATCGAGTGGGCGGGCGTGCTGGCAAAATGAGCCCAACCGGCACAGGCGTGCCGGCTCATTCCTGGACAAGGCCCTCGCGGTGGGTCCGGTTGATGAGTTCGAGCAGCCCCCGGAAAGGAATGAACCGCCCGTACTGACGCACCAGCGGCATGAAGGGGAGATCCTCCCCCGCCGGGAACTGATAGCGGCCCGAGGTCATGGCGTCGTAAAGTTCGCGCAGAGTCTTGTCGAGAGGGCCGAGGTACTGGTTGTAGAGATCCACGTCATCCAGTTCCTCCTCGTCCAGAAGGCAGGCCCGCAGTTCGTCCACCTCGTACACCGCCTGATGCACCAGGTCCAGGTATTCGTCCCAGGTTTTGGGACCTCTCATCTGCATGGTTCGCCTCTCAAATGCAACGGGGGCGGCCCGCAAACCGCCCCCACGCGCACCCCCGGTGCAAGTTCACTTCTTGGCCGCGAAGGCTTCCAGCTTCGGGGCGCGAATCACCTGACCATCGAGGCCCGCCTCCTTGGCAGACCCCCCATAGGCCAGGGTCATGAGCTGGCTGTAATACAGCACCGGCATGTTGAACTTGGTGCCGTAACGCTTGTTCACCTCGCCCTGGTAGATCTCCACGTTGGCCTGGCAGAGGGGGCACGGCGTGACGATGAACTCCGCACCGTGGTCGTAGGCCGACTCGACGATGTCCTTGATCTGCTTCTGGCTCTTCTCCGGCTCGGAAAAAGCCAATGCGCCGCCGCAGCAAGTGACCTTCTGGTCATAGGGCACAGCTTCACCTCCCATTGCCTCCACGAGATGGTCCAGATACACGGGGTTCTCGAAGGATTCACCGTGGATGCCGAAGGGACGGTTGGTTTGGCAACCCACGTAGCCGGCAAACTTCATGCCCTCCAGGGGTTTGACCACCGGCTTCTTCAGTTCTTCGTAGCCGAAATCCTCTACCAGCACTTCCACCATGTGGCGCACCTCGACCTTACCCTGGTATTGCAGTCCCGCTTCTTTCAGGGCCTCATTGGCGTCGTTAAACAGGGTGCTGTTGTGGGCCAGGCGTTCCTTGGTCTCGCGCGCAGACAGCCAGCACGCGGCACAGGTCGCCACCACCTGCTGACCCGGTAGCGCCTTTTCCGCCAAGGCCAGATTGCGCGCATTCATCACGTGGCGCGGCAACTCGCCGCCCTCGGCATAGCCGATGGAAGCGCCGCAGCAGTTCCAGTCCGGAATCTCGGTGAGCTCGATGTCCAGCACCTTGCACATGGACTGCACCGAGGTGAGATAGTTGGAGGCCGAGGCGCCTTTCTGCGAGGAGCACCCCGGATAGAACGCATATTGCTTTTTCGCCATCTTCCTCTCTCCTTAGGCCGCGAAGCCCTTGCGTCGATCCTCGATTTCCCGTGCTTTTTTGAGCATGGCGTGAATCCCCTTGGTGTCCTTGCAGCCGTGCCCCTTGACGAGTTCCAGGGGATTGAGACGCTTGGCCTTCAGCATGCCGAGCCCAATGTCTTTCATGGCCAGCGCGGTCTTGATCCCTGGCCCGAGCCCGTCCTTGAAATAAAGCCCCAGGGATAGCTTGAGCTCGTTGACGCGCCCAGTCTTGACGATGTTGTCCCAGAACATCTTGGCGAACACGCGCGTGGGTTGGTTCTTGGGGGCAAGCCCGAGGCGGTGCGCGTAGTTGGCCAGGCCATGCATGATGTGGGTGATGGGCAGCTTGCGCGGGCAGCGCACGATGCAGTTGTAGCAGGAGGTGCACATCCACATGGAGTCGGAGGTCAACACTTCCTCCCGCTTGCCCGCCCGGATCATCATAAAGATTTCCTGGGGCGGATGTGCCCAGTGGGGCCCAAAGGGGCAGGAGCCGGAGCACACGCCGCACTGCATGCACATCTTGACCCACTCGCCCTCCTCGACGTTGGCCTCCACCTCCTTCAGGAAGCTGTTGCCGTATTTCTTGATCGCTTGGGCATTCAGATCGCTCATCATCCGGCTCCTAGAACTTGAACGGGCTCATGCCGATTTCCTTGATCTTCTCGGCATAGTCGTTGATCAGCTGCGGCACGCGCTCGATGTCGGTGATCGCCACTTCGTAGTTCTGCACCCGCTCCGTCTCCAGGTTCAGGCTCTTGAGTGTATCGTCCACCTTGGACAGGCGATAGCTCGCCATTTCCGAGCCCTTCACGAAGTGGCACTGGTACTGTTCGCCGTGTTTGCAGCCCATCAAC
Organism: Thiobacter sp. AK1; assembly: GCF_039822265.1. Taxonomy (NCBI): domain Bacteria; kingdom Pseudomonadati; phylum Pseudomonadota; class Betaproteobacteria; order Burkholderiales; family Thiobacteraceae; genus Thiobacter; species Thiobacter aerophilus. The sequence goes on from NZ_JBAJEX010000001.1 coordinate 501,970, forward strand.
ATCACGCCATCGTAGCCGCTGTTGAGGGCATCGGTGATCCAGATGAGGTTGACCGAGCCCAAGCAGCGCACCGGGATCACGCGCACGAAGGCGCTGTAGGTCTGGCGCTTCATGCCAGCCATGTCCAGCGCGGGATAGGCATCGTTCTCGCACGCCAGCACCAGGATGCGCGGCTTTTCTGAAAACTCATCCGGGATGTCCACCGCCTTGATCTGGGAACCCACGGTATCCACCGAGTAGTTCTCGAAGGAAATCACGCGCACGGGGCAGGCACCCATACAGGTGCCACACCGACGGCAGCGGCTTTCGTTGAACACGGGATAGCGTTTCTCGTCCTCGTCGATGGCACCAAACGGGCACTCCACGGTGCAGCGCTTGCATTGGGTGCAACCCTCGGCACGGAAGGTGGGATAGGAAAGATCGCCAGAACGCGGATGCGCGGCACGACCGGCGGCCGCATTCTCGATAGCTTGGATCGCCTTCAGTGCCGCGCCAGTGGCATCTTCCATGGCCTGGGCGATGTCCATGGGACGACGCACCGGACCGGTGGGGTAAATACCGGTACGGCGAGACTCATAGGGGAAGCAGATGAAGTGGGAATCGGCAAAGCCATGCACGAGCTGCGGCACATCTGGCCCCTGCCGGTAGTTGAGGTTGAGGATGGAGATCGGCTTGATGTCCACACCCTCTTCCCGCGGCTGGTCGATGTTGACGCCGGAATTGGGCACCTGGCCCGTGGCGAGCACCACCAGGTCGGCATCGATGGTGGCATTCTTGTCGTCCAGGATCAGGTCGTGGAAGGTGACCTTGAGGCCGTTGCCCGCGCTCGCCACGCTGGACACCTTGCCTTTTGTGAAGGTCACCCCCTTGCGCTGGGCGCTGCGGTAAAAGTCCTCGCCATTACCCGGTGTGCGCAGGTCGTCGAAAATGACGACAGTGTCCACGTCCGGATTGCGGTCCTTGAAATACATCGCCTGCTTGATGCTGGTCAGGCAGCAGTGTCCAGAGCAGTAGGGTAGATGGGTTCCACTGGGATCACGCTGACCGGCGCACTGGACGAACACCACGGTTTTCACTTCGACGCCGTCGGCGCGCTTGATGGGCCCGCCATTGGCGGCGCGTGCCAGTTCCTCCAGGCCGAGCTGGTCCACCACGTTGGGCAGCCCGCCACCCAGCTCGGGCAGCTTGTTCATGTCGTAGAGCGTGAAGCCCGAGGCCTGGACGATGGCGCCCACGTGCTCCTGGCTGATGCTGCCGGACTCGGTGGCGATATCGATCGTGAAGCGCCCGGGCGCACCGTCGGTCTTGGCCACCGTGGCGTTGAGATAGACCTTGATGTTCTTGTCCGCCTGGATGCGTGCGGTAAGCTCGTTCACCCCGGTGTCGGCGGGATCGGCGAAGGGCTCCTTGTAGGCCACCCGCTTCCACAGCTTGGCTGCCATGCCACCCAGCGCGCCGGTTTTTTCCACCAGGACCACGCGATAGCCGGCCTTTGAGGCCTCCAGCGCCGCCGTCATGCCGCTGACGCCGCCGCCCACCACCAGCACCGTGTCGTTGCGCGCCGCCGCCGGATTGCCGGCGGGTTGCACCATCTTCTTGACCTCGGCGCAGGCCATGCGCACGTAGTCGTCAGCCATTTCCTGCGTGGTTTCCTGGTGCTCGTCTCCCTCGGGGCGGATCCAGATCACGCCCTCGCGCAGGTTGGCGCGGGACATGGCTACCGTGGGAAAGTGGAATGCCTCGGTCTTGGCACGCCGGGAGCAGGCGGCGATGGCGATGTGGGTGACGCCCTCGTTTTCGATGTCGTTGCGGATCATCGCCACCCCTTCGCTGCTACACAGGAAGGGATGTTCCCGCACCAGATTCATCTTGCCGTCGCGGCTCGCCACCTGCGCCAGCTGGCGGGTGTCCAGCCGTTCACCCAGCCCGCAGCCTTGGCAAATGTATGCTGCCGTTTTCTGATCTGCCATTTTTCTCAAGCCTCCGCCCTAGCCACCTGGTTGACCACCTGGATTGCGCGCAAGGCGCTCGCCGTCGCCGATTGTACTGCGCGGTTCACGTCCAGCGCGTTGCTGGCGCACCCCGCCGGAAAAATGCCGCCATTGGCCTCATCCACCTGGATGAAGCCGCTCAAATCCGCCACCACTTGAGCCGGAATGCGATCCGCCGGCACCGACGGCGCCATGCCGATGGCCAGCACCACCAGATCGTGCTCGTTGGCATAGCGGTGGTAGCCTTCGGTGTCCACGCCATGCAGGATGGGGTTGCGGGTATTCTCGTCTTCGACGATGCGCGCCACCTTGGATTTGATGAACTTCACATTGGGATTGGCCTTGACCTTGGCATAGAAGTCCTCGAAACGGTCGATGGCGCGGATGTCGATGTAGTAGATGGTGGACTTCGCCTCGTCGCCGAATTTTTCCGTGACGTAATGGGTCTGCTTGAGGGAAGCCATGCAGCAGATGCGCGAACAGTGACGCAGATGGTTTTCGTCACGCGAGCCAGCGCATTGGATGAAGGCGATGTTCTTCGCCTCCTTGCCATCGGAAGGGCGCAGGATCCGGCCACCCGTGGGCCCATGGGGATCGGCCAGACGTTCGAATTCCACACTGGTGATCACGTTGGGATAGCGGTCATAACCGTAGGGCTGGATCTTCGCCGCGTCATAGGGTTGCCAGCCGGTGGCCCAGACCACGGCACCCACCTTGAGCTGGATACGCTCTTCCTTCATCTCCAGGTCGATGGCACCGTACTTGCAGGCCGCCTTGGCTTTCTCTGCATCCGGCGTACCGATGGCAGAAGAGTCCAACACGTAGCGCATCGGGTAAGCCATGGGATGGGGCAGATAGGCAACCTTGGTCTTGGCCAGGCCGTAGTTGAAGGCATCCGGGATCTCGCCTTCCACCGCCTCGGCACAGTCGCCACAGGCCGTGCAGTTCTCATTCACGTAACGGGGGGAAAGCTTGACGTCCACCGTGTAGTCACCGGCTTGCCCGCTGATGCCAGTCACTTCGGCCAGAGTAAACACGCGCACACGCTTGTTGCCCTTGATGCGGCGCAGGTTGATCTCCAGACCGCAGGTGGGATGGCAGAGTTTGGGAAAGTAGCGGTAGAGCTGGGATACGCGCCCTCCCAAGGAAGGGTTTTTCTCCAGCAAGATGACATCCTTGCCGCATTCCGCCGCCTCCAGCGCCGCCGTCATGCCGCTGATGCCACCGCCCACCACCAGGATCGTCTGGTTGGTTGCCACTACGTCCGTCATGAGGTCTCCTCCAAACACGGATGATTTGACGACCCGCGGCCCAGGCCGCCGGCCGCTGGGGATTCGGATCTGGCCAGCGCCCGCCGGGCAGCGCAGGCGCCGTTCGTAGCCGTCGAATGTTACTCCCGTTTATGCGGGGCTTCCAGATTCGTTCCGAGCCACGACAATTCAAATTTCTTATGCTTCGATAGACCGCCCAAATTTGATTGGGTAGCCGGGATTTTACCGGCGCGAGTTTGGCACTCACATGCGGGGTGTCACACGGGGCATGCTGGCCAGCTCGCCGGGTTTGACTGGCACGTCGCGTATTTCGAATTCCATGCGCAAAAGATCCCCGAGCACATAGGTGGGCGGATTGCCCACGCCGCCCACTGTCCCGGGATTGACGAGCAACGTTCGCCCGCCTTTGATGTTGGGCAGCCAGGCGATTTCCGGGCGGTGTTCGTGGCCACAGCAGACCAGATCCCAGTCACCGGTGGTGGCCATCCCCCGCGCGTAGTGTGGGTAATGCACAAGGAAGATGTTGCGGCCGGCCAGCACGATGCCTGCATCGGCACCGTAATAGTGGATCAGGCTGCCGGGCTCGTGGGCCAGCTTGGCCATGCTGAAGGTATCCCCCGTGTTGTTGCCATGGATCACGTGTACCGCCAGACCATGCTTCTTCAACACGCGCAGGGTGGTGGGCGCCACCACGTCGCCGCAGTGGAGGACCGCCTCGGCACCGTTGGCCTTGGCATCTTCCACTGCATGGTCGAGCAGACGGCGGTTGTCGTGACTGTCGGAGAGTATGCAGATTTTCATGCGCCATCCGTGCAAAAAGCGCGAATGTTACTCGACACTGGGCTTGGAGAAGTAGTAGCCCTGCGCCCAGTCCACCCCGATGTCGCACAACACCTGGGCGGTTTCCGTGCTTTCCACGCATTCGGCGATGGTAATGATGTCGAAACGACGGGCGGTGGCCACCAGGGTCTCCACCAGTTGGCGCACACGCGCATCCTGGATGATACGACTCACCATCCAGCCCTCGATTTTGAGAAAGCGCACTGGCAGTTCCGCGAGATAGAGGAAGGAGGAATAGCCACTGCCGAAGTCGTCCAACGCAAGGCGGAAGCCAAAATCGGTCAAAGGCTTGAGATGCTTCTTGAGCGCGAGGATATCGCCGGCCTGACGCTCGGTGATCTCGATCACCAGGGGTTTGATCATATCCTCCGCAAGCCCACAACCCTGGCAATAGCCACGCGCACGGGCAAGCAGGGCTTCCACATCCTCCGCATTGGCGAGGAACTGGGGTGAGAGATTGATGAAGTGGGCAAGCCGCGAGCCCGCCTGCACGCTGCGGGCGCAACGATCCATGGCCGCAGAGGAGATGGCCTGATCGATGGCCGCCACCAGGTGCAACGCCTCGGCGGCCTGGATGAATCCCTGGGCGGGAATCAGGCTGCCGTCGCTGGCGCGAATGCGTGCTAGCGCTTCCTCCGCCACCACATGCCCGGTGCGCAGATCGACGATGGTCTGGAAGGCCGGCAGCACCCGTCCTTCGCGCAGGGCGCTTTGCACCTGAGAGCCTTCCCAGATCACACCGCTTCTGCGCTGGGTCTCGGAACGTGCGCATACCACCCGGTCGCGCCCCGCCATCTTGGCTTCGTAGAGCAGCGCGTCGGCCTGACCCAGCATGGCATCCACGTCGAGGTGTTCCGGGCCGTAGAGAGACACGCCCATGCTCACCGTCACCGGCAATTCCCCTTGGGGTAGCACGAGCGGCCGCGCCTTGACCTGTTTGCGCAGGCGTTCCGCCGCTGCCTGGGCGCCGCGGCAGTCCAAGTCGTGGAAGCAGACGATGAATTCCTCGCCACCCCAGCGCGCAACCCAGTCGCCGCCGCGCAGGGTGGACGCCATCACCTCCGCCACGTGGTGCAGCACTTGGTCGCCCACGTGGTGGCCATACTGGTCGTTCACCAGCTTGAACCGGTCGATATCGACGATGGCGATCGCGAAAGTGCCCCGCTCACGGCGTGCCCGGTTCCATTCCAGTGCCAGCCGGTCTTCGGCCGCGCGGCGGTTGGGCAGACCCGTGAGGTGATCCTCCAGCGCCATGCGCGCGATTTCCTGTTCGGCCTGCTTGCGCTCCGTGATGTCCATCTGGCTGGAGACGAAATGGGTGATCTCCCCTTGCTCATCGCGCACCGGCACGATGGACAGGTCCAGCCAATACGGCGTGCCGTCCTTGCGGTAGTTGAGGATTTCCACATGCACCGGCTTGCCCGCAGCCAGCGCCTCACGGATGGCCATGCGTGTGGCCTGGCTGGTGTCGGGGCCTTGCAGGAAGCGTGGGTTCTTGCCGAGCACCTCCTCGACCTCATAGCCGGTGATGCGGGTAAAGGCGGGATTGGCGTAGATGATGCGAAACTCGGCATCGGTGATGACTACAGCCTGCGCCGACACCTCCATGGCGGTCGCCAGCAATCGCCGCTGCTGGGCGGCAGCTTCCGCCTCAGTGACATTGAGGGCGAAGGCGCGCAGGATTTCCTCGCCACTGTCCCGTTCCACGAAGGGCGTAAGTTCCAGCACCACCGCCTCACCGGTGCGGTAGCGCACCTTGACCGAGACCCGCCCGCCGCTGCGCGCGGTCTCTAGCACGTTCTCCCAGGCGCGTTTGCCAAATAGGCGCCAAACCGTGTCACCGACCAGTTCTTCCCGGGCATAGCCGCAAAACTGCAGGAAGTTGGCGTCGGCATCGATGAACACCAGGTCGGACAGCCGCACGGCAAAGCGCCCCATGTGCGCCGCCTCGAGGAACTCCGTTTCGTAGCGTGCCGCCAACTGACGTTCGTGGACCCGGATCTGATGCAGCAACTCCGCCATGGCACCGCCCACCAGCAGTCCGGTGAACTCACTGGAGGCGGCGAAAGCCTCATCGATGAGCACCCGCGCCCGCTGGCGGTCGCCCTTGGCGGCGGCGGCCAGCGCAGCCTCGGCGGCGCGCAGGAAGCGCCGGTGCACCTGCCCGAGGCGCGCCCAGGCCTCGCTGAGCTCCTCGCTCGGCAGCTGTTTCACCTGCTCGGCATTGGCCTGCTCATACCCGCGCCAGTATTCGGGCGCAGGCAAGGGCGTGGCAGAACCTTCCAGCACACGATCCACCACCTGCGCGAGATAGAAGAGGTGGTGCTGGATCTCGATCAATAGCGGGGGAAAGACGGTCTTGAAGGTGGCGATGGTCAGACTCTCCGCGGCGATGATGCCAGCATTTCCGACATCCTGACGCAAGAGCGCCCCCTGGGCGCTCAGGCACGGCGCCAGGTGGTGCCCTGCGCTCCGTCCTCCAGGAGGATGCCCGCCTGCGCCAGCTGCGCGCGAATGGCATCGGCGCGGGCGAAGTCGCGTGCCTTGCGGGCGGCCAAGCGTTCGGCGATCAGTGCTTCGATCCGCTCCGGTGTGTAGCCAAGGCCGGAGACATCGCCGCGCAGATGGGTGGCAGGATCGTTCTGCAGCAATCCCAGCGTGCCAGCCAAGGCCTTGAGCAACCCAGACAGGCGCGCCGAGCGCGTCTTGTTGGCTTGGCGCGCCAGCTCGAACAGCACGGTAATGGCTCCATGGGAATCGAAGTCATCGTCCATGGCCTGCCGGAAGCGCGCGGCGAAGGCGTCGTTCCAGTCGATGACCACAGGTTCCGGTGGCACGTCTCGCAGCGTCAGGTAAAGACTATCGAGGGACTGCCTGGCATCGTTAAGGTGCTGGTCGGAATAGTTGAGCGGGCTGCGATAATGGGCGCGCAGGATGAAAAAGCGCACGGTCTCGGGATCAAATTTTTCCAGCACTTCGCGGATGGTGAAGAAGTTGCCCAAGGACTTGGACATCTTCTCGTTGTCCACGCGCACGAAGCCAATGTGCATCCAGTAGTTCACGAAGGGGTGACCATGCGCCCCCTCGGACTGGGCGATCTCGTTTTCGTGATGGGGAAACTGCAGGTCTTGGCCACCGCCGTGGATGTCGAAATGCTCGCCCAAGAAATGCTCGCTCATCACCGAGCACTCGATGTGCCAGCCAGGCCGGCCCGGCCCCCATGGGGAATCCCACTGCGGCTCCCCAGGCTTGGCCGCCTTCCACAGCACGAAGTCCAGCGGATCGCGCTTGTTGGGATCCACCTCCACCCGCTCGCCGGCACGCAAATCCTCCAGCGACTTGCCCGAGAGCTTGCCATAACCCGGGAAACGCGCCACTGCGTAATACACATCGCCATTGGCGGCGGTGTAGGCCAGGCCCTTGTCGATCAGGGTTTGGATCATGCGGATCATGCCCGGCACGAACTGGGTGGCGCGCGGTTCATGGGTCGGGCGCAGCACGTTGAGCCGCGCCTCGTCCTCGTGCATGTAGCGGATGAAGCGATCGGTCAGTTCCTGGATGGATTCGCGGTTTTCCGCGGCCCGGCGGATGATCTTGTCGTCGATGTCGGTGATGTTACGCACATAGGTCACGTCGAATCCGCTGGCCATCAGCCAGCGATAAACCATGTCGAACACCACCATCACACGCGCGTGCCCCAGGTGGCAATAGTCATAGACCGTCATGCCACAGACGTACATGCGCACCTTGCCAGGCTCGATGGGGACGAATTCCTGCTTGGTGCGGGCTAGAGTGTTATAGATCAGCATCGCGGGTCAGGTGGAAAGAACGTGTTGCACCAAGCGGTGACGGGCGCGCTCGTAGCCCATGAGCCGGAACAGGGGCGGCATCTCCGGCCCAAAGGTCTGGCCAGTGAGGGCAGCGCGCAGGGGCAGGAACAACTGTTTGCCGGCCAGGCCGCTCGCCGCCTTCACGCGCTGCACGAAGGCGCTGAAATCCATGTCTTCCAGCAGCGCATCGGCGGCGATGCGAAACAGCTCGGGAGGGGCCTCCTCCAGCACCTGGCGCGCCGCTTCCGAAATGGGCAGCGCCTCGGCATAGACCGCCTCGGCCCAGACGCGGGCGTCGTGGGGAAACATCACATTGGCACGCACCGCCAGCGCGAAAGCCTGCATGTCCGGCTCCGGCACCAGGCCGTGTACGGCCGGTGCCAACCAGGCAGTCAATGCATCGGCATCGGCATGCTGCACCGCCTGCGCCTGCCAGTGATCCAGCTGGGCGCGGTCGTAGCGCGCGGGGGCGCGGCCGAGATGGCGAATGTCGAATGCTTGCGCGAGCGCCTCCAGGGAAAGCAGCCCACTTTCTTCGAAATGGTGGCCGAGCCGGGCCAGATAGTTGTTGACAGCGATGGGAAAATAGCCCAGCTCGCGCAGCTCCTGCACCGAAAGGCTTCCGGTACGCTTGGACAAGGGCGCGCCGTGTGCGTCCACGATCAGGGAAATGTGACCATACTGGGGTACTGGCAGGCCGAGCGCCTGCAGGATGGCGATCTGCCGTGGCGTATTGGCCAGATGATCCTCGCCGCGCAGCACGTGAGTTACACCCATTAACGCATCGTCCAGCGCGTTCACGTAAAAGAAGGCAAAGCTGCCATCGGAACGCCGGATGATGAAATCGCCGATGTCCTCGCTGGGAAATCTCTGCGGGCCACGCACCAGGTCGTCGAAAGCGAGCACGGTATCCGCGGGCATACGGAACCGCAGCGTGTAGGGCAGGCCCTCCGCCTGCTTGCGCGCCACCTCTTCCGGCTTGAGATGCGCGCACTTGCCGGAGTAGCGCGGCGGCTTGCCGGCCGCCGCCTGCACCTTGCGCGAGACTTCCAGTTCCAGCGCGCTACAAAAACAGGGATAGACCCGCCCCTGGGCCTCGAGTTGCTCCAGGTACCGCGTGTAGATGTCGCCACGGCGCGACTGGCGGTAGGGTGCCGCAGGGCCACCCTCGCCCTCGCCTTCCTGCCAGTTGAGCCCGAGCCAGCGCAGATCTTGCTTTACCGCCTCGACGAATTCCTCACGGCTGCGCTCCAGGTCCGTGTCCTCGATGCGCAATAGGAACGTCCCCCCCCCTTTGCGCGCAAACAGGACGTTGAACAGGGCGGTGCGCACGTTGCCGAAATGGATGAGGCCGGTGGGACTGGGGGCGAAACGGGTCTTGATGGACGCCATGGGGAAAATCGCAGCGCGAAGATTGTCGGGGCTTTGAGCTTGTGGTTAAAATGTTGGAATTACAAAGAAATTATCGGGCCCGAGTATAACACAATGACTTTGCGCACCGCTCGTTCGCTGATCCTTCTCATCACCTCCATGTGGCTTGCCGTGGTTTCTTGCGCCGCGTTCGGCGATGAAATCGACGATGCGCAGCAACTCGTGCGGCAGGGCAACTTGAACCAAGCCCTCGAGCGGGTGAATGCCTATCTCGCCAGCCGCCCCAAGGATGCCCGCGCGCGTTTCCTGAAGGGTGTCATCCTCACCGAGCAGAACAAGACGGCGGAAGCGATCAAGGTTTTCACCGCCCTCACCGAGGATTATCCGGAACTGCCGGAACCCTACAACAACCTCGCCGTGCTCTATGCCCAGCAGCAGCAGTACGACAAGGCACGGCACGCTCTGGAAATGGCCATCCAGACCCATCCCTCTTACGCGACCGCCCATGAGAATCTGGGCGACATCTACGCCAAACTGGCAAGCCAAGCCTACGACCGTGCCCTGCAACTGGACAAAAACAACACCGCGGCGCAGATGAAGCTTTCCCTGATCAAGGAAATCTTCCCCATCAACAGCCGCGTGCAACGGCCCGCCGCCAAGACAGAGGCCACGCGGCCGCTTGCTGTGCCGCCAGCCAAACCCGCCGCCGCGACACCGACACCACCCGCAGCGACCGACAAGGCGCCCAGCCCGGTGCCGGTGGAGAAAGCGCCAGAACCTTCTTCCAAGGCGCATCCCGATGCCACGCAAGCGCTCAAAGCAGTGCAGGACTGGGCGCGCGCCTGGTCGGCGCAGAACGTGGCCGAATACCTGGCCTATTACGGGCCGGACTTCAAACCGCCGCATGGGCAAAGTCGCAGCGCATGGGAAAAAATGCGGCGGGAACGCCTGACCGCCCCCAAACGCATCCAGGTCACCCTCTCCGACCTCAAGCCGCGGGTGCTGGATGAGAACCGTATCGCCGTGACTTTCCGGCAGCGCTATCACGCCGACCACCTCGATTCCACGACGACCAAGACCCTGGTGCTCAGGCGCAGCGGCGAGAAATGGCTGATCGAGCAGGAACGGGTCGGCAGCTGAGCATGCGCGCGCAACGCGGCTATCGCTCCTTCTCCTGGCGCGAGGCCTTGTCCGCCCACCGAGGCAAGCTCACCGTCTTGTTCACCTGGCTTCTGCTGGTGCCGTTGGCGGAACCGCCCGCCACCGCCATGGGCAGCCGGCCGCGCGTGGTGGCGACATCACCTGCACCGCAGCCGCGCACGCCCGAGTCCCTCCTGGTGCAAAGCCTGCTCGACATCCAACACAACCGGCTGGATCAGGCGCTGGAAAAGATCGACACGGTACTCAGGATCGAACCGAATTTCCGGCTCGCGCATCTCATCAAGGGCGACCTGCTGATGGCGCGCGCCCGCCCCATCGCCACCCTGGGCAACGTGGCCGACGAACGTGTGCCGGATTTCCGGGAAGAAGCACGTGTGCGCCTCAAGCGCTACTTGGAGCCCCTGCCCCAGGACCGCATTCCGGAATACCTGCTCAAGCTCGATCCCGCGCAGAGCCACGCCCTGGTGGTGGATACCAGTCGTTCTCGCCTCTTCATCTACCGCAACGACCAGGGCGAGCCACGCTATGTCACCGACTTCTACGTCACCGTGGGCAAACGGGGGGCGGACAAATACCGCGAAGGCGACCAGCGCACGCCCGTGGGGGTGTATTTCGTTACCGACGATCTGCCGCCGGCCAGGCTCACGGATTTCTACGGTGCCGGGGCCTTCCCCATCAGCTATCCCAACGAGTGGGACCGACGTCAAGGCCGCAACGGCTCCGGCATCTGGTTGCACGGCGTGCCCAGCGACACCTACAGCCGTCCCCCCCGCGCCAGCAATGGTTGCGTAGTGCTGAGCAATGAGGACCTCAGCACCCTGCGCCAATATCTGAACGTGGGCCACACGCCGGTGATCATCACCGATGGCATCACCTGGATGGACCGCAATCTCTGGCGCAGCGAGCGGGAGGCGATCAGCCGCGAAATCGAGCGCTGGCGCCGTGATTGGGAAAGCCTGGACACGGAACGCTATCTTGCCCACTATTCACCCAGTTTCAGCAGTGGCGAGCTGGATTTTTCGGCGTGGGCGGCCCAAAAGCGCCAGGTCAACGCCAGCAAGACACACGTGCGCATCACGCTCTCCAACCTGAGCATCTTGCGCTATCCAGGGCGCGAGAAACTGGTGGTGGTCACCTTCGAACAAGACTACCGCAGCAACAACCTGGAGCAGACCATGCGCAAACGCCAGTACTGGCGCGAGGAAAACGGCGTATGGAAAATCGTCTATGAAGGCGCGGTTTGAGCTCCGTGCACCGCCGTGGCCAGTATCCCGCGCAAGGCGAACTTTTGGTAATTGTCAGCGCCGGGCTGCTGGGATAAAACAGTCGCCTGTTCCAGTTCCAGTCGCAAAGGAGGCTGCCATGAAATGGATTCTCGCATCCCTCGCCCTGTTGCTCGCCTGTGTCCTGCCCGCGCGCGCGGCCAACCCGCGCGTAGAGTTCATGACCAGTCACGGCAACATCGTGCTCGAGCTCTATCCCGACAAGGCGCCGCTGACGGTGGCCAATTTCCTCAACTATGTGCAGAGCGGTTTTTACGAAGGCACCATCTTCCATCGGGTGGTGAACGACTTCATCGTCCAAGGCGGTGCTTTCACGCCTGATTTCACCGCCAAGCCCACCTTGCCGCCCATTCCCAGCGAGGCCAAGAACGGGCTTACCAACGAAGCCTGGACGGTTGCCATGGCGCGCGGGCGCGACATCGATTCGGCCACCTCGCAGTTCTTCATCAACTTAGACAGCAACAAGTTCCTCAACCACTACAAGGACGACCCAGACTATTATGGCTACTGCGTGTTCGGCAAGGTGGTAAGCGGCTTCGAGGTCGTGAAAAAGATTGCCGCCCTGCCGACCGGTGCCGCCGGCCCCCTCAAAGAAGACGTGCCGCTGGAGCCAGTGGTGATCCAAAAAGTGGCGTTGCTGCCAGCCGCCCCTTCCGCTTCTCCTTCCCAACCCAAAGGAAAAACCCATGGCAAAGGTCAGACTCGACACAAACCTCGGCCGCATCTTGCTGGAACTTGATGCCGACAAAGCGCCGCTCACCACGGCCAACTTCCTGGAATACGTGAAAAGCGGTCATTACAACGGCACGCTGTTCCACCGGGTGATCGACGGCTTCATGATCCAGGGCGGGGGTTTTGCGCCAGGCATGGTACAGAAGCCTACGCGCGCGCCCATCCACAACGAGGCAGACAACGGCCTCAAGAACGAGGCCTACACCATCGCTATGGCACGCACGCCGGACCCCCACTCGGCCACCGCCCAGTTCTTCATCAACGTGGCCGACAACGATTTCTTGAACTTCACCGCGCCCACCCCCCAGGGCTGGGGCTATTGCGTGTTCGGACGGGTGATCGAAGGCCGGGACGTGGTAGACAAGATCAAGAAGGTGCGCACCGGCAGCCGTGCCGGCCACCAGGATGTCCCGTTGGAAGACGTGGTGATCGAAAACGCCGAAGTCGTGTGAGTCTGACAGGTGGGGCCGGCCGCACCAGGGTCCGGCCTTCCCCTACCGCGCATCCCCCGCCGTGCCCACCCTGTTCATCTCCGATCTGCATCTGTCGCCCGAACGTCCGGCGATCACCGCCCTATTCGAGCGTTTCCTCACGCATGCCTCCAACGGCGCAGAAGCACTTTACATCCTCGGCGACTTGTTCGAATACTGGGCGGGGGACGACGATCTGACCGACCCCTTCAATGCCCGCATCGTCGCCGCCCTGGCGCGCACCGCAGGGCGTGTTCGCCTCTACGTAATGCATGGCAACCGGGATTTCCTCCTCGGCGCCGCATTTTGCCATGCCAGCGGCGCGCAGCTGCTGCCGGATCCCAGCGTGGTCACGCTCCACGGCACGCCCACGCTGCTCATGCATGGGGACACCCTCTGCACCGACGACACCGACTACCAGCGCTTTCGCGCCCAGGTGCGCAACACACGCTGGCAGACCGATTTTCTCGCCCAGCCCCTCGCGGTGCGCAAGGCCCAGATTGCGGCCCTGCGCGCCAAAAGCGAGACGGAGAAAGCCGGTAAGCCCGCGGCCATCATGGACGTCAATCCGCAGGCAGTGGCGGCGGCTTTGCACCGCCACGCAACACCTCGCCTGATCCATGGCCACACCCACCGCCCGGGGCATCATACCCACCAGGTGGATGATATGCTCTGCGAACGCTGGGTGTTACCGGACTGGTACGAGCAGGGCGGCTATCTGCGCTGCGATCCCAGTGGCTGCTCCTTGCATGTCCTAACCTTGTGACAAACCACCATGATCTTGATCCTCACCCCCAACGTGGACCTGCACGCGCCTGAGTACCGCCAGCTCCTGGACTACCTCGACCGCCTGCCCAACGTGGCGTATCGCATCCACCACGAACAGGGTGCGCACCAGCGGCTCACCGAGATCTATCTGATTGGTGACACCGCCGCCCTTTCCATCGACTACATGAAAAGCCTCCCCTGCGTGGAACGGGTGGTACGCGTGTCAGAAGAATACCGTGTGCTGGGACGGCACAAGGACGATAGCCGTCCTACTCATTTCGAGTACAACGGCGTGCGCTTTGGCCAGGACAATCTCAACATCTTCGCCGGTCTGTGCGCAGTGGACACGCGGGAGCACGTGGAACTCATGCTCAAGGCACTGCATGCCCACGGCCAGGTGTGCACCCGCATGGGCGCCTACAAGCCACGCACCAGCCCGTATTCCTTCCAGGGCCATGGCAAAGCCTGTCTGCCCTACGTATTCGAGCTGGCGGGCAAGTATGGCATCAAGGTAATCGCCATGGAAGTGACGCACGAATCCCATATTGAGGAGATTCGCGAAGCCCTCGATGCCACCGGTAATGCCACTGGTGTGATGCTTCAAATCGGCACCCGCAACACACAGAACTTCGAGCTACTCAAGATCGTCGGGCGCCAGCAGGACTTTCCGGTGCTACTCAAGCGCGGCTTCGGCATCACGCTGGATGAATCCTTGAACGCCGCCGAGTATCTCGCCTCGGAGGGCAACCGTAAGGTGGTGTTCGGTTTGCGCGGCATGAAGACCAACATGGGTGATCCCCACCGCAATTTCGTCGATTTCGCCCACGTGCCTGTGGTCAAGCGCTTGACCCGCATGCCGGTGTGCATCGACCCCTCCCATTCCGTCGGCTCGCGCGGGGCCGACCCGGACGGCATTCTGGACATCCAGCACGCGGTGGCCCAGGGGGTAATCGCGGGAGCCAACATGGTCCTGGTGGATTTCCATCCCGCACCCGCCAAAGCCCTGGTGGACGGGCCTCAAGCTCTCACGTTGGAAGAGTTGCCGGGTTTCCTCGAGGATGTGGCCATTGCCCGTGAGGCCTACGAGAAACGACGCGCTTTGGCGCTGCGTACCAAGACATCTCACGCATGAACGAAAAGACGCCCCTATCCTTACTGACCAAACGCACCCTTGCCCTTGCCGCGGCGCGCAAGATCACCGCCGCCGCGGAAAGCTATGCCAGACGCCGTGGCTGGAAAGTGGTGATCGCTGTAGTGGACGACGGTGGTCATCTGATCGTTCTGTCCCGTATGGACGGCGCTCAGATCGGCAGCATCCAGGTCGCGCAGGCCAAGGCCCTCACGGCGCTGGCCTTCAAGCGCCCGAGCAAGGCCTGGGAAGACGCGCTGGCCGGCGGCCGCCATGCGGTACTCGGCCTGCCGGGCGTGACCCCGGTCGAGGGTGGACTGCCCCTCGTGGTGGAAGGCGAAGTCGTAGGAGCCATCGGCGTGAGCGGCGTCACCTCCGAGCAGGACGGACTGATCGCCCAAGCCGGCGCCGCACGCCTAGCGAAAATCACCTAACAGGCCGTTGAACCCAGATTATCCATGCAACCGGCGCGTGCCCAATCCACTGCGCTGCACATGACATTCATCCACGCGTCCTGTTGAGCTTTACGAAAGTCGCTGACAGGCTGCGTAAGTCAAACGTCATTGCGGCGAAAGCGGGAATCCAGAGTATTCACGTCCATTTTCCTGGGACCACGAGGATGACCAGACGTGCGGCGCACGGCCTTTAGCGACCAACATCTATCCGCTAGACAGGCAAGCAAGCGAAAACGAAGTTTCGGCATTCGAAGGCGCCGATGTCGCCGCTAAAGCGCCGCCCACAGGGCTGCAGGAAATTTGTGGCAGGCGCTCGTGGGAGCAGCTTGAGCCGCAATCGCAGCGCCCCCTCAGCGCCGCGGCCGTGCCTCGAAGCCGCGGATGGCGGGCAGCATCTCCTGGTAGGGCAGCGCGTCCAGACTGCCGTAGCGAGCCAGGGCGGCTTTTAGGTCGGCGACCACCTGGGGCATGCCTTCCTCCCCCAGACACGCCCTCAGGCCCGCCAGGCCACCGCACTGGAGCTTGAGTTCTTTGGCGTGGGGCAAGGGATCGTCCGGGTGGGTCACCTTGAGCACGAACACGGCGGCGTGCTTGAGCCTCTCCTTGAACCCAACGCACAGGGCATGCGCGGCCTGGTCACGACATCCCACCGCCTCCCGTTCGGCGATATTGCGCCGCACCCCCAGCTCACAATCCACGCAACGCCGCAACATGCTGCGCTCGAACACGCACTTTAGCGGATTGATCTCGGAATAGGTCTGGCGGTAAGCGTTCTCGTCGTACATGCCAGCTTAAACCCAGACATTAGGACGCAGGATGGGAGTGGTCCCAGGCGCGACTAGGTTGGGTAAGGCGGTCGCAGGCCAGGTTGCACACCTGACCGAGAGGTCGAGCGCGCGCCGGGCCGGATGGCGCCGTCTGCACCCCCGTAGGCGGGTGGCATCTCAAAAAACGGTGTTGGATGCCATCTAGAGTGGAGTCCATGGGGCACGCGCCGGTCTAATGGGTACGATCGGTTTACACGACGCGTGCCTCAGTAATCGTCGCCGATGCGTGGCGGCGCCTCGCGCACCTGGGAGAGCAAATCCTCGGCCACCAACTCGTTTTCGGCGTAAATCACTTTGATGATCACGCCCTCCGGCAGCGTCTGGCTCGCACGCTGCTGCTTGGCGAAGGCGCTGGCTTCCTTGAACACCTCGAACACGCTGAGTTTTTCAAGACGGCGGATAGGCAGGTTCTCGATTCGGTACACGAAGTACGGCATGACTGCTCTCCATTCAGTTGGTTTGGCCTTCACCCCGGGCAAGGCGGTATTCCACGTAGCGCGTAACACCCTCTTCCACCGTGAGGAACGGTTCCTGGTAGCCCACATTGCGCAGACTGGAAATGTCCGCCTCGGTGAAGCTCTGGTATTTGCCTTTGAGCGCCTCGGGAAAAGGAATGTATTCGATGATACCGCGGCTGTGCAGCTCAGCAAGGGTAAGAGGGGGTTCGCCCCGCGCCCGCCGACAGGCGTTGATGGTGGTCACAGCAACATCGTTGAAGGTTTGGGAACGGCCTGTGCCCACATTGAAAATGCCGGAATATTCCGGATGGTCGAGGAAGTAGAGATTGACCTTGACCACGTCTTCCACCGAGACGAAATCGCGACGTTGCTCGCCGTTGCCATAGCCGGCGCAGCCTTCGAACAGTCTGACCTTGCCTTCCGCCAGGTACTGGTTGAAGAAGTGATAAGCCACCGAGGCCATGCGTCCCTTGTGTTGCTCACGGGGCCCATAGACATTGAAGTAACGAAAGCCCACCACCTGACTGGTGAGCTGCCGCCAATGCCGGCGCAGGTATTGATCGAACAGAAACTTGGAGTAGCCATAGACATTCAGCGGCGCTTCGAACTGCCGTTCCTCGCGGAAGACCAGACCGCTGCCATAGACGCTGGCGGAAGAGGCGTAGAGCAGAGGGATGTCTTCCGCCTGGCAGTGCTCGAATAAGGTGACGGTGTAGCGGTAGTTGTTGTCCATCATGTAGCGCCCATCGGTCTCCATGGTGTCGGAGCAAGCGCCTTCATGGAACACCGCCGCCACTTCCCCTTCCCATGCCCCGTCCAGCAGCATGTCGAGGAAGGCCTGCTTATCGATGTAGTCGGCGATCTCGCAGTCCACCAGGTTGCGGAACTTGTCGGCACGGGTGAGATTGTCCACACAAATGATGTCGGTCTCACCCCGCTCGTTGAGGGCCTTGACGATATTGGCGCCAATGAAGCCGGCTGCGCCGGTGACGATGTAATACATGGAATCTCCTCGAGTCGCTTCTTTAGCCGAACAGTTCGTGGTGGTGCACCACCGCCGTGCCCAGCTTGCCCACCACGATGCCCGCGGCGCGATTGGCGGTGCGCATGGCCTGTTCCAGCTCCGCGCCGCAAGCCAGCATGAGTGCGAGTGTCGCGATCACCGTGTCGCCCGCGCCCGAAACGTCGTACACCTCGCGCGCCTGGGTCGGTTCGTGCAGGCGCTGGCCATTGCGGAACAGGGTCATCCCCTCTTCGCTGCGGGTGACGAGCAGCGCATCCAGTTCCAGCTCGTGGCACAGGGCGTGGGCCTTGCGTTCCAACTCCTCCTCGCTCTTCCAGCTGCCGGCCACCTCGCGGAACTCGGCCCGGTTGGGCGTGAGCAGCGTAGCACCTCGATAGCGTGCGTAATCATCCCCCTTGGGGTCCACCAGCACCGGCTTGCCAGCCTCGCGGGCCAGGGCGATCATGCGCTCGATGTGCATCAGGCCGCCCTTCCCGTAGTCCGACAGCACCACCACGTCGCAGCTCTCCAGCATGCGTTCGTAATCGGCGAGCTTGGCGGCGAGGATCTCATGGCTGGGTGGCGTCTCGAAATCGATGCGTAGAAGCTGCTGCTGGCGACCGACCACCCGTAGCTTGATGATGGTGGAGATACTGGCATCGGTGTGCAGAAAGGCCTGCACCCCTTCTGCCTCCACCAGTCGGCGCAGAGTGCTACCCGCCTCATCCGCGCCCACTACCGACAACAGCCATGCCTGGCCCGATAAAGCGGTGATGTTGCGTGCCACGTTGGCAGCCCCCCCCGGCCGATCTTGACTAGCGGTCACGCGCACCACCGGCACGGGTGCCTCCGGCGAGATGCGGCTTACCTCGCCGAACCAGTAGCGGTCCAGCATGACGTCGCCCACTACCAGCACGCGCGCCCGTTGCAGAATGTCCTGCCGCACAGACTGCCCCTTTAGTGTCTGCCGATGGGGAAATACTCGAAGCCCGCCTCGCGCACGACTTTGGGTTCGTAAAGGTTGCGGCCGTCGAAGATCACTGGCTGTTGCAGGCGTGCACGCATCGCATCGAAATCGGGGCTGCGAAACACCTTCCATTCGGTGACGATCACCAGGGCATCCGCGCCGTCGAGCGCCTCCATGGGCGAATCCGCGTAGGCCAAGCGCGGCTCGTCGCCGTAGATGCGACGCGCTTCGTGCATGGCCACCGGGTCGTAGGCACGCACCGTGGCCCCCGCCCGCCACAGGCCTTCCATGATGACGCGGCTGGGTGCCTCACGCATGTCATCGGTATTGGGCTTGAAGGCCAGTCCCCAGAGGGCGAACCGGCGCCCGGAAAGATCGTCGCCGAAACGGCCCTTGATTTTATTGAGCAGCACCTGTTTCTGGTGCTCGTTGGCCTGCTCCACGGCGTTGATCACGCGCAAAGTAACGCCATGCTCCGCGGCCGTGCGCTGCAGAGCCTGCACGTCCTTGGGAAAGCAGGAGCCGCCATAGCCCACGCCGGGATAGAGGAAGTGATAACCAATGCGCGGGTCGGAGCCGATGCCCTGACGCACGTGCTCGATGTCGGCGCCCAATTTCTCCGCCAGCAGCGCCAGCTCGTTCATGAAGGAAATGCGCGTGGCAAGCATGGCATTGGCGGCATACTTGGTGAGCTCCGCGGAACGGATGTCCATGGCGATGAGGCGCTCGTGGTTACGCTGGAAGGGCGCGTAGATGGTACGCATGATCTCCAGCGCACGCGCGTCGTCGGTACCGATGACGATGCGATCGGGACGCATGAAGTCCTCCACCGCGGCGCCTTCCTTGAGGAATTCCGGATTGGAAGCCACCGAGAAGGGAATGTCCACGCCGCGTCGCGCGAGTTGCTCGCGCACCGCGGCCCGCACCTTGTCGGCCGTGCCCACCGGCACGGTGGACTTGTCCACGATCACTTTGTAATCGTCCATGTAGCGGCCGATGTTGCGGGCCGCTGCCACCACGTATTGCAGGTCGGCCGAGCCATCCTCGTCCGGTGGCGTGCCCACGGCGATGAACTGCACCTGGCCGAAGGCCACGCTCTTGGCCACGTCCGTCGTGAAGTGCAGCCGCCCCGCCGCCACGTTCCGCTTGACCAGATCTTCCAGTCCTGGCTCATAGATGGGAATACCACCTCGATTGAGCAGCTCGATCTTGCGCGTATCCACGTCCAGGCACATGACCTCGTTACCCACTTCGGCCAAACAGGTGCCGGTCACCAGGCCCACGTAGCCAGTGCCGATGATGGTGATTTTCATGGCAACATCCCTTCGATTTCCGATTCGATTCGTGTCAGCGCCGCAAGGGGATCGGGCGCCTGGGTAATCGGTCGGCCGATCACCAGATGGCTCGCGCCGGCGCGCACCGCCTCGGCCGGCGTGGCGATGCGCACCTGATCGTGTGCCTTGTCACCCGCTGGCCGAATCCCAGGTGTGACCAGCAGGAACCCGGGCCCGTGCCTGGCACGCAGGGCGGCCGCCTCCCGCGCCGAACATACCACACCGGCGAGTCCGCAGTCGCGCGCAAGGCGAGTCAGGCGCTCGACCGCCTCTTCCGGCGTATCGCTCACCCCCACCTCCAGGAGATCCGCCGCCCGCATACTGGTGAGCACTGTGACCGCCACCAGATGGGGCGCATTGGGTAGCCCGGCGAGCGCCTCCGCCGCCGCAGTGAGCATGGCGCGCCCACCCAGGGCATGCACGTTGATCATCCACACCCCCAGGCCGGCGGCGGCGCGGCAAGCCGCCCCCACGGTGTTGGGAATGTCATGGAACTTGAGGTCGAGGAACACGCCGAAGCCCGCAGACACCAGTTGCTCCACTAGCCGAGGTCCGGCGGCGGTGAACAGCTCCTTGCCGACCTTCAGGCGACAACGGGTGGGGTCCAGGCGCCGGACGAGTGTCAGTGCCGGCGCAGCGGCCGAGTAATCCAAGGCAACGATGATGCGGGGATCGGGTTGGCTCGACATGGGCTTCAGGCGTACGGGGCTTGGGCCTGACGTTCTTCCAGACGGCGCGGCGGCATGGTTTCCCAGCCGCCGCAGGCAGGACAGCGCCAGAAGAACTGACGTGCCTTGAAGCCGCAGCCATCGCACTGAAAAAACGCCAGGCGGCGCGCATGCTGATGCACCAGGTTGCGAATGGTCTCTAGGTCCTGGCGTGCATCCGGCGCTGCCTCATAGAGCTGCGCTTCCAAGAGCTTTTCCAGCCCAAGCAGGGTGGGATTGCGGCGCAGCTCCTCGCGCCCCAGCCGGTAAGCCGCCTCACTACCCTCCGCCTCCAGCACCGCCTGAAACGCCGCGCCGAAAAGATCTACGCTAGGGTAGTTGGCCAGCCAGCCTTTGAGCAGGAGGGCGGCGTCCTGGATTCGCTTCAGATCCCGGTAGCAGGCCAGGAGCTTGTCCGCCACCAGGGGGAGATAGTCCGGATTCTGCGCCTCCACCCGCTTCCAGGCGACGATCGCCTCCTCTGGCCGTTTCTCCGCCACGGCAAAATCGCCGGCGAGCAGTGTGGCGCGGACGTTGCGCCGGTTGACTTCGAGGGCTCGCTCAAGTTCCGTTCGCGCCGCCTCGAAACGGCCCTCCACCGCCATGGCCGCCGCTTTTTCGCAATGGAACTGGCTGATCTCCACCACGAAGGCCGCCGCCGAGGTTTCCGCCAATGCGCGCGCCATCGCAATCGCCTTGTCCCAGTCCTTCTCCTGAACGTAGATCTCCATCAGGGCGCGCCGCGCCGCCTCGGCATAGCGCGTGGGCAGCAAGGTGTTGAACAGTTGTTCCGCGCGATCCAGAAGCCCCGCCTTGAGGAAGTCCTGTCCCAACTCCAGTTGCGCTGCCAGACGTTGCTCCTGGCCCAGATCCGGGCGCTCCACCAGTCCTTGGTGCAACTGGATGGCGCGTTCTACCTCGCCCCGGCGCCGGAACAGGCCGCCCAGGGTGAAGTGTAGCTCCACGGTTTCGCTGTCGGCGCGCGCCGCTTCGGTGAAGGCTTCGATGGCCTTGTCCGGCTGCTGGTTGAGGAGAAAATTGAGGCCCTTGAAATAGGACTCCGGCAGCTGGCGCGACTGGGAAATCACGTGCCGAATGTCGATGCGCGCGGCCACCCAGCCCAGCAAGAAAAAGAAGGGGAAGGCCAGTAGCCACCAGTATTCAAAATCCACGCCCATCGACCCTCAGGTCCCGTTGCCCTGGGCTTCCTGCGCGCGGGGGGCTTCCTGGTTGCGGCTGCGCAGTTCACGTTTGAGAGCGAGGATTTCGCGCCGGCTACGCAGGAGATAAGAGAAACTCGCCGCAACCCCCGCCGCCACACCGAGCACGAACACCACCAATAGCACCACCACCAGCGGGGCCTGCCACTCCGCGCCCAGGTAATAGCGCACCGTCACGACCTCGCTGTTCTTGGCGGCAAAGCCGACGGCCAGCAGGAATAGGAACACGCCCAGTATGGGCGTCACGAAACGCATGGCTTTCCCTCTTTCGATCGAGCGGCAAAGAAAAGGCGGCACCATCTCACGACGCTGCCGCCTGGGACCATCACGGCGTTTTCACGTCTGCTGGCTTTCCCCGGAAGCGAGCCGCTTGCGGTTGTCCACTCGGTCCCGAAGTTCCTTGCCAGCCTTGAAGTGGGGCACGTACTTGGCCGGCACTTCCACCCGCCCCCCCGTCTTGGGATTGCGCCCGATCCGAGGTGGCCGGTAATTGAGACTGAAGCTACCAAAACCTCGAATCTCGATGCGCTGCCCCTCGGACAGGCTCTTGGCCATGGCATCCAGGATGGTCTTCACCGCCAGTTCAGCATCCTTGGCCACCAGCTGGGGATACCGCGCCGACAGCCGCATGATGAGTTCCGATTTGGTCATGGCCGACCCCCGGCTCTTAGTGGTCGCTGCTCTTGGTATCCAGCTTGGCCTTGAGGAGGGCGCCGAGATTGGTCGTACCGCTGCTGGCGGACTGGTCGCTGGCCATCTTCTGCATGGCTTCCGCCGCTTCCGCCGCTTCCTTGGCCTTGATCGACAGGCTGATGCTGCGGTTCTTGCGGTCCACGCTGATGATCATGGCCTCCACCTCGTCGCCTTCCTTGAGATGGGTGCGGATGTCCTCCACGCGATCGCGCGAGACCTCGGAGGCACGCAGATAGCCCTCCACGTCGTCGGCGAGCTGGATCACTGCGCCCTTGGCGTCCAAGGATTTCACCGTGCCCTTGACGATGGCGCCCTTGTCGTGGCTCATCACGTAGTTGTTGAAGGGATCGCCCTCGACTTGCTTGATGCCCAGGGAGATACGCTCGCGCTCGGGATCGATGGCCAGCACCACGGCCTCCACCTCATCGCCCTTCTTATAGTTGCGCACGGCTTCCTCACCGGGCTGCGACCAGGACAGATCGGACAGATGCACCAGCCCGTCGATGCCACCAGGCAAACCGATGAACACGCCGAAGTCGGTGATGGACTTGATCTGACCCTTGACCTTGTCGCCCTTCTTGTAATTGGCGGCGAACTCTTCCCAGGGATTGGGCTTGCACTGCTTCATGCCCAGGGAAATGCGGCGGCGTTCCTCGTCGATTTCCAAGATCATCACCTCGACTTCGTCGCCCACCTGTACCACCTTGGCGGGATGCACGTTCTTGTTGGTCCAGTCCATCTCGGAGACATGCACCAGACCTTCGATGCCAGGCTCGATCTCGACGAAGGCGCCGTAGTCGGTGAGGTTGGTCACCTTGCCAAATAGGCGGGTACCGGGTGGATAGCGGCGGGAAATATTGACCCAGGGATCATCACCCAGCTGCTTGAGGCCCAAGGAGACACGATTTTTCTCCTGGTCGAACTTGAGCACCTTCGCTTCCACTTCATCGCCCACGGCCAGCACTTCGGAAGGATGCTTGACACGGCGCCAGGCCAGATCGGTGATGTGCAGCAGGCCGTCGATGCCGCCGAGATCGACGAAGGCGCCGTAGTCGGTGATGTTCTTGACGATGCCCTTCACCACCATGCCTTCCTTGAGATTTTCCAGCAGCGCCTGACGCTCGGCACCGAGTGTGGCTTCCAGCACGGCCTTGCGCGACACCACCACGTTGTTGCGCTTCTTGTCCAGCTTGATGACTTTGAACTCGAATTCCTTGCCCTCGTACGGCGTCGTGTCCTTCACCGGACGCACATCCACCAGGGAGCCCGGCAGGAAGGCGCGGATGCCGTTGATCATCACCGTCAGGCCGCCCTTCACCTTGCCAGTGATCACACCCTTGACGAGCTGGTTGTTCTCCATGGCCTGTTCCAGCTCCTGCCAGGCAGCAATGCGCTTCGCCTTCTCGCGCGACAAGCGGGTGGAGCCGTAACCGTCTTCCAATGCCTCGATGGCCACGGTGACGAAGTCGCCTTCTTTCACTTCGAGTTCGCCGCGGTCATTGCGGAACTCGGAGGCTGGAATCACACTCTCCGATTTCAGACCGGCGTTGACGATGACCTCGTCGCCTTGAATGGCCACCACCTCGGCGGTGATGAGTTCGCCCACGCGCATTTCCTGGCGGGCAAGGGATTCTTCGAACAGGGCGGCAAAGCTTTCGTTGCTGTTGGGCGCAGCCTGGCTTGCGGTAGTTTGGGAAGTCGCCATCATGAATTGGTACCTGAAAAAGCCGTCCTTTGGTCGAAGACGGGTTGGTTCACACAACGTCGCAAGCGTGGATTAAGGAAAAGAAAAACGCACCCAGCGGCACGTGCTATTCACGCGCCTGGTTCGTCCGTTTTCCGCTACCCGCCGGCGACACCCGGCCCGGATGAGGCCCGATACTGCTTTAGCACCGCTTCGACCGCCTGGTCGATGGTGAGATCGCTGGTATCCAGCAGGCTTGCATCCGCGCATTTCTGCAGAGGGGCGGCACTGCGCTGGGAATCCCGTGCGTCGCGCGCCCGAATGTCCTGCAAAAGAGTTTGGATGTTAGCAGACATTCCTTTTTCCATCAACTGCTTATATCGTCGCTGGGCGCGCACCTCGGGGCTTGCCGTGAGGAAGATCTTGACTCGAGCATCCGGGAACACCACCGAGCCCATGTCGCGCCCGTCCGCCACCAGCCCCGGCGGCTGCCGAAAGGCCCGTTGCCGGTCGAGCAAGGCCTCGCGCACCGCAGGCCATTGGGCAACGCTAGAGGCCCCTCGACTCACTTCCTCGCTACGAATGGCATCCGTCACCTCTTCGTCTCCCAACCATACCCGGCCAGCGTCGAAGCGCACCTTAAGTTCCTGTGCCAGGCGCTCAAGCCCCGCCTCGTCGTCCCAGGCCACACCCGCGCGCAGCGCCGCGAGGGCCACCAGCCGATACAAGGCGCCGCTGTCGAGATAATGGAAGCCCAATCGCTCGGCCACCCGCTGCGCCACCGTGCCCTTGCCGGAGGCGGAGGGACCGTCGATGGCGATGACCGGCACGTCCGGCTGGCGCAAACCCAGGAAAACCTCGAAATAGTTGGGAAAGGTCTTGGCCACGCAGCCCGGATCCAGGATGCGTACCGGCACGCCGCCCAGCGCCACCAGGGAAAAGCACATGGCCATGCGGTGATCGTCGTAGGTCTCGATCACCGCGCCGGCAGTCAGTCCATGCGCGGGTGAGGTAATGCGCAGGAAATCCGGCCCTTCCTCCACGGTAGCGCCTAGCTTGCGCAACTCGGCGGCCATGGCGGCGATGCGGTCGGTCTCCTTCACGCGCCAGCTGCCGATGTTGCGGATGGTGGTGGTGCCGGGAGCGAACAGTGCCGCCACCGCGACGGTCATGGCGGCGTCCGGAATGTGATTGAGATCCGCATCCAGGGGCTTGAGCCGGCGCGGCCCGCAGGCCTCGACCCAGTCCGGGCCCATGCGGATCAGTGCGCCCATTTGCGCCAGGGTGTCGGCGAAGCGGATGTCGCCCTGGATGCTGTCGCGCCCCACCCCCAAGACACGCACCGGTCCGCCGCCGATGGCGCCCGCCGCGAGGAAATAGGAGGCACTGGAGGCATCGCCCTCCACGTGGATGACCCCAGGACTCTGGTAGCGGCTGCCGCCCACCACCCGGAACAGCTGCCAGCCGTCCCGCACCACCTCCACCCCGAAGCGGCGCATGAGATTGAGGGTGATCTCCACGTAGGGCTTGGAGATGAGTTCTCCCACCACTTCCACGGTGGTGGTCTTTCCGATGAGTGGCAGGGCCATGAGCAGTGCGGTGAGGAACTGGCTCGAGACGTTGCCGCGGATGCGCACTCGGCCATGCGCCTTTAGCCGCGCCTCGTGGATGGCCAAGGGCGGGTAGCCTTCCTGCCCAAGATAATCGATGCGCGCCCCCAGCTGGCGCAGGGCTTCCACCAGATCGCCGATGGGGCGCTCGTGCATGCGGGGAACCCCCACCAGGCGGTAGCGCCCCTGGGACAGCGCCAGCACCGCCGTCAGTGGCCGGAAGGCGGTGCCGGCATTGCCCAGGAACAACTCGGCTTCCTGCACCGGGAAGCGGCCCGCCACCCCCGTTACGCGGCAGTCGCGGCTGCCACCCCATTCCCACGCGACACCCAGGTGACGCAAGGCTTTCAGCATCACGCGCGTATCGTCCGAGTCCAATAACCCCTTGATCTCGGTCACACCCTCGGCGAGGGCGGCAAGCAGCAGTGTGCGGTTGGAAATGCTCTTGGAGCCCGGCAGCACCACGCTGCCGGCCATCCGCGCGATGGGTTCCAG
Organism: Thiobacter sp. AK1; assembly: GCF_039822265.1. NCBI lineage: Bacteria > Pseudomonadati > Pseudomonadota > Betaproteobacteria > Burkholderiales > Thiobacteraceae > Thiobacter > Thiobacter aerophilus. The sequence goes on from NZ_JBAJEX010000001.1 coordinate 528,269, forward strand.
GTCGAGATATTCCATGTTCGCTTATACCTAGGCTTTGGCCTCACTGCCCTTTCAGCCAGGCTTCACGGGCATCGCGCGCCCGCCGGAACACCTCGAGCAGCGCCGCGCCATCACCCGCCTCGATGAGGCCCTTGATGCGGGCCAGCTCGGCTTCATAGCCGGCGATTTCCCGCAGCAGCGCTTGCCCGTTGGCCAGGCAGATGTCGCGCCACATTTCCGGAGAGCTGGCGGCGATGCGGGTGAAATCGCGGAAGCCACTCGCCGCGAAGGAGAACAGGCGCGCGCCATCGGCGCGTTGTGCGATGTAATCCACCAGGGCAAAGGCGAGCACATGGGGTAGGTGGCTCACTGCGGCGAATAGGGCATCGTGCTCGGCGGCCGTCATCTCCGCCACCTGCGCGCCACAGGCGGCCCATAGTTGCGCCACCTGCCGGCATGCCGCCGGGTCGGTCTCCGGCAGCGGGGTGAGGATGACGGTGCGCTGCTGGAACAGGTCGGCGCGTGCCGCCTCGACACCGCTTTTCTCCGCCCCAGCGATGGGATGGCCCGGCACGAAACGCGGCAGATGCGCACCGAGATGGGCACGCGCCAAGGCCACCACGTTCTGTTTGGTGCTACCCATGTCGGTCACCACCGTGCGCGTGCCCAGATGGGGCGCGATCGCCGCCAAAAGCGCCCCCATTTGACCCACCGGCACAGCCAGCGCCACAAGATCGGCATCCCGCACCGCGGCGGGATCGCCGCCGATCTCGTCGATCACCGAGGCGGCGCGCGCTGCTGCCAGATTCTCCGCGCTACGGCCAAAGCCGACGATATGACGCACCATGCCAGCCTGGCGCAATGCCAGAGCGAAAGAGCCGCCGATCAGGCCGACCCCGAAGACGACCAGCTGGCCGATCATGGGTGCGGCCGCTTGCGAGGCGACGCGAAACAAGGAACGCCGGAGACGCGACTCAAAGCGACCGCCCCAGCACGTTGGCAATGCCCTTGAGCTCGCCCATCAGGCTCTTTAGTTCCTCTGGGCTCAAAGCCTGGTCGGCGTCGCACCAGGCTTCGCATGGCCGCGGATGGGATTCCACCAGCAGGCCATCGGCGCCGGCGGCGATCGCCGCGCGCGCCAGCGCCGGCACCATCCAGGCCTTGCCGCCAGCATGGGAAGGATCGATGATCACCGGCAAATGGGTCTCCTTCTTCAAAACCGGCACGGCAGTCACATCCAGCACGTTGCGGTAGGCGGTCTCGTAAGTGCGGATGCCACGCTCGCAAAAGATGATGTTGTGATTGCCGCCGGCGGCGATGTACTCGGCGGCCATGAGCCATTCGGAAATGGTCGCCGCCATGCCGCGCTTTAAGATCACCGGCTTGTTGATGCGTCCCACCTCCTTGAGCAGATCGAAGTTCTGCATGTTGCGCGTGCCGATCTGGATCACGTCCACGTCGTATTCCAGGAAGGTGTCCAGCATGCGCACGTCCATCAGCTCGGTGACGATGGGCAACCCGTATTTGTCCGCCGCCTTGCGAAACATGGCCAGGCCCTCCACGCCGCGTCCCTGGAAGGTATAGGGACTGGTGCGCGGCTTGAAGGCACCCCCACGCATCAGGCGGCAGCCCGCTTCCTTGACGAAGCGGGCGGACTCATCCATCTGTTCTTGAGTCTCCACCGAGCAGGGCCCGCTGATCACCTGGATTTGGTTGCCGCCCAGGGGCACGCCGCGGATGTCGATGACGGTGTTCTCGCGATGCCACTCCCGCGCCACGATCTTGTAGGGCTTGACGATGTGCATGGACTGCTCAACCCCGGGCAGGGCGTCGATGGCCTCCTGGTCGATTCTGCGCTCATCACCGATGGCGCCGATCACCGTGCGCTCGGTGCCGCGCGAGACATTGGCCTCGCAGCCATATTCCTTGATCTTGCGCACCACCGCTTCGATCTGTTCTTCGGTGGCCCCGTTTTCCATCACGATGATCATGCCGTTTCCTTTCGCTGTTCTTCGAGGGCGCTGGCAAGCGCCGTCAAAAACCGTTCGTTTTCCCGTTCCAGGCCAATGCTCACCCGCAAATACTCGGGCAGCCCATAGTTGGCGATCGGCCTGACGATCACGCCGCGTCTGAGCAGGCGTTGATACATGGCGGTGGCGTTGCCAATGCAAAAGCTCAGGAAGTTTCCGTAGGAGGGAATCCAGGCGAGTCCGAGCCGCGTAAGCCCCGTGGTGATCTGTGCCATGCCCACGCGGTTGATGGTGATGCTGCGCGTAAGATGCTCGCTGTCGCCAAGGGCCGCCTGCGCTGCCGCCTGCGCCACCGTACTCACGTTGAACGGCTGCCGCACCCGGTTCAGCATGTCCGCCACGTCCGGGTGACATAGCGCATAGCCCACCCGCAATCCCGCTAGACCGTAGGCCTTGGAAAACGTGCGCGTGAGCATGAGGTTGGGAAAACGCGCAAGCCACGTGGTGCTGGGCGGTGCGACTTCCGCCGGCAGGTATTCATAGTACGCTTCGTCGAGCACCACCAGCACTTCCCGCGGCACCTGCTCGATGAAATGCAGCAACGCCTGCGGCGCAAGCAGCGTGCCGGTGGGATTGTTGGGGTTGGCCAGGAAAACGACGCGCGTATCATCCTCGATCGCCTCCAGCAGGGCCACGGGATCGTTGCCGAAATCCCGCGCCGGCACCTCGATGGCGCGCGCCCCCACCGCCTGCGCCGCCAAGGGATAGACGGCGAAGGCATGCTGGGAAAAGACAGCAGAAGTGCCGGGCCCGAGGAAGGCGCGCGCGGCGAATTCCAGCACGTCATTGGAGCCGTTGCCCAGCACGATCTGGTTCACGGTCACACCATGGTGGGCCGCTAGCGCTGTCTTCAGCTCGAAGCCTGCGCCATCGGGATAACGAGCCAGTTCCGGCAGGCAGCGTTGCACGGCCTCCAGGGCGAGCGGGCTGGGCCCTAAGGGGTTTTCGTTGGAAGCCAGCTTGACGATCTCCGCAGGATTAAGCCCCATCTCTCGCGCCAGCTCCCCGATGGGCTTACCGGGCGGATAGGGGGCAATGGCCCGGACATAGGCTGGCGCAAGATCACAAAGTTCCATCTCGATTCAGGCGTCGCATCACGCAGGAGTCATTGGCAGGCACGATACTCTACACCTTACGCCTCACAACACGGCCACCGGATAGGAGCCCAGCACTTTCAGCAAGGAGGCGAGGTTTTTCAGTTCCGACAGTGAGCGTGCCACCGGCTCTTCTTCCCGGTGGCCTTCCACGTCCACGTAGAACACATAGTCCCACAGCGCGGTACCCGAGGGCCGCGACTCCAGCTTGGTCATGGACACGCCGTGCCGGGCAAAAGGCCCGAGCAGCTCATACACCGCGCCCGGGCGGTTGGGCGCGGACATGACCAGCGATGTCTTGTCTTGCCCGGAAGGCGCGGCATCGTGACGGCCCAGCACGAGAAAGCGCGTGGTGTTGTTGGGATCGTCCTCGATGTTGCGCTCCAGCAGCGTCAGGCCATAGATCTCTGCCGCCATCTCGCCGGCGATGGCCGCCGCCTGCGGCTCCGCAGCCGCAAGCCGCGCGGCTTCGGCATTGCTGGAAACCGGCACCCGCGCCACCCCAGGTAAGTGTTGGTTCAACCATTCGTGGCATTGGGCGAGCGACTGTGGATGGGAATAAATGCGTTCGATGCCCTCGCGCACCGGCTCGCGTCGCAGCAGACACTGGTGCACGCGCACCACCGTCTCGCCGCAGATCTTAAGCGATGTGTCGAGCAGCAGATCGAGGGTGCGCCCGATGGCCCCTTCCGTGGAGTTTTCCACCGGCACCACGGCGTAATCCACCATGCCCGCCTCCGCCTGACGGAACACGTCGTCGATGGACGGGCAGTCCACCGTCTGTGCGGCGTGCCCGAAATGTTTCACCGCCGCCGCCTGGCTGAAGGTGCCGGGCGGGCCGAGATAAGCCACTCTGAGCGGCTGTTCCAAAGCGAGACAGGCCGACATGATCTCGCGAAAAAGGCGCGCCACCGCCTCGTCCGACAGAGGGCCTGGGTTGGCGGCCTTGATCCGGCGTAGCACCTGGGCCTCGCGTTCCGGCCGATAGAACAGGTTACCCTGCTTGAGCCGCCCCACCTCCTGGGCAAGCCGCGCGCGCTGCGCAAGCAAGCGCAGCAGTTCGTCATCGACGGCATCGATGCGCTGTCTCAGGGTTTGCAAGGCGTCGGACATGAAAGTGGCTCACGCGGGAATGGCACGCACCATGAGCACGCCCTTGATAGCGGCGATGCGGCCGATCACCGCCTGCGTGGGCTCGCTGTCCACGTCCACCAGGGTGTAGGCCATCTCGCCTTTGGACTTGTTCACCATGTTGTGAATGTTGAGCCCTGCCTCGGCCATGGCGGTGGAAATCTGACCCACCATGTTGGGCACGTTAACGTTGGCAATGGCAATCCGCCAGGCCGATTCCCGCACCATGGAAACGTTGGGGAAATTTACCGCATTCAGGATGTTGCCGTTTTCCAGATAGTCCCGCACCTGTTCCGCCACCATCACGGCGCAGTTTTCTTCGGCTTCCTGAGTGGAGGCGCCCAGGTGCGGGAAGGCGACGATGCGCGGGTTTCCCTTGAGGGCATTGGAAGGAAAGTCACAGACATAGCCACGCAGCCTGCCCGCAGCAATGCCCTCCACCACGGCCTTGTCATCCACGATGCCTTCGCGCGCGAAGTTGAGCAGCACCGCGCCGGGTTTCATCAAGGCGATGCGCGCGGCGTCGATCATGTTGCGGGTCTTGTCCAGGAGCGGCACGTGCAGGCTGATGAAATCGCTGTTCTTCACCACCTCCTCGACACTGGTCGCCTTTTTCACAGTGGCGGGCAGGCGCCACGCCGCATCCACCGTGATCTCGGGATCGAAGCCGATCACGTTCATGCCCAGCCGAATGCCAGCATCCGCCACCAAGGAACCGATGGCGCCCAGGCCAATGACACCCAAGGTGCGACCTGGCAGTTCGATGCCGGTGTAGTTCTTCTTGCCCGCTTCCACCGCCTTGGCAATTTCTGCGTCCTCGCCCAACAGGGACTCGGCGAACTGCCAGGCCGGCATCAGATTGCGCGCGGCGATCAGCATGCCGGCGATCACCAGTTCCTTGACTGCATTGGCATTGGCACCGGGGGCGTTGAACACGGGCACCCCGCGCTCGCTCATCTTCGCTACAGGAATGTTGTTGGTGCCGGCACCGGCGCGGCCGATGGCCTTGACACTGGCTGGAATCACCATCTCATGCATCTTGGCGGAGCGTACCAGGATGGCATCCGGTTCAGCCACATCGCTGCCTATGATGTAACGCTCGGAAGGCAGGCGCGCCAGCCCAGCCGGCGAAATGTTGTTGAGGGTGAGGATGCGATACTTCTCAGCCATGTTGTTTCTCGAAGGCTTTCATGTATTCCACCAGCGCTTTCACGCCCTCGATGGGCATGGCGTTGTAGATGGAGGCGCGCATACCCCCCACCGAGCGATGCCCCTTGAGTTGCACCAGGCCGTGCTCCTTGGCCCCTTTGAGGAAGGCCTCGTCCAGACTGGGGTCGCGCAGGGTGAAAGGCACGTTCATGCGGGAACGATTCTCGCGCGCCGTCGGGCAGTGATAAAAGTCGGTGCTATCCAGATAGTCGTACAGGACCTTTGCCTTGGCGATATTGTATTCCTCCATCGCCTTGAGGCCGCCGCGCCGCTTGAGCCACTTGAACACCAGTCCTGCCATGTAGATGGCAAAGGTGGGCGGGGTGTTGTACATGGAGTCGTTGTCGGCGTGGGTCTTGTAGTCCAGCATGGTGGGCGTTCCGGCTAGCGGCTGCCCCAAGAGATCCTCGCGCACGATGACGATGGTCAATCCCGCCGGGCCAATGTTCTTCTGCGCCCCGGCATAAATCAGCCCATAGCGCGTAACGTCGATGGGCCGCGACAGGATGTTGGAAGACATGTCCGCCACCAGCGGCACTGCGCCAGTGTCCGGTGTCCAGAAGATCTCCACGCCGCCAATGGTTTCATTGGGTGTGTAGTGCAGATAGGCCGCATTGGGGTCCAGCTGCCATTGCTCCTGGCTGGGCGCATAGGAAAAGTTGCGGTCCTCGGAGCTGGCCACGATGTTGACCGCGCAGAACTTCTTCGCTTCCTTGATCGCCTTCTTAGACCATTCGCCGGTGTTGAGATAGTCGGCCGAGGCTTTGCCGCGCAGCAAGTTCATGGGCACCATCGCGAACTGCAGGGACGCCCCCCCCTGGAGGAACAAAACCTTATAGTGGGCCGGTATCTCCATCAGCTCGCGCAGGTCGGCCTCCGCCTGGGCGGCGATCCCCATGAACTCCTTGCCGCGATGGCTCATCTCCATCACGGACATGCCGCAACCTTGCCAATTGACCAGCTCGTCGCGCGCCTGCTCGAGCACTTCCAGCGGCAATGCGGCAGGTCCGGCGCTGAAGTTGTAAACCCGCTCCATCGTTCAACCTTTATCGTTCATCCTTGCCCATGCATCACGACCACGCACAAGACGTGTTCGCATCCCTTGATCATTCGTCTTCGTCGCGTTCGACGATGCGCTGTACCCCCACCAGCTTCTCGCCCTCGTCCAGGTTGATCAAGATCACCCCCTGGGTGGCACGGCCCATCTCGCGGATCTCCTTGACGCGGGTGCGGATCAGCACGCCACCGGTGGTGATGAGCATGATCTCGTCGTTTTCGTCCACCAGCGCCGCGGCCACTACCTTGCCATTGCGCTCCGTGGTCTGGATCGCGATCATGCCCTGCGTGCCGCGGCCATGGCGGGTGTATTCGACGAGCGGCGTGCGTTTGCCATAGCCGTTCTCGGTGGCGGTGAGCACGGAAAATTTCTCCTCGCCGGCCACCACCATGGAAATCACCTTCTGGCCAGGCAAAAGCTTCATGCCACGCACGCCATGCGCATTGCGGCCCATGGGGCGCACATCGTTCTCATCGAAGCGCACTGCCTTGCCGCCATCCGAGAAGAGCATCACGTCACAGCGGCCATTGGTGATGTCGGCCCCCACCAGATAGTCACCATCGTCGAGGTTGACGGCGATGATGCCGGTGGAGCGAGGACGGGAAAACTCCGACAGCGGCGTTTTCTTCACGGTACCCATGGCGGTGGCCATGAACACGAAATGCTCGTCGTCGAATTCCTTCACCGGCAGCACAGCGGTGATCTTCTCATGCTCCATCAGGGGCACCAGATTGACGATGGGCTTGCCGCGCGAGGTACGGCTGCCTTGTGGCACGTTGTACACCTTGAGCCAGTACACCCGCCCGCGGTTGGAGAAGCACAAGATGTGGTCGTGGGTGTTGGCGATGAACAGCTTCTCGATGAAATCGTCTTCCTTGGTGGCTGCCGCCTGCTTGCCGCGGCCGCCGCGCTTCTGCGCTCGATAGTCGGCAATGGGCTGGGCCTTGATGTAGCCGGAGTGCGACAGGGTGACCACCACGTCCTCCGGCGCAATCAAGTCCTCCAAGGACAGATCTTGGGCATCGACCACGATTTCGCTTCGGCGCTTGTCGCCATACTGTGCCTTGATCTGCGCAAGTTCCTCCTTGATGATGCCGGTGATGCGTGCCGGCTTCGCCAAGATGTCCAGGTAGTCCGCAATTTTGTCGATCACCTCCCGATATTCCGCCAGGATCTTGTCCTGCTCGAGTCCGGTGAGGCGCTGCAGCCGCAGCTCGAGAATCGCCTGCGCCTGGGCATCCGACAGGCGGTAGCCCTGGGCAGCCAGGCCGTATTCCGGGAGCAGACCCTCGGGCCGCGTGGCATCGGCTCCCGCCCGCGCCAGCATTTCCTCCACCAGGGGCGATCGCCAGACCTTTGCCATCAGCCTTTCCTTGGCGACCGCTGGCGTCTCGGATGCCTTGATCAGGGCGATGATCTCGTCCACGTTGGACAGCGCCACCGCCAGACCCTCCAAGATGTGCCCACGCTCCCGCGCCTTGCGCAGTTCGAAGATGGTGCGACGGGTCACCACTTCGCGCCGATGCCGCAGGAAAGCATCCAGCATCTGCTTCAGATTGAGCAGACGCGGCTGGCCATCCACCAGGGCCACCATGTTCATGCCGAAGGTATCCTGCATCTGGGTGAGCTTGAACAGATTGTTCAACACCACCTCCGGCATCTCGCCGCGCTTGAGTTCGATCACCACCCGCATGCCGGACTTGTCCGACTCGTCGCGCAGGTCGGAGATGCCCTCGATCTTTTTCTCGCGCACCAGCTCGCCGATGCGCATGAGCAGATTGGCCTTGTTCACCTGATACGGCAGCTCGTCGATGATGATGGCCTGGCGGCTGCCGGACTTATCCAGATCCTCGAAGTGGGTGCGGGCACGGATCACCACCCGCCCGCGGCCGGTGCGGTAGCCCTCGCGAATACCGGCCACACCGAAGATGATGCCCGCGGTGGGGAAATCCGGCGCGGGGACGATGTCGATCAGCTCGTCCACCTCGATGTCCGGGTTTTCGAGCAGCGCCAGACACGCCTCCACCACCTCGCCGAGATTGTGGGGCGGGATGTTGGTGGCCATGCCCACGGCAATACCGGCTGAGCCATTGATCAGCAGATTGGGGATGCGCGTGGGCAGGACGGTGGGCTCCCGCTCCTTGCCGTCGTAGTTGGGGACGAAATCGACGGTTTCCTTATCGATGTCGGCGAGCATCTCCGAGGCGATGCGCTCCAGCCGGCACTCGGTATAACGGTAGGCGGCGGGCGAATCCCCGTCCACGGAGCCGAAGTTGCCTTGGCCGTCGATGAGCGTATAGCGCATGGAGAAGTCCTGCGCCATGCGCACCAGCGCCTCGTAGGTGGCCGTATCACCGTGGGGGTGATACTTACCGAGCACATCACCCACGACCCGCGCGCACTTCACGTAGGGGCGGTTCCACACGTTGTTGGACTCGTGCATGGCGAACAGCACGCGCCGGTGCACGGGCTTCAAGCCATCCCGCACGTCGGGCAAGGCCCGACCCACGATCACGCTCATGGCGTAATCGAGATAGGAGTTGCGCATCTCCTCTTCGAGACTGACGGGAATCGTTTCTTTTGCAAATTGGTCCATGTTTTCAGTGGCTTGGCAGTACCCGCCGGGGGCCTAGCGACGGAAAAAATAGGACTAAGTCTAGCATGCCCACCCCGCCCGGGCCACTCGCCCAGCGAGAAAGCCGCCAACAACAGCGGCGCAAGACCCATGCGCCTTGTTTTCACGTGACTTTGCGTTTATGCTTGGCGATGAGTTGACGGCTCCGTGCCGCAGCGGTTTCTCTTCACAAAATCTTGACCGAACAAGAAAGGCTCGAACGATGGTTACTTCCTCGCGTGCGAAAATTTGCTCGGGCATGCTTGCGGCGCTGACTCTGGCTGCGACCGCCCTGATGCCGGTGCAGGCCGCCGAGCGCTCGCCCGGCTACTGGTATGACAACAGCGGCAATGTCTGGAAAAACAACTACAACCAATGTTGGCGCAGCGGCTATTGGACGCCCTCCATGGCGACCGCGGAGTGCGATCCGGATTTGGTGAAAAAAGAAGCGCCCAAGGCCGCCGCCAAACAGGACACCGTCCCCGCCGCACCGCTCGTGCCGCCCACCGGTCCTGCCAAGCCCGCCTTCGCCAAGGTAACCATCCAAGCCGAGGCCTTGTTCGACTTCGACAAGGCCGTGGTGCGTCCGGACGGCAAAGCGGTGCTGGATCGGGAAGTGGTGGCCAAGATGAAGGAGTATCCCCAGGTGGAAGTACTGCTGATCACCGGCCACGCCGACCGCATCGGCAGCGCGAAGTACAACATGAAGCTCTCCGAGCGTCGCGCCAATGCGGTGAAGGAGTACCTGATCTCCCAAGGCATCGAAGCCAGCCGCCTGGAAACTGCGGCCAAGGGTGAATCCGAGCCAGTGGTGGACTGCAAGAACATCAAGGGTCCGGAAAATCGCCACAACAAGAAACTGGTGGAGTGTCTGCAACCCAACCGCCGCGTGGTGGTGGAAATCAAGGTGCAAAAGTCCTCCGCCGACTAAATCTCGCCATTCCCAACCGGCCCCGCCCTGCGCGGGGCTTTTTTTTGAGCGTGTCCATGACCGCAGCACACCTGTTGAGTGCCCGCTGGATCGTCCCGGTGGAACCCGCCGGCATCACCTTGGAGCACCATAGCTTGCTCGTGGAAGACGGCGTGATCACCGCCCTGCTGCCCACGGCGGAGGCGCACAGACGCCATCCCGACGTGACCGAGACCCGGCTCGATTCCCACGCACTCATCCCCGGGCTCGTCAACCTGCACACCCACGCCGCCATGAGCCTGATGCGGGGGCTCAAAGACGATCTGCCCCTCATGACATGGCTCAAGGAGCACATCTGGCCCGCAGAGAATCGTCACGTGTCGGCTGAGTTCGTGCAAGACGGCAGCCTCTTGGCCTGCGCCGAGATGCTGCGTGCCGGAGTAACCTGCTTCAACGACATGTATTTCTTTCCCGAGGCCACGGCAGATGCGGTGCTGGCAAGCGGCATGCGCGCGGCGCTGGGCATCATCACGCTGGACTTCCCCAGCTCCTACGCAGGCGATCCCGAGGACTATCTGCGCAAAGGGCTGGCGGTGCGCGATGCCTACAAAGGCGAGTCGCGGCTGTCCTTCACCATGGCGCCCCATGCGCCGTACACGGTGAGCGATCGCACCCTGACCAAGATCCTCACTCTGGCAGACCAATTGGAACTGCCGATCCACATGCACCTGCACGAAACGGCGGACGAGATCGCCGGCAGCCTCGCCGAACACCAGGTGCGGCCGCTTACCCGCCTCCAGGCCCTGGGGCTGCTAGGCCCCACCCTGATCGCGGTGCACATGGTGCATCTCAACGAAGCGGAAATCGAACTCATCGCCCGCGCCGGTGTGCACGTGGCCCACTGCCCCAGCTCCAACCTCAAGCTGGCCAGCGGCATCGCCCCCGTCCCTGCTCTCCTGGCAGCGGGTGTCAACGTGGCTCTGGGTACGGATGGCGCGGCCAGCAACAACCGCCTCGATCTCCTGAACGAGGCGCGCACCGCCGCCCTGCTCGCCAAAGGTAGTACCGGCGAGCCGACGGCCCTCACCGCCCATCAGGCGCTGGCCATGGCCACGCTCCACGGCGCGCGCGCCCTGGGCCTGGATGCGCGCATCGGTTCTTTAGTGCCGGGCAAGGCCGCCGACATCGTAGCGGTCGATCTGTCGGAGCTGGAGACCCTGCCCTGCTATGATGTCGTCTCCCATCTGGTGTACGCCGCCGGTCGCGAGCACATAAGCCACGTCTGGGTGGAGGGGGAATTGCTGCTCGATGCACGCGTCCTCACCAAACTGGACGAACGCGAGCTAATGGCCAAGGCAAGCCACTGGAATCGCATTCTGGGAGCCAAGACATGAACGCCGACGAAGTGGAACTGCAGAAATTCGCCGCCCTGGCCCATCGCTGGTGGGACCCCAACAGTGAATTCAAGCCCCTGCACGACATCAACCCCCTGCGCCTAGATTGGATCGACCGCCAAGCAGGACTTGCCGGCAAGAAGGTGCTGGATGTGGGCTGCGGTGGCGGCATCCTCGCCGAGGCCATGGCAGAGCGCGGCGCCGAGGTGATGGGCATCGACCTTGCCGAGAAGGCCCTCAAGGTGGCACGGCTACATCTCTTGGAATCCGGTCGCCGGGTGGCGTATCGCCTCATTTCGGCAGAAGCCCTGGCGGAGGAAATGCCGGCCGCCTTCGACGTGGTGACCTGCATGGAAATGCTGGAGCACGTGCCGGATCCGGCAAGCACCGTGCACGCCTGCGCTCGCTTGGTGAAACCCGGTGGAGCCGTATTTTTCTCCACCATCAACCGCAATCCCAAATCCTATCTGTTCGCCATCATCGGCGCGGAATACGTGCTGGGCCTGCTGCCGCGCGGCACCCACGACTACGCCAAGTTTCTCAAGCCCTCGGAACTGTCTCGCTTCTGCCGCGAGGCCGGTCTCACCGTGATGGAGATCATCGGCATGAGCTATAACCCCTTCACCCGGGTGTATTCCTTGGGGTCTGACACCGATGTCAACTACTTGCTTCAGGCGCGGCGGGAGGCTTGAGGGGGTGAGCCAGCATGCTCGTTGAAGCCGTCCTGTTCGATCTGGACGGTACGCTCGCCGACACCGCCCGCGATCTGGCCTTTGCCCTCAACGAGCAAAGGCGGCTGCATGGCCTGCCGCCGCTACCATTCGAGGCCATCCGGCCCGTGGCCTCTCACGGCGCGCGCGGCCTGCTCGCCCTGGGCTTCGACCTGCGCCCGGATACCCCAGAATTTGCGGCCATGCGTAGCGAATTCCTTGAGCTCTATGGGCGTCACTTATGCGACCAGACCGTGCTGTTTCCGGGCATGGAGGAAACGCTGGCGGCATTGGAGCGCCGCGGCCTGCGCTGGGGAGTGGTCACCAACAAGCCGGCGCGTTTCACCCTGCCCCTGCTGCACGCCCTCGGACTGGCCTCCCGCGCCGCTTGCATCGTCTCGGGCGATACCACCGCCAATGCCAAACCCCATCCCGAACCCTTACTCGAAGCCGCGCGCCAACTGGTGCTGCCCAGCAGGAACTGCCTGTATGTGGGCGATGCGCAGCGAGACGTGGCCGCGGCACGCGCCGCAGGCATGCCTGCGCTAGTGGCCCGCTACGGCTATCTCGCCGCGGAGGATGAACCGACCGCCTGGGGTGCCCTAGGCCTGATAGACACGCCCGCAGATTTGCTCCACTGGCTCGCCTAGGCCCAAAGCACCAACAAAAAAAGCGGCCCGCAGGCCGCTTTTTGCATGGTGGAAAGATCCTCAGGCCGCCTTCTGGTCGCCCGGGCCCACCCAGTATTTGAGCTTGGGCAGAAGCTGGTCTTCGACCGCCTTCACCCGCTTGCGGTAGCTTTCGTACCAGCTGCCGGGGGAAGGTGCGCAATATTCGTTGTAATCGAAGCCATGCTCCTTGATGTAGGCCTGGAGCTCCGCGTCGAGCTTCAGCTTTTCCTGAATGAGCTGGGATTGGTCCATGGTTTCCTCCAGAGAAAGTTGCACGCGGTCAAAAGAGAAAAGCACAGTGTTGCCGGGGCCGAATTATAGCAAAACCGCCCTCATCCTTGCCCATATGGGGCGCGTGGCCCGTGACGATCATTCCGTTCGAATTCGACGGCAAGCCCCTCTGCTCGGGCCAGGCGAGGCGATATTCCTGCTGCGGTGCCGGGCAGCGGCTCGCGTGGCTTGGTGCGCGGCGCGCCGTGTCAGCCATATGCTCACTGAACGCAGCACCGGCAGGCAGCATGGCCCACCGCGGGTCCGTCCGACACCGTGCCCGACGCAGTCTGCGATGGGGAGGGTTGCGACGCCGTCACCCGCTCCGCAACCGTCGGTGTATAATCGCAACGCCAATGTGGGAACTTTCTTCGGCAAAGAGACTCACAGGCAACGACTTGCTCATGGGGGCGACCCGGTTTCGACGTGGGTTGCGAAGCAGTCAGGGCATACCGAGGGTCGGAGTACCTCGTTAATCCAGCCGAATCCAAGATAGTCGCCAACGACGAATCTTACGCTCTGGCCGCTTGAGGCCAGACGCTGCACCGGTCGGCCTGCGGGCCGGGCTGGGTCAAACCAGCAGCAGCGTCATGAACAGCAGGAAGTAAGCCTGGCCCACGCCGCGGGGGTCGGGACGAAAATCGAGCGGATCGCCCGTAACCAGCCTGCCCGTCGGCGGGGTGCGGGTCAAATCAAAAGACGCGGCTAAGTATGTAGAACTGGCTGTGTAGGACTTACGGACGCGGGTTCAATTCCCGCCGCCTCCACCAATACCCCAAGCCCGGCCTTGCGCCGGGCTTTGTCTTTTCGCGCACCAATCGAGCGTCATTACATGAATGGCTGCCAGGCCGCGTAAGCGCCGTTATTCTCGCGCAGGTGGCAATCAGCGTATTCCATGGCTGCTTGCCTGACGCCCGGCGTGCGGGGCCGCGGCGCACAGGTGTCACTCAATTACGCAATCGTCGCTAGCCACATGAGGCCGGCCACGGCCGGCCTCATGGCGCGCGTCAGCGCCACACCACGTCGAAGCGATCCAGCATCATCACCTTGTTCCAGGCGGCGACGAAATCTCGCACAAACGCCTCCCGCGCGTCCTCCGCGCCATAGGCCTCCGCCACGGCGCGTAGCTCTGCATTGGCGCCGAATACCAGATCAACCCGAGTAGCGGTCCATTTCACCTCGCCCGTTCTACGATCCCGCCCCTCGAATCGGTGTTGTGTGGTATCCACCGGCTTCCACTCCGTCCCCATATCCAGCAGGTTGACGAAGAAGTCGTTGCCAAGCACGCCCACCTGGTGGGTGAATACGCCGTCGAGGCTGTGGCCGTGATTGGCCCCGAGCACCCGCAGTCCGCCCAGCAACACGGTCATCTCCGGCACGGTGAGGGTGAGCAGCTGGGCGCGGTCCACCAGCAGGTGCTCGGCGGGGATGTGGCAAGGCGCGCGCAGGTCGTTGCGAAAGCCATCCGCGAAAGGTTCCAGCACGGCGAAGGCTTCCACGTCGGTCTGGTCCGAAGTGGCATCGGTACGACCGGGAGTGAAGGGCACGGCTACCGCCACCCCGGCCGCGCGCGCAGCCTCCTCCACCGCTGCGCAGCCCGCGAGCACGATCAGGTCCGCCAAGGACACGCGCCGGCCACCGGCTGCGGCGCGGTTGAAGGTCGACTGGATCTCGCCCAGCACTGCCAGGACGCGGGCGAGCGTGTCCGGCTCGTTCACCGGCCAATCCTTCTGGGGCGCAAGCCGGATGCGGGCACCATTTGCACCACCCCGCTTATCGGAGCCGCGGAAAGTCGCCGCGGCAGACCAGGCCACATACACCAGATCACGCACCGAGACCCCACTGGCGAGAATTCGCGCCTTGAGGGTGGCAATGTCAGCCGCATCGATCAGCGGGTGTGTCACCGGGGGCAGGGGATCTTGCCAGATGAGATCTTCCTTCGGCACTTCCGGCCCCAGGTAGCGGCTCTTCGGCCCCATATCCCGGTGCACCAGCTTGAACCAGGCGCGCGCGAACGCCTCTTCCAGGCTTTCCGGGTGTTCCAGGAAGCGGCGCGCGATCTTCTCGTAGGTGGGATCGAAACGCAAGGCGAGATCCGTGGTGAGCATGGTAGGACGATGTTTCTTCTGGGGGTCGAAGGCATCGGGGATCACCTCCGGTGCGTCCTTGGCCACCCACTGCCAAGCCCCCGCCGGACTCTTCATCAACTCCCACTCATAGCCGAACAGGTTTTGCAGGAAATGATGGCTCCAGCGGGTAGGCGTCTGGGTCCAGGTGACCTCCGGCCCACCGGTGATGGTGTCCGGTCCCTTGCCACTACGAAAACTCGACATCCAGCCCAAGCCCTGCTGCTCGATGGGTGCCGCTTCCGGCTCTGGCCCCAGATGGCTGGCCGGACCGGCGCCGTGGGTTTTACCAAAGCTGTGTCCGCCAGCGATCAGGGCCACGGTTTCCTCGTCGTTCATGCCCATGCGCCGGAAGGTTTCACGGATGTCGCGGGCCGCGGCCACCGGGTCGGGTTGGCCGTTGGGACCTTCCGGGTTGACATAGATGAGTCCCATCTGCACTGCCGCGAGCGGGTCATCCAGCGCGCCACCGCGATGGCGGCGGTCCTCCAGCCACTTGCCTTCCGGACCCCAATGGACAGATTCGTCCGGTTCCCAGGCATCCACGCGGCCGCCGCCAAAACCGAAAGTTTTGAAGCCCATGTCCTCCAGGGCGACGTTGCCGGCCAGGATCATGAGATCGGCCCAGGAAATCTTGCGGCCATATTTGCGCTTCACCGGCCACAGCAGCCGGCGCGCCTTGTCCAGGTTGGCGTTGTCGGGCCAACTGTTGATGGGCGCGAAGCGTTGCTGGCCGCTGCCGGCGCCGCCGCGCCCGTCACCGATCCGGTAGGTGCCGGCGGAATGCCAGGCCATGCGGATGAACAGGGGCCCGTAGTGGCCGAAATCCGCTGGCCACCAATCCTGGGAAGCGCGCATGAGGGCGCGCAAATCGGCTTTCACCGCGGCAAGATCGAGACGCTCGAATTCCCGGCGATAGTCGAAGTCCGGCCCCATGGGGTCGGACAGGGGCGAGGGCGCACGGAGCAGTTTCAGGTTGAGCCGGTTGGGCCACCAGTCCTCGAGGGAGCGGCCTTCTGCCGACACATGGAAGGGACATTGCGCAAGCTGGGACATGACTGCCTCCTGGGTTCGGGTGAAGGAATGGTGGCGGATCGCTGCGGTCCGCCCCACGCCCAAACCTTAGGCCCGTTCCCGCCATATATCCAATTGATTGTCTTCCAGCCTGAGATCGATGACATCAATTCCTCATCCGGCAAGGAGTACCATCGCGAACAGCGCCAGCATGATGCCTGCCCACTGGCGCAAGCTTACCGTCTCGCCCATGAACGCCCAGGCGAGCACCACAGTGAGCAAGGGATAGAGCGCGGTGAGCACCGACACCAACATCGCCGGGCCGCGCGCTATGGCAAACATATAGGCGATGCCGCCGATCATGCCCAAGGCACCGGTCAGCAGGGCCAGTGGCACCGCACGCGCGTCCCACTGGGGCCGAAAGTTGAGCGTGGCCAGCACCACCAACGCTACGCAAAAGGCCCCCAGCGCCTGGAAAAAGAGCGCGCTACGGGGTTCGATGAGGCGCGTGGTGATCTTGGGGAACAAGGCCCACAGCCCCCAGAAGACGAAGGCGAGAAAAGCAGGTAGATACCAGGTTTGCATTGGTGGAGCGAGGTCTCGTTGGAACGTTATGGCGCGGCCGTCAGGCCAGCCCCAGGCGGCGCATGCGCCGCCACAGCGTGGTGCGGTCGATGCCCAGCATTTTCGCCGCCGCGGCCTTGTTGCCGTCGCAGCGTTTGAGTGCAAACAGGATCTGGCCGCGTAGATGACTGTCGGCATCCTCGCTCCTGTGCAGCGCAGCGGGCAGCGCCCCCTGGCTGTGGTAGTCGCGGATGTCCTGGGGCAGACTCTCCGTCTGGATCACGCCTTCCACCGCGCAGATGAGGGCGTGTTCCAGGGCGTTTTCCAGTTCGCGCACGTTCCCCGGCCAGGGGTAGTCGAGCAACAGTCGCAGCGCCTCGGGCGCCAGCACCGCGCGCGCGTAGCCACGCGTGTAGAGGCGGTCCAGGAAATGGTCGATCAGGAGCGGAATGTCCGCCTTGCGCGCGCGCAAGGGCGGAATGTGCAGGGTGATCACCGACAGGCGGTAATAGAGATCGGCGCGAAACTGGCGCGCCTCCACCGCATCCTTGAGGTTCCGATTGGAAGCGGAGACGATGCGCACGTCCACCGTCTGGCTGCGATTGGAGCCCACCGGCTCGAAGCTCCGCTCCTGCACGGCCTTGAGGAACTTGGCCTGGAGGTTCAGGGGTACCTCCCCCACTTCGTCCAGGAACAGGGTGCCGCGGTCAGCAGCAGCGAAGCGGCCGGCGCGGTCGCCGGTGGCGCCGGTGAAGGCACCCTTGACATGGCCGAAGAATTCGGATTCCAAAAGCTCGGAGGGAATGGCCGCGCAGTTGACTTCCACCAGGGGCTGTGCCGCGCGCGGACTCAAGCGGTGGAGCTGGCGGGCCAGCACATTTTTCCCCGTACCAGACTCGCCCTGCATCAGCACGTAGGCCTCGGTGGGGGCAGCCTGGCGCAACTGGCGCAGCACTTCCAGCATGCGCGGGTCGCGGGTGATGAAGTCCTGAGCGGCACTGCCCGCCGCTCCTTCGCGCAGTCGCGCCATTTCCGTCACGTCCCGCAGCAGCACCAGCCGCACCGCGCCGCCGCGCTCGCGCTCGACGATGCCGGTGCGCAGACGGAAACAACGTCGGCCGGAGGGTAGATCCAGCCAGCGTTCCAGTTCCACCACCCCTTTCTGGCGACGGCTCACCGCGTCGTCGAAACCCCGCTCGATGAGGCCACGGGTGATGGCAAGCTTGAGATTCACCCCGCCCACGTCGTTGAGGCTACGCGGCGTCTCGCCGGCGGGAAGCTCCATCAGATGGCGCAGGGCCTCGTTGGCGAACAGGATTTGCCCCTCCACCGTGGCCAGCAGCACGCCCTGGTCGATACCGGCCAGGAGCCCTTCCAAGATGTCCTCGTTCTGTAGCAGTTCCCGCATGGCATGCCGTTGCGCAACGGCAACGATTATATCAACCATTTGATCTATAGCGGTTTTCAGATTCTCATCGACTGTAGCGCAACGGTTATGTGCAACATCGCGCCTCCAGCGTCCACATAAGCCATTGTTTTCAAATAATTCTCATCGCTGGCACGGGCGTTGCTCAGGGTCTTGGTGCAGGGGTCATCCCTGTTTTCAGTCAATTCCAAGGAGAGTCACGATGGCAGATCTCATGAAAGCAATGAGCATCCCGGGGGCGTTTGCCGCCGGGGAGTTCTCGCCCACCGGCGAGCTCATCAACTACGTGGGCAATATCCCGCTGCAAGCGGCGAAGATGGCGGCCCAGATGTGCGCGGCCAACATGCTGATGGCCAAGATGGAGGCGTCGGGCTGGACGGCGTACACCGGCAAGGACGGCTTCGAGCCGGCCCGTGGCTTCGCCGTCTCTGGTCCGGAGAACTCCGCCCTGATCGTGGGCAACGTGGGGGTGTTCGTGAAAAACAAGGACACCGATTTCGACAAAGCCTTCGCCACTTTGGCGTCCCTGTAAGGAGATCCTCATGGCTGATCTGAACGCACTGCTGAAAATCAAGGGCGTGTTCGCCGCCGGCACCTTTTCCGACGACGGCAAGCTGACCGGCTACGTGGGCGACATCACCGAGGACGAAGCGGCCATGGCCGCCGCCATGTGTGCCGCCAACATGCACATGGCGCGCATGCAGACCGATGGCTACACCGCCATGAGCGGTGAGTCGGGCTGGACGCCCGCCACTGGCTTCGCGGTGGCCGGCCCCAAGTTTGCCGTCTGCGTCATGGGCAACACCGGCGTCTTCGCCCGGGTGGGTGAAGCGTCCTTCAACGAGATCTATAAGGCGCTTTCCGCAGCCTAAAGCCGCGTCCGGCCGGGGCGACCCGGCCGGCTTTTTATGGAGGAACGATGGACGATTTTCTCTCGGCCAACTGGGCCGAACGCTATAAAGACATGTGGAACCGTAATGAAACGCTAGTGAGTGGTCTCAAGGGTTTCAGCGCCTTGATCGAATACGGCTGGGAGGATGGTTCCCGTCCCAGCGCCTTCCTCGAAGTGCAGGATGGCCGAGCCGTGGGCACCGCCTACGGTTCTGCACCGCGCAAGCCGGACTTCGTGATGAAGGCCAGTCCCGAGAACTGGCAGCGCCTGCGGGATGGTTCTCTCTCGGGCCGCGCCGCCCTGCTCACCAAGAAACTCAAGTTCCAGGGTTCCATGATCACCGCCATGAAATACATGGGCCCCTTCGAGCAAAGCATCGCCTTGCTGGGCAAGGCTTAAGGTGCCGCGTTCTCCGTGCCTTCCTGCGTGGGAGGTGCGGAGTTTTTTGCCGTTGATTCAAAAAAACGGCGACGCGCGGCCGCCGAGACGCTCATCCCGGCGCGAGCGGACCTCCGGTTCTGGGTGGCTCACGTTCGCCGTCACCCCTGAGCAAGCGGGAATCTAGACGATTTCATGGCTATTTTCCTGCCCCTTGCGTGGGGACGATACCGTTTTCACGCCCTGAGGCATCGTCAAGAGAGGACGATTTGGTTACTCGTGCCGACGGGCTTACGCGGGTATACTGCCAGCGCCTGCGACGATTTGTCGCGGCCCGGACAGCACCAATCTGGCATCATGGAAGAGACTTTCGTGCAAGGAGGAACCATGAACCGTCTCAGCCTGATGACCGCCCTTAGCCTGTTCGTCGCCGGCAGCGCGCTAGCTCAAGTGGAAGTGAAAGACCCCTGGGTGCGCGCCACGGTGCCGGCACAAACCGCCACCGGTGCCTTCATGGAACTTACCGCCAAAGAAGACGCGCGCCTGGTCGCGGCACGCTCGCCCGTGGCCAAGATCGTGGAGATCCACGAGATGAAAATGGAAGGCGGCGTGATGAAGATGCGCGCGATTCCCAAACTGGATCTGCCCGCTGGCAAGCCGGTGACCCTCTCGCCCAGTGGCTACCACATCATGCTCATGGGTCTCAAAGGGCAGGTGAAGGAAGGCGACAGCGTGCCTCTGACTCTGGTGGTGGAGACCAAGACAGGCAAGCAGGAAATCCAAGTCAAGGCGCACGCCATGCCGCTGGGGGGCGACGGTCAGGGTCATTCTCACCACTGAGATGGCGCACGCCCGGCGAGGCCGGGCCTAAATGCTTCCTTTACAGGAAGCGGTCGAGGATGCGGCGGCTGGTCCGGTCCAAGGCCATCACGTCACGGATCAAGAATTGAATGCCGTGGCTGTCCACCACGATCAGGCCGTGGGCGCCCAAGGGACGGAGATCCTCCTCGCCCTTGAGCGTGAGCTGGGCCGGGCCACGATCGGTCTCCACCTGCCAGACGCTCGGGGTGGCGAAGCTTTCGACTTTCAGGATGCGCCGGATCTCCGGCATGAATTCGCGGCTGGCAAGCGCCTCCTCGATCAGGGTGCGGCGCATCGCGTCCAGCTCGTCCAATGCAGGAATCCACAGACGTTCGTGGCCATCGGCCGCCACCAGAGCCACGCCTTCCCGTGGTGCGGTGATGGGAAAGGCTCGTACCGGCACCACCCCTTCATAGCGGCTGCCATCCGGCAGGCTCAGCACCAACCGGCCAAAAGCATTGCGACTGAGCTCGAATTCTTTACTCATGGCGCGCTCGCTGCCTTCACCACCGCTGGCAACTCCGCCTCCATTTCATCTGGTTCGGTATCCACGTTGCGTGCTTGGGCCTGATACAGGCGCCAGTAGTGCCCCTGGCGCGCCATGAGCTCGTCGTGGGTCCCGATCTCGACGATGCGGCCCCGATCCATCACCACCAGGCGATCCGCGCGACGCAGAGTGGAGAGCCGATGGGCGATGGCGATGGTGGTGCGTCCCGCCACTAGATTGTCCAGGGCCTTCTGGATTTCCTTTTCCGTTTCGGTATCCACGGAGCTGGTGGCCTCGTCCAGGATCAGGATGCGCGGGTCGATGAGCAGCGCGCGGGCGATGGAGATGCGTTGGCGCTCACCGCCGGAAAGGCCGTGCCCACGCTCGCCCACCAGGGAATCGTAGGCCTGGGGCAGCCGCAACACGAACTCGTGAGCGTGGGCGGCGCGCGCCGCGGCGACGATCTCCTGACGCGAAGCATGGGGTTTGCCGTAGGCGATGTTCTCGGCGATGGTGCCGAAAAACAGGAAAGGTTCCTGTAGCACCAGTCCAATGTGGCGCCGGTACTCGGCAATGGGGAGCTGACGCACGTCCACGCCATCCACCAAGATGGCGCCCTCGGTCACATCGTAGAAACGGCAGATAAGATTGACTAAGGTGCTCTTGCCGGACCCCGAGTGCCCCACCAGCCCGATCATTTCCCCGGGTTCGATCACCAGATTGATGTCGTGCAGCACCGCGCGGTTGCCGTAGCGAAAACCCACACGCCTGAGTTCGATGCGCCCCTTCACCTGCGCAAGGTGCACCGGCCGCAGCGGCTCCGGTACGGTGGAGACGTGATCGAGGATGTCAAAGATGCGCTTGGCACCGGCGGCCGCCTTCTGGGTCACGGAGACGATGCGGCTCATGGAATCCAGCCGCGTGTAGAAGCGCCCGATGTAAGCCAGAAAGGCAGTGAGCACGCCGACGGTGATTTGGTTCTGGGAAACCTGCCAGATACCGAAGGCCCACACCACCAACAGCCCCACTTCCGTAAGCAGGGTGACGGTGGGGGAAAACAGCGACCAGATACGATTCAGGCGGTCGTTCACCGCCAGGTTGTGGCGGTTGGCTTCGCGGAAACGCTCGGCTTCGCGCTCTTCCTGGGCGAAGGCCTTCACCACGCGTATGCCCGGAATGGTATCGGCGAGCACGCTGGTCACCTGGGACCAGACGCGGTCGATCTTCTCGAAGCCAGTACGCAACCGGTCACGCACGAGGTGGATCATCCAGGCGATGAAGGGAAGCGGCAAAAGCGTCACCAGCGCCAGCCAAGCGTTGATGGAGAACAGTATCGCCGCCGTCATCAGGATCATCAGGACGTCGGTGGCGAAGTCCAGCAGATGCAGTGATAGAAAGACGTTGATGCGGTCGGTCTCGGAGCCGATGCGCGCCATGAGATCGCCTGTGCGCTTGGCTCCGAAATATTCCAGGGACAAGCGCAACAGATGCTCGTAGGTGGTCGTGCGCAGGTCCATGCCGATGCGCTCCGACACCAGAGCCAGGATGTAGGTGCGGGCCCAACCCAAGGCCCAGGCAACTAGCGCCGCGCCCAATAGTCCTGCCAGCAGTAGCATCACCCTGTGGCTGTCGATGGGCTGGCCGTTCTGGTAGGGAATCAGCACGTCGTCCATCAGGGGCATGGTGAGGTAAGGCGGCACCAGCCCCGCGGCAGTGGACGCAAGCGTGAGCAGGAAGGCTGCGAGAAGCCGACCGCGATAGGGCCGGGCAAAGCGCCACAGGCGCAGCAGCACCCAGGTGGAGGGCGGTTCCTCATGCTCCCGCGCGCACACGGGACATTCCTCGGCATCGGGCGGCAAGGGTGCGTGGCAGGTGGGGCAGAGGTTTTCCGTCTCGGGCGGAAGTGGCCGGCGATCAAGCCAGGCATCCCGGGCACCCTCGAACTGACGCGCAAGGCGGGTGGCGGCGAGATTATGGCCGAGCGTGTAGTGCCAGACGGCAAGGCGGCCGCCTTCATCCAGGAGCTCGAGCGTACCCACGCCGGCATGGTCCGATTGCTCCAGCTTGAGCCCCGGCCGAAAGGCCCACGCCTGCCAGGCCCTCTCGCCGGGCGCCCGGGCCAGCAGGCGCCGGTCCGTCAGCGCTAGCCAACCGCGACCAAAATGAAGCCCGGCATCGAGATCCAGCTCGAGGGTAGCCAACAGCCGCTCCCCCGTCTGCAGGGGGAAGTCGGGTTCACGGGATGCTGTCATCGGAAAAGGGGGGCTTTGCGTTACTGCCTAAAACAACGGGTGGTAAAGCCGGCGGTTGACCGGCTCAAGCCGCCTGGACGACACCCAGGCATCCAGGAAAGGCGCTTTTCGGTTATGCTTCGCAATTTTTCGCAGGAGCGGCCTAGTGCCGCATTATATCCCAGTGCATCCATTCTCCTTCGCCTGGCCGAAGCTGCAGGGCTGGAATGCGGTCAGCCACGCCCCATCATGACGCGACGATCCATCGAATTTCTGCGCATCGTCTATCTGCGCGGTCCCAACATGTGGACTTATCGCCCGGTGCTGGAGGCCTGGGTGGACATTGGCGATCTGGAAGATGCGCCATCGAACACCATTCCGGGCTTCTATGAGCGCCTGACGGCCTGGCTGCCGGGCCTGGTGGAGCACCGCTGTGGGGTCGGGGAGCGGGGCGGCTTCCTGCTGCGCCTGCGTGAGGGCACCTGGCCGGCCCACATCCTAGAACACGTCACCATTGAGCTCATGAACCTCGCCGGCATGAAGGTGGGTTTCGGCAAGGCGCGCAGCACCTCGGTGCGCGGGGTGTACAAGGTGGTGGTGCGTACCCGCCACGAGACAGTCGGCCGCGCCTGCCTGGAAGCGGCGCGCGATCTGGTGATGGCCGCCATCGAGGACAAACCCTTCGACGTCCCTGCCACCGTCGAACGCCTGCGCGACCTGGCGGACCGGCTTTGCTTGGGTCCTTCCACCACCTCCATCGTCGATGCGGCCACGGACCGGGGTATCCCCCACATCCGCCTCACCGACGGCAATCTGGTGCAACTGGGCTACGGTGCCAAAAGCCGCCGCATCTGGACCGCCGAAACCGACCGCACACCGGCCATCGCCGAATCGATCGCCGGCGACAAAGATCTCACCAAGCGCCTGCTCGCTGCCTGCGGCGTACCCGTGCCCCAGGGCAGCATCGTCAAGACAGCCGCCGAAGCCTGGGAGGCCGCCCAAGACATCGGCCTGCCGGTGGCGGTGAAACCCGTGGACGCCAACCACGGGCGCGGCGTATCCCTCGAGCTCAACACGCGGGAGGAAATCGAGGCCGCGTTCCACCTGGCCGAGCAGGAAGGCAGCGAGGTGATCGTGGAACGCTTCGTGCCGGGTAACGAACACCGCCTGTTGGTGGTGGGTGGCAAGTTGGTGGCCGCCGCCAAAGGCGAGAGCGCCTGGGTGACGGGCGATGGACGCTCCACCGTGGCGGAACTGATCGATAGCCAGATCAACACCGACCCGCGCCGCGGCACCACCGAGGATTATCCGCTCAACGTCATCCGCATCGAGGAAGATCCCGCCGTGCGTCTGGAGCTCGCGCGGCAGGGCTATCGCGGCGAGGACGTGCCCGCCGCGGGCACGCGCATCCTCATCCAGCGTAACGGCAATGTAGCCTTCGACGTCACCGACCGGGTTCATCCGGAAGTCGCGGCGGCCGCCTGCCTCGCGGCACGCATCGTGGGCCTGGACGTGGCGGGCATCGACCTGGTGGCGGAGGACATCTCCCGTCCCCTGCAGGAGCAGGGCGGGGCCATTGTCGAGGTCAACGCCGGGCCGGGACTACTCATGCATCTGAAGCCGGCCGAAGGCAAACCGCGACCGGTGGGACGCGCCATCGTCGATCACCTGTTTCCGGAGAACACCACCGGGCGGATCCCCGTGGTGGGCATCACCGGCCGCCGCGGCACCACGCTCATCGCCCGCCTCACCACCTTGCTGCTGCAACTCGCCGGCCGGCGCACCGGGCTTGCCTGCCGCGACGGTGTGTTCTTCGATCGTCGCCACGTCACCCCCCGCGACGGCTGCCGTTGGATCGCCGGCCACCAACTGCTCATGAACCGCATGGCCGATGCCGCGGTGTTCGAGACACCGGTGGAAATGATCCTCGACGAAGGCCTACCCTATGACCGCTGCCAGGTGGGCATCGTCACCGACGTCTCCGGCTGGGAGCAGCTTTCGCGCTACTACATTCACGGCGCCGACCAGCTCTACACCGTGCTGCGCACCCAGGTGGACGTGGTGCTGCCCGATGGCGTGGCGGTGCTCAACGCCCACGATCCCCTGGCGACGAAGATGGCGGAGTTGTGCGATGGCGCGGTCATCCTCTATGGCCGCGAGGGCGGCCTCGACGCCATTGCGCGCCACCGCGCCGAAGGGGGTTTGGCGCTGTTCGTCCGCGATGGCGCGATCATCCGCGCCATGGGCCTGGAGGAACGCGAGTTCACGCGCCTCGATACCATCGCCCTGTTGCAAAAGACCGGGGAAACTGGGCTTGAGAGCGTGCTCGCTGCCATCGCCGCCAGTCTCGCGCTCGGTCTGCCGGAGGAACTCATCCGCACCGGCATCGAAACCTGCGATCCGGCCCAGGTGGGCCTTCCCGGCTGAAGGACGAACCATGGAACTCCAGCGCGTGCGCGCCCTGCGCGGTCCCAACGTGTGGAGCCGCCACACTTCCATCGAGGCCGTAGCCAGCCTCGCGCCCGAGGAAATCCAGATCGGCGCAATGCCCGGATTCGAGACCCGGTTGCGGGCACGCTTCCCGGACATCGGCGCCATGCGCCCGATCGGCTTTGAGGGCGACATCTCGCTCGCCCATGCGCTTGCTTTTGCCGCCTTGGGGCTACAGGCTCAGGCCGGCTGTCCCGTGAGCTTCTGCCACACCGCCCCGACGGTGGAGCCAGGCATTTATCGGATAGTGTTCGAATACACCGAAGAGGCGGTGGGTCGCCTGGCCTTGGAGCTCGCACAACGTTTGATTGAAGCCGCGCGCGAGGATGTGCCCTTCGACCTGGCGGCGGCGCTTTCCCGCTTGCGCGAGCTGGACGAGGACGTGCGCCTGGGGCCGTCCACCGGCGCCATCGTGCAGGCCGCCGTCGCGCGGGGCATTCCCTACCAACGGCTCACCGAAGGCAGCATGGTGCAGTTCGGCTGGGGTGCCAAGCAGCGGCGCATCCAAGCCGCGGAAACCGACTGGTCCAGCGCCATCGCCGAAGACATTGCCAAGGACAAGGATCTCACCAAGATGCTGCTGGAAGCGGCCGGCGTGCCGGTGCCCACCGGCCAGCCCGTGACCGATGCCGAAACCGGCTGGCAGGTGGCCGAGACCATCGGCCTGCCGGTGGTAGTGAAGCCGCGCGACGGCAACCAGGGCAAAGGCGTGACTGTCAACGTCACCGACCGCGAGCAGTTTTTGCGCGCCTTCGCCGCTGCTGCCGAGTTCGGCCCCGAGGTGTTGGTGGAACGTTTCATTCCGGGCCATGATCACCGCCTGCTGGTGGTAGGTCACCAGATGGTGGCTGCCGCCCGTCGCGAGCCACCCCACGTCATCGGCGACGGGGTGCACACGGTGCGCGAGCTGGTGGATCAGGTGAACAGCGATCCCCGCCGTGGCGAAGGCCACGCCACCTTATTGACCAAGATCCGCTTCGACGACATCGCCCTTGCGCAACTCGCCGCCCAAGGCCTTGCCGCCGACTCGATCCCGGAAAAAGGTCGGCGCGTCCTGCTACGCAACAACGCCAACCTCTCGACCGGCGGCACTGCCACCGACGTCACCGACGACGTGCACCCGGAGGTGGCGGCCCGCGCCGTGGAAGCAGCGCAGATGGTAGGCCTGGACATTTGTGGCGTGGACGTGGTGTGCGAAACGGTAATGAAGCCGCTGGAAGAACAAGGTGGCGGCATCGTGGAAGTCAATGCCGCCCCCGGTCTGCGCATGCATCTCGCGCCCTCGTTCGGCAAGCCGCGCGCAGTCGGAGAAGCCATCATCAACTGGATGTTCCCGCCTGGCGAAGACGGGCGCATCCCGCTGGTGGCGGTCACCGGCACAAACGGCAAGACCACCACGGTGCGACTCATCGCCCATCTGCTCGACGTCGCTGGCCACCGCGTGGGCATGACGCTCACCGATGGCGTGTTCGTCGATGGCAAGCAGATCGACACTGGCGACTGTAGCGGCCCCAAAAGCGCGCGCAACGTGCTCATGCACCCGGACGTCACCGCGGCGGTGCTGGAGACCGCCCGGGGCGGGCTATTGCGCGAAGGACTCGGCTTCGATCGCTGCAAGGTGGCGGTGGTCACCAACGTGGGCAGCGGCGACCACCTCGGTCTCAATTTCATCCACAGCGTGGACGAGCTTGCGGTGGTCAAGCGCGTGATCGTGCAGAACGTGGCCCCCGACGGGATGGCCGTGCTCAATGCCTGCGACCCGCGGGTGGCCGACATGGCAGTGCACTGTCCAGGCAGCGTCACCTTCTTCGCTCACGACGTGCACCACCCGGTGGCTGCCGCTCAGCGCGCCCAGGGCAAGCGTCTGGTGTTCCGCGAGGGCGGCGATATCGTCGCATCGGAAGGAAATTTCGAGCTGCGCATCCCCTTGAGTGAAGTGCCCTTGACGCGCAACGGCACGATCGGCTTTCAGATCGACAACACCATGGCGGCGGTCGGCGCAGCCTGGGCGCTGGGACTCGACTGGAACATCATCCGCCGAGGACTGATCACTTTCGTCTCTGATACTTTGCGCGCACCGGGCCGTTTCAACGTGTTCGACTACCGGGGCGCGACCGTGATCGCCGACTATGGCCACAACGCCGACGCCATGCGTGCCTTGGTGCAAGCCTTGGAAGCCATGCCGGCGCGGCGCCGCAGCGTGGTTCTGAGCGCCGCCGGCGACCGCCGCGACGAGGACATCCGCGCCCAGGCCGCGATTCTTGGCCAAGCCTTCGACCACCTGATCCTGTACGAAGACGCGTGCCTGCGTGGCCGCGCCCCAGGCGAAACCTTCGCCCTCATGCGCGAGGGTCTCGCTCAGGCCCTTCGCGCAACAAGAATCGAAGAGATCCGGGGGGAATTCGCCGCCATCGACCACGCCCTCGATCACCTCGAGCCCGGCGACCTCTGCCTCATCCTGGTGGACCAAGTGGACGAAGCACTCGCCCATCTGCAAAACCGTATCGCCCAGGCCGCTGCCCACCCATCACCGGCGTGAGACGGGGCCTGGAAAGCGTCGGGCTCGATGCGCCCGCCTTCAGCTCGCCATAAGCGACCGCTAAGCGGGCCTTAAGTCCGAAAGGGCATCATCGCACCCATTGGAACCCATTGGAGCGTGCGCCATGAAAGCCCTTTCGTTCGTCATCGTCGTGATTGCCGCACCTTCTGCCCTCGCCGCGACACCCGCAGAGCTGCTTGCGACCTATCGCGCCGAAGCCGCCAAAACGGCACCGAATTTCGCGCCTTCGGTGCAGCGTGGCGCCGAATTTTTTGCGCGGCGTTTCGGTGTATCGCCCCAGATGCCATCTTGCACCAGTTGTCATACCGAAAAACCGACGCAGGCTGGCCGCCATGTCATCACCGAAAAGACGATCAAGCCGCTGGCGCCTGCTGCCAATGGCGAGCGTTTCA
Organism: Thiobacter sp. AK1; assembly: GCF_039822265.1. Taxonomy (NCBI): domain Bacteria; kingdom Pseudomonadati; phylum Pseudomonadota; class Betaproteobacteria; order Burkholderiales; family Thiobacteraceae; genus Thiobacter; species Thiobacter aerophilus. The sequence continues at coordinate 556,759 of NZ_JBAJEX010000001.1, forward strand.
CCGATCTGGCCAAAGCCGAGAAGTGGTTTCGTCGCAACTGCAAGGAGGTCGTCGGCCGCGAATGCACGGCGGCCGAGAAAGCCGATTTCGTCGCGTTCCTACTGGAGACGCGGCCATGAAAACGACAGCGTTTTGGAGCGGCATCGTGCTCATCTCACTGTCCGCCGTGGCGCTTGCCGACACGCGTAACCTGTCCGCCGACGGGCCGCCGATTTTTCAAGCCGAGTGTGGAAGCTGTCACATCGCCTTCCCGCCGCAGCTCATGGCCGCAGAAGACTGGAAACGCGTGATGGCAAAACTCGACAAGCATTACGGCGAGGATGCCAGTGTCGATGAGCGCAGCCGGCACGAGCTCGAGCAATTCCTAGTACGCAACGCCGGCAGTGCGTCGACGCTTGGCGTCGCGACGACCCAAGCCAATGCCCTGCCTCGGCTGACGCGGACCGCCTGGTTCTTGCGTAAGCACCGCCAAGTATCGCCGGCCGACTGGCGTCATCCGAAGGTGAGGACGCCGGCCAATTGCGCTGCGTGCCATCGCAGGGCGGCGGAAGGACGTTTTCACGAAAGAGAAATCACCATGCCCGACGGACGTCGGTGGGAGGATCGATGATCAAGACCATACTGGTCTGGGATGCGCCGGTGCGCATCGGTCACTGGTTGATGGTGGTCGCCTTTGCACTCGCCTGGGCGACTGGTGAAAGCGAGCAATGGCGGCTCATCCATGCAGGCGCAGGGGGTGCCCTGGTCGGTGTGGTGGCGTTTCGCCTGCTGTGGGGTGTGATCGGCAGCCGACATGCGCGTTTTGCGGATTTCGTGCGCCCGCCAGCGGCGGCGCTCGCCTACCTGGCGCGACTCTTGCACGGCCAAGCTCCCCATTACACCGGCCACAATCCTGCCGGAGCATGGGCAATCCTGCTCTTACTCGCGCTTGGTCTCGCGACGGGCGCAAGCGGCTGGCTCGCCTACAACGATTTTGGTGGACATCTGATCGGGACACTACACGAGGCACTGGCCGATGGAATGCTGACCGTCGTCGGCGCGCATGTCGCCGGCGTGATTCTGGGTAGCGTCGTCCATCGCGAGAACCTGGTCAAGGCCATGATCACGGGCAAAAAGCTTGGCAAACCCGACGAGGCAATCGCTTCGGCTCAGGCCTGGGCGGTACCACTTCTGGCAGCAAGCGCCCTGGCCGCCGCTTGGTTCCTATCCCGCTAGCGTGCACGGGGTGCACGTTAGTCGAGAACGCCCACGCGCCAAGCATCGGGGTCATGGCATAGCAAACGTCCGGGGCCAACCCGGGCGGTGTCTTGTCTGCCGCTGTGGGCGCGATGCCCCCTCGCCCGCGCGACGATGCTTCACGATGCCCCACCATGAAGCGGGGATCGCCTCCATCGCCGGCTTTATAGAGTTGGCGCAGCCTGCGGTCTACGTCACGGATCGCCTCCCAGTCACGGGGCACGGCCAGGTAGCGCTCACGCAACGCGGCCCGTGCCCGGGCGATTTCCAGGTCCAGCTGACGCTGGCGCTCGAGCCACTCCGCCTCGATGCGCGCCAAGGCCTCGCGCTGGGCTAGCCGAGGTGTCCGCTTCCACACCCCAGCCACAGCAGGTTTCGTCGGCGAACTCGTCCATCATGGACATGTCATGGTGCAAGCCCGCCCAGCCGCCCTGCCAAGCCCCACCTCCGAAGGCAAGCAAACCGGTAGCCAGCAGAAGACCCGACCACACCGCAAGCCAAAGTACGGTCCGTGCGGCCATGGCTCAATCCTTCAGGTCTTGGGCACGCTTGCGGAATTCTTCCTCGTCGATCTCACCGCGGGCGTAGCGTTCCTTGAGGATCTTAAGCGCGCGGTTGCTGGATGGAGTCGAGCCGCCCGCGCCGGGGAGCCACTTCACCAGCGCCACGATGCCGACGATCACCAGCACCCAGAACAGGATCATGAACAGCCAGCCGAATCCCCCCATGCCATATCCGAACCCGTAGCCCATCATCGTCGTGCTCCTTTCCGTGGAATCCGTGACCGCACGCCGCCTGGCGCAGCCGTTAGCACACTATAGGCCAGCCGCGCCCGTTTCACCGGCTATTTGCGCGGGCCATTTCACCGGGCATTGCGCTCGATCTCCAGCCATTGTGCATAGACCGCATCCGGCCAGCGTGCCACCAGCCAGTCGATGATGGCCTCGATGTCGCCCTCCGACAGCTTGTCGCGGAAGGCCGGCATGTTGCCTCCGAGACGGCCGGTGCCCTCGCGTATGGTCAGGCGCAGGATGGCGCGCGGGTGATGCCAGGCATGGGCGCTGCCGTCCAGCGGCGGGGGTGGATATTTGCCGTCGGCGCCGGGCGTGCGCCAATTGGGCGTGCCCTCGGCGCGGCTGCCGTGGCATGCCGCGCAGTGCGCGGCGAACAAGCGGGCGCCCTGTTCGGCTCGCGTGGGATCGATGCCCCGCCGGCGCGCCACCGCCGGATCGGGCAGCACGGCGGCCGCGCTCGCCACGGGCGCGGGCGGTGACGAGGCGCGTTTCTCCTCCTTGGAGCAGGCCATAAGGGCCAGCCCCGTCAAGAGCAGGACAAGCCAGCCTTTCACGAACCGGCCTTTTCGATCCGCGTGATCAAAAGCCCCGCGGCGTCCTTCTCCAGCTGGAAGCGGACCTTGTCTCCGGGCGCGAGCCCCTCGAGTAGCGCCTTGTCCTTGACCCGGAAGAACATGTTCATGGCCGGCCAGCCGAGCGCAGGAATAGGCTCGTGGTCGATTCTAACCTTGCCCTGGTCGGCCTTGACCTGGCGCACCACACCGACACCCGCGATGGCGCTTTGGGCCTCGCCTTGGGCCATGTGCCTGCCACCCGGCATGTCGCCATGGGCCATGCCGGGCTCGGCCGCTACGGGCAAGGCGATGCCCAGCGCCACCAGGCTTGCGAAGAAGATGGGGAATTTCATGTCGTACCTCCTTGTGTGAAACGATGAATCGTCAACGAACGCGAATCCGCCCGCGCATGCCGGCCTCGAAATGGCCGGGGATGAGGCAGGCGAACTCGACCTGACCGGCGCGGGTGAATGTCCAGGTGAGGGTGGCTTCCTGCCCCGGCGCCACCCTGACCATATTCGGGTCACTGTGTTCCATGTCGGGATAGCGCCGCATCAGCGCGGCATGTTCGGTCAGCTCCCGGCTACGCCCCAAAACGAACTCATGGGTCTGCGTGCCACGGTTACGCACCACGAAGCGCACCGTCTCGCCCCGCCGCACCCGGATGTGGGCAGGACGAAAACGCATGTCATCGCCGGCCTCCACGACGATGCTGCGCCGGGCCGCCTCGGGCTGTCCCGGCACGCCGAAGTCCGCGCCAGGTTCGCTCCCATGCCCGCCCGCGTGCTGGCCGGACGCGACTAGCGGCAAGGGTGCGAGGAGGAGCAGCGCGAAGGCCCCTTTGAGCATGTTGCAAAACGCGATCTTCATGGCACCCCCTCAGAACCACACACGCACGCCCGCGACGAAACGGGTGTCGCGCGTGCGCAGCCCTTCGTCACGGGCCATGTCGGCTGTCTGGCCAAACTTGCCCGCCCATTCCACGCCGATGTAGGGCGCGAACTCGCGGCGGATTTCGTAGCGCAGGCGCAGACCGAACACGCCATCGGCGAGCCCCGCGCCCCTCTCCAGCGCCGGGTCGCGCTTGCCATAGAAATTCGCCTCGATACGGGGACTGAGGATGAGCCGCTGGGTGAGCAACATTTCGTATTCGGCGCCAAGGCGCAAGGCGGTGCGCCCCCCTTCGCCTGCATAGGCCGTCGCATCCACGTGGAACCAGTAGGGCGCAAGACCCTGCACACCCACGGCGAGCCAGGTGCGGTCCGGCCCCACGCCGCTGTCGTGACGCAGCCCCAACTGGGTGTCCCAATAAGCCGCCACGGCGTGGCTCCAGAGCAGCTCGGTGCGGCCTTCCTGAAGCCGCCCGCCATCCACCTCGCCTTCGGCCTTGATGACTAGGCGGTCGTAGTCGCGCCCGATGAAGCCCCGGAAATCGTAGGCGTTGAAGCCATTGTCCCGGCCCTGGGCCGTCTCCAGCCGGTCCAGCATCACCCCCCAGAAGATTTTTTCGTCGTGCAGCCGCAGCGGGTGGTCCGCCGGCCGCGTGTAGCCGCCCGAATACGCATGGGGATCACGGGCATCCGCGGGTGGGTCGCCTCCCTGCATGGTGCCCATGCCCGGTTCCGCCCACGCCGGCACAGCCAGCGCCAGCAGCAGCGCCGGCACCATCCAGTGTTTGCCTGTCATGCCCATCTGCTCCTTTCCTCTTGTCATCACGCCACCACGATCTCGCGGAACATGCCGGCATCCATGTGCAGCATCAGGTGGCAGTGCCACACCCAGCGGCCCAGGGCATCGGCGGTGACGAGAAAGCTCACGCGCTGCGCCGGCTGCACGGCGATGGTGTGCTTGCGCACGAGAAACTCACCTTCCGGCGTCTCCAGTTCGTTCCACATGCCATGCATGTGCATGGGGTGGGTCATCATGGTGTCGTTGACGAAGATGACGCGCAGGCGTTCGTTGTGGCGGAAGTGAATGGGCGTGGCGCGTCCGAATTCCAGCCCATCGATGGACCAGGTATAGCGCTCCATGTTGCCGGTCAGATGCAGCTCGATCTCGCGGCCGGGGCCACGCGGGTCGAGGGGACCGCCGACGGTATGCAAGTCGGCATAGGTGAGCACACGACGGCCGTTGTCGCGCAAGCCCACACCCGGATCGTCCAGGTTGGTGCGGGGCGTGTCCACCCGCATGTCCACGCTGGGCCCGTATTCGGTGCGGGCATGATGGGCCCGTGCCGTGCCCGTCATGTCGCCCATCATGTCTTCCATTTCCAGCGGCTGCGGCTTGTCCAGCGCCGGCACCGGCGCGCTCAGGCCCGCGCGCGCTGCCAGCGTGGCGCGGGCAAAGCCGCTGCGGTCCATGGACTGGGCGAAGATCGTGTAGGCCTCGTCCTTGGGCTCGACGATCACGTCGTAGGTTTCCGCCACGGCGATGCGAATCTCGTCCACCGTCACCGGCTCCACGTCCTGCCCATCCACCGCCACCACCGTCATGGGCAACCCCGGGATGCGCACGTCGAAGAAGGTCATGGCCCCCGAGTTGATGAAGCGCAACCGCACCCGCTCGCCCGGCTTGAACAGCGCCGTCCAGTTGGCCGCCGGCGGCATGCCGTTCACCAGATAGGTGTAGGTGTAAGCCGACACGTCCGCCAGATCCATGGGGCTCATGCGCATCTCGTTCCACATCTGGCGCTTACCGAGCGCGGCCTTGAGCCCTTCGTTGGCCACGTCGCGGAAGAAATCCAGCACCGTCGCCTGGTGAAAGTTGTAATAGGCGCTGTGCATCTTGAGCTTGTGCAAGACCCGCATGGGATCTTCGTCGGTCCAGTCCGACAACTGCACCACGTACTCCCGGTCCGCGCGCACGGGCTGGCCTGCGCGCGGCTCGATGATGATGGCCCCGTACATGCCGGTTTGCTCTTGCATGCCAGAATGGGAGTGGTACCAGTAGGTGCCGCTCTGCTGCACCTTGAAGCGGTAGGTGAAGGTCTCGCCGGGGCGGATGCCGGGAAAGCTCACCCCCGGTACCCCATCCATCTGATAGGGCAGCAGAATGCCGTGCCAGTGGATGGAGCTGTCTTCTTTGAGACGATTGGTGACCCGCAGGGTGACGGTATCGCCCTCCTTCCAGCGCAGAATGGGGCCCGGCAGGCAGCCGTTGATGGTGGTCGCCAGGCGCGGCCTGCCGGTGAAGTTCACCAGCGTTTCCTCCAGCACCAGGTCGAACTCGGTGCCCGAGAGCACCGGCGGATAACCGCTCCGGGTCGCGGCGGGCACCGCAGCCGACAGACGCGGTAGCGCTAGCATCAGCCCGCCGGCCGCGAGCCCCTGCACGAAACGACGCCGGGAAAGATCCGGTAACTCAAAGCCCAAGGCATTCCGCATGGATGACGCTCCTTCTGAAACCACGCCGCCAGTCTAGCCACCCGCCGCCTGCGAGGAGATGACGCGCCGATTACAAGTCGGTAAGCTTGGGCCGTCCGCCTCGGGACATGGCACCATCCCCTCCATGAAAATCCTCATAATCGAAGACGAAGCCAAGACCGGCAGCTATCTGAGACAGGGGCTGAAGGAAGCCGGTTTCGTGGTGGACTGGGTGCGCGATGGTGGCGACGGCCTGCACCAGGCCATGGCGGAACCCTACGATCTGGTGATCCTGGATGTCATGCTGCCCGGCCTCGACGGCTGGCGTGTGTTGCAGGCGCTGCGGGCGGCGGGCAAGGCGCTGCCGGTCTTGATGCTGACGGCGCGCGACCGCCTGGAAGATCGGGTCCAGGGTCTGGAGCTGGGCGCCGACGACTATCTGGTCAAACCCTTCGCCTTTGCGGAGCTGCTGGCGCGGGTGCGCAGCTTGTTGCGTCGGGGCAGCGCCCGCGAATCGACCGTGCTGCGGGTAGCCGATCTGGAACTCGACCTGTTGCGGCGTCGGGCGTTTCGGAGCGGCCGCCGCATCGACCTCACCGCCAAGGAGTTCGCGCTTTTGGAATTGCTGATGCGCCGCGAGGGCGAGGTCCTGCCCCGTTCCCTGATCGCCTCCCAGGTCTGGGACATGAATTTCGACAGCGACAGCAATGTGATCGAAGTGGCCATCCGGCGCCTGCGCGCGAAGGTGGACGATCCCTTCGAGCCGAAACTGATCCACACCGTGCGCGGCATGGGCTATGTGCTGGAAGCGCCGGAACCATGAGCCGGCCGCTGTCCATCACGCTGCGCCTGACGCTGTCCTTTGCGCTGGCCTCGTTCATCATCCTGCTGGGTGTGGGCCAACTGGTGACCGTGGCCATGGAGCGGCATTTCGAGGCGCTCGATGCGACCGAGCTCGACGGCAAGCTGGAACTCGTCCGCCATGCCCTTTCCCTGACCCACGACGGCCGCGAGGCAGCGGCGCTGAGCCGCCGCCTGCAAGATGCGCTGGTGGGTCATCACGCGCTGTCGGTGCGGGTGCAAGCGCCGGACGGCCAGGTGCTGGTGAGCACGGGTGAGGCGCGTTTTCCGGATGCTTTGCTCAAGCAGGCGCTGGCCGCCGAGCACATCACACCTTCCTTGCTCGCCGCCTGGTCCCAGGGCGCGCGCCACTTCCACGGCGTGGTGGTGGCCGTGCCTTCCACCCTGCCCGGCCAGCCGCCGTTCCGCGTCGGCCTGGCGCTGGACATGGTCGAGCACCAGGCTTTCATTTCCGCTCTCCGGCGCGCCATCTGGCTGGCCGTGCTCCTGGGTACGCTCGTCGCGGCCCTGCTCGCGTGGTTCGTGGCCCACCGCGCCCTCGCACCCGTGCGCAGCATCGCCCAACTGGCACGGAGCATTTCGGCGCAGCACCTCGATGCGCGCTTGCCGGCCGCCGAGGTGCCGGTGGAGCTCAACGACCTGGCGCAGTCCTTCAACGACATGCTGGCGCGCCTGGGCGATGCCTTCCGGCGGCTGTCGGAGTTTTCCTCCGACCTCGCCCACGAGTTACGCACGCCCATCAGCAATCTCATGACCCAGACCCAGGTGGTGCTGTCCCGGGCGCGCAGCGCAGACGATTACCGGGAAACGCTCTACTCGAGCCTGGAGGAATACCAGCGCCTGGCCAGCATGATCGACGACATGCTGTTCCTGGCCAAGGCCGACAACGGTCTGATCATGCCTTCCCGGGCGCCGGTGGATCTCGCGCAGGAGATCGCCAGCCTGTTCGCCTTTTACGAGATCCTGGCGGAAGAACGGGGCGTGCAGTTGGTTTGCCGCGGCACGGGTGAGGTCGTCGGCGACCGGTTGATGCTGCGGCGGGCGCTTTCCAATCTGCTGGCCAACGCCATTCACCACACCCCGCGGGGTGGACAAGTCCAGGTGGAAATGGGGCTTGCGCCCGACGGCTGGGTGACGGTGGCGGTGACCAACCCCGGCCCGCCCATCCCGCCCGACAAGCTGGAGCGCATCTTCGACCGCTTCTACCGCATCGACCCCGCCCGCACCCGCAGCGGCGAAGGCGCGGGGCTGGGCCTGGCCATCACCCGCTCCATCGCCCGCGCCCACGGCGGGGACGTACGGGTGCGCTCCGGGCAGACGACCTGTTTCGAACTGCGCCTGCCCGCCGCAGCAGCCACCGCCACACCCTGAGGCCGCGACACGCGGCACCGCCCGCTCTTCGAAATTGTTGTGGACTTATGCGCCGCATGTGCGTAGTATGGAGAGCCTTGTGCGGCACAGAGCCCTTCGGCCCTGCTCCCACATTCCATCGTCCCCGACCCCTCTGGCCCGCCTTCGCGGTGCACGCCGAAATGGTTGGCGCCGGTGTAAAACGCCAATCGGCCGTGCTCGTTCCTGATCTCCCGCATCAAACCGGGCCGCGCGATTGTTCCCAGGCTCACGCCTGATCCGGCGCGCTACCCTTCTACGCGCCAGAACCCTTGGAAGGTAACCATGACTTTCGCCCAACTCGGCCTCGATCAGGCCCTCCTGAACGCTTTGACCGCCGCAGGCTATCAAACCCCCACCGCCGTCCAGGCACAGACCATTCCCGCCGCGCTGGAAGGCCACGATCTGCTCGTATCCTCCCACACCGGCAGCGGCAAGACCGCCGCCTTCCTGCTGCCCGGTCTGCAGCGCCTGCTAGAGCCGTCCGCCGCCGCAGGCAACGGCCCGCGCATGCTGGTGCTCACGCCGACCCGCGAGCTCGCGCTGCAGGTGGAAAAAGCCGCGCGCACCTATGGCCAGCACATGCGCAGGCTACGCACCGCCTGCCTGGTGGGTGGCAGCCCCTATGGGCTCCAGCTCAAGGCCCTGTCGCAGCCGGTGGACATCGTCATCGCCACCCCCGGCCGCCTGATGGACCACATGGAGCGTGGCCGCATCGACTTCGCGCGCCTGCAAACCCTGGTGCTGGACGAAGCGGATCGCATGCTGGACATGGGCTTCATCGACGACATCGAAGCCATCGTGCGTGCCACTCCCGCCACGCGCCAAACCCTGCTGTTTTCCGCGACCCTCGATGGCGTGGTGGGCAACCTGGCGCGCCGCCTGACCAAAAACCCCAAGCGCATCGAAATCGCCACCACGGACGGCGCTCGTGCCAACATTGAGCAGCGCCTGATGTTCGCCGACAACGCGCATCACAAATCGCGTCTGCTGGATCATCTGCTGCGCGATGCGGCTCTTGGCCAAGCGGTGGTATTCGTCGCCACCAAGCGCGGTGCCGAAGAACTCGCAGACCGGCTGCGCGACCAGGGTTTTGCCAGCGCCGCCCTGCACGGCGACATGCAGCAACGGGAACGCAACCGCACCCTCGACCATCTACGCCGCGGAACCACCCAGATCCTGGTGGCCACCGACGTCGCGGCACGCGGCATCGACGTGGCCGGCATCAGCCACGTCATCAATTTCGAGCCGCCGCGCCAGGCGGAAGACTACGTCCACCGCATCGGCCGGACCGGTCGGGCAGGACGCAGCGGCGTGGCCATCACCTTGGCTGCCCCGGAGGAACGACGCATGATCCGCGAAATCGAGCGCTTCACCGGCGCACGCCTTGCCGTCAGCGCCATTCCGGGCCTGGAGCCCAAACCCCACACGGAACGCAGCGGCGGCCCGCGCCCCGGTGCCCGCGGCACACCCCGAAGCAGGAATGGCGGTCGCGAAGCGGCGCGCCGCCAAGGGTTCGACGCTCGCCCAGCCTACGCCAGCGAGGCACGCCCCAAACCCCAGGGGCGGCGCGACTGGGATGCCGTCGGCAACCGCGCGCAACCCTTGGAGCGGGCGCGTAGTGGTGGATCGGCGCGCCGTCTGACCGGCTCCGGTCCCATGCCCGCCGACGCCCGGGACAGTCGAGGTTACGGCCGCAACGCGCACAGCACGCGTAGCCACCCGCGCGCCGCGGCACGCCGGGGACGCTGAAAACCCAGCGCAAGGCGGGAGGCTCCGTGCCGAAGGACGCTAAAATGCCCCTGCCATGGCCACCATCGTCCTCGCCACGCTCAATGCGCGTCACACCCATGCTTCCCTGGGCCTGCGCTATCTGCTCGCCAATCTGGGGCCGTTGGCCGAGCAGGCCACGCTCATGGAGTTCACCATCGCTCGCCCAGTGGCGGAGGTCGTGGAGGCGATACTCGCAGCCCGGCCACGCATCGTTGGACTGGGGGTCTATATCTGGAACGTGGAGCAAACCAGCAAACTAGTGGCCATGCTCAAGCGCGTGGCGCCGGAAGTGACGGTCGTGCTGGGCGGTCCGGAGGTCAGCCACGAAACCGAGACACAGCCCATCGTCGATGAGGCCGATTACGTCATCACGGGCTGGGGTGAGGTGAGCTTTCGCGTCCTCTGTGAAGGCGTGCTTTCCGGCCAGCCCCCCGCGCAGAAAATCATCCCGGGCGAGCAGCCTGCCTTGCGCGAGCTTTCTCTGCCCTATGCGCTCTACACCGAAGAAGACATCGCCCATCGCTTCCTTTACGTGGAGGCCTCGCGCGGCTGCCCCTACAAATGTGAGTTCTGCCTGTCCGCCTTGGACAAGACTGCCTGGGCCTTTCCCCAGGACGCCTTCCTCGCCGCGCTCGACGCGCTCTACCAACGCGGCGCGCGGCATTTCCGCTTCGTCGATCGCACCTTCAACCTCAACGTGAAGTCGAGCCTGGGCATCCTGGAGTTTTTTCTGGCGCGCCTGGACGCACAATTATTTCTCCACTTCGAGGTGATCCCGGACCATCTGCCGGACGCCTTGAAGGCGGCGCTCGTGCGCTTCCCGCCAGGTAGCCTGCAACTGGAAATCGGCGTGCAGACTTTCGATCCCACGGTACAGGCGCTCATCTCCCGCCGCCAGGACAACGCCCGCACCGAAGAAAATCTGCGTTGGCTCAAGGCGCATACCCATGCCCATCTCCACGTGGACCTAATCGCCGGTCTGCCGGGAGAGGATCTCTCCGGCTTTGGCGCGGGTTTTGACCGGCTGGTAGCCCTCGCGCCCCACGAGATCCAGGTGGAACTGCTCAAGCGCCTGCGCGGTGCACCCATCGCGCGTCACACGGAACGCTTTGGGCTTCGCTTCAATCCTCATCCACCCTACGAGATCCTGGCCACCGACCGCATTGGGTTTACGGACATGCGTCGGCTGGCGCGCTTCGCCCGCTACTGGGACCTGCTGGGCAACTCGGGCCGATTCCGCCACACCCTGCCGCTCATGTTAGGCGAGGCGCCCTTCGCGCGCTTTCTCAACTTCAGCGACTGGCTATGGCGGACCGCTGGCCAGACCCACGGTTTTGCACTGGAACGCCTGTTCGCACTGGTGGCCGAAGGGCTCACGCAGGTGCTCCACATCGCCCCGGAAGCGGTGCGCGCCGCACTGGCGGCCGACTACGCTACGGTCGGCGCAGGGGCGTTGCCCGGTTTCCTGCGCGGGCCTGCCACCAAGAAACCGGCGAGTCCTGACGCTCGCCGGGCACGCCAGGCCCGACACCGCGCCGCCAGCAGCGAGTGCGGCTGAAGGCTTGCGAGCCTTGGGGGGTTGGTTCGCCCGCCCAAGGTTTCGCCCAACCCAAGTCGGCCGGCTGCGTGCGCCTCCCCACCGGGGCAGGCGTCGGTGCGCGATTCTTTCGCGATCTCGCGCCAACCGGCCACGCCCAGCCGTCTCCGCAGGGAGGGTTGTGTAACGGAAAGTGCGGCTGGGCCACGCGGCTTTGTCGCGCACAAAAAAACCCACGCATCGTTGGAAACGAGGCGTGGGTCAGGAGGCGCAGAGGATGACTCCGTTCCAGGCGGAGGCCCGAACGGAAGTGGCGGAGGATCCACCACCCCGGGCAAGTCACCCAAACTTGCCCGTCGCCGGCGGCAAACACAGATTGACCGCCGAACGCCATGATCATGACCGAAACCGGAGCGGCCCGGAATTTGCCGATGGCCATATGCCGAAAGTTATAGGCGGAGGACAGAGACTCAGTGACGGGCCGCAGGATTGCCGAAGGGCAGCAGGTTCACGTAATAGCCCGCCAGGCCCTGCAGCACGTGCATGCTGCGCCCGTCGCGCAGGAGCCGCTCGAATTCCTGCGCGGGAAGCGGATAGCTGAAAGAATAGCCTTGAATCTCGTTGCAGCCTTGGGCACGTAGGAAGCTCAACTGAGCCTCCGTTTCCACCCCCTCGGCCAGCACGTTGAGGCGCAGGTTGCAGGCCATGGCGATGATAGCGGAAACGATGGCGGCTCCGTCCGAATCCAAGGTGATGTCGCGCACGAAGCTCTGGTCGATTTTCAGAGTGTGGATGGGCAGGCGCTTGAGATAGGAGAGCGAGGAGTAGCCCGTACCGAAATCGTCGATGGCGATGTGCACGCCCAGGTCGCGCAAACGCTCCAGCGTGGAGGCATTGGCGGCATTGTGTTCCAGCAACACCTCCTCGGTGATTTCCAGCTCGAGCCATTCAGGCGCAAGCCTGGTCTCGGCCAGGGTGAGCCCCACCATGCCGGCCAGGTCCTTTTGCATGAACTGGCGCGCCGAGAGATTCACTGCCATGCGCACCGGCGGCAGTCCCAGATCCTGCCAGGAACGGTTCTGGCGGCACGCCTCACGCAGCACCCATTCCCCCACCTGGATAATGATGCCGGTTTCCTCCAGGATGGCCACGAACTCGCCAGGCGGCACCAGCCCCAAGTCCGGATGGCGCCAGCGCAACAACGCCTCCGCGCCGATCACCCGGCCGGTCCTGAGATCCACGCGTGGCTGATAGTGCAGCACGAACTCTTCGCGCCCCAGGGCCCGGCGCAGCGCATTTTCCAAAAGCAGCCGCTCGCGTGCCCGCTGATTAATTTCCGGAGAATAGAACTGGAAGTTGTTGCGACCGTGTTGCTTGGCCCGGTACATGGCCGAATCGGCGTTACGCAGTAGATGATCCAGATGTTCGCCGTCGTCCGGATAGAGGGTGATGCCCACGCTGGGCGTGACGAACACCTCGTGCCCACCGAGGTAGAAAGCCTGGCTGAAGGTATCGAGAATCTTTTGTGCCACCACGGCCGCCGTGTCCCGGTCGGCCACGTCCTCCACGATCACGGTGAACTCGTCACCACCGAGGCGCGCCACGGTATCACAGTCGCGCACGCAGCTGCGTAAGCGGTCCGCGACGACGCGCAGCAGCTGGTCGCCCACGTTGTGGCCAAGAGTGTCGTTGATGGCCTTGAAGCGATCGAGATCCAGGAACATCACCGCCAGCTTTTGTTGATAGCGGTCGGCCTGGGCCATGGCATGGGTGAGGCGGTCGCGGAAAAGGGTGCGATTGGGCAGACCGGTGAGCGCGTCGTGATGCGCCATGTGGCGCATTGCGCGCTCGGTGCGCTTGCGTTGTTCGAGATCGTGACGCAGCCGCTCGTTGACCTGCTCAAGTTCGGCGGTGCGCGCCGCCACCGCTCGCTCCAGCGCTTCGTTGGCCGCGCTCAGGGCGTTACGGGTCTCTTTCAGCTGGCGCACCAGGGGCAGCCAGCGCCAAAAGCCCAACGCCAGCAGCAGATTGCCCGTGACCCAGGCGGTGTAGCGGACGACCTCCACCCCTTCCGGGAAGGGCGCTCGCCACAGGGAGTGCCCGGCCTCGCCCCAGGCCAGATTGATTAGATCGCCCAACAGCACGATCCACAAGCCGGCAAGCAGCATGCCCCAGCCGGGATGCCGGGCCAGGTCGGGCTCGCGCCGGCTCACCCAGAATAGCGCCAGGCCGATGGTGGTCACCACCGCGGCCTTGATCGCCTTCAGGGCGACCACCTCACCTGCAAACACAACGCCTCCCTCCGTTGTGACCGCACTTCCCCTGGCGCCTTCAGCTCGGCTCGGCCAGCGCCCCGTCGCTACAACTTGGGCCGGCCCTCATGGGCATAGAGCTGGTCGCGCTTGGTCTGGCAGACGAAACAACGCGCCGCCGCCGGATTGGCCTTGAGGCGCTCGTAGCCCACGGGCGCGCCGCAGTCCACGCACACCCCGTAGCTACCCTGCGCCAGACGCGCCCGCGCTGCTTCCAGCTCGCGCAACTCGCGCACATGGCGGTCGATCATGGCGGCATTCAAGTCGGCGAGCATGTCGGCCACGGATTCATCGCCAGTATCGGTCACCCGACCCGCGAGCTCGATGTACTGCTGTTGGCCAGAGCGCTCCAATTCGTCGCGCACTGCCTCCAGCACGCGCTGGTACTCCTCCTGCAGGCGCTTTTCCAGAGTTTGCAGTTCTTTTTTGGTGAGCACGGACATGATCGATTCCAGACTGTTCGAAAAACCGGCTTCATTGTCGGCCCAATGGCGGCGAATTTCAACCAAACGTCCTGATCTTTTGGGCTACAATACGCCGCCCCGCCCCGGTAGCTCAGTGGATAGAGCAACCCCCTCCTAAGGGGTAGGTCACACGTTCGATTCGTGTTCGGGGCGCTTTGCCTTTCGCTGCTCGATCGCATCCACTCCATTTGCGGCGCAATCGGTCGCGCGGCAGCTTTCTTTGCGGAACGTCACTCTTCTTCCACCATCGCGATGTAGCCCACCGGACACTCGTGGGCGCACAAGCCGCACCCCTTGCAGTAGTCATAGTCGAATACGTAATGGGAACCATCGGTGAGGGGCGCGCGCGTCTTCAGCACGGCATTGTCCGGACAGAGGGTGAAACAGTTGTCGCAGGCCATGCAGTTGCCGCAGGAAAAGCAGCGCAAAGCCTCGGCGTGGGCGGCCTGTTGGTCGAGACCACCTTGCACTTCCCGGTCGCCGGCACGCTCGGACACGGGCAACACCGGCGGTTCCTGGCGGGGTGCGTGATCGAAGTAATGGAGATTGAGCCGATCGAGGCCGACCACCGCGCCGCGCTGGGGCCGGGTCTCGTGGCGTCCCAGCAGATCGGCGATGGCCGCCGCCGCGCGCGCGCCGTCGAAGATGGCACCCGCCACCGTGCCCAGCCCCGGCCGACAGTCGCCGCCGGCGAAGATGCGGCTGGTGCCGGGCACGCGCCCATCGGCCTCTACCCGCAAGAATTCCCGCTGGCCCAGCAACTGCGCCAGCCCCTCCTCGTTTACCACTTGGCCGATAGCGGGAATCACTTGGTCCACCTTGAGCACGGATTCCGTGCCCTCGAAGGCTTGCACGCGCACCCGCTCGCCTTCCTTGAGTTTGCGGGCATGCACGATCTCCACGCCTACTACCCGTTCGCCACGGAGGATGAGACGACGCACCATGCGGTTCTCGTGGATCAGCACGCCTTCTTCCAGGGCCTGGACGATCTCGTCCGGCGCGGCACGCATGCGTTCATAGTCGGGCACTTGGGCATGGGGCATGCGCTCGTGGGTGATGAGATGCACCTCGCGCACCCCGGCGCGTTTCAGGATGCGGGCCACGTCCACCGCGGTGTTGCCTCCGCCGATGATGGCCACGCTATCCATGACCGGCACCGCACCTTCCGCGATCCAGTGGCGCAAAAGGTCTAAGCCGAAGCGCAGATCCCGTGGCACGACCCCTTCCACACTGTAGGGGCGGCTCTTCTGCGTGCCCACCGCGAGGAACACGGCGGCGAAGTCTGTTTCCAGTTCCTCCAGCGAAAAATCGCGCCCCAGGCGCTGGTGCGGCCTAAACTCGATGCCCGTGGCCAGCAGCCGCTCGATTTCGCCGTCCAACACCGCGCGTGGCAGGCGGTAAGGCGGAATCGCCGTGCGCGGCACGCCACCCGCCTGGTTGAGCGCCTCTAGCAGCACCGGACGAATGCCCCGCCGCAAAAGCTGCCAGGCGCAGGACAACCCAGCCGGCCCCGCGCCCACCACCGCCACCGCTGGCACGTCCCGGCCAATGGCGGGCGCGGGACAGGCCCAACCCGCGGCGAGTGCCGCATCCCCTAGCCAGCGTTCCAGGCCGTGCACGTTGAGGGGGGCGTCGTAGCCACCGCGATTACACGCGGTCTCGCAGGGATGGGGGCAGACCCGGCCGGTGCTGGCAGGCAGGGGGTTGGCAGCGATCAGACGTTGCCAGGCACCCGCCACATCCCCCTCGGCCAGGCTGGCGATCCAGGCCTGAGGATCCTCACCGGCGAGGCAGGCGTGGTGGCAGGGCGCGATGCCGTGCACATGCTCGGGACGTTGGATGCGCCACGTACCGGTGCGAAAGCCCATGGCAGTGCCCGGCGCGGCGAAGCCGCCCGGCGTGACCTTCACGCCCATTGGCCCCCTCCTCGCCGCACGGTGTCGGCGCTTTCCGTATCCAGACCAGCACCGCCTGCGCGCAGGCCGTAGCGCTCGATGTTGGCATCGGCCAGGGCCTGCAAGTGGGCAAGCTCCTCGCGCGCCCGGGGGTCGTCGGCGAACAGGTGGGCGAAGCGTCCTTGCAGCGCGAGGTAATCCCTCACCGGCTTGGGTGCGCGCAGGGGCAACACGCCCACCAGGGAGCCCCGCTCCATTTCCACCAAGGGGAACAGCCCGGTCTCCACCGCCAGACGCGCCACCTCGATGGACAGCGCGCCATCATGCCCCCAGCCCAGGGGACAGGGCGAATGAACCAGCAGGAAACTCGGCCCCGGCACCGCCAGGGCGCGCCGCACCTTCTTGCGCACGTCGGCGGGGTAAGCCACCGAAGCCGTGGCCGCATAGGGAATGTGATGGGCGGCGATGATGGCGAGGATGTCCTTCTTGAGATGGCGCTTGCCCATGCGTGCGCGGCCGGCGGGCGAGGTGGTGGTGGCGGCGGCGTGGGGCGTGGAGCTGGAACGCTGGATGCCCGTATTCATGTAGGCCTCGTTGTCATAGCAGACATAGAGCACCTCGTGTCCCCGCTCCAGCATTCCCGACAAGGCCTGGAAGCCGATGTCGAAGGTGCCGCCATCGCCACCGAAGGCGAGCACCTTCGTGGATTTGCCCTGGGCTTTGAGGGCCGCCTCCATGCCCGCCGCCACCGCGCCCGTGTTCTCGAACAGGGAATGTAGCCAGGGCAGCCGCCAGGCCGACTCGGGCCAAGGCGTGGTGAAGATCTCCAGGCAGCCGGTGGCGTTGGCGACAATCACGTCGGGGCCCGCCGCCTCGGTGACCAGGCGTGCCGCCAGCGCCTGGCCACAGCCGAGGCAAGCACGGTGGCCCGCGGTAAGACCGGCATAGCGAGGCTGCTGGCTGCGCAGCGCCTCGATGGAGATGGTCTGCCCATTCATAGTGCCTCCTGCGGCAGTTTGTCTGGATCGAGATCGAAGATGCGGAAAGGCCCGGGCGTCTCGGGCAGGCTGGCCAGCAGACGCGGCAGTAGATCCAGCGGCACGTCGCGCCCCCCCAGCCCCACGGCGAAGCCATGCACACAAGGCGGCTTAAGCAATTCCGCCAGCGCCGCGCGCACTTCGGCGGTGACGATGCCTGAAGCGCCTGGGGAGATCGCCCGCTCCAGCACCACCAGGCGCTCGAGTCCCGCACACGCCGCGCGCAACGCCGCCGCCGGAAAGGGGCGAAAGCTGCGCAAGTGCATCAGCCGCACCGGCCCACAGGCGGGATCGATCGCCACCGCGTCGGCCAGCGTGCCGAAAATGGAACCGAGGGTGAGCACGCCGGTGCGCGCCGCGGGATCACCTTCCACGCGCAGCAGGCCGCCGCAGCTGCGACCGCTCACTTCTTGCCAGGCCGCGTCCACCGCGGGGATCAGCTCCAGGGCGTCAAGTAGCGCCTGGTGATGCAGTTGCCGCATCTCTGCGTAGTATTCGGGCGCCACCAGTGTGCCGAAACTTAAGGGGTTGCGGGGATTGAGCGTGCGCGCAAAGCGATAGGGAGGCAAGAAATGGTCCACCTGTTCCTGCGCCGGCAGGTCGATGGCCTCCAGGGTGTGGGTCAGGGTGAAGCCATCTACGCACACCATCACCGGCACTTCTAGGGTTTCCGCGATGCGGAAGGCCTGCAGCGTCGTGTCCACTGCCTCCTGGTTGTCGCTGCAATAGAGCTGCACCCAGCCCGCATCGCGCATGGCCATGGAATCCTGCTGGTCGTTCCAGATGGACAGCGGCGCGGAGACCGCCCGGTTGGCCACCGTCATCACCAAGGGCACGCGCAGGCCGGCGATGTTGTAGAGAACCTCGCCCATGAGCAGGAGACCCTGGGAGGCAGTGGCGGTATAGGCGCGCGAGCCCGCCACGGCCGCCCCCAGCACCACGGAGGCCGCGGAAAACTCGGATTCCACACTCACCAGCTCGCAGGTCGCCTCACCGTCGGCGACGAGCTTGGCGATGTGTTCGACGATGTGGGTCTGGGGCGTGATGGGATAGGCCGCCACCACCTGGGCGCGCGCCGCCACCACTGCACGCGCGATGGCCTGGGAACCTTCAAGCGGCAGCCGCATGGACGCGCTCCCGCCAGCGGCCTGCCTCCACCTGGGCAGCCGCTGCCTCGATCAGACGCAGATTTTTTTCCAGCACTGGCCCCTTGAAGCGGGCCGCCAGAGCATGCCTTAAGGCGGACAAGGGCAAAAACCCAGTGAGGCTGAAGAACGCTGCGGCCAGCGCGGTGTTGGGCACCGGACGGCCCAGGTAGGCCTTGGCAAGCCGGGTAGCGGGCAGTGCCACGGCCTCCACGCCTTCAGGCACCCGGTTGCCATCCAAGACCACCGCGCCAGTGGACTTAAGCCCATCCAGCACGCCTGGCACGTGCAGCAGCGCGGGATCCTGGATGATGAGAAAATCCGGATGCACGATTTGATTGCGCCGGCGGAAGGGATCGCGCGCGATGCGCACGAAGGCCGTCACCGGCGCGCCGCGGCGCTCCGCGCCAAAAGCCGGAAACGCCTGGGCATGCCAGCCTTCGAGGATGGCGGCGGTGGCGATGAGATAGGCCGCCACCACGTTGCCTTGGCCGCCGCGCCCATGGATGCGCAGTTCAATCATGGGACAATCGTGCCATGGTTGTGTCAACGCAACAACCGCATGAGCGATATCGATTTCCCTCGCAGTGCTGAAGCAATCGCCGTCGCCCTCGCCGAGCGTGGCTTTCTGGTGCTGGAGGGCTTCCTGCAATGACCGCCGTGGCCGCCTTGCACGGTGCTATGCGCTCTATCCGGCCGGCGCCCGCTATGCGCGCCATCACGCCCAGTTGCGGGGCGACGCACGCAAGCGGTGAAGCCCGCATCCCGCAGCGCCTTATCTCACCGGCTGGTTCCGCGCCCGCAGCTGGCGAGCCGGCTTTGGTTGCGCCGCATGCTTGGCAGGGGCTCGGGCAGACGCACCGCAACAGGCGTCGGGCGGTCGTTTGGTTTATGACGGCGCTCTTGGCCATGGCGGCTCCGGTAGGCACTGGCGCGGTCTTGCCCCTTGCTCCACAATGGGGTGATGAATGCTGACAACGGCCGTCGCACCCGCGTCCTCATCATGGGGGCGGGGGGGCGTGATTTCCACAACTTCAACACCGTCTTCCGAGACCACCCGCAATACGAGGTGGTGGCCTTCACCGCCACCCAGATTCCGGATCTCGCTGGCCGCGTCTATCCCGCGGCCCTCGCTGGCAGCCTTTATCCCGATGGCATTGCCATCGTGGATGAAGTAGAGCTGCCGCGGCTAATACGCGAGGCTGCCATCGACGAAGTGGTGTTCTCCTACAGCGACGTCTCCCATGAGCACGTGATGCATGTGGCTGCCCGTGTACAGGCCTTGGGTGCGGGCTTTCGCCTGCTGGCACCGCGCCAGACCATGCTTTGCAGCAGCAAGCCCGTGATCAGCATCACCGCGGTGCGCACTGGCTGCGGCAAGAGTCCGGTGGCGCGTCATGTGGCCGCCTTGCTGGATGCGGCGGGACTGCGCCCCGGCATCGTGCGTCACCCCATGGCCTACGGTGACCTCGTGGTCCAGGCGGCGCAGCGTTTTGCCAAGCTCGCGGATCTTTCGCGCCAGCACTGCACCATCGAGGAAATGGAGGAGTACGAGCCGCACCTGGCAGCCGGCCACGGCATCTACGCCGGGGTGGATTACACCCGGGTACTGGCGCTTGCCGAAGCCGAAGCCGACGTCATCGTCTGGGACGGGGGCAACAACGATCTACCCCTGATCACCCCGGACCTGGACATCGTGCTGGTGGATCCCCACCGCGCGGGCCACGAACGGAGCCATTTCCCTGGGGAAGCCAACCTGCTGCGCGCCCAGGTGGTGGTAATCACCAAGACCGATACCGCCCAAAGCGAACAGCTCGAGGCGGTGCGCGCTAGCATTCGCCGTAACAACCCCGCCGCCATCGTCATTGAATCGGCCATGCCCATCAGCGCCGATGCACCCCAGCATGTGCGCGGCCAGCGGGTACTGGTGGTGGAGGACGGCCCTACCCTCACCCATGGCGGCATGGCCTATGGCGCGGGCACGCTGGCGGCTCGCCGCCTCGGTGCCGCCGAGCTGGTGGATGCGCGTCCCTACGCGGTAGGCAGCATCCGCACAGCCTTCGCCCAGTATCCCCATCTGGGGCCGGTGCTGCCCGCGCTGGGCTATGGCATGCAGCAAATCGAAGAGTTGGAAGCGACCATCGCCGCCACCGACTGCGATAGCGTGCTCATCGCCACCCCCGTGGATCTCACCCGCATCATGCGGATAAGCCGGCCAGTGTGCCGCGTGCGCTACGAATATGCCGATCGTGGCCAGCCCACGCTCGGTGACGTGATACGCCAGTGGCTTGCCGACCTGGCCGCGCGCGCCGCCCTGTGAACTCTCGCCAGCGCCGGGACCACGCAGTAACATAGCCCCATCTCCCATATCGGTATCTGTCCCATGCAAGCCAGCAATGACTATCTCGTGATCACCGCCGCCGGCGACGACAAGGTGGGTCTGGTGGAAGCCTTTTCCGCGAAGATCACCGAAACCGGCTGCAACATCGAGGACAGCCGCATGACCGTGCTGGGTGGCCAGTTCGCCATCCTGATGCTGGTGTCCGGACCATGGAACGCCCTCTCCAAACTGGAAAGCCAGTTGGATGGCCTGGGCCGCCAACTGGGCCTCACCATCACCCACAAGCGCACGCGGGAGCGGGAACGCCGCCAACCCACCCTGCCCTATCACGTGGAAGTGGTGGCGCTCGACCATCCGGGCATCGTGCACAAGCTGGCCCGCTTCTTCGCCGGCCATGGCATCAACATCGAGGAACTGTCCACCGACACCTATCCTGCGCCCCATACCGGCACGCGCATGTTCTCGGTCCACATGGAGGTGGGCGTGCCCGCCAGCACGCACATCCCCACCCTGCGCGCGGACTTCTTCGATTACTGCGACGATCTCAACCTGGACGCCACCTTCGAGCCCTCGCGCAGCTGACATGACCGACGCTCCCGCCTGCCCTCTGCGCACGCCGCCCGACCTGACCAGCGTCGAGGTGGTGTCTCTGACGGGCGCCGCCGATTACCGCGTTGCGCTGGCGCGCGCCAACGCGGAAGCGGCGCGTCGGCTCGCCGAGCCCATGCTGCTATCCTGGTATGACCGCGACCGGGATTTCGAAGCGCCTCAGCACATCTCGGAATGCCACCAGGATTCAGCGGTGCCGGGTTATGTGGACTATGCCCTGGCGCGCGGCGCGCGTCTCAAGATCGATTTCGACCATGGCCGTTTCGTGTTTTTTTACCGTGACGCGGCTTGAGCAGGCCGCCTGACCACGCCTCGCCATGCCGGAAGACACGCTGGTCTGCGTAAGATGCGGCGCTGCCCTCGACGACCTGCCGCTGCCCCTCTCGCGCTTGGCGCAATGCCCCGCCTGTCGCGCGCCGCTCCACACGTGCCGCATGTGCCGTTTCTATGACCCCAGCGCAGCGCGCCAGTGCCTGGAGCCGGTGGCGGAAGAAGTGCGCGACAAGGACCAAGCCAATTTCTGTGGCTATTTCCAGCCCCGCCTCGGGGCTTTCACGCCACGACCAGATACAGCCGCCGCGCGCGCCGCGCTCGATGCCCTGTTTGGCGCCGCGAGTCCGGCGCCTACCCGCCCCAATCCCCTGGACGAGCTGTTCGGCAAGGACTGACCGTGCAACTGCGCGGGCTTGGGCGTAAAATGGCGCGTTTCCGATCGCTTCCGTGGAAGACCATGCCCATGATGGACAGTCCTGAAAACGAGCCTTCCCTGTTCGACGACGCGGCCGCGGCGGTGGTGGATCTCGGCAACCGCCTGATGGACCAGAACCGCGACGCGGATCCGTGGGACGTGGCCTCCGGCCTTCTCGCCGGTGCCATCCAGTACTGGCTCTACGCCCACCAGCCCTGCCCGGACCCCTATTGCGAATCCTGCGCGGAAGTGGCAACGGCGGAACAGCGCATGAAGCTTTTGCAGGAAGAAATCCGCGAGTTCGCGGAGGAAAGCGACTACTACCACAGCCCCACCGACAGCAACGTGGGCCGGGCATGAGCTGGGTTCAAGCCGGCTTCAGTATCCCGTCTTCCAGGGCCAGCACCCGCTGCGCCCGGGCCGCGAGCTGGGGGTCGTGGGTGACGATGACGAAGCTGGTGCCCAGGGTCTCGTTCAGGCTCAGCATCAAATCGAACACCGCAGCCGCGGTCTTGCGGTCCAGGTTACCAGTGGGCTCGTCCGCCAGCACGCAGGCGGGCTGGGTCACCAGCGCCCGCGCTACCGCCGCTCGCTGACGCTCGCCGCCCGACAATTCCCCCGGCTTGTGTCCCAGGCGGTGCGAAAGCCCCACGCGGGCGAGCATGTCCTGAGCCGCCGCACGCGCCGTGGCGGAGCTTTGCCGCCGAATCAGAAGCGGCATCATCACGTTCTCCAGGGCGGTGAATTCCGGCAAAAGATGGTGGAACTGATAGACGAAGCCCAACGCCTCGTTGCGCAGCCGGCCCCGTTCGGTGTCGCTCAAGGCCTGCATGTCGCGGCCAAGGATGCGCACCTCGCCCCGGTCGGCCGTATCCAGCCCGCCCAACAAATGCAGAAGCGTGCTCTTGCCGGAGCCCGATGCGCCAACGATGGCCACCCGCTCACCCCGCCCCACCTCGAGATTCACATCCATGAGCACCGGCACCTCCACTCGCCCCTGCCAGTAGGACTTGGCCAGGCCCCGGCAGGTGAGCACGGGCGCACGCGCTTCACTCATAGCGCAGCGCCTCCGCCGGATGGGTGCGCGCCGCGCGCCAGGAAGGGTAGAGGGTCGCCAGCAGCGAAAGCAGGAACGATACCACGCCGATGGAAATGACGTCGGTGGCCTGCACCTGCGAGGGCAGTTCCGAGATGTAGTACACGTCCTTGGCGAGAAAATGCACGCCGAACAGGCGTTCGATGGCGGGCACCACCACGTCGATGTGGGAGGCGAGCAGAACACCCCCCACCACGCCGGCAACGGTGCCGATGAGGCCGATTAGCGTTCCCTGGACGATGAAGATCTTCATGATGCTGGCCGGTGTCGCACCCAGGGTGCGCAGGATGGCGATGTCTGCCTGCTTGTCGGTGACCACCATCACCAGGGTGGAGACGATGTTGAAGGCAGCCACCGCGACGATGAAGAACATGATCACGAACATCACCCGCTTTTCCATCTGGATGGCGCGGAAGAAATTGGCGTTCTGCTGGGTCCAGTCGCGAATGAGCAAATTGCCCGGCAACTGGGCGGCGAGCTCCCGGCTCACCTCGGGCGCGGCGAACAGGTCGGCGAGCTTCAGCCGCACGCCGGACACCGCATCCCCCATGCGATAAAGGCGCGCGGCATCCTGGATGTGGATGAGGGCCAGCCCCGAGTCATAGACGTTCATGTCCACCTCGAAGATGCCCACCACCGTGAACTGCTTGAGGCGCGGCAAAATGCCAGCGGGGGTCACAGTGCCCTGGGGCGCGATCACCGTCAACTTATCCCCCACGCGCACCCCCAGAGCCTGGGCGAGTTCGATGCCGAGCACGATGCCGAAACCACCAGGCTTGAGATCGGTAAGCCGACCCCGTTTCATGTGGCGGCCGATGTCCGCCACCGTGTCCTCCTCCTTTGGCTCGATGCCGCGGATGACTGCGCCCTGCACCGCCTGGTCGTAGGACAGCATGCCCTGAGCCATGATGTAAGGGGCCGCGCCCTGCACCCGAGGGTGGGTTTGCGCCTGGCGGATGACTTCCCGCCAATCTTCGAGCGGCCCTGCGAAGGCGGAGATTTCCACGTGCGAGGCGACACCCAGGATGCGCGAACGCAATTCCTCCTGAAAGCCATTCATCACCGACAGCACGGTGATGAGCACCACGATCCCCAGCGCGATCCCCAGCGTGGAGATGAGCGAAATGAAGGAGATGAAATGGTTTCGGCGCTTGGCGCGCATGTAGCGCAGGCCGACGAAGAGTTCGTAAGGTGGCATGGGGCGAGACACGGGGCGGGAGTGTGCCACAGGGCCTGTGCGCTGGCCAGCCTCTTTGTTGTTTCGCTGCGGCAGAGTGAGCCTTATACGAATCACTGGCAACGCCCCTCAGTGGAGGCGTTTGGGAGTGGCCCATTGCGTTGCGAAGCTTAGGGGCGAGCCAATCGCGCCGACTTTCATGGCAAGCCACCGCCCGATGATTTATTGAGCATTACGTGAATAGGTGACACCTTTGTGTCGTCCCCGCGAAAGCGGGGACCCAGCAACATGGCGAGAAATACCCTGGATTCCCGCTTTCGCGGGAATGACGTTTGAGTTACGCAGCCTGCCAACGACTTACGTAACGCTCAATAAGAAGCGTTGCGCCAGGATCGTTGCCTCACCCCAGCCCGCTCGCCCCACCAGCGAGGGGACGAAGGAACCGCCCCGCCTTGGCGAAAGCTCTAGTCCGGCCTTTGACAGCCGCTAACATTATCAGGACAATGCGGTCCCGTTATCGCCTAGCGGCCGGCGCACCGAGGGTAACCCATGGACAATCATACACATAGCATAAGCCTGACGATCTCCGAGTTTCTGCTGCCGCCCATCGAGGATGGACTGGTGATGGGCGCGCGATCCCCCATCGGGCCGCTGGCCATGAGCCGGGCGCTCGCGCTGCTGAGCACCACCGCCTACCGCCACCTGGCGGTGGAGGACGACGTGGTGAGCGGCATCCTGATCCGGGAAGCCATCCTGCGCAAGCTGGACGAAGGGGAACTGGTGGCGGTGGTGCTGCGCAACATCAAGCCCTTCATGGCAGCCGATGAGATCATCCATCTGCGCCTCGAGGTGAGCACCCATATCGAGATCAACCGGCTATGATCCACCGCGACGACCCTCGGGTTTGCGACTGTCTCGCAAACGACTGTGCCCGGGTCGGCCCCGAGGCACGTTACTGCGACCTCGCGCCGGAGAAGCGGGCCCAGGTACTCGCGGTTTTCGATAACGACCGCTATCTGGGCGTCGTGCTGGCGCGCCAGGCGGCGCTCTTTCCCAATCGCATCTTCGCCGATCTATTGACCGCGACGCGCCAGCCACCGGCGCTGGCTGGCGACACGCCCCTGGAAGAGGCCCTCGCCCAGCTCGAACACGGCCGCTATGACTGTCTGCCGGTCATCGATACACAAGGCCGGTTTCTGGGGGTGGTCTCCGCCAGCAGTCTGTTCCGGTGCCTGGCCCAACGGGAGCGCGTCGCCCGGGAGCGCCTGGCCTGCGCGGTGCAGGTGCTGGAAGAGGAGCTGGTGCATCACCGCATGGCCACCGCCGTGTTCGACACCACCAGCGAGGGCATCATGGTGACGGATGCCGATGCCCGCATCCTCTATGTCAACCGCGCCTTCGTCGAGACCACCGGCTATACGCTGGAAGAAGTGCAGGGCAAGTCGCCCCACGTGCTAGCCTCGGGCAGACACGATGCCGAGTTCTACCGCGCCCTCTGGCAGCAGCTCAAGGACACCGGCCACTGGAGCGGGGAAATCTGGAATCGGCGCAAGAACGGCGAAATCTACCCGGAATACCTGCACATCGACACCATACGCGACAAGGAAGGCAGGCCCTACCGCTACGTGGGGGTGTTCTCGGACATCAGCGATGACCGCCTGATTCAGCGTCAACTCTATGAGCTGGCTTTCCATGATCCCCTCACCGGTCTGGCCAACCGGGCTTTGCTGCGGGAGCGCCTTGCGGCCGCCGTCGGGCAGGCCAGCCGCAACGGGGGCCGCTTCGCGGTGGTGTTGCTCGATCTGGATCGCTTCAAGAACGTCAACGACAGCCTGGGACACGGTGCGGGCGATGAACTGCTGAAACAGGTGGGTCGGCGCCTCGAGGATCTGGTGCGGGAGACCGACACCGTCGCCCGCATGGGAGGCGATGAGTTCACCCTGCTGTTGTGCGAGCAACCGGACACGGCCAGCATCAAAAAGATCGCGCCCAAGATCCTGGATGCCGTGCGCCGTCCCATCCTGGTAGAGGGCCATGAGCTGCGGGTCGAGGCCAGTCTGGGCATCGCCTACTTTCCGGAGGACGGCACCGACGCCGAGACCCTGCTGCGCCATGCCGATACCGCCCTCTATCACGCCAAGGCGGCGTCCGGCCCGGGCTGGGCCCGCTACGAAGCCGGCATGGGGCGCCGCGCCAAGGAAAACCTGGAACTGGAAACCGCCTTGCGCGCCGCCCTCGAATCCGGAGCGGGACTACATCTGGCCTGGCAACCGCAGGTGCGGCTTGCCGACGGGCGCATCACGGGCGTGGAGGCCCTGGCCCGTTGGATCCACCCCCAGCTCGGCCCCATCAGTCCCGCCCGTTTCATTCCCGTGGTGGAGCAGACGGGTCTGGCGCCGGCATTCGGGAGCTGGCTAATAGAAACCTTCATCGCCGATGCCGAACGCCTGCTCGCTGCCTTGAGCGATGAGCACGTGCGCTTCGCGTTGAACGTCTCCCCCCACAATCTCCATGACGACAGATTTCTCCGTCTGCTGACCGATGCCCTCCGCCACCTGGAGATATTGCCCGACCGGATCGAGGTGGAACTGACCGAATCCAGCCTCATGGAAGACGAAGGCACGCAGACCCACATGCTCCGCGCGCTGCGGGATGCCGGCTTCGGCTTGGCGGTGGACGACTTCGGCAGTGGCTATTCGAACCTGGCCTATCTCATGCGCTTCGCCGTGGATCGCCTCAAGATCGACATGCAATTCATCGCCGGGCTGGAACACAGCGCCGCGAACCGCAGACTGGTGGAAGCCATGCTGCGCATGGCCGACAGCCTGCAGATGGAAGTCGTCGCGGAAGGGGTGGAGCGGGAAAGCCAGCGGCAGATTCTATTGGAGCTGGGCTGCCAGTTCGCTCAAGGCTATCTGTTTGCCCAACCCATGGCCGCGGACGAACTGATTCGGCATCTGCGCGGCCAGGCACTGACAGCTTGAAATGCTCTACGTCATCCAGGAGAACGCGCCATGCAAACCCATCTGACCCTGCAGCAACGCCTCTGGCTCTGGGCGGCTTTCGCCACCCTGGTGTTCTACATCGCCATCGGCGTGGGCTGGCTGGCCCTCGATCACACGGTGATGCTGGCCGCCCAAAGCGCCCCTTCCCTTCTGCCCGGCCTGACTAAGATCCAGACCCAGGCCCGGCTGGCCTTCGGCATCCTGGCCGTCGTCGCGGCCGTGGCCGGCACGGGCATCGGCTTGTCCGCTTTGCGGCGGCTGCGGGCGGGCCTCAAGGAAGCCATGGAAGCCGCGGACACCATCGCCCAGGGCGATCTTACCTGCCGGATCGATGTGGGCGGACAGGATGAGTTGACACGCCTGGCATCCCACATTGCTTCCATGCGCGATCAACTTCGCGCCCTCGTGGGGGAAACGGGTGCCCAGATCGATCTGCTTTCGCGCAGCGCCACGGGGCTCAAGACGTCTGCCGCCAACGATACACGGGTCATCGCCGATCTGGTCACGCAGGCGAACGGGGTGACCCAATCGGTCTGTCTGCTCACCCAGCGCCTGGAAGAGATCGCTTCCCGCACCGATCAGGCACGGGGGCTCGCCATCCAGTCCACCCAAGGGGCCGATCGGGCCGGAGAACTGATCGTCACCACCGCGGCCGAAACCCAGACCATGGCGGAGCAGGTCGCCCATGCCGCCGCCACCCTGCAGGGGCTGCGCAAACTGACCGATGACATCAGCCGCTTCGTCACCATCATCCGTGAGCTCTCCGACCAGACCAACCTGCTCGCCCTCAACGCTGCCATCGAGGCGGCCCGTGCCGGCGAGCACGGAAGGGGGTTTGCAGTGGTGGCGGACGAAGTGCGCAAACTCGCCGAACGTACCAGCGCGTCCAGCGGCGAAATCGGGGGCCTGGTTGGCCAGGTACAAGCCGCGACCCAGGAGGCAGTGGTCATCATGGAGAAAAGCGCGCAAACCGTTCGGGCCAGCGTGGCCCGCTCCACGCAAGCCGTGGCCGGCACGCGCAAAATCAGCGCGGCCCAAGAGCAGGTGCTCGAGGCGGTTGCCGCCATGGGGCAGGCCGTAGCCGACCAGCTGGGTGCCACCCGCGCCATCGACACGCAACTTGCGCGCATGCGCGAAGCTACCGCCCACCTTGCATCCAGTACCCAGGACACCAGCACCTCAGCCTCAGGGCTCGCCGACTGCGCGGCCAAGGCCGCCCGGCTGGTGGCACGCTTCCGAATCGCATGACAGGGGATCGAATATGGCGACCGAACTCTACAACGACGGCAAGCACATCGCGCTCGCCTTCACCGATCTGGTGCAAGACGAGTGTGCGGTGGATCACTGTGCGGTGCAGAGCAACCAGTTCCTGATCGTGGACGATCACATGGGTGCGCTCATCGACCCCGGCGGCAACATGACCTACAACAGCCTGTTCATGGCCATGCATGCCTACTTCCCGCCGCGCCGGCTGGCCTATGTGCTGGCCTCCCACGCCGATCCGGACATCGTGGCCTCGGCCAACAAGTGGATGGTGCACACGGACTGCAAGATTTACATCTCCAGGCTGTGGGCCCGCTTCGTGCCGCACTTCTGCAGCGTGGGCAACACGGCAGGGCGCATCGTGGCGATTCCCGACGAGGGCATGCGCATCCCCCTGGGAAAAAGCGAGATCGTGGCGCTGCCGGCGCACTTCCTCCACGCCGAGGGCAATTTCCACTTTTACGACCCCGTGGCGAAGATCCTGTTTTCGGGGGACGTGGGCGCAGCCATGGTGGCCACCGCCGATGCGGCACACCCCGTGGAGGATTTCGACGCCCACATTCCCTACATGCAGCCCTTCCACCAGCGCATCATGGTCTCCAACCGCGCCGCGCGCGGCTGGGTGAAGATGGTGCGCGGGCTCGACGTGGAATGGCTGGTGCCCCAACACGGCCCGCCCCTGCGGGGCAAGGCCATGGTGAAACGCTTCCTCGACTGGTTCGAACAGCTGCCCTGCGGCATCGACCTCATGGGCCCGGAGACCTATCGCGTGCCGGCTTGAGTTTCACAACAGGTCCGGGGCCATCACCGCCCGCAGCACCGTCTGCGCCTCGCCGCCGCGCACCCGGTTGCTGAACCACCAAATGGCACCCTTCTTCACCGACCAGTCCTGCTCTTCGCCCGCCAGTAACAGCGCGGCCACCCGCCCCAGGGTGGGTTGGTGACCCACCACGACCACCGTCCCGTTGTCCGGCCAGCCCGCCGCGGCCAGCACTGCGGCCGCGCTTGCCCCCACGTCCAGGGCCGGCACGATCTGCGGCTTTTCGACCAAGGCACTCGCGGTCTGCAATGCGCGCTTAGCGGGGCTCGACAGGATTTGCGTCTCCCGCGGCAGGCGAGACTTGA
Organism: Thiobacter sp. AK1; assembly: GCF_039822265.1. Lineage (NCBI taxonomy): Bacteria > Pseudomonadati > Pseudomonadota > Betaproteobacteria > Burkholderiales > Thiobacteraceae > Thiobacter > Thiobacter aerophilus. Next base: position 586,422 of record NZ_JBAJEX010000001.1, read on the forward strand.
GCCAGGCGGCCATCGCCCGCGCCTGTTTTTCGCCTTTGGCGGTGAGTTTGCGACTCTTGTCCGGTAGGCCGTCTTCGGCTTCCGCGTGGCGCCACAGGATTAAATCCAATTCATGCCCTCCGCTTTAGGGGGTAATGTAACAATGCGATGTTACATTTAGCGCATGCAGCTGACACTGGTGATTCCGGATCTCATTCCGCCCAGACCGCAAGGCGCGCTCACCGACGTCTATCTTGACCTGCACGCCCCCGATCTCGCCTTCCTCCTGGCGCGCGGCAAGCGCCGCAGCATGCCGGGAACCTCGCTGGAAAATTGGCTGGGCGCCCGTTTCGGACTGTCCTGGGAACGCAACCTACCCGCGGCCCCCTTGAGCCTGCTGGCGGAACACGGTGATCCCGGTGAGGCATGGTGGCTATGTGTGGACCCGGTGCATCTCGCGGCCCACCAGGACCAGGTCTTGCTCACCGGACCGGAAGCCCTCGGCATCTCGCGCGCAGAAGCCGAACAGTGGCTTAACGCGCTCAACCGTCATTTCGCCGGCGAAGGGGTGAGCTTCCACCACATCCGCCCGGATCGCTGGTATGCCCGCTTCGCCACGCCCCTGGTCGTGGAGAACGCGGCGCTGATGGAAGTCGCCGGTCGCGCCATCAACGACCATCTGCCCCGCGGCGAGCAGGCGCGGCGTCTCATGCGCCTGGTGAACGAAATCCAGATGCTGCTTTTTTCTCATCCCTTGAATCAAACGCGGGAAGCGGCCGGCCGGCCCACGGTCAACAGCGTCTGGGCTTGGGGAGGCGGGCGACTGCCCACGGTTCCGATTCGACCGAATGGTCGCCTGTGGGCGGACGACTTGCTGGCCCAGGGGCTGGCACGCGCCACGCACATGCCCCACTCGGCATTGCCGCGTGATGCCCGCAGCGTAATCGAGGTGGCAGATAGCCACCTGGTGGTGCTGGATGCCCTACGCGCACCGGCGGCATACGGCGACGCCGATGCCTGGCGCCGCAGTCTGCGCAGGCTGGAAGAGAAATGGTTTGCGCCGCTGGCCCATGCCTTTCGCAAGGGGCGCCTAACCTCTCTATGCCTGCTCGCCCTGGATGCATGCCACAGCATGGAATTCACGCTCACGGGTCAAGCCCGCTGGAAATTCTGGCGGCGCGTTCGTCCCTTGAGTCATTACGCCAAGGCTGCGCCCCGGATCGCCGCCCCGGATCGCCGCTAAATTATTGAGCATTACGTAAGTAGGTGACACCTTTGTGTCGTCCCCGCGAAAGCGGGGACCCAGGAACATGGCGAGGAATACCCTGGATTCCCGCTTTCGCGGGAATGACGTTTGACTGACGCAGCCTGTCAACGACTTACGTAACGCTCAATAGCTCCCACAAGCCTGGTCGCAAAGCCACTGTGGAAGGGGCTCTCACCGAGAGAGTCTATTCTTGCCCAAGCGGGAATCCAGTCTGAGTCCCCCACCGCTGCCCGGATTCCGGCACAACGCGCTCGGCCGCCATGACGACAAGGAAGCCCCCACCCGCCGGCATCATCCGTAGCCTGGATTATCTGGGATAATCGCGCGATGACCCGCATCACCGTGCGCGAGGCGCCGCCCCATGTCGTCCAACGTCTTTGCCGCCACGGTTTGCCGCCTCTCCTCGCGCGCCTGTATGCGGCGCGCGGCATTGAGGACGTCAGTCAACTGGAACCCGCACCCGAGCGCCTGCTACCGCCCCAGGCGCTCACCCACGCCGCTGAAATGGCGCGCCGGTTAGCCGATGCCATCGCGGAAGGAAAGCGCCTCCTGATCATCGCCGATTACGATGCCGACGGCGCCACCGCCTGCGCCGTGGCCCTGCGGGCCCTGCGCGCCTTCGGCGCCCAAGTGGATTACCTGGTGCCAAACCGCTTCGAATACGGCTATGGCCTCACGCCCGAGATCGTGCGTCTGGCCGCGCAGCGCGCGCCCGACATCCTGATCACGGTGGACAATGGCATCGCCAGCCACGCTGGCGTGGCGCAAGCCAAGCGGCTCGGCATGGAGGTGTTCATCACCGACCACCATCTGCCCGCCGCCGGTGGCGATCTGCCGGATGCGGCGGTGATCGTCAATCCCAATCAGCCTGGCTGCGGTTTCCCCAGCAAGCACCTGGCCGGCGTGGGGGTGATTTTCTACGTGATGCTGGCCCTGCGCGCCGAACTGCGCAAGCGGGGTGCCTTTGCTTTGGGTAGTGAACCCAACCTGGGTCGCCTGCTGGACCTGGTGGCATTGGGCACGGTGGCGGACGTGGTGAAGCTGGACGACAACAACCGTCGGCTGGTGCGCGAAGGCCTAAGCCGCATACGCAAAGGCGCTGCCTGTGTCGGCATCGATGCCCTGTTCCGTGTCGCGCAACGCGCCCCCAGTCGCGCCGCGCCTTGGGATCTTGGCTTCGTGCTCGGCCCGCGCCTCAATGCGGCAGGCCGCCTCACCGACATGTCCCTGGGCATTGAGCTGCTCACCACGGACGATGCGGCACGCGCCCTGTTGCTCGCCCAGCAGCTGGATACCCTCAACCGGGAACGGCGCGAGATCGAGGCGGACATGCAGGATACGGCGCTCGCCGCCCTGGAGCAGATCCAGGTGGACGACAACCACAGCCTGGTCTTATTCGACCCCAGCTGGCACCAGGGCGTGATCGGCATTCTGGCCTCCCGCCTCAAGGAAAAGTTTCACCGCCCGGCGATTGCCTTCGCCCCGGGCGTTGAGGGCGAGCTCAAGGGTTCCGGCCGCTCCATCGCCGGCTTCCACCTGCGCGATGCGTTGGATCTGGTGGCCAAGCGGCATCCCACTTTGCTCAGGAAATTCGGTGGCCACGCCATGGCCGCAGGACTCTCCATCGCAGCAGTCGATTTTCCCCGCTTTGCCCACGCCTTCGAGACCGTAGCGCGGGAACTCATTCCGCCCCACCAGCTCACGCGCACCCTGGAGACCGATGGCAGCCTCCCGCCGGAAGAAGCGAGTCTAAAGCTGGCGCGCCGGCTCGGCGACGAGGTATGGGGACAAGGCTTCCCCCAGCCCACTTTCTTCGACCGTTTTCAGGTGCAAGCCCAGCGCATCGTCGGTGAGACGCACACTAAGCTCACCCTCGCGCGCGCAGGCCGCCGGTTCGAGGCCATGCTGTTCTTCCGCGCCGAGACGCTGCCCGAGGAAATCGAGGCGGTCTACCGCCTGGACGTCAACCACTACAATGGCACCGAGAGCCTGCAACTGATCCTGGAACACTGGCAGGCCGCGTGACCGCACCATGGACAGCTTCTTCGCCCCGGATTCCCCCTTCCATGCGATCTTCCCGTTTTTGGTGAGTCTGGGGCTGGGCCTACTCATCGGTCTGGAGCGGGAACGCAACCCTCGCGCCAAGGCAGGGCTGCGCACCTTCGCCCTCACTTCGCTGCTGGGCACGCTATGCGCCATGCTCTCGCAACAAATCGGCTCGCCGTGGCTTCTGGTAGTGGGCTTCGCCGCCGTGGCCGCCACCATCGTCACCGCCTATCTAGGCGAGACTCCGCCAGAAACCGAACCGGGCACCACCACCGAGGCAGCCCTGCTGGTGAGTTACGTCCTGGGCGCGCTGGTGTGGCAAGGCGAGCGGGAGCTTTCCATCATGCTCGCCATCGTCACCACCGTCCTGCTCTATCTCAAGCCGGAGATGCAGGGCATCGCAAGGCGGCTGACGCGGCGCGATTTGGTGTCCATACTGCAGTTCGCGGTGCTCTCCTTCGTCATCCTACCCGTGCTGCCGGACCGCGACTTCGGCCCTTACCACGCCTTCAATCCGCACCAGACCTGGCTTATGGTGGTGCTCATTTCCGGCATCAGTCTCGCCGGTTACGTGGCCTTGCGCGTCCTGGGCCAACGCTATGGCACCCTGCTTTTGGGTTTTCTCGGCGGGCTGGTATCCAGCACCGCCACCACGCTGGTCTATGCACGGCATGGCCGCGCCCACATCGAGATGGTGCCCATCGCCGCCACCGTGATCGCCCTGGCCAATCTGGTGGTGCTAGTCCGTCTCGCGCTACTCGCCGCTGCCGTCGCTTGCGCCGCCCTGCCTGCGTTGCTGCCCGTACTGGGCGGTGGCTTCACACTGGGCCTTCTGATCACCGCCTTGCAATGGCAGCGCTCGGCGCCCGCGGCAAACCTGCCCCTACCAGAAACCGCCAACCCCACCGAACTGCGCACGGCGCTGGCGTTTGGCGTGCTCTATGCGCTGATCCTGTTCGTGGCAAGCCTGGTAGCCGCACGCGGCAACCTCGCAGGACTCTATGGCGTGGCGGCGGTGGCGGGAATCACGGACGTGGATGCCATCACCCTTTCCAGCCTGCGCCTGTTCAACCTGGGCAGCCTCGAGGCGGCGGAAGTGGCGCGGGTGATCCTGGTGGGCTTCCTCGCCAACCTCCTCGTCAAGCTGGGTCTGGCTTTTGCCGTGGGCGGGCGGGCGCTGGGCCTGCGCTGCCTGGCACCACTTCTTGCCACCGGCTTCGGGTCGCTGGCCGGCCTGATCGTCGCGTAAGCCAGGCGCTTCGCGATAGAATTACGGCTTTTTCGGAGCACACGCCATGGAAGCGGAACGCCTCAATCTCCTCGCGCACCGGCTTGCCGATCTTGCCCAGCGCACCGCCGAATTACGGAGGTATCTTTGACTTCGACGGCAAGCAAACCCGCCTGGCCGAAGTCGCCCAACAGTTGGAAGACCCCAACGCCTGGACCGACCCCAAGCTCGCCGAAGCCCTGGGCCGCGAGCGGCGCAGCCTGGAGGCGGTGGTCCACACGTTGAGCCAGCTTGACCGCGAGCTCAGTGACGCCCGCGAGCTATTCGAAATGGCGCGCGCAGAGCACGACGACGCCACCCTGGAAGCCCTCGACGCCGACACGCGCCGCCTGGAGCAGACCGTCGCCGATTTGGAATTCCGGCGCATGTTCTCCAACCCCATGGATCCCAACAACTGCTTCATCGACATCCAGGCTGGGGCGGGCGGCACCGAGGCCTGCGACTGGGCCGCCATGCTGCTGCGGCAGTACCTGAAATACGCCGAGCGCAAGGGCTTCAAGACGGAAATCCTGGAACAGACCGAAGGCGACGTGGCGGGTATCCGTTCCGCCACCATCAAGGTGGAAGGCGACTACGCCTACGGCTATTTGCGCACGGAAACCGGCGTGCATCGGCTGGTGCGCAAGTCGCCGTTCGATTCCGCCGGCGGCCGTCACACCTCCTTCGCCAGCGTATTCGTCTATCCCGAGGTGGACGAGTCCATCGAGATCGACATCAATCCCGCAGACCTCAAGATCGACACTTTCCGCGCCTCGGGCGCCGGCGGCCAGCACATCAACAAGACCGATTCCGCGGTGCGCATCACCCACCTTCCCACTGGCATCGTGGTGCAATGCCAGAACGATCGCTCCCAGCACCGCAACAAGGCCGAGGCCATGGCCATGCTCAAGTCGCGCCTCTATGAGCTCGAGCTACGCAAGCGCCAGGCGGAACAGGAGAAGCTGGAAGCGGCCAAGTCCGACGTGGGCTGGGGCCATCAAATCCGTTCCTACGTGCTGGACCAGTCGCGCATCAAGGACCTGCGCACCAACGTGGAAATCTCCAACACACAGAAGGTGCTCGACGGCGATTTGGACGCCTTCATCGAGGCGGCCCTGAAACAGGGTGTGTGATGGAGGATAAGCTCGATCTGTCGGCTTTTCTCGCGCCAGGCGTCGAGGCGGGGGATGTACCCTCGCTGTTTCCCCTGCTCGCCGGCCGCCGCCTGATCGGCGCGCTGGTTGCCCTGTTCCGGGGCGGTGATGAGGAAGTGCTGGTGCGCCTGGCGGTTCTCCGAGAAATCGGTGCCCGCGCCGAGGCCCCGGAATGGAGCCCGCGAGAGCTGGAAACCCATCTTGCCTTCATCGACCCCATTAAGCTGGACACAGTCCTCAAGCGCCTGCGCGAGCACGACCTTTTGGTGTGGGATGGTGAGCGCCGCCTGTATCAGCTCTCGCCGGTGGGGCGCATGGTGCTCTCGGCGCTTTCGACCTTGCTCGCCTTCGCCACCGACGAAGGTAGCGAGCTGGGTTTCCTCGCCTCCCAGGTGGCGGCGGGAGGCGCCACCGGCCGCCTGTTAAGCGAGACCCTGGCCCATCTCGCGGCTCGGCTGGCGGAGCTGGAGGAAGAGTTCACCCAGGCCGTGGCCTCGGGCTCGGAGTTCCGTCTGCGTGCGGCCCAGAATAAGCTCGCTTCCGTGTGGCGCTGGATGGAAAAGGGTAACGAGATCATCGCCGCGCTCTCCGAGGATGGGTTCAGTGACGATGCCAGCTGGCGCATGGCCCAGGACATTGGCAGCCGACAATCGCGCATGATGCGCATGGCCAGTGTGTTCCAGCGCGAGCTGGCTGCCATCGCCCGCCAGCGCGTGCACCTGTCGGAAGGTGGCCTTACCTCCTCGGAGCTGGCCGGCTGGCTGCGCGGCTTGGACGTGGACCGGCTGGCGGCGCTGGCCAGCCCGGGTCCCGCCATCGTACCGGAGCCGATCTTCGTGCTGCCTGACGTGATGCTGGACAACACCGAGGAATTCCTGGATCGCACACGACAGACCCGCCGCGTCTCGGTGCTGCCGCCGCCCACCGAGGTCCGGCAAACCACGGAGGTCCCGCGCGAGCCGCCACCCCATCTGGCGGCGCTAACACGGCTTTTGGCGCAAACCGAACACGCCTTGCCCCTGACCGATGCAGTGGTGGGGGAAGATTTCAGCGCCGCCTCCTATCGCCTATCGCTGTTGTCTTTCCTCGGTGAGCAGAACGTGGATCCGGAACTGGCGCCATTGGCTAGCCTGCCTCTAGCGGTGGTGTGGGAAGAGGGCGATGCCCTGGTCCCAGTGCAACGGGGCGAGGTGGCGGCCATGACGCCTGGCCGCATCGAACCAACGAAGAGAACGAGCTGACATGGAGCGAGACGCCCACGCGCGCTTGATCGCCAGGCTTTTGGCCCTACGCTGGTTGCCGCGCGAAGACGCGGAGGCTCGCCGCCTGCTGGTGGACCTGAGTTTCCGGGAAGAGGTGGAAAGCCGGCTGGCCGCCTGCGGACTGCGCCTGCTGGACCACCCCTTCGCCGATCACATCGCGGTGGCCCTGGCCCAGTCCACGGAAAGCGCGGTATTCGAGACCGGCGGCCAGTGGGCTGCCACCACCATCGCCCTGCCCAAGGACGCCATCGCCCTGTTGGTCATTCTCTGGGCGCTCATCATCCTGCCCAAGCGCGAGCGCCAGCTCGCCCGCGCCAATGGCGAGGAAGGCCAGATGGACATGTTCGGCGGTGTGCCCGGGCAGCTTACCGCCGACGCCTCACGGGGCATCCCCGAGAACGTGCTGCTGGAAGACTATGCCCGGCTTTTGGGCGGACGCGCCCGCATCACCCAGTTCATCCTGCCGCAGCTTTCGCGCCTGGGCTTCATCGAACGGCGCAACAAGGTGATCTACGAAGGCCCACTCTTGGATCTTGCCTTCGATTACGGCGAGATGGCGCCGCGCATTCTGCAGGGGGCGTTGGCCGATCTGCTGCGCAAACAGGATGAACCCCGTAACACGGAAGGAGACGCAAGCTGATGTTTCGCCTACTGGAACTGGAGGTGGTGCACTGGGACTTCTGGCAGCGTTTCCGTCTGCCCCTCGATGCCGCCATCATTACCATCGTGGGTCCGAACGGCTCCGGCAAAACCACCCTGCTCGACGCGCTGCGCACCCTGCTCGCCCTCGAATGCTCCCGTAAACGTGATTACAAGCGCTACGTGCGTCGCAGTGGCGAGGATTTCTGCTGGCTGCGCGGCGTGGTGGACAACCAACGGCCCCAGGGCAGCAGCCGCCGACCCTTCGGCCTACCCTTTCAAAACGACCGCATCACTCTTGCCTGCCGGATCGACCGCAAGGGCGGCGACTGGGTGCGCAAGTATTGGGTCGCGGAAGGTAACGTGCCCATCGAAGCAATGGAAAGCCAAGGGCAGGAGTTCGGTGTGCGCGACTATCAGCGGCTTTTGCAGAGCGCCGGCCTGTCGCCCGCCATCGCCCGTGTGCTGTCTCTGGAGCAGGGACAAACCGATAAGCTCACCGAGCTCGCGCCCCGTGAACTGCTGGATCTGGTGTTCCAGGTGTTCGGCGACAAGGAGGTACTCGACCGTTACCAGGAGGCACGTCATCACCAGGAAGCCACCGCGCGGGAACTGAACGAGGTGGAACGACAGCTGGAAATGCTCGCCGCCAGCCTGGAAAAACACGACAGCCGCGTCAATCGCTATCTGGAATGGCGACGCCTGCGCGACGAGCAGACGGCGCTTGCCTCGGAAGTCCTGCCCCGTCTGGAGTACCATCTGTTGCAGCGAGAAGTGCAGAGCGCACGCCGTGTCCTCACCGTCCAGCGACGGGAATGGCGTGAGTTGCGCGCCGCCAAGCACATGCTCGGCGAACGGATCGCGGCCCAGCGTCGCCTGATCGAAGAAGCGCGGGCCACCAAGCTCGCCGCGGAGGCCCTGGAGCAGGCCCGCTACGAAGAGCTCAACGAGATCAACCGCGCGCTGGGCAAATACCAGGCGCTGGTGGAACAGCACGACACCCTGCTTGCGCAGGCCGCTCAAGCCGGGGGCGATCCGAGCACCGATCAGGCCGCGCTGGAACAATTGGAAGACGAGCGGGACCGGCTGCGCCTGCAAGCGGCCACCCTCAGGCAGGAACAGGCCGCCACTGCTGAGCTCTTGGAAAACCTTGCCGCCGGACGCCGGACCGATCCCGCCGATGTGGCGGCGTTCCGCCTAGCCTTGTCCAGTGCCGACATCGACCACGATCTGCTCACCGATTTGGTGGAAATCATCGATCCCGCATGGCAGGCGGCGGTGGAAGCCGTGCTCGCGCCCTTCGCCCACATCGTCCTGCTGGCACGACAGCAGGATGCCGAGCGCGCCTTCGCCCTGGGCGAGAAACTGCGCTATCGTCATTACATCGTGCCGGAACGCACGCCCGCGCCGTTGCCCACCCAGGGCTCGCTGCTGGAAGTGGTGCGCTTCAAGAAAGCGGTGCCGGAGTGGTTGATCCGTCTGCTGGAACGCACTCAGCGCGTGGAGGACGCCGCCGCCGGCGCCAAACTTCCCCGCGCCCAGGACTGGGTGACCCGATCCGGTTACCTGCGCGAACGGCGCGGCGCGCGCTACGCCGCACCGGAACAGGCTCGTTTCGGCCAGGCGCGCATCGAGGCACTTAAGAACCGGCTCCAGGCGCTTGACGCCGCCATCGCCCCGCTTCTCGGTCGGCTGGATGCGCTCGGGCGCGAGATTGCCGCCATCCGTGGCCGCCTCACCGGCATCGACGCCGGCACCCAGCTCGCCGCCCGGGCCGCGGAATTCGCCGAGGCGCGACGGCAACAGGAAGCCCTCACGGCGCAGCGGCGCGCGGTGGGTGAGGCGGTACACGCGGCGCGCGAAGCACGTGGCCGAGCGGAGGCCACCCTCCAGGCGCATTTGCAGGACCAAAACCGACAGGAACTGCAACTCGCCGCGATCGAGCGCGAGCTCGCCCAACGCGCCAACTCCGCCGGGCGAAAGGAACAGGCCGATCGCATTCGCCGCCTGCGTCACCTGAACAGGACCCTGCCCGCCGCCTGGCGGGATCACAGCGCCAACCAGGTACTCACGGACAAATGGCGCGATACCACCAACGTGCGCCGGCGCATCGAGGAGATCGAAGCGCGTTTTGCCACGGAATCGTGGGAGACGGACGAATCGGTGATCGCCCTGCGCGACAAGATCCGCGCCGACTACGAACGCCAGAGCCAGGAGCTTGCACAGCGACGGCGCGACAACGCCATGGCGCAGGCTCAGACCGACGCTGCGCGCGCCCAGTACAGCAAGGTGCTCGCCCATAGCGTGCGCCGTTATGGCCGCAATCTGCGCACCCTGGGTGAGATGGCGGGCATCCGCGTGGAATACGAGCCATTGGGAAGCGACTTAAGCGACCTGGCGCTCGCCCAGGCGGGACTCGTGGTCAAGTTCGACTTCGACGAAAAAGGCCTGATGGGCCTCAACGATGGCGATGCCTCCGGCGGCCAGCAGGTGATGAAATCCCTCATCCTGCTGGTGGCGTTGATGATGGAAGAGTCCCGTCCCGGTGGCTTCGTCTTCATCGATGAGCCCTTCGCCCATCTGGACATCGTCAACATCGAGCGCGTGGCCGCCTTCCTCAAAGCGACACGGGCCCAGTATCTGCTCACCACGCCGGTGACCCACAACGTCAACGTCTATGATCCCGCCATGCTTACCCTGGTCACCTTCAAGAAGCGGCCAGGCGAGACCTGGGCGCCACGGGTGGGCGTGCTCGTGCGCGATGCCGCCAATGACGGACACTGATCCCTTCATCGTCGAAGCACTGGACGACCGTCCCCTGCCCCGCCGACGGCGACGCTACCGGGCGCAGCGCGGTGCCAGCGTGGAGACCCTGCCCCAACCTTGGCGCGCGTTGCTTGTGCGCTGGATCGCCCGCGGCGGACGCAGCCGCTGGGAGACGCTGGCTAAGGAAGCCGGTGCGGCCGAATTGCAGACCGCGCAAGCCCTGCTCGATTGGCTGGTGCGCCAGGGCTGGGCGAGGGTGGAAGAAGCGCGCCGCCACGGCGACTGGTGGCCTGTGCGCGTGGAACTGATCGACCTTCCCACCCTGCGCACCGCACTGGGCTTGCCGGACGAGGCGGCGCTGGCCGAGCAATGGCGCCTGCTACGCGAGGCCCTACAAGCCCGGTGCGAGCCCCTGTTTGCCCAGGCAGTGGCCGAGCTCGATGGATTGCCCCCAGCCCGCGCGCTGGCCCGCGGCCAGCTGCTGGCGGCGGCTAAGCGCTGGCACGAGGAAGAACGCAGCGGCACGCGGCGCGACTTCGCCCTTTACGCGCGCGGCAGCACCAAGGCGGTCACCGACGCCGAATGGTTTTGGCTGGAGACGCGGATAGACCTCTCCGAGCTTGGCATCGAACGCCACACACCCCTGCTATTGATCGCGGCACCGCTCACCCTCATCACCCCAACGGGCCGCCTGGAGCTCGCGGCAGGAACGGATTTCTGCGCCATCACCCCCGCCACCGTACACGCCGCCCGGCAGGGGGAACAGAGTGTGGCACGCTGGCGCCTGGTGGAGAACCGCACCAGCTTCGAACGCCTGGCGCGGGCCCGGGAAGCGGACACCGGCGTGGTCTGGTTGCCCGGCTTTGCACCCACTTGGTGGCGGGAGGCCATGGCACGGCTGATTGCCCTGGCGCCCGCTCCCGCCGAGATCGCCTGCGACCCGGACCCCGCCGGCATCGAGATCGCACTCGATGCGGGCAGGCTATGGGAGGCGCGGGGACTACCCTGGCGGCCGTGGCGCATGGCGCCGGCCGACATCGCGGCGCTTCCCCACCGCGCCGCGCTCACACCCCGCGACCGGGAACGTCTGGCCGCGCTCGATCAAGCACGCTTGCCCAAGCAGCTCGCCGCGCTTGCCCAATGGATGCTTGCCCACGGCGAAAAAGGCGAGCAGGAAGGCTTGCTGTAAGATGCGGCCTGTCGCGCCATGAGTCAAACGAAACCTTCTGCCCGAGACGATCCATGACCCAGCACGAAGCCATCCCCTCCCACGACGAGAACGCCCTCATTGCCGAACGGCGCGCCAAGCTCAAGGCCTTGCGTGAACAAGGCGTGGCCTTTCCCAATGATTTCGAGCGCGAGCATCTGGCCGAGGCACTCGCCGCAGCCTACGAGGACAAGTCCAAGGCGGAACTGGAGACCTTGGCAGTACCGGTGGCGGTGGCCGGCCGCATCATGCTCAAGCGCGTGATGGGCAAGGCGAGCTTCGCCACCCTGCAAGACATGAGCGGGCGCATCCAGATCTACGTCTCTGACGACCACACCGGTGCCGCCGCCCACGAGACCTTCAAGCACTACGACCTGGGCGACATCATCGGCGTGCGCGGTACCCTGTTCAAGACCAACAAGGGCGAGCTGTCCGTGCGAGCGAAGGATGTGCGCCTCCTCACCAAGGCCATCCGGCCACTACCGGACAAGTTCCACGGCCTGGCCGACCAGGAGCTCAAATACCGCCAGCGCTACGTGGACCTCATCATGAACGAGGATACGCGGCTCACCTTCGTGCTGCGCTCGCGCATCATCCAGGCCTTTCGCGACTTCCTCAACGCGCGCGGCTTTTTGGAAGTGGAGACACCGATGATGCACCCCATCCCAGGTGGCGCGGCGGCACGCCCCTTCATTACCCACCACAACGCCTTGGACATGCCGCTTTATCTGCGCATCGCGCCCGAGCTCTATCTCAAGCGCCTGGTGGTGGGTGGCTTCGAACGGGTGTTCGAGATCAATCGCAATTTCCGCAACGAGGGGCTCTCCCCCCGCCACAATCCCGAGTTCACCATGCTGGAGTTTTACGCGGCCTACAAGGACTACCGCTTTCTGATGGATTTCGTGGAAGAGATGCTGCGGGACATCACGGTCAGGGTACTGGGCCGCACCGCGATCGAATACCAGGGCCGCGGCATCGAGTTCGGCCAGCCATTCCGCCGCCTGACCATGGTGCAGGCGGTCGTCGCGCATCACCCCCAATTCACCACTGCACAGTTGAACGACCGCGCCTTCCTCATCGACTATTTCGAAAAACACGGCATCGAATACCGCAAGGAAGACGGTCTGGGTGGGCTGCAGACCACCCTGTTCGAAGAGACCACCGAGCACCTGCTGTTCGAACCCACCTTCATCATCGACTACCCGGCGGAGACCTCGCCGCTGGCGCGCCGCAGCGACAAGCATCCGGAGATCACGGAGCGATTCGAACTGTTCGTCGCCGGCCGCGAGCTAGCCAACGGCTTTTCCGAGCTCAATGACCCGGAGGATCAGGCCGAGCGTTTCCTGGAACAGGCGCGGCAGAAGGAAGCGGGCAACGTGGAGGCCATGCACTACGACGCCGACTACATCCGCGCTCTGGAATATGGCCTGCCCCCCACCGCCGGCTGCGGCATCGGCATCGACCGCTTCGTGATGCTGCTCACGGACAAGCCCAACATCCGCGACGTGATCCTATTTCCCCACATGCGGCCGGAGTCTTGATCCGCGGTTGGGTAGAGACCCCCTTCAGCCAAAACGCCGCGCCACCAGCACGGCGTTGCTCCCGCCGAAGGCGAAGGAATTGGACATGACGGCGCCTAGCGCGACGCCGCTGCGCCCCACCAGCGGCACATAGTCGAGGTCGCAAGCAGGGTCCGGCATGTGCAGGTTGGCGGTGGGCGGAATCGCCTGCTTGGCCAGCGCGAGCAGGCTAACCACCATCTCCAGGCCACCAGCAGCACCCAGGGTATGGCCGTGCATGGATTTGGTGGAACTCACGGCAAGCCGGTAGGCATGCTCACCAAACACTTCCCTGATGGCGGCGGTTTCCGATTCATCCCCCACCTGGGTGGCCGTGCCATGGGCGTTGATATAGCCGATCGCTTCCGGGTCCAGCCCCGCATCCAGCAGCGCACCGCGGATGGCACGCACCTGACCCTCCGCGGAAGGCTTGGTGATGTGAGCGGCGTCGCTGGACACGCCATAGCCCACCATTTCACCGTATATCTTGCCCGCTCCGCGTGCGCGGGCGTGCTCGAGGGATTCCAGGATCAGCATGCCCGCACCCTCGCCCAGCACCAGGCCGGTGCGGTCCTTGGCGAAGGGACGGGAAGACGCCTCCGGTCCTTCCGGTGCCTCCAGCGCCAGCGTATGCAAGGCCTGCCAAGCCTTGACCACACCGTAGGCGAGCAAGGCCTCGGCTCCGCCCGCCACCACCACATCGGCCTGACCATGTTGGATGAGACGCATGGCCTCGCCGATGGCCACGGCGGAAGAGGCACAGGCGACGCTAAAGGTGAGGGTCGGACCCTTGAAGCCATAGGCCAGCGAGATGTGTGCAGTGGGCGCGTTGTTCATCACCCGCAGCACCGTGGTGGGTTTCAGGCGCACGGCCTTCTTGTCGTAGATTTCCCTGTAGGATTCGTCCAGTGTGTTGGCCCCGCCCATGCCGGTTCCCAGATAGACCCCCACGCGCGTTGCATCCAGCGTCGCCGGATCGAGGCCTGCATCCTCGATGGCCTGCTGGGCGGCGATCATGGCGAGCTGGGTGACGCGGTCGGTTCCCACCGCCTCCCGCGGCAGGTGGGGCGCCAAATCTTCGGTGATGCGCGCCGCCACGCCCTGCATTGGATGGGGACCCATGTCCACCGGCAGGCGGCTCACGCCGGAGCGGCCGGCCATGAGGTTGGCAAAGAAGGGCTCGCAACCGATGCCGCAGGCCGAAGCCACACCGAGACCGGTCACCACCACGCGAGGCGTCATGCGGGTGTCCCTCCCCCCGCTTGCTTTGCGGCCAACAGCCGGTCCACCATGTTGACGATGTCCTGAAGCGTGTTGATCTGCTCCCGCTCCTCGGAGAGCACGATGTCGAACTCGGTCTCCAGGGTGAACATAAATTCGATCACCGACAGGGAATCCAGCCCGAAGTCTTCCAATCGGCTCTCCGGTTTGAGATCGGCTTCGTTGAGATTGAATTCCTTCGCGATCAGGCTGCGGATGCGTTCGTAGGTATCCATGGTGTTTCCTTCCTGAGCTAGCTGGCCGGCGGTGCCGGAAGCCAGACTATACCCCGCCGTAGTTCGGTACATGACCGATGCCATTGTCAAGCATAGTCGGCCTGCTGGCAACCGGCCACGGCGGGAAACGAGGTGTGTCTATGTTCCCAATATCGGTCACCGGTGCGCCGGCTTTAACCTATTGAGCGTCATGTCGCGGCTGAAGCCTTCCCACAGAGTCACCCTCATCAGGCTCGTGGGAAGCACTTTCGCGGCGCGCCGGCTTGTGGGAAGCGCTTTAGCGGCGATCCTCTTCGGTCCGTGTTGGCCGCAGCGAAGTGGGCTCAAGAGTTCCGCTTGCGCGGGAATAACGGTCCAATCCTTGGCCTGTCACCAACTTTCCCGAGCCTGAATAGAAACCATGTCCGGCAGCGGTTTCTAGGTTTGACGCCGTGCATGTCGAATCCTTCTTGACGGCCGACGTCAGGCCGTATACCCTACATGGGTATATGACGGAGATCGCCCCGTCCCCCCGTGCCGATGCGCCATCCACCTGCACACTCGACGTGCCGGTCGCCGGCATGACCTGCGCCGCCTGCGCGGTGCGCATCGAGAAAGCCTTGAACCGCCAGCCCGGGGTCAAGGCCCAAGTCAACCTAGCGGCGGAGCGAGCGCGCATCGAATACGATCCCGGCGCGACCTCACCCGCTGAGCTGATCGAGCTCATCCGCAAGACGGGCTATGAGGTGCCGAAACAGCGCGCCGAGCTCGCCATCAGCGGCATGACCTGTGCCGCCTGTGCCGCACGCATCGAAAAAGTGCTCAATGCCCTGCCGGGTGTGGAGGCCCAGGTCAATTTTGCCGCCGAGAAGGCCCTGGTGTATTACACGCCGGGTACCGTGACGCTGCGCGATCTGATCGCCGCGGTGGAACGCGCAGGCTACGGTGCGCGCGAAATGGTGGGTGCCGAGCGCGAAGCCCTGCGCCGCGAGAAGGAAGCGGCCTACCGCCATGAATTCCGCGTGTTCTGGGTCGCCGCCGCGCTCACCCTGCCTTTGCTGCTGCAGATGCTCGCGCCGCTGGCAGGCCTGCCCCACGATCTTCTGCCACGGGGACTACAGTTTTTCCTCGCCACGCCGGTGCAGTTCTGGGCGGGCAAGCGCTTCTACGTAGGGGCCTGGCATGCCCTGCGCGGCGGGGGCGCCAACATGGACGTGCTGGTGGCCCTGGGCACCAGCATGGCCTGGCTGTATTCAACCGTCGTCACGCTGCTTGGCCTAAATCATCTACACGTGTATTTCGAAGCCGGCGCAGCGGTGATCACTTTGGTGCTGCTGGGCAAGCTGTTGGAAGCGCGCGCCAAAAGCAAGACATCGGCCGCCGTGGAGGCCTTGTTACGCCTCACGCCGCGCACCGCCTGGGTGGAACGGGATGGCCAGGCGCAGGAAGTCCCCATCGAGCTGATTCGCGCTGGTGACGTCTGCCGCGTGCGGGCGGCCGAACGCATCCCGGTAGATGGCGAGGTGCTGGAGGGAGATTCCAGCGTGGACGAATCCATGCTCACCGGGGAAAGCCGGCCACGGCACAAGACTGTGGGCAGCAAAGTCTATGCGGGCACCCAGAATCTGGAAGGCACGCTGCGCCTACGCGCCACCAGCGTCGGCGCGGATACGCAGCTCGCCCACATCGTGCGGCTGGTGGAAGAAGCCCAGGGCTCGAAAGCACCCATCGCACGCCTCGCCGACCGCATCTCCGGCATCTTCGTGCCGGTGGTGCTTAGCATCGCCGTGGTCACCTTTGGTCTGTGGTGGGGGATTGCTGGCGATTTCACCCAGGCCCTCATCAATGCAGTGGCCGTGCTGGTCATCGCCTGTCCCTGCGCTCTGGGGCTAGCCACGCCCACCGCCATCATGGTGGGCATGGGGCGCGGTGCCCAGGCCGGCATCCTGGTGCGCGATGCCCGCGCCCTGGAACTGGCGGGTCGCATCGACACGGTGATCCTGGACAAGACCGGCACCCTCACCGAAGGGCGGCCAGGGCTCACCGATTGCCTGCCCGCTGCCGGTGTCACGGAGGCGGAATTGCTGGCTACCGCTGCCGCGCTGGAACAGGGCTCGCTTCATCCGCTGGCGCTGGCCATCGTCGAGGAAGCGCGTCGGCGCGGCCTGCGCCTTCCCGCTGTCACCGAGTTTCGTAGCATCGCTGGCAAGGGCGTCACGGGCCGGGTGGGGGATGAGACGTTCCACCTCGGCGCACCCGCCTGGTTCGCGGAACTCAACATCACTGTGCCGTCCGCCCCCCTGCTTGCCGAGCAGGGCAAGACCGTGGTCGCCGTGGCAAGCGCCACACGCTTTCTCGGTCATCTGGCGCTTGCCGACCGCCTACGAGCGGATTCAGCGGCGGCGGTGGCCCGTCTGCAGACACTGGGGCTGGAAGTAATCATGCTCACCGGCGACAACGAAGCGACGGCGCGCGCCATCGCCACGCAGGCGGGCATCCGCCACTACGTGGCCGAGGTGCTGCCCCAGGACAAGGCGGCAGAAGTCAGCCGGCGGCGCGAGGCGGGACGGCGCGTGGGCATGGTGGGTGACGGCATCAACGACGCCCCTGCACTGGCCGCCGCCGACGTGGGCTTCGCCATTGGTGCCGGTGCCGACGTGGCCATCGAAGCCGCGGACGTCACCCTCATGCGCGACAGCCTGATGGGCGTAGCGGACGCCATTTCCCTGTCACGCGCCACCCTCGCCAAGATCCGCCAAAACCTCTTCTTCGCGTTCATCTACAACGTGCTGGGCATCCCCCTGGCGGCACTGGGCATGCTCAGTCCGGTGATCGCGGGTGCAGCCATGGCCATGAGCTCGGTGTCGGTGGTGAGCAACGCCCTTTTGCTCAAGCGTTGGCGTCCGGCATCGGCCCTTCCCTTGCCCGCTTCGCGAGGATGATGTCGGTGCGTAGGACAATTCCTTCCTCCACGCAAAACCGGCCGCCAGGAAAACGGCCATGGAAGACTCTGATTCACGGGATGAGGCCAGGACCGTCAGCCAGGCCGAGCCAAACGAGCGCCGGAATCCAAAAGCGGCAGGCACGTGGGACTGGATTGCCGCTTGCGCGGCAATGGCGTTGTACGCCCAGCGTGGGATCGACCGCTATAAACCTTCGTCACCAAAGAAAGGAGCACTCATGGAATCCATCACTCTCGACGTCAAGGGCATGACCTGCGGCGGCTGTGTCAACAGCGTCAAGCGCGTACTCACCTCCATCGACGGCGTCTCCCTGGTGGAGGTCAGCCTGGACAGCGGCAAGGTGCAGGTGGGTTACGATCCCGCGCGGGCGCAACCGGACCAGTTCAAGGCTGCCATCCGGGACGCTGGATATGAAGTCAGCTGACGCATCCTGTCACGGCGGCCGGCCCACGCCCGCGCACGCAGGCAAGAGCGTGGTGCAGCCCCACAAGCGGGCCCTCATCAAGCGCTTGAACCGCATCGAAGGCCAGGTGCGAGGCGTGGCGCGCATGGTGGAGGAGGACCGTTACTGCATCGACATCCTCACCCAGATCTCAGCCATCCGTTCTGCGCTGGATGCCGCCGCGCTCGTCATCCTGGAGGACCACACGCGCGGCTGCGTGCAGAATGCGGTCCGTCAGGGCTCGGGCGAGGCCGCCATCGGCGAGCTAATGGATGTGGTGCGACGCTTCGTGAGATAGCCCGTGGCCTGCCCATCTGGAGCATGGACGCTGGCGCGGCAAGCGGGTAGAGTGTTCGGTTGTCCAGCATCGAGCGAGGAAAGCCCCCATGAACAACCCGACTTCCACCAATGAGCTGACCAAGGAGCAGCAGATCCTGCGCGTGATGCGCAAGGTGCTGGCCGCCGTGGTCAAAGACGTCACCCCCGTTGCCGGTCGCCCCAACCCCTTGCGCGAGAGCACCATCCGAGACATCCGCGAATGCTTCGGCCTGATCGCCGCCCGCGAGCGGGAACTCGCGGAAATGCTCGGCCTGGCCCCGATGCGTCCCTACTACCCGGGCGAGGAACCCAAATCTGCCAAGGTGGTGCAACTGGTCAGGCCGGCGAAAAACGACGGCGAGTGAAGGGCTACGGCACGGCCCCCGCGGCAATCGCGGTTTAAGCCGCTCGCACCAGGCCCAGCTCGCGCCACGGCCCGGCAGGTCTGCTCAGAGCACGGCTTGGTCGGCCAAGGCCGCAAGCCTGCGGTCGGCCTCGGGATCATGGCGATCGAGGGCGACGATTGAGCGGGCGATGGCTTCCCAGTGTGCCCGGCCACGCTCGGTCATGTCCTTCAGGGCCTGCCAATGGCCTGCCTCCACGCCGCGGCGATAGGCCTGATAGGCGCCAGGAAAGAGCTTGAGCCGCATGCCAGTGAAGTTGCCGAAAAAGAAGTGGATGGAGCTATCCATGCCACGCGAAAGCAGAGTGGGCAGGGTCACCATGCAGTCGGCCAGGTTGTCGCGCACGGCGCGCGCCACGATCTCGGGCTTGTGACGGCTGCACCCCGCGAGTAACGCCTGCCAGCGCGCTTCGCCCAGCAACTCGCCCGCCAGGGCCTCGCCCAATTCGTGTAGGATCATGGCCTCACCTTCCACCTCGGTCATGCGTTCCAGCGCGGCATCCGGGTCAGTGTCGAAGTCATAGTAGGCCAGCGCCCGTCCCAGGGCGTTGTCCTGGCGCTTCCAGTTCCATTCCTCTAGCTTGCTCCAGAGAAAATCCTGTACCGCCTCCCGGCGCAGATAAATGGTGCGGTCAAGCAGTGCCGCCGGCGGCGCGATGAGATCCCGGGCGTACTCGCAATCGGCGATGAGCACGGTGACACCATGGCGCACCTCACGCCGACCAAGCCTGGCAAGAAAGAAATGGGGCCGGTTGAAACGGCCAATGCCGCCGCCATAGACGTAACCTTCGGGCACCAGATCGGCATTGATGGCCTCCGTCTCGAATGGATCGCGCGGACCAGAGGCCACGGGCACCGGGCGGTAATCCTGGTTCTCCAGTCCCTGCCACAACGCCTCGCGCTCCGTGAGCCATGCGCCAAGCTCATCCTTGGGCAGGCGTTGGGAATGGGGCAGACTGTGTTCCCAGCGATAGAACTGTCGCATCTCCAGGAGGTAGGTGCACATGGTCATGTCCTGGGCGTGACGCGCATCGTTGATGTAGCAGTTGGTCTGCACAGCTTCGACGATGTGGTGGAAGTTCTCCATGGCGGCCTCTTGCTCGTGTCCTGCCGGAATGCTAACACCGCCGGGCGCATTTGCGGGCAACAGCTTTACTCGTGGTCGGGACGCTGGCCACTTGCGTCAGCAGTCGCGGCTAGGTGCGCTCCCACAGGTCTTGCCGATGGGGGACGGACAAGCGGCGAGCACGCCCGTCACTCGGTGCCGCTAAAGCCGCGCCCACAGGTCATGCACGTCGCTGTCGGTGATGGTAACCTCGGCGAACTCACCGGGTTTGAGCGACTGGCCGTCGGTGACGAACACCAATCCGTCGATCTCCGGCGCATCGGCGAAGGAGCGGGCGATGGCCCCTTCCTCGTCCACTTCGTCCACCAGCACCCGCAGGCGGCGGCCAATGCGCGCGGCGAGCTTGCCTGCGCTGATGTCCTCTTGCGTTAGCATCAGCCGCTGCCGGCGTTCCTCTTTCACTTCCTCCGGCACCGGATTGGCCAATGCATTCGCCGCCGCGCCCTGCACCGGCGAATAGGTGAAGCAGCCCACGCGGTCGAGGCGGGCTGCCTCCAAAAATTCCAGCAACTGCTGGAAGTCCTCTTCCGTCTCGCCGGGAAAGCCGACGATGAAAGTGCTGCGGATGACGAGGTCCGGGCAGATCTCGCGCCAGCGTTCGATCCGCCGCAGAGTATCTTCGGCGGCAGCGGGCCGCTTCATGGCCTTGAGGATGCGCGGGCTGGCGTGCTGGAAGGGAATGTCCAGATAGGGGAGCAGCTTGCCCTCCGCCATGAGGGGAATCAGCTGGTCCACGTGGGGATAGGGATAAACATAGTGTAGCCGCACCCATACGCCCAGCTCGCCCAGGGCGCGCGCCAGCTCCGTGATGTGAGTGCGCAACGGGCGGCCAGCGTGAAAGCCCGTGCGGTATTTCACGTCCACCCCGTAGGCGCTGGTGTCCTGGGAGATGACCAGGATCTCCTTCACGCCGGCCTTGACCAAACGTTCCGCCTCGCCCATCACCTCGTGCAACGGGCGGCTCACCAAATCGCCGCGCAGGGCGGGAATGATGCAGAAGGTGCAGCGATGATTGCAGCCTTCGGAAATCTTGAGATAGGCGTAGTGACGCGGCGTGAGGCGCACGCCCTGCGGGGGCACCAGGTCTGTGTAAGGGTCGTGGGGTTTGGGCAGGTGGGCATGAACCGCTTCCATCACCGCTTCTGTGGCGTGGGGGCCGGTCACCGCCAATACCTGGGGATGGACATGCCTCACCACGTTCCCTTTAGCTCCGAGACAGCCGGTGACGATCACGCGACCATTTTCCGCCAGCGCCTCGCCAATGGTTTCCAGCGATTCCTCCACGGCGGCATCGATGAAGCCACAGGTATTGACGATCACCAAATCCGCTTCGGCGTAGTTGCCCACGATGTCATAGCCCTCCGCGCGCAGGCGGGTGAGGATGTGCTCGGAATCCACCGTGGCCTTGGGGCAGCCTAGGGATACGAAACCGACTTTGGGTGTTTTCATGCAAAACTCCATCCCAGCGCTTCACGCAAGGTGGCCAACCAGATGTTCAGTCGCCACGATGGAGGCCACGCCCAAGGCGATGAGCAGCACCTGCTGCAAGGTGGCACCCAGCTCGGCGCGGCGGTGCAAGCCTGGAATGAGATCCGCCACTGCCACGTAGATCATGCTCGACGCCGCCAGCGCAAGGGCGAAGGGCACCCAACCATGCACGGCTTCCAGTGCGTACCAAGCCAGCACGCCGCCCACCAAGGTAGCCAGACTGGAAAGCAGGTTGAGGGCGAAGGCCTGCGCCTTGCTGTAGCCGGAATGGAGCAAGATCAGAAAATCGCCCACTTCCTGGGGAATCTCATGGGCGATGATGGCCAGGGCAGTGATCATCCCCAGCGGCACGCTGGTGAGGAAGGCAGCCGCGATGATCACCCCGTCCACGAAGTTGTGGAAGGTGTCCCCAATGGTGATCATCAGCCCGCTGCGCCCGTGATCATGGCCCGGCTGCTGCGGCGCATGGGCCTCGCAGGCGGTCGTATGACAATGGCGCCAGAGCACGAGTTTCTCCAGCAGGAAGAAAAGCAGGATGCCCGCGAGCAAAGTCGCGCTGACAATACTCACGCTCGCCCCTTCCTTGAGGGCATGGGGAAGAATCTCCAGAAAGGCCGCGCCTAAGAGCGCGCCGATGGCATAACTCACCAGCACCGGCACCAGGGCCGCGCTGGCGGAAAAGGCGACCATCGCCGCCACCAGGAGGCTCAGCACGCCGCCGGCGAGGCTGGCAAGAATGATGTAACTCAGGCTGCTCACGGCTTCCCCGACAAAAGCGGGGAATTATCCCAGTTTTCCCGCTCCCTGGGGACGCTTCATGCCTGCTCAGCCAGCCGGGCGGTCAGCCGCGCCTCGATCTCCGTGGCTGGCATGGGCCGACCGAAGAAATAACCCTGGGCGAAATCGCAACCGTGGGCGCGCAGCCATTGCCACTGGGCCTCTGTCTCCACGCCTTCGGCCACCACCGACAGGTGTAGGCTGTGGGCGAGATCGATGATGGCGCCGGCGATGGTGGCATCGCTGGGATCGTCTACCACGCCGTCAATGAAGGAGCGGTCGATCTTCAAGGCAGTGAGGGGAAAACGCTTGAGGTAGCTCAAGCTGGAATAACCTGTGCCGAAATCGTCGACGGACAAGGATAGCCCCATGGCACGCAAGCCCTCCAGCAGAGTGATGCTACGGCGCTGGTCGCCCATGAGAATGCTCTCCGTCACTTCCAGTTCAATCTGCTTGGCGCAGGTGCCCATGCCTTCGGCGCTCAGGATGGCGGCCACGTCGTCCAAAAGCCCAGGCTTGGCAAACTGACGCGCAGAGAGATTCACCGCCACCCGCACAGACGGCAAGCCGCGCCGCTTCCACTCGTTAATTTGGCGACAGACCTGCGCCAGGACCCACTCTCCGATGGGCTCGATGAGCCCACTATCTTCCGCCACCGGGATGAACTCGTCGGGCGACACCAACCCTCGCTCGGGATGATGCCAGCGCACAAGCGCTTCCAACCCCACCCAACAGCCGTTTTCCACCGCCACCTGGGGCTGATAGAACACCTCGAACTGTCCCTCCCGCAGCGCCCGGCGCAGGCCAGTCTCCAACTCCAGCCGGCGCTTGACTTCGGCATTCATCTCGGCCGTGTAGTAACTGTAGCGGTTACGGCCTTCCCGCTTGGCGCGATACATGGCGGTATCCGCGTTACGCAGCAAGTGCTCGGCATCGGCGTCGTCCAGGGGATAGAGGGTGATGCCAATGCTAGCGGAAACGTTGACCTCCCGCCCCTCGATCTGGTAGGGCTTGGCCACTACCGCCAGCAGCTTGTCCGCCACCCGTGTCACGTCCGGGATCTGGCGGACACCCGCGATGAGCAGGGTGAACTCGTCCCCACCCTGGCGGGCCACCACGTCCGCGGCGCGCACGGCGCCACGGATACGAGCCGCCACCTGCTTGAGCAAGGCGTCCCCTGCACCGTGGCCCAGGGTATCGTTGATGGTCTTGAAACCATCCAGGTCCAGGAACATCACCGCCAGAAGGGTCTCGTCCCGGTCTGCCTGCATCATGGCCTGCTGCAAGAGCTGGCGGAACAACATTTGGTTGGGTAGCCCCGTGAGGGCATCATGGGTGGCCTGGCGCAGGAGCTCTTCTTCGAAGCGCTTGCGCTCGCTCGCATCACGCACCGCGGCCACCACCTTAAAGCCCTGTTCCGTGGGCAACGGCCCCAGGCTCACGTCTACCGGAAAGACGCTGCCATCCTTGCGCCGGGCGAGGACATGCGTACCCGGTTTGCCCATTGGCCGCGGCCGCGGTGCAGCCCAGTATTCGGCCCGTAGGCGCACATGAAGGTCGCGCTGCGCTTCCGGCACCAGCAACTCGATGGACTGGCCCTTGAGCTCGTCGGGGCGGTAGCCGAACAGCGCCTCGCAGCGGGCATTGGCCATGGCGATAGAGCCCTGGACATCGGTGACCAGGATCGCTTCCGGCACCACGTCCATGATTCGTTCCAGCATCCCCCGGGACTGCTCCAGGTTGGCAGCCATGGCACCCAGGCTGTGCGTCAGTTCACTAAGTTCTCCCTCGCCTGCCGGCTCGGGCCGCGCCGACAGGTCCCCCTGGGCAAGCCGCCGGGAAAAGTCGCGCAAACGCCGCACGGGTGCGAGCACGGTTTTCTCCGCAAACATCCAGCCCAGTGCGAATACGCCCAGCGTCATACCCAACACCAGCAGGAAGCGCCAGCGCAGCGCCTCCTCGACGGGTGCCTCCACCATGCGCACGGGCACACTGACTGCCACGTAGGCCAGCGCCACACCGCGCCAGTCAAGCGGCGTGTAGGCGATCAGGCTAGGCGCATCGCCGCCCACTTCCAGGATCCCGCCAGGACCCCCCGTTTGCGCCGCCTTAACCAGGGCCGCAGCGGGATGGGGTTTACCCAAGTATCGCGGCTCGGCCGGCAGGCGGGCCACCACCGTGCCCTGGCGGTCCAGGAGGGTGACGACGGTGGCAGGAGGCAAAGCCGCAAGGGTGAGTCGGGATGCCAGCCAGTCGGCACCAATGGCGGCATAGATGACGCGCGTCACCTCGCCCCTCTCATCGACAATGGGAGAGGCCAGGGGCATCACGGCCTGGCCGGAGACGCGGCCGATGATGTAGTGCCCCGCCACGAAGCCGCGCCTTGCGCGCGCGGCCTGGAAATAGCTCCGATCCCCCAGGTAGGTGCCGGCACCCCCCATGAGGTCGCACACGAGCCGGCCATCGGGACCGATCACACCCACGTTGACATAGCCCCGGCTGCGGGTCTTAAGCATGGCCAGCCGTGCGCCACAGGCCGCGGTATCACCGCGTGCGACTTCCGGCAGCGCAGCGAGCACGCTCAGAAATGTGCGCGCCTCCTCCACGACCTGACGCTGCTCCCACGCCGCCTGGGTGGCAAACGCCTCCACCTTGGCAACCGCCTCGGTATGGGCCGCCTGACGGATCTGCAATAAGCCATAGCCCGTCGCCACCACCCAGGGCAGGACGGCCAGCATGAGCAGCAGAAAAAGCCGGGCCCGCAGGCCGTGGAAGTGGGGAGTACGCATGATTTTTGGTCGCTGAACCGCTTATAGCGAACCAATGTGTGCGGACTTGAGGGCCAGTCCGGCCCGAAGGGGGAAGTCGTCGCGCTTCAAGCCGCGCCCACCACCTCTTCCTAGGAGGCGCTCTAGCAGTGACTGCGGTGCCTGCAATTGAGCTGCATTTCACAGGCCGGGGTCGAGCCAGATGAGGCTGGCCATGCGGCCGGTGGCGCCGTCCCGGCGATAGGAGAAAAAGCGCGTGGGATCTGAGAAGGTACACAAGCCGCCGCCGAAAACCGCCTGCACGCCGGCGCGGGCAAGCCGCATACGCGCCAGCGCGTAGAGATCGGCGCGCCATCTGCCGGGGCCATCAGCTCGGAAGGCCTCTGCCGCCGCGGCATCCACGGCGAGAAAGGCTAAACGCACCTCCTCGCCCACTTGGAAAGCCTCGGGCCCGATGGCGGGGCCAAGCCAGGACATAATCTGCCCGGGATCGGTCTGCATGGCAGCCACGGTCCGTTCCAGCACACCTGCACACAGGCCACGCCAGCCCGCATGGGCCGCCGCCACCACCGTTCCGGCGCGGTCCGCAAAGAGCACGGGCAGACAGTCCGCGGTGAGCACGGCGCACACCTGCCCGGCGGTGCGGCTCACACTGGCATCGGCGCGCCCCGGAGCGCCCGCTTCCATGCGCCATACGGCGGTGCCATGGACCTGTTCCAGCCACAGGGGCTCGGCGGGCAGGAGTCGACGCAGACGGGCGCGATTCTCCGCCACCGCGGCGGGATCGTCGCCCACGTGGGCGGCGAGATTGAGGCTGGCGTAAGGCCCCACGCTCACGCCACCGGCGCGGGTGGTGACCAAGGCCCGCACATGCGGTGGCGTCGGCCAATCTGGAAGGATAGCGGCAAGCGTCATGACGCACGCAGCCGCGAAAGCAGTTGCACCAGGTCTGCTGGCAGGGGCGCACGCCAGCGCATGGGTTCACGGCTTGCGGGATGGATCAGGGCAAGTTCGGTGGCGTGCAGGGCCTGGCGCTGGAACAGGCTTCGCCCCTGCCGTGAGCCATAGACCGGATCGCCCACCAGCGGATGCCCCAGGGCCTGCATGTGCACGCGAATCTGATGGGTGCGGCCGGTCTCCAATCGGCATTCCACCAGGGTATGGCGGGGAAGGATCTCCAGCACCCGGTAATGGGTGACGGCCGGTTTACCCCGCTCCACCACCGCCATCTTCGTGCGCTCGCGGGGATGACGGCCAATGGGCGCCTGCACCGTGCCCCCTTCAGTGAGCCGGCCCTCGACGATGGCGAGATAGACGCGGCGTACGCTGCGCGCGGCCAGTTGCCGTACCAGGTCGGTCTGGGCCTGTACGGTCTTGGCCACCACCATGAGGCCGCTGGTGTCCTTGTCCAGACGGTGCACAATGCCGGCGCGCGGCACCTGGGCCAGTTCGGGCGCGTGATGGAGCAGGACATTCATGAGTGTGCCGCGCCAGTTGCCGCTACCCGGATGCACCACCAGCCCTGCCGGTTTGTCCAGCACCAGGAGGGTCGTGTCCTCGTACACGATGGGAAGCGCCATGGCTTCGGGCTCCGCCTGGACCTCGGAAGGATGCAGAAGCGGCGCCACGTCGATATGTGTCCCGGGCCAGACCTTCTGCTTGGCGCGCGCCCGCGCACCCTCTACCGTAACGCGCCCCGCCTCGATCCAGGACTGGATGCGGGAGCGGGAATACTCGGGCATAAGCTCGGCCAGCGCCTGGTCCAGACGCCGCCCGCCCAATGACGCCGGCACCAGGAAGCGGCGGGGCGGAAGGCCCACGGGGCTTGCGCTATAATCGCCTGACTTCGTTGCGGATATCACCATGCGCTTGAGTTTAGCTTTGATCCTCGCCCTTTGGCTCGTGGGCTGCAGTCTGTTGCCGGAAGTGCAGGACGAAACCCGCGGCTGGTCCGCCCAGAAGCTCTATAGCGAGGCCAAGGCCGCCCTCGGCGAGGGGGACTACGAAAAGGCCATCAAGTATTACGAGACCCTGGAGGCTCGCTATCCCTATGGCCGCTACGCCCAGCAGGCCCAGCTGGAAATCGCCTATGCCTATTACAAAGACCGCGAGCCCGCCTCGGCGCTGGCGGCCTGCGACCGCTTCATCAAGCTCCACCCCAATCATCCCCACGTGGACTACGCCTACTACCTGAAGGGACTGATCAACTTCAACGACGATCTCGGCTTCCTGGGCTACGTGGTGAAACAGGATCTCTCTGACCGCGATCCGCAGGCAGCGCGCGATTCCTTCGACGCCTTCAAGGAGTTGGTGACGCGCTTTCCGGACAGCAAATACACGCCGGACGCGCTGGCGCGCATGCATTATCTGGTCGATGCCATGGCCCGACACGAGGCCGCCGTCGCCCACTACTACTACCGGCGGGGCGCCTATGTGGCGGCGGTGAACCGGGCCAAGGAACTCATCCGCCAATACCCGCAAGCACCGGCCAACGAGGACGCCCTGGCCATCCTCTGGCGCGCCTACGAAAAGATGAAACTTCCAGATCTCGCCGCCGACAGCCGGCGCGTGCTGGAACGCAACTTTCCGGACAGCGCCTACCTGAAGGGCCGCCAGCCCGGCGGCGTGCGGCCCTGGTACCAGTTCTGGTAGCGAGTTAGATCGCCGCTTCGTTGGTCTCGCCGGTACGGATGCGCACCACGTGCTCCACCGGCGTGACGAAGATCTTGCCATCCCCGATCTTGCCGGTGCGCGCCGACTTGACGATCGCCTCGATGGCAGCATCGACCTTGTCTGCCGCGATCACCAGCTCGATCTTCACCTTGGGCAGGAAGTCCACCACATACTCTGCCCCGCGGTAGAGTTCGGTATGCCCCTTCTGGCGGCCAAAGCCCTTCACCTCGGTGACGGTGAGTCCCGTCACTCCCACTTCCGCCAGCGCCTCCCGCACCTCGTCCAGCTTGAATGGCTTGATGATGGCCTCGATTTTTTTCATGGCGTTTCCTTGTCTAGAACTTGGGATGATAACGGTTGGTGATGGGATAGCGCCGGTCCTTGCCGAAGCCCCGTGGCGTGACCCGCACGCCCACCGGTGCCTGACGGCGCTTGTATTCGTTGCGGTCGATCAGGGTCACCACGCGTTGCACATCCTCGCGCCGGAAGCCCAGGCCCACGATCTCCTCGGGGCACAAATCGCGCTCCACGTAAGCCTCCATGATGCCGTCCAGCACGTCGTAGGGTGGCAGGCTGTCCTGATCGGTCTGGTTGGCGCGCAGTTCCGCGGAAGGAGCGCGGGTGATGACCCGCTGGGGAATCACGGGCGATAAGCCATTACGGTAGTGGGCCAGCCGATACACGAAGGTCTTGGGGATGTCCTTTAGCACACCGAAACCGCCCGCCATATCGCCATAGAGGGTGGCATAGCCCACCGCCAGCTCGCTCTTGTTGCCAGTGGTGAGGACAATGGTGCCGTATTTGTTGGACAGCGCCATGAGCAGCGTGCCGCGGATGCGCGCCTGGATGTTTTCCTCGGTCGTGTCGAAGGGCAAGTCTTTGAATTCATCCGCCAGGCTGTTCAAGAAGGCATCGTAGATGGGCTTGATGGGAATCTCGGAATAGCGCACCTTCAGGGTGCGGGCCATTTCCCGCGCATCCTCCCGGCTCATGTCGGCGGTGAATTGGGAAGGCATCATCACCGCGTGCACCCGCTGCGGCCCCAGGGCATCCACGGCAATGGCCAGGGTGAGCGCGGAATCGATGCCACCAGACAGCCCCAGCTCGATGCCGGGAAAGCCGTTTTTCTCTACGTAGTCCTTCACGCCAAGACACAGGGCACGATACACCAGCGCCTCGAGGGGAGGTTCTGGCACGATCTCGCCGGCCACCGGCATTGGCCCATCCAGTTCTACAAACCCGAGCGCCTCTTCGAAGAATCCGAAGCGGTGGGTGAGGTTGCCCGCCGCATCCACCGCAAAGGAGGCACCGTCGAACACCAACTCGTCCTGGCCGCCAACCAGGTTGCAATACACCACGGCCAAACCGTTTTCTCGCGCCCGCTGCCGCACCACATCCTCGCGGCTGACTTGCTTGTTCATGTGGTAGGGGGAGGCGTTGAGCACCAGCAAAAGCTCGGCCCCAGCCTCGCGCGCCAGCCGCGCGGGCGCCGTCTCCCAGATATCGGCACAGATATTGAGGCCGATCTTCACGCCATTAAGCTCGAACACGCAGGCGGTTGTGCCCGGGGTGAAATAGCGCACCTCGTCGAATACCGTGTGGTTGGGCAGCTTGTGCTTGTGATAGGTGGTGAGGATGCGTCCGTCCTGCAACACGGAGGCAGCGTTGTAGCGGTGCTCGCCCACCACGTCGGGATGCCCCACCACCACCGTGATGCCGCCAAGCTCGCGCGCGAGCCCATGCAGGGTATCGAGGCAGGCTTCGCAGAAACCCTGGCGCAACACCAGGTCCTCCGGCGGATAACCGGAGAGGGCAAGCTCTGGTGTGACCAGCAGCTGCGCGCCCGCAGCCTGCGCTTGGCGCGCGGCCTCCAGGATGCGCCGCGCATTGCCTGCCAGGTCGCCCACCACCAAGTCGATTTGCGCGATGGCGATTTTCATGCTGCTGGGCTCATCCCTTGACCCAGGGCGGCCTGCATGGCCACGCCGATCTCCGCTGGCGAGCGGGCCACGATCACACCCGCCGCCTCGAGCGCGCGGATCTTGTCCGCTGCCGTGCCCCTGCCGCCGCTGATGATGGCGCCGGCATGGCCCATGCGTTTGCCGCGCGGCGCACTCACACCGGCGATATAGGCCGCCACTGGCTTCTTCACGTGTGCCTTGATGTATTCCGCCGCTTCCTCCTCCCGCGTGCCGCCAATCTCGCCCACCAGGACGATGCCTTCCGTGGCGGGATCTTGCTCGAACATCTTAAGGCAGTCGATGAAATCCAGGCCCTTGATGGGATCGCCACCGATGCCCACGCAGGTGGTCTGCCCCAGCCCGAGCTGGGTGGTCTGGTGCACGGCTTCGTAGGTGAGCGTGCCAGAACGGGAGACGATGCCGATCTTACCGGGCTTGTGGATGAAGCCGGGCATGATGCCGATCTTGCATTCGCCGGCGGTGATGATGCCGGGACAGTTGGGACCGATGAGCTTGGCGCCATTGGCCCTGAGCGCCGCCTTGACGTTGAGCATGTCCAGCACCGGAATGCCTTCGGTGATGCAGACGATGAGCTCGATGCCGGCATCGGCAGCCTCCATGATGGAATCGGCCGCAAAAGGCGAAGGCACGTAGATCACGCTGGCCTGGGCGCCGGTGGCCGCCACAGCCTCGCGCATGGTGTCAAACACCGGCAGGCCGAGATGGGTCTGGCCACCCTTGCCTGGGGTAACCCCACCGACCATGCGCGTGCCGTAGGCGATGGCCTGTTCGGAATGGAACGTGCCCTGCTTGCCAGTGAAACCCTGGCATAGAACCTTGGTGTGTTTATCGACGAGAATGCTCATGACGGGCGGTTTCCGGAAGGGCGCGGGCGAATCTCTATTCTACTGGTGAAGCGCGCGGCCTTGCACGCGCCTTCAGGGCATCATATCCGCCAGACAGGAAAGCAGGGACAGCCGCCAGTCCGGCAGCGCCACGCCGAAGACGCGCGCAGCGCGGCTACTGTCCAGCACGGAATAGGCCGGACGCGGCGCCGGCAGGGGATATTCGCGGCTGGGAATGGGCACCACCGGTGGCCGTCGCGCCAGCAGCGGCGCGTGGGCGATGATGGCCTGGGCGAAGCCACACCAGCTGGTCTGGCCAGCGCTAGCGAGATGGTAGAGGCCACCCTTGTCCGCCAGGAATTCGGCAATGCCACCGTGGGCGTGCGCCTGGGCGACGATGGCGGCGCTCGCCTCGGCGATCAGCCGGCTCCAGGTGGGCGCCCCAATCTGGTCGTCCACCACGCGCAGCTCATCGCGCTCCTTGGCAAGCAGCAGGATGGTGCGCAGGAAATTGCCGCCCCGCAGTCCATACACCCAGCTCAGGCGCAGGATGAGATAACTGGGGGCCAGCGCCTCGATGGCCCGCTCCCCCTCCAGCTTGGATTCACCATAGACGTTCAAGGGGCGGGGCGCGTCGATTTCTTGGTAGGGCGCGTTCTTTCCCCCGTCGAACACGTAATCGGTGGAATAATGGATGAGGGCCGCGCCGAGCCGCTTCGCCTCCTCGGCGAGGATGCGCGGCGCAGCGGCATTGACCGCGAAGACCGTCTCCCGCTCTTGCTGGGCCCGATCCACGGCGGTGTAGGCCGCGGCATTGACGATGAGGGCCGGTCCCACGTGACGCACCGCCTGACGGATGGCCTCGGCGTCCGTCAGATCCAGCTCTGCGCGGGAAAGAGCGGTGAGCCGGCCCAGGGGCGAGAGGGCGCGGGCAAGCTCCCAGCCCAGCTGGCCATTCTTGCCAATGAGCAAAATGTTCACGGATAGACCTCCGCCTGCGCCAGAGACACCCCCTGCCGGTCCTTGGCAGAAAGCAGCGGCTTGCCGGCGAGCGGCCAGACGATGCCCACGCTGGCATCATCCCAGCGCAGGCAGCGTTCGTGCTCAGGCGCGTAGTAGTCCGTGGTCTTGTAGAGGAACTCGGCCGCCTCGGAGAGCACCAGAAAGCCGTGGGCGAAGCCTGGCGGAATCCACACCATGCGCTTGTTCTGGGCCGACAGATGCACCCCCACCCAGTGTCCGAAATGGGGAGAGGAACGGCGCAGATCCACGGCCACGTCGAACACCTCGCCCGCCACCACCCGCACCAGCTTGCCCTGGGGCTGCCGGATCTGATAGTGCAGGCCGCGCAGCACGTTGCGTACCGAACGCGAGTGATTGTCTTGCACGAATTCGCAATCGACGCCAGTCGCCTGGGCGAAGGCGCGCCGGTTGTAGCTTTCGAAAAAGAATCCGCGCTCGTCGCCGAACACCTTGGGCTCGAGCACCAGCACGTCTGGTAGATGGGTCGGCACCACTCTCACTTGGAATCACGCCTTTGCATGTGGCCGCGCCGCGCGCACGAACGGCGCCACGCTGGAAGAACGAGGCGAGCAGGGCGCAGCCATTCTATCCATCGCTTGGCACCAGCTCCACTTCCGGACGGATGCGCAAGGCAAGCTGGGCATGGGCTGCGCGCAGGGCGGTCTCGGCAGCAGTCGCATCGGCTGCGCGCGCGAAGATGAAGCCGAGGTAGGACGCACCCTCCGGCACGGGTTTGAGCAGCGTGCCTGCTTCCACGGTGATCTGGATGTCGGTGATCCCGGGCACGGCAGCGGCCTTCTGCAAATGATCCACGCCCTCGTAGATGCCACGACGGGGGATGGGAATCATCATCACCCCGGCACCCTCCCCTGCCGTCGCTTCGGGCACGGGCTGCCCGAGCGCATGACGCAGAATCAGTTCCTCCAGACTCATGCCCAGGGCGTGGCGCAACACGCGCCCACACAGACCACCGATGGCGCGCGGCGCGATTTCCAGCAACCACACGCCGGCGTCATTGACACGCATTTCCGCGTGCACCGGGCCGGTCACCAGGCCGGCGGCACGACAAGCCCGTTGCACCGCATCCGCGATCGCCTGCTGAGTCGCCGCTGGCAGGCGCGACGGTGTGACATAAAGGGTCTCCTCGAAATAGGGCCCATCCAGGGGGTCCGGTTTGTCGAACAGGGCGAGCACGCGCAGACGTCCATCGTCGAGCAGGCCTTCCAAAGCATATTCGCGCCCGGGAATGAAGGCTTCCACTAAAAGCCCCAGCTGCCCCGCCTGTCGGTCGGCGTAGCGCTGGATTCTGCGCGCCTGGCGCACCGCGCT
Source organism: Thiobacter sp. AK1 (assembly GCF_039822265.1). Classification (NCBI taxonomy): domain Bacteria; kingdom Pseudomonadati; phylum Pseudomonadota; class Betaproteobacteria; order Burkholderiales; family Thiobacteraceae; genus Thiobacter; species Thiobacter aerophilus. The sequence goes on from NZ_JBAJEX010000001.1 coordinate 619,159, forward strand.
CGCGAAGGAGGCCGCATCGTCCGCACGCACCACGGCGCGGCTGGCAGACAGCCGGCGCGCCTTCACCACCACAGGGTAGTCACAGGGCGGCTGCCAGGTATCTGGCTCGACCTCGTCTGGCAGGTGGGCAAATGGGGGACAAGAAAGCGCCGCCTCGCGCAGCAGCTGGCGAAACTCAAGTTTGTCCCGTAGGCGAGCCACCGCCGCGGGGGGATTGCCCGCCAGGCCGAGCCGCTCGCGCAAAAGCGCGGCGAGTTCTACCCCATGATCGTCGGCGGCAAGCACCGCATCGGGCCGCGCCGTGAGATGTTTGAGGACGATTTCCACTGCCAGCTGCGGCCGGTCGAAGGGCACCGCAGCCAAAGGCGACAGACCCCAGCGGGGCGCCAGACGGGGACAGTAGTCGGCGATGGCAATCACCTCGACCTCGAGGCGTTGCGCGGCGGCGAGAAAATCCTCGTTGCGATAGCCCGCCACCGGCAGCAGAAGCAGCACGCGCGCCATATCGATCTCAAAAGCTTTGCAACTGCTTCGCGGTGGGTTCGGCGCAGCAGTACCAGGGTTCGGACAGATGGGGAATGGGCGCGCCCAGATCGCGCCCGGCCAGACTGGGCGCCGCCCGTCCCAGAGCCCGGTGCGCCGCCTGCCAGATAGTTTCGAAGATGGCGCGGCGCGGTAAGCCGGCTTGCTCGCCTGCCGCCGCGAGGCGCTCCACCTCCTGCTGGAGACGATCCACACGGCAATCCGCGTGGTGCCAGGGATGGCCCAACAAACGCGCGTCGAACGGACCGAGCCGCTGCGCGAGCTCCGGCAACTCCATGAGCCGCGAGCCCGCGGGCACCAGCAGGCGGATGGCCAGCTGCACCGGCGGCACCGCCTCCACCAGGCGCAGTTCCACCAGCGTCTTAAGCAAGTCGAGATAGCCCTCCAGGGTGGACCAGGGGTGGAAGGCCACCCAGGTGGGCGCCAGGGGCAAACCGATGGTCCGCAGCGATTCGACCGCCCGCACAAAGTCAGCGCGTGTATGGTTCTTCGCCAGATGGGCGAGCACACGGTCGTCCACCGACTCCACCGCGCTGATGACGAAGGCACACCCGGCCGCCTTGAGTAGCGGCAGCACCTCGGCATGGCGAATGAGATGCTCGATCTTGATGGTGGCGTCGAAGCTGAGCGAAGGAAAGCGAGCGTGCATGGCCCGCACCACCCTCAAGGCGTGGCTGGGCCCATTGAGGAAATCGTGATCGGTAAAGGAAATGTGTTCTGCCCCCATCGCCACCTGCTGCTCGATGTCCGCCATCACAACCGGCAGGGGCACGGCGCGGAAGCGCCCTTGGTACACGGGCACCACGGGGCAATGCCGGCACAGGTGCTTGCAGCCGCGGGTGGTCTCCACGAATCCCACGGTGCGACGGCCCCCATCCGGCAGGACCAGATGGGCATAGCGCGCTAGAGGTGGCAGGCCCGAGCGATCCGGCAGCAAAAACTCGATGCGCCCGGTGTGCACGCGGGTCGGGCGCGGCGCAACATGGCCTGCACGTAGCGTCTGCGCCCAGGCCAGCAAATCGGGCTCCGATTCGCCACCGAACACGGCCGCCACCCCCAACGCGCGCAACAACGATTCGTTCACGGGCGCATACAGCCCAAAGGCGGCGAAGGCAGCCTGGGGGGCGAGGGCACGCGCCCGCGGCAGCGCCTCCATGGCGATGCGGGTGGCCGTGTACATGCCCAGGTAGAAGGCGACCACCTGGGCGCCGGCAAGCACGTTCGGATCGAGCTTCTGCAGCGACAAGTCGAGGCAGTCCACGGCCATGCCCGCACGCTTAAGCCAGGCTGCGGCGTGGGCTAGGGCGAACGGCTGGCGACCCAGTTCATATGGGCTCACCAGCACCACCCGGAAGCTCCCCGGGGTCGTGGCAGCGGGAGCAGGATAGACATCAGGCAGGGGATCGCGACGCATGGCAGGTTTCCGGCAAACGAGTGCCAAGCCTACCGGTCGCCACGCGCCGAGGCAATTGCCCCGTCGAACATGACCTCAACGCGGACCACGTTTTCACGCAAATGACGGTGCGTTTCGCGCCCGCTGAGTGAAGCGCCCGTGGTGAAGCGATCCCGATCCCGGCTAAAGCCCCTGCCACTAACCTTCCTCAATGCCGCTTGCTTATTGAGGGTTAGGTAAGTACTTGACAGGCTGCGTAAGTCAAACGTCATTCCCGCGAAAGCGGGAATCCAGGGTATTCCTCGCCATGTTCCTGGGTCGCCGCTTGCGCGGGGACGACACAAGGGTGTCACCTACTTACGTAATGCTCAATAGCATGATGGGCCCGGCGAAGCGCCTACTTTCGCGAGTCTTCATTGGACGCAGCCAATTCCCCCAGGAATGCGAGATAGGCGGGCGCGGACCAATCGCGGCCACCTAGGGCGAGATAGCGCAGGCGGCCGTCTGGGTCCACCAGAAAAGTGGAAGGCAGGCCACGGGGCTGCCAGCGGGCGGTGGCCTGGCCATCCCGATCCAGCAGCGTGGACAGTTCCGGTGCCACGCTGGCGAGGAAGGCAAAGGCGTCGTCCTCGCTTTCCGCGGTATTGACCAGGAGCACCGTCAGCCGCTCGGGCGGCAGCGTGCGCATCACAGTGACCAGCGTAGGCATCTCGCGCCGGCAAGGCCCGCACCAGCTCGCCCAGAAGTGCACCATCACCCAGCGTCCCCGCAGGCTCGCCAGGTCCACCGTCCGCCCGTCCAGGTCCGTGAGCTTGAGCGCCGGGGCAGGCCGCCCGTCCAGGGCCATCAATCCGGCTGGCGGCTGGGCGGCGTGGCCCGCCGTCGCCACGAAAAGCAATAAGAGCATGAGCACCCTCATGGCTGGCTTCCGGGGCAGGTAAGCGGCTCCACGCGCAGCTTAAGGGGTGGGCCGTTACCGTCGGCGCCGGTGCGAAACCGCGCGATGAGGCGGAAAGGTCCCGCAGGGGGTTCCACCGCGACATTGCCGCCGACTGGCTCGCCCGGTTGCAGGTCACGGCTTTCCGGCAACTGGGTCCAGCCAAAGGTGGCACGCGGGGCCAAGGGTACGGCCAGGCGCTCGAAACGGGCTTCCCATTCCTCGCGGGCGAGGCGCCGAACGGGGCGGCCATCCAATGTCTCGAAGCGCCAGCGCGCCGGCTCCAGCCACACCACGTCACGCCCGTGGTTGACGATGCCCACGGTGAGGAAACAACTGGCCGCGATCACTTCCACTGCCGCCGGCGGAAAGCCACGCGCGGCATAGAAGGCCATGAGTTGCTCCGGGGTGCGGGGGGAGATGGAAAATTCCAAATCGGCTTGGCGCAGGCGCTGCCCATGCGCAGGCATGATCGCCAAGGCAAGCAGAAGGCATGGTAGGAAAGCGCGGCCCATGCCTCATTGTACCCGCCCCGGCCGCCCTCTCGTGCAAGGGCTAACTTCCTCTTTCGGCTTGCTAATCCGCTTTCGCTTGGCCTATCCTGTGAGCCTTATCACAGACCTTAAAGCGGGTATTCGCACCGAAGGAGAAACCGTGTCAGTCAAACACCCCATCGTCGCCATCACTGGCTCCGCCGGGGCGGGAACCACCACGGTGCGCCATGCCTTCGCCGACATTTTCCGTCGCCAGGGCATCACCCCCGCGCTGGTGAAGGGGGACAGCTTCTTCCGCTACGAAAAGCCGGAAATGGATCGCTTCATCGAGGAATCCACCGCACAGGGCCGGCCGGTGAGTCTGTTCGGCCCCGAGTGCAATCTGTTCGACAAGCTAGAGGAGCTGTTCGCCACGTACTCTAAGACCGGCGGCGGCATGATCCGCCATTACGTGCGCGACGAGGACGATGCCCGCCGTTTCAATCGTGCCATCGGCACCTTCACCCCATGGGAACCGCTGCCTGAGGGTACCGATCTCCTGTTCTACGAGGGCATGCACGGCGGCGTGGCCGCCCAAACCTGGACCCGGCGCCGGTCCAGCCCTGCCCATCTGGCCGCCGATTTCCGCGATCGGCGCGGCAACGGCGGCAACGGGGTGAATGCCGCCCAGTACGTGGATTTGTTGATCGGCATCGTGCCCGCGGTGAACCTGGAATGGATCCAGAAGATCCACCGCGACTGTGCCAAGACCGGTTGCACCGTGGAGGAAGTCACCAGCACCATCCTGCGCCGGCTGCGCGACTACGTCCATTTCATCGTGCCCCAGTTCGGCATCACGGACATCAACATCCAGCGCATGCCCTTGGTGGATACCTCCAACCCGTTCATCGCCCGTGACGTGCCCAGCGCCGACGAAAGCATCCTGGTGATCCATTTCCGTGATCCCAAGCGCTTCGATTTTCCCGATCTGCTGCGGCGCATCAGTGGCTCTTTCATGTCGCGTCCCAATACCATGGTGGTGCCGGGTGGCAAGCTACGGCTGGCGTTGGACGTGATTTTCACGCCGCTCATCCAGGAGCTGGTCGAGGGGCGGCGCGCCAAGAGGCGGCCATGAAATCCCTGCTGTCGCTGGCGCTGGGGTGGCTGCTCGCGGGCTGTTCCACCTTTGATCTACCCCATCTCTCCAACAAGGAGGCGCTGGCAGTGGTGGCGGTGGTGTACTACACCCATGACGGCTTTCGCTGGGACGTGGAGGACCGGCGTATCGCCCCCGACCGCTACCGCATCACCGTGCGCCAGGGCAAATTGACGCGCGGCGGGCAGGGCGAAGCCGAGCCCATCTTCCGCCGTCGCGCCGAGGAGATCGCCCTCACGCAAGGCTGCGCTGGCTACACCATCCTGGAATACACCCAAAGTCTCGAGCACGATTTCCTAGGTGTGGCGCAACGGGTGTCGGAAGGCGTGATCCGTTGCGATGCCGCGCCCGCCGATGCCCGTGAGCCGCGCGTATGAGCACCTCAGAAAACACGCTGCTGCCCATCGATCCCACGCATGACCTGGGCCAGTACTGGCTGGAAGCGCGCACGGAGGTGGTGCATATCCTGCGCAGCCTGAACACGCATGCCGATTCGCTGGCGGTGTATTTCGACCAGGGACGGCATTTCATCCTGACCGCTCTGCTGGACGTGCGCCCGGCGCAGGAGACTTTCGTGTTCGACGTGGGTAGCCAAGCGGAGATGAACGAAAGGCTGCTCAAAAGCGAGCGCCTATTGTTCGTGGGCATCCAAGACGGCATCCGCGTGCAGTGGAGTACCGGCCCTGCGGCCAAGACCCACTTTGGCGGCGGCCCCGCCTTCATCGCCTGGCTACCCCAGGCGGTGTTGCGTCTGCAGCGGCGCGATTACTTTCGTGCAGTAGTACCGCTTTCCATGGACGCACGCGTCCACCTGCCCGCCGTGCAAAGCGGGCGGGAAGGATTGCGCATCCATGACATCAGCGCGGGTGGGGTGTGCGTGATCGCCAATGAGAGCCTGGCGCGCGCCCAGGTGTTAGACCGCTTCGATGCCTGTACCCTGAGGCTTGAGCACGTTCTGGACGATCTGCACGTCGCAGTGGAGGTGCGCCACATCACCCCCGTCAATCTGCGCGGCGGCCGGGTGGAAACGCGCGTGGGCCTACGCTATCTCGATCCGTCCGCCGCCGATCAAGCCCGTCTGCAGCGCTTCCTGGTCAAGGTCGAGCAGACCAAACGCGCGCTCGTGGGCGAGTGAGTCTGCCATGGCTTTGGCATCCCATTCGACATCGTCATCCCCCACCGCCAGCGAGGCGGTGCGTCTCGCCCCTCTCACCGCCGAGTTCCGCGACCCCGAAATGGAACGCTATTACCGGCAAAAGGCCTACCCGGGCCTGCGCACCGATTTCCGCATGGCGGTGGCAGTGGGCGCATTCTTCTACCTGGCCTTCGCCATTCCCGATTACGCCGCTCTCGGCGACAGCCCCGCCTTCTGGCGACTGTTTTACCTGCGCGCTACGATCACCGCTCTAGCCATCGGCCTAATGCAGTGGGTGGAACACCACCCCGCCTGGGTAACCAATGGCTGGGCCGCGAGCTTCATCGAGCTTATAGCCATCGCCGGCAATTTCGTCATTATCATCACCCGGCCCGGCGACCTCGCCGCCCACGCCAGCGCCATGATCGTGATCCTGGTGGCGGTCTATGTGTTTCTGCCTAACCGCTTCCTGCTGGCTTTTGGTGTGGCCTTGGTGGGCACCGTCTCCTTCCTGGTTTACCTCTTTGGCTGGGCGCAAGCCGACAAGACCACTCTGATCTCGCTCTTGGGGGTGCTGCTTCTCATCAACAGCTTCGGCACCCTAGCCGCTTACCGCTTCAGTCACCTGCGCCGGCGCGAGTTTGCGGCCCTGGAAGCCCAGCGGGTCAGCAACGAAGCCCTGCTGTCGGAAATCGCCCGGCGCGAGGCACTGGAGACCGCCCTCACCGTGGAGAAAAACGCCGCCGAACGAGCGCGCGACCAGGCCGAGGCGGCAAGCCGCGCCAAGTCCCGGTTCCTGGCCGCGGCCAGCCACGACCTGCGCCAGCCCATGCATGCCTTAAGCCTGTTCGCCGCCACCCTGGTGGAGCGTCTGCGCTATCCGGAAGTGCGTCACATCGCCGACCAGATGCAGGCTTCCATCATCGCTCTCACCAGCCTGTTCGATTCGTTGCTGGACATCTCCAAGCTGGATGCGGGCGCCATTAAGGCATGCGTAGTGAGCTTCCGGCTCAAGGATCTGTTCGACAACGTACGCCGGGATTTCACCGGCAAGGCCTACCACAAGGGAATCCGTTTCCAGGTGGTGGACACCGCCCTGGTGGTGCGCAGCGATCCGCTGCTTCTGGAGCGCATCGTGCGCAACCTGGCGGCCAATGCCGTCAACTACACCGAGCAAGGCGGCGTGGTGATCGGCGCGCGGCGGCGTGGCAAGCTGGTGCGCATCGAAGTGTGGGACAGTGGACCTGGCATCCCGGAAGAGGAACAGCAACGCGTATTCGAGGAGTTCTACCAAATCGCCAATCCGGAACGCGACCGCAGCAAGGGGCTGGGGCTGGGATTGGCCATCGTCAAGCGTCTGGCCGAGCTGTTACACCATCCCATCGACGTGCGCTCCCGCCCGGGACGCGGCGCCTGCTTCGCCGTCACCGTACCACGGGGTGTCTTGCGCCAGAATGCGCGCACAGAAGAAGCGGCCCCCGCACCGGAATTTCTGCGCGCCTCGGCAGAGCGGCTGGTGGTGCTGATCGAGGATGAGCGCATCATCCGCGAGGCCACCCAGACCCTACTGTCGGACTGGGGTTGTAAAGTGATCGCCAGCGCCTCCGCTGACGAGGCCGTCGCCCAGTTGCTGCAAGCCGACCGCCTGCCGGATTTGGTGATCGCGGATTACCGCTTGGCAGGGGGACGTACCGGCATCGACGCCATCGATGCGGTACAGGAAGCGGTGGGCGCGGCCGTCCCAGCGGTGCTGATCACGGGTGATACCGCCGCCGATCATCTCAAGCGCGCCCGGGAGCACGGCTACCCGGTGCTGCACAAGCCGGTGCCACCCGCCAAACTGCGCGCCTTGGTGGCCAGCATCCCGCCCCGGGCCCCACTCAAACCTGCGGGTGCGCCCGTTCCAACCGAGAGTGCAAGCGATTGAGGGCGTGGATGTACGCCTTGGCGGAGGCCACCACGATATCGGTATCCGCGCCCTGGCCATTGACGATGCGTCCACCCTTGGACAAGCGCACCGTCACCTCACCCTGTGCATCGGTGCCGCTGGTGATGTTGTTGACCGAATAAAGCAAAAGCTCCGCTCCGCTTTTCACCACCGCTTCGATGGCCTTGAAGGAAGCATCAACTGGCCCGCTGCCATCCGCCTCGGCAGCCTTCTCCACGCCATGCTCAGCGAGCACCACGCGCGCGTGGGGAATTTCCCCCGTCTCCGAACACACCCGTAGCGAGACCAGCCGGTAGATCTCGCTCTCCAGTAGCTGGGCCTCGTCGCTCACCAGGGCGTGCAGGTCTTCATCGAAGATCTCGTGCTTCTTGTCGGCGAGCTCCTTGAAGCGCGCGAAGGCTGCGTTGAGCGCCTCTTCCGACGGCAGCTCGATACCCAGTTCCTTGAGGCGGGTCTTGAAGGCGTTACGGCCGGAGTGCTTGCCCAGCACCATCCTGTTGGCGGTCCAGCCCACGTCCTCGGCGCGCATGATCTCGTAGGTCTGGCGATGCTTGAGCACACCATCCTGATGGATGCCAGACTCATGGGCGAAGGCATTGGCGCCGACGATGGCCTTGTTGGGCTGCACTGCAAAGCCGGTGATGCTGGCCACCAGACGCGAGGCCGGCACGATCTGGGTGGTGTCGATGGTCGTGTCGCAAGGAAACACGTCCTGACGCGTGCGTACCGCCATGACGATTTCCTCGAGCGCCGCATTGCCAGCGCGCTCGCCGAGGCCGTTGATGGTGCACTCCACCTGCCGCGCACCGTTTAGCACCGCGGACAGGGAGTTGGCTACCGCCAATCCCAGATCGTTGTGGCAATGTACCGAGAACACCGCCTTATCGGAATTGGGTACCCGCTCGCGCAACTGACGGATCAGCTCACCAAACTGATGCGGCAGGTTATACCCCACGGTGTCCGGAATGTTGATCGTGGTAGCGCCGGCATCGATCACCGCCTCCAGCACGCGGCAGAGAAAATCCAGTTCGGAACGACCGGCATCCTCCGGCGAGAACTCCACGTTGTCCGTCCACTTGCGCGCCCATTTGACTGCCTGTACGGCCTGCTGCAATACCTGCTCCGGCGTCATGCGCAGCTTCTTCTCCATGTGGATGGGACTGGTGGCGATGAAGGTGTGGATGCGACCGGACACCGCGCCGCGCAGGGCCTCACCGGCGCGGTCGATGTCCCGCTCCAGCGCCCGTGCCAGCCCGCAGACCGTGCTGTCTTTGATCACGTCGGCGACCGCTTTGACCGCCTCGAAGTCGCCATTGGAGGCAGCCGGGAAACCGGCCTCGATCACATCCACGCGCATGCGCTCCAGCTGACGCGCGATGCGCACCTTTTCCTCCTTGGTCATGGAAGCACCCGGACTCTGCTCCCCGTCACGGAGCGTGGTGTCGAAAATGATGAGCTTGTCTTTGGCCATGGTGAGCTCCCACATCGGGGCACGCCCCGAGGGCGTGCGAAAAATCCAATGAAACCGGCAGTTTAGCCGATCGGGTCAATACAGCGAAGGGGGAAAGTCGGAGTCTTCAGCGCGCAAGGCGCAGCAGCAGCGCGGCCAGCAGGACGTTGGCCGGGAAGGAGACGAACCGGTATTGGTGCGCGTTCGACATGCTGGTAACTATATCGGCTTCCCCCCTCCACCGCAAGCGTATGTGTAGAGAGCTGTAGTGCCCTTCCCGGATTTGCAGGATTGTAACTTGCGCGCTGTGGCGCTGGTGGGCAGCCGCCGACCTGTGGGTAAGCGTTGTCCATGGCTTGTCCATGGGGGACCGCGGCTTCGCGGTCAGGCGGGTGCTGCCGGCTGCCCACAAATCCACAGTGCATTGGCTTTCCATGTCACGCCGCCATCGGCTGGGTTTGCGGCTGGGTGCCGAAGTAGGCTTCGTCGGGTGTCTGCCAGTCCAGCGACGGGCAAGTCCTCGGCGGTTATACCACTCGCAGCACTGGGCGAGACGACGCTGCTGCTCGGTGCCGTTGTCGCAGGGGCGCAGATAGACCCATTCGTGCGACGGTCCACCACAGCCGTTCGACGAAGATGTTGTCGTGACATCGCCCGCGTCCATCCTGGCTTATCTGGATCGAATGCGCCTTGAGCACGTCGGTGCATTCGGCGCTGGTGAATGGGCTGCCCTGGTCGGTGTTGAATATCTCCGGGGCACCGTAACGCGCCAGCGCCGCCCGCAACGCCGCTGTGCAGAAGTCGCTCGTCAGGGTGTTCGACAAGCGCCAACTCGGCACTTTCCGCATCGCCCAGTCCATGATCGCGCACAGGTACAGGAAACCGTGCCGCATGCGGATGTCGGTGATGTCGGTCGCCCAGACGTGGTTCGGCCGTTCGATCAGCAGGCCGCGCAGCAGGTAGGGATAGACCTTGTGCGCCGCATGGGGCTTGCTGGTGTCGGGTTTCGGACCGACCACCCAGAGTCCGAGCTTTTCATCAGGCGCCGGATGCGCCGGCGTCCAACCAGAATCCCTTCGCGCTTGAGCATGACCTGCAAACGCCGACTGCCGTACATCGGGTTGTCGGTGAAGCGTTCGTCCAGCCGTTTGAGGCGATCGAGTTCTTCCTGAGATTGCGGCTTGGGCCGGTAATAGACGCTGCTGCGCGAGACGCCGAGCAGCTTGGCTTGCCGGGCCACGGACAGCTCGCTGTCCGGGGTAATCATCGCGCGCCTCTCACGAGGCGGGCAATGGCGGACTGTCCGGCCAAGAAATCCCGTTCGACCTGCAACGGGCCAATCTTGCGCTGCAGGTTGTCGATCACCGCCTGCGGGTCGGCGGCTTTCTTGTTGCCCCACTCGAAAAGGTTCTTGGCGTTCTTTACCCGTTCCTGTTTCCAGGTGCTAATCATCGTCGGATGCACCCCGTATTCCGAGGCCAGCTCCACCAGGGTCTTGTCCCCCGCCCGTGCCGCCATCGCGACTTGCGCCTTGAATTCCGCACTGTGCTGCTTGCGCTTTGCTCCCATGCTTCACGTTCCTTTCAACCGGACAGCTTTAGCTTATCCGACTGTCCAAAAAAACGTAACCGCCGCAGTGCGGCGCTGGTCGGCCTGGGCGCGCAGGATCGGGCCCAGGCTCATGCCGGTGGCCTCGGCCTGGATCAGGGTGGCGACAAAGCTCGCAACCGCCGGCATGTCCATGCGGGCGGCCAGTTCGCGCAGGGCGTCGGCGCGCGGCTTGCCGGCGCGGACGTCGCGCAGCAGGCCAGGGTGATGCGGTTACTTCGTGTAAGCACTCAGGCGCGCGGTAGCGAGTTGAGAAAGCAGTCTGTCAAGATCCGCCGCATCAGATAGACCGACTTCCTGCCAAATGCCGCCTGCCTTGGCGCGATACAGAATCAAAGGAGTGGCGCCAAACAGCGACCGACTCCAGTAGCGGGTGTTCTTGCGCAGGCTGGATTGCTCGGCGAGCGTAGCGTCTTTGACCGGGGGCATTGCGCCCTCCCATGCGGCTGCATCGAATGTCAGGAAATTCTGCGCCAATGCGGCATACGGGTCGGCTGTGCGCAACAGCGCAATGGCTCGTGCTTCGCTCGTTGGTTTCATGTAGGCCACCGGTATCCACATGCTGGCCACATCACGGCGAGGCATCGTATCGAACCACTGCCAGAGCTTGGCGCAGGCAGGGCAATTAGGGTCGAAGAAGAACACGATTTGAGTCTGTTCTTCCGGCTTGGTCAGGCGCAAACCGGCGAGTTGTTGCACGGCCAGCCAAACGCCTTGTTCACGTTGCCCTGTCAGCGGTGTTGAGCCCTTGAGCATGCCGGCCCAGGCTGGCATGGCGGGCAAGAGCACAATCGAGGCGAGAAGAAAATGGCGGCGATTCATGGTGGTCATTTTTTAGCTGAACGCGAAATGAGGTAGATGGCGTTTTTAGCGCCGACAGCCAAGTCGCCCTTGGGGCTGAAGGCCAGTGCGCCGGTGAGTTCGCCGTGTTTGAATTCGGCGATGGTGACACGGGTAGCATCCTTGCGCAGACTGGATTGGCCAGGGTCGCCGATGCGAACTACACGATCTGGTTCATCAGGTCTCATGCCTTCTTCTGCGGCGTAAATGTAGCCGTCGGGGGTCAATGAACCAAACACACGTAGATACGAGAACGGTAGTAGTTCTAAATGGCTATTTACCGGTTTCAGCGTGCCGTTGTGGGAAATGGAAAACCATTTCCCAGATTCCACAGCTGATCTTTCTTTAGAAAAGTAGGGTGCTGTATGTAACAACACTTTTCCTTGAAACCAATAAATCTCTTTGAACGTCCACTGGCTTGGATTCGCCACAGAGTCAAAATCCGAAATACTTTTGATTTGCGTTCCGTCTGGCAGCGCAAATCCCAGAAACTTCGCTTCTCCAGTAGTGATATTAATTTCAAATGGGTAAGCACCATTTCTTAGCGTGAGCAAATTTCCATCTTCGGAAATACTCAAACCCGCGAACGTGTTGTACACCGGCTCGCGCTCGGTCTTATCATCTGGCGTCACGTACCCCATGACCCCTGATCGGGCGATTACTTTACTTTTACCATCGGGAGCAAGCGCGACAATGGCGTCTTCATGATCACCGATGAAATACAGCGTCCCGTCCCTGGCAAATACAAGCGATTTCGGGTAGTCCACCTCCTTCACCAAGGCCATAGGTTTCAATTTCTTCTGGCTTGATGCAAGTATGGAACGCTGATTGGCATGATCAAGTAAAGGCTTGGGCTGGGCGATAAACAACTTGCGCACATCCCCTTCGTTCTGTTCGATCTTGCTCGATTCAGCCATGGCGGGCAGTGTTGCTGGCTGGGTTGTTTTGCCATTCTGATCAGGAATCTTGGGGGGGGTCGTATCCTGGCCTGATTGCCCGCATCCGATCAGTCCAAATACCAGCAGCCCGGCAAGGATGTTTCCAATCGCTTTTTTCATCAGTTGCATACCTCGGTCTTCCCAAAATGTTTGGCGTAATACGCTTTGTACAGGTCAAATACTTCCTTGGCGTAATCACCGGCCGCCCCTGATCCGTTCCATGCGCCAGCGGCTTTCTTCACCCATTTCTCGGTTTCAGCATCCTCGGGATCGGCGTGCTTGCCGTCATAGCCACGCTTGGGTAATTCGAATATCTGCTTTACCGCTGCGATATGGCAATCTGTGTTAGCGAAGAACGCCATCAGGCGCGTGTAAAGCTTGGGCGGTGCGGCGGCGAACAAGGCGTAGTTCCCGAAGGTGGCAGCGGCTTCATTCCAGATTTTTGATTCGATATAGGGTTTGATTCCCCTATAATATTTACTGGAGTTCAGCATTTCCACCCTATCAAGCAAGCTTAAATATTCAGTATTGGTTGAGCTTGACAAAGCTTTCCACGCCATCGCCTTATCCCCGTTCATCTCCTTCCACTTCGCCTCGATGATCTGTCTGAGCCGTTCCCAAGCCGCCATGCGTTCCCACATTTCCTTCCACTCGGCCACGCTTTTCGCGTCATCCTCCTTGAGGATTTTAAGCTCGACGGCCTTCGTTTTGATATCGGTGGGGATAGCGGGATAGCTGATCGTGCCGTCCGTGTTGACGGTTGCAGCAGGCACCTTTCTGCCAGATACCAGGCCCGCGCCGAATGCACGGGCTTTGTCCGCATCCTTCATCGCACCCATCAGCGCTTTGTCATCGAGAAACCATTCCTTCAGACACTGCGGCGGCGGATTGAATTTCGTTGCACCGTTCGGATTGATCCACTCGAACAGTTTACCCAGCGTCACCTGCTGCGTGCCATAGGAAGCAGCGTAGAAGGGCTTTTGGCCCGCCGATGCGGGGTTGCCGGTGGTCGCGGCGCAGTAGTCATTGCCAGCGTTACAGGGATTTTCGTCAGGGGTGTCATAGCCATACGACGATCCCGTCTCTTTCTTCCCGATCGCCCAGCGGAAGATATCCTCGCCATTGGCGAGATGGCAATCCTTGAATTTGCAGTCGAATTCTTTTTCATATTGAACCTTACCCTTGGGCGTTATAAAGCAGATTTCCTTTTCGCAAGGCGACTTCGGGGCAACGCTGCTGATGGCATCCAGCGCCTGTGCAATACCGAACCATGCGGTTACTGCCAACACCATGAAAGCGAATGTATTGCGCTGCCAATTGCTCATGGTTTCTTGATTACCTTACCGTTTTCGTCGGTGCACACCGGACAGATATTGCTGCCATCTGGACACGGCGCATCGTTATTTCCATTCCCACCGCCGGGTGGCTCCGGCGCCGACGTACACGCCGGATCGGTGACCGGGCACTTCGGCAGTTCTCCGCCTCCCGGCCCCGGCCCGGGGTCTTTTGGCTTGCCGTCATTGCCCGGACCCGGGATGGAAGCCATGGCGTCGTTCTCGATGGCTTCGGACTGCATGCGGATGACGGTGTGGGCGACGATGGGGATGCGGCCGCGGGCGATGAGGGCCTTGCGGAAGGTGTCCGGGTCGTCGGCATCGAGCACCGACAGCGCCCAGGTGTAGAAGCGCCCCACCAGCGGCACTTGTTTCTCCGGCGGAATGCCGTAGGTCACGCGCAGCTTGAGCAGGTTGGCATCCTGCAGGCTCTGGCCGGATCGGTTGGTCTTGGGGTCGTGGTTGCAGCCCGGCACATCCATCGGACACTGAAGGAAGGCAAGATTGGCGTTGGGAATGACGCGACCCTTGACCTTGAGTTTGGCCGCCAGGGCCGGGCTGGCGTAGTCGTCGAAGCTCTCCTTGCTGGGTGAGAGGATTTCGATGCGCACCGGGCTGGTAGCCAGGTCGGCTACGAGCCGGACGTAGGACTGGGCGAGTTCCGTCGGGGTGGTGCCGCCGCCGTAGTAGGCCACCAGCCCCCGCCGCAGGCCGGTGAAGATCGCGTCCAGCCGGGCGTGGTCGACGGCGCCGGCGCGCGCCGCCTCGAAGGTGGCGTAGTTGAGATTGCTCTTGGCGTGATACACCAGCCCGGCCTGCAGGGTGGCCAGCCCCAGCATCAGCACCGTGGGCGCCACGACGACGAACTCCACCAGGGAGGCGCCGCGCCGCCGCGGGAGACGTCCCGCCAGAAGTCGGCGCCTCATGGCCGGCCCGCCTCGCCCAGAACCGTCAGGCTTTGGCCCACCTCGAGCCCGAGCGCCTCCGCCTGCCCCGCCGAAAGCTCCAGTACCGCGCGACTACTTGGGCAGACGGCAATGCGCCACGGGGGCAGCGGCGCGACGATTCGGCAGATGCGCTGCCGGGCATCCAGGAACACCGCGTCGATGGCATAGGCCATGCCGAAGGTGTGCACCGCGGCGCAGGGGAGGATGAGCAGGCCCTCTTCCCGGCCAAGCCCGCGCGAAGCCAGCCTCGGGGTCAGAGCGGCATCACAGGAACGGTAGGCGAGGCAGCCAGGCCCCGGCGCTGCCGCTGGTGACGACTTGATGCTATCTAACTCGGGCGGATGCAAAGACGGGTATAAAGTACAGGCCTGACCCTTGCTCCTCAGGCCTGACCCTTGCTCCTGAAGGGTCGTTCCGCGGCCCATTGGGCAGCGGCCCGTCGATGGCCACCAGTACGCTGCGGTGGTTGATCGTCCGGTAGGCGTAGGTGGTCGTGCGACTGATCGGAGTCGGTTTGGCCTGGCCCTGCTCATCCAGGGGGCTGAAGCCACGCTCGGTGATGCGGGTGGGTTGGCTGTAGGCGTCCAGATCGGCGATGCGCTGGCGCGCCTCGTTGTACAGGGTGTGGGTGGTTTCGGCCCCTACCTGCTTGCCGACGCGCAGGCCGTGGAGTTGTCGCGATGTCGTGCTCACTACCGACACGCCGCTAACGTGCCTGATAGGCTTCCAGCCTGGCGGCACCCAGCCGAGCAAAATAGCCGCTCA